>NZ_JQMX01000001.1:3017222-3620667 GCF_000744945.1 Carnobacterium maltaromaticum DSM 20342
CGTAAAAAATGATACTTACTCAAGTCTGCAATGGTGCTTAAATCTTCGAGATGGATGGTTTCAGCGTAATGCTCTTTGATAAAAGCGAGAACATGCTTCATTTTTTCTAGACTTGTAGGTGCTTCATTAGCTTGATTTGGTGAAAGAGTTAGGTTTGATGCTGAAAGAAGTTGTTTAATAAAAAAATAAAAACACTCTTCTTTTTCAAAGCTGCTCTTTTTTTGGAAAATAGCGATATGAACATCTCTAAGTAGTTCACCTAGTTGTTCATTTTTTACAATTGAATGTTGAAAAATTGGCAATTCATAGCTGCCTGTAATCTCATAAACAGCTTTTTGCAAGACCTCAGTTTTTAGATTCAGCGCCCGATAATTCAGTTGATAATTTTCAAGCGTTTCACAAGCATGAGTATCTAGTGGGTTTAATAATAAAGTATCGCCAGTCTCTAAACGATAATCTTGTTGATTAACTGAAAGCTGGCGTTTACCAGATTCAGTATAACCGGTGACGTAATAGTCATGAAAATGGGCTGGGAATGCTTGAATAATGCCTTCAAAATGATACGCTTCAATATCTAAGTCATCATCATAGATAATCTTTCGATTCTCAATATCCATCTAATACCTCCTTGTTTTTAATGATAGCGTACTATGTTTAAGAAAGATTGTAAAATATTGCGAATGATCTTTTTCTAAAGGTTATTTCTATTCACTCAGCCTTAGATTTGTTATAGTAGAGGTAAATTCAAGGTGGAGTGTGAGGATATGTTGTGGTATCAAAATTGGTTGCATGTTGTTTTTTATGTAGTAAAATTTTGTCTAACGATTTTTTTAGCAATTGTTGTTTATCAAGCCCTATTTGCTACAATTTTAACGAAAGAAATCCATATTGTTACGTATATTTTATTTTGGTTTTTTAGTGCGTATGTTGTCTTACCAAGGTTAAATAGACTTCTTGCTCGATTTTATGTACCAGATTATTTTATTGGTCGTGCTAAAACTAGTGATGGCCTGTTAGGTGATCCAATTAATTTAGCTTTTTATGGCAGTGAAGAAGACTTACTCGTAGCCTTTGAAAAAGCTGGCTGGCATCAAGCAGATCCACTTACTCTTCAATCTTCAATAAAAATTGTCACATCAAGTGTTTTTGGAAAATCTTATAAAAAAGCACCTGTAAGTTCTCTTTATTTATTTGGCGCTCAGCAACAAGATTTGGCTTTTGAGCGGGAAATTGATGGAAACCCTCGTAAAAGACACCATGTCCGTTTATGGAAAACACCAGAAGATTGGCATTTACCAGGTGGGAAACAGGCGGATTGGATTGGCGGTGCCACATTTGATAAAAATATTGGGCTGTCCTTATTTACGGGTCAAATCACGCATAAAATCGATGCAAATGTAGACAAAGAACGTGATTTCTTAATTGAAACACTTCAAACTAGTGGTTGTATTAAAGATATTTATCTTGCGGAACATTTTACTACGAGCTACCATAGTCGTAATGGGGGTGGGGATCGAATTCATACAGATGGAGCGTTACCTTTTATCACTATCCAATCACATCAAATAATGAAGGGAGAGAGTGAATGAACATTCATGCTCTCTTTTTTTAGAATTAATTACTTTACCTGTCGTGGTAATCATGTTATACTTTTACTACACCAGTCGTAGTAATATGGTGAAAGATTGGAGGCATTAGTATGATTAGTAGTGATGTTATCCGTGGACATAACGATACCATTATTTTAGCTATATTAGTTAAAGGAGATTCCTATGGATATCAAATTTCAAAAGAGATTGCCTTGAGATCAGAAAATATGTATCAAATTAAAGAAACCACTTTATACTCTAGCTTTAATCGATTAGAGAAGAATGGCTATATTGCTTCTTATCATGGAGATGAAACTAATGGGCGCCGGCGTACGTATTATCAAATCACAAATTCAGGATTGAAGTACTATCATGAAAAATGTAAAGAGTGGGAAACCATTAAGCAAATTATTGACCAATTTGTAAAAGGCTAATTCTTATGAGCCAACTCCTCGAGAAAAAGATAAAAATTCGAGAGGACAAAAAACGTCCTATCAATTTTTCCTATTTTCTTGCTGGAGCTAACCGGCTCAACAAAATTTTTATACAAAGGGAGTGTTTAAAATGGACCAGATTAGAAGTTATATAGAAGCCATTTTTAGTGAGTTGCCAAGAACTAAAGAGATTGTGGATATGCGTTTAACAATGCTGGAGAACATGACGGAAAAGTACGAAGAATTGCTAGCTGATGGTGTCGGCGAAAATGAAGCAATCGGGACCGTTATCCGTTCAATCGGTTCGGCCGAGGATTTAAAAAAAGAATTAGAGTTAATGGAACCAACTGAGCTTGAAGAGAAAGAGGCAGAATTAGTTGATACTAAAAATAGAGGATTTGGGATTGCTTTTTCAATCTTTCTCTATATTAGTTCTCCGATAGTTTACTTGATTTGGCAGAATATTAGTGAAACAATGGCTATTATTGGTTGTCTATTTATTGTTGCACTGGCAACTGCTAATTTGATTTATTGGGGTGTTAGAGGGAGCAAAGCAAAGAAAGCTCAACATGAAGATGAGTTTCGAGAAGATGGACAAAAAAGTCCTAAACAGAAAAAATCGGAAGCTCTACAAAGTATCATTTGGACTACTGCAACGCTTATTTACCTCGTATTGGGTTTTCTGTTTAATTTGTGGCATCCTGGTTGGTTAATATTCCTAGTTGCGACCGGCATTAATAGTTATCTGCACTATCTTGCTGGGGAAGAAGAAGCTTAAATTAAATTGCCGTCTATCTCTAAAAAGCGTATACTTTATAATAGGTAGTGAGAAATGTAAACCTAATTTTAGTTTAAGATAAGGAGACTGTTTCATGTTAAAAAAGAGAAATGGATTGGCTTTAGTGATTTCTTTGGTTATGTTATTATTAGTTGGTTGCACAAGTACAAGTAGTGACGTGCTATCAGATAAATTTGATCAAAAAGAAGTTCAAAAGCAAGCAGAAACAGCAATAGAACTGTTCAATAATCAAGACTACCAAGCTTTAATCCAATTATTTCCCGAGGATTTACAAAAGGAAATGAGCCAAGATAGCTTTAAAAAAGCCTTTGAAAAATTTGTAGCAGACAAAGGTGAATTAAAAGAATTTGGTAAAACAACGATGCGAAATGAAAAGAATACTACTGGCGATGGTGAAGTGGCAACGACTATTCTTCCAGTTGAGTATCAAAAAGGCAGTTTGAATTATATGATTAGTATCAATGAACAAGGTGAGCTAACTAATTTTTTAGTTAAATAATTCAAGAAGCAATCAGAAGTTATTTCATCAAATAAGGTGGTGAAGTTTCTTCTGGTTTTTTTATAAATTTTAAAAATGAGTAGAAAAGAGGGCGTATAAATGAAGCTTGAACCTTATTACCGCAAAGTATTTTTTTATGAAACGGACCAGATGGGAATTGTTCACCATTCAAATGTCATTCGTTGGTTTGAAGAAGCTCGATTTGATTTATTAGACCAGCTTGGTTACGGCAGTGGCTTCTTAGAGGAAGAAGGGTTAGGAAGTCCTGTGTTAGATGTTGCTTGCCAGTATAAAACGATGGTGCGATTTAATGATGAATTAACGATTCGTATTGGTGTTAAATCAAATTCTAGTGCTCGTTTAACATTTAACTATCTAGTTTTGCATGGCGATAAGATAGCAGCAAGTGGTGAAACTACCCATTGTTTTATTAATAAAGCTGGGAAAATAATTTCCTTGAAACGCCAATATCCTGTGTTGTATCAAACTTTAGAACAATTAAAAGAGGAAAATAAGTAAATAAAAAGAAAGCTGATAATTTTTCAGCTTTCTTTTTTTACTATTGGAATGAGAAAAATCTAAAAAAGTTGATATATTTAGTTAAATTACAAAAAAATAGGTGAATTTTTTCACAAAATGAAGTAAAATAGAATTCGAGTATAGTAGATAGGCTGTTTTTTGATTGTGAAAAATAAGGCACATACTATCCTATCCAGTTCTTATGAGTCAACTCCTCGAGAAAAAGATAAAAATTCGAGATGGCAAAAAGCGCCATATCAATTTTTCCTATTTTCTTGCCGGAGCTAAACGACTCAACAAACTTTTTATCAAGGCTAGTTCTTATGAGCCAACTCCTCGAGAAAAAGATAAAAATTCGAGATGGCAAAAAACGCCATATCAATTTTTCCTATTTTCTTGCCGGAGCTAAACGGCTCAACAAACTTTTTATTTAGGAGTGAAACAATGTATACACCGGACGAGATTTTAGATATCACGATTGACATGGGAACAAAGAAAATTGCTAAACCATTCGTTTCTAAGCTATTATTAGGATTTGTTGGTGGAGCTATGATTTCATTAGGCTACTTAGCCTATATTCGTGTAGCTTCTTCCATGATTGAAGATTGGGGCAGTATTGCTAGTTTTATTGGTGCATGTGTCTTTCCTGTGGGCCTAATTGTTATATTATTAGGTGGTGGTGAACTCATTACAGGTAATATGATGGCTGTTGCCGCAGCTTGGTTTGATAAGAAAGTTAACACAAAAGACCTATTACTAAATTGGGTAACGATTACCTTAGCCAATGCTGTTGGAGCAATTTTTGTGGCTTATTTCTTTGGTCATATTGTTGGATTAACTAGCTCAGGTGTTTATTTACATGAAACAATTACTTTAGCTCAAGGCAAAATAGCGGCAACACCGCTTCAGGCTTTTGTTTCAGGCATTGGTTGTAATTGGTTTGTAGGAATTGCATTATGGCTTTGTTATGGAGCGAAGGAAAGTAGTGGCAAAATTTTAGGTATTTGGTTCCCAGTTATGGTATTTGTAGCGATTGGTTTCCAACATAGTGTGGCGAATCTATTTGTTATCCCAGCTGCTATTTTTGAAGGTCAAGCAACTTGGTTAGAACTTTTACAAAATTTTGTACCGGTCTACTTAGGCAATATTGTCGGCGGAGCTGTTTTTGTTTCTGGTCTATATTATAAAGCGTTAAAACACTAAAACGTTAAAAAAGAGAGAAATGGGCTATCGTTTAGCTCATTTCTCTCTTTTTTATTTATTTGGATCTACAAAAAAATACCGAATAATCGAAACAATAATGAAGAATAAACCGCCAATAAAGATTAAATCCATAAAGACGTGAATATAAACCATAATGCCACCACTACGCACGGCTTTTTCTAAAAAAGGCATGGTTAGATAAACAATAAAATAAACTAAACTGACAAACCAGCTACCATATACAATTCTCTTTAACATATTAAATAGTCAGACCCTTCATTATATCAATTGGTTTTACTAAAAATAAACAACTATCTTCCTCATTAGTATAAACTAAATTTTCTTTAAAAGCGATGGGTTTTAGTGTGCAATTTTTTTAATTAGGTGTACAATAAATGTATAAGGATATAGGAAAGTGGGGATTTTAATGAAATTAGTATTTGTACGTCATGGATTAAGTGACTGGAATGCCTTGAACCAATTTACTGGTTGGGTGGATGTTGATTTAAGTGAAGCTGGTTTAGCCGAGGCCGAAGAAGCGGGCCGTAAAATAAAAGAAGCGGGTATTGAATTTGATCTTGCCTTTACTTCTGTTTTAAAAAGAGCAATTAAAACTTGTCATATTGTCCTAGAAGGCTCGGATCAACTATGGGTGCCAGAAGTAAAATCTTGGCGTTTAAATGAGCGTCATTACGGTGCTCTACAGGGGTTAAATAAACAAGAAACAGCAGAAAAATATGGTGTAGATCAAGTTCAATTATGGCGTCGTTCGTATGATACATTGCCTCCATTATTGGATCCAACTGATCCACAATCGGCTTCTCATGATCGTCGCTATGCGAACTTACAAAAGAGTCGTGTTCCAATGGGCGAGAATCTAAAAGTTACTTTAGAACGCGTGATTCCTTTTTGGGAAGATCAAATTGCCCCTGCTATTTTAGATAATAAAACAGTTTTAGTTGCAGCGCATGGCAATTCATTGCGTGCGCTAGCTAAATATATCGAAGGTATTTCAGATGAAGATATTATGGGCTTAGAAATTCCAACTGGGCAACCATTAGTTTACGAATTAGATGAAGATTTAACTGTTAAAACTAAGTATTATCTATAAAATAAACGACTCAATGTAGTTTTAAATCAATAATAAGCTGAGCACCTGGTTTTACTAGGTTCTTAGCTTATTATTTTTCTGAAAAAATCTTACAATTTGATGAGAGTATGCTATAATAACTCTTACTATTTAGTTATTCTACATAGGCTAAAGTTAAGGGGATGAAAGTGTGAAAAAAGAAGTTTGGTTAGATAGTTTTAAGGTTGTATATCCTGTTACTTTAGGTTTTATTCCATTAGGTATTGCTTGTGGAATGGTGCTCTACGATGCAGGGTTTAGTCCTTTGGGGATTGGACTAATGAGTTTTTTAGTTTACGCAGGAGCTTCGCAGTTTATGGTGGCTTCAATGTTGGTTATGGGTGCGACCGTGCCAGCTATGATTATCATGACGTTCTTTTTAAATTTACGGCATGTGTTAATGAGTTCAAGTATGTCTACTTATTTTAAGAAAAGTTCAGTGCCATTTTTATTAATTTTTACCCATTCATTAGCAGATGAAAGTTATGCTGTTAATTACAATCAATTTCTAAATCATAAATGGGATCAAAAACATGCAATGGCAACTACCTTTATTCCCTATGTTACTTGGGGACTTAGCACAATTGTTGGTGGAATAGTAGGAAGCCAATTGACTGTAAATACAACGATTATGAATTATGTCTTAGTTGCTATGTTTATTTGTTTACTAGTTATGCAGTTTGTCTCGCCATTATTTATCTTTGTAGGTTGTTTATCAGGTATTTTATCTGTTATTTTGATGATTCTTTTAAAGCATAATATTGCTTTAGTGTTAGGGGCATTAATCGCGTCAATTATTGGATTTTTGGTAGACGAATATATTCTGTCTAAGCCAGATAAGAAGGAGGTTGATTCTCTATGAGTTTAACGAGTCAACAATTGTATTTAATTCTTGGAATGGCAGTTGTCACATATTTGCCAAGGATGCTACCGATGTTACTTTTAAATAATCGAGAAATCCCTGAAAAAATTGTGAGGTGGATGTCTTTTATTCCAGTATCCATTTTTGCAGCATTAATTTTTTCAGATATCTTTTTTTGGGAGAACCAATTTTCGATAAATCCACTTGAAAATTTAAAACTTATTCCTGCTATTGTAGTCTTTTTTATAGCGTATAAAACGAAAAATATTATGTGGTCGATTGTGTTTGGTGTTGTTGGAATTTCGTTGATGGTTTGGTGGTTTTAAAAGGTTAAAGATAAAGTAAGAGGAATTGAATAACGATTTATAAATTTTATAGAATTTCAAGAACCAAAACTAAGTAGTCATAGTTTTGGTTCTTTTTTTTGCTTTTATTTAAGTCAGTATTAGTTTCCCCATACCTAATTCATTCATTTTAATAAGAAAAATAACGAATAGCTATCTTGAAAAAAAGCTAGGTATAACTAGCCATAAAACCCGTTTTTTTTGAAAAATGTATTCTAGAATAAAATTGTAGAGACATAACCAAATGCTGAATTTGTTATTCTAATTGACGGAGGGAGAGTGAGGACTTCAAAAATTAGTTATGAAAGGAGAAAAAATGGCTAAAAGGAAAAAAGGGTTAAAGCTAACTATACTATTCTGTGCTTTATTTTTGTTTAGTACAATGCTGAATACAAGTTTAAAAAAAGATCAAACAATTAAGGCTTTTGATAACGAAGCGAAACTAGTGCTCTCGTCAAAAGTTGGTTCAGAAAAAAATAGTATTCAGCTAGACTTAGAGATTCCAAGTACTTTTACTTCTGAAATTAAAATTCCGATTACAGATAATAGTCAGTTAATTGATTATTCATTAAACGAAAGCAATCAAAATGAATTTTCAATTACGAGTACTGCTACAGAATTAATCATTCAGCCAGAGATTCCTACTGATGAAATGATTAACGAAGAGTCAGAACAACCTCTAAGTAGCAATATTGTGACTCTAAATGTAAGTATTCAACACTCTGGAACAGTTGAATATGTGGCTGAAACATTCCAAGATGGCGTTAAAAGCACGTCGAATAGTGAAACTGTCACAATTGTGGAAGAGAGTGATGAAGTAGAGTTAGAACAAGATACTACTTCTGAAGCGGATGAAAAAACGGACACACCTTCTATAGAAGCAGTTGAAGAAATAAAAAATATTGGTAAGATTCAAAGTCGCAGCGCTGTAACTAGAGGAATCAACGATAATATGCCTCAAAAAAGGTTGATCATTAATGAAAAATTCAGAAATCCAATTGGAACTGGTGCGAATTTTATTGAGCCAACTATTTTAGAGTTAAGTAAAACTAAAAGTCAAACTGGAAGTATTTGGTCAAAAAATAAGCTTGACTTAACACAAGATTTTTCTTTGAAATCTTACATTTATCTGGGAGATTCAGGGAAAAGCGCTGGTGATGGTGTTACTTTTACGCTCCAAAATGATGAGCGGATGGCTACTAATCCTGAATCTGTTATTGGGAGTAGCGGTTTTGCTATGGGGGCTTATATTTCTAAAAGTGGAGCCAACTACGTGCATAACGCCTTATCAATTGAATTTGATACCTACTATAATAATGGTTCGAGCAATAGAGTTGACCGAGAGTTAAATAGAAATAGTGATTATGGACATATTGCGATGGTGCGTCCTAAAGCAAATAATAATAACTATACCGGCGAGCATTCATATGTTCAATATTCTCCAGGTTATCTATCTAATGGAAAATGGCGTTCGTTTACTGTGTCCTGGAATGCAGAAACAAAGACATTAAATTATCAGTTAGAAGGTTTTGACCAAATTAGTGCACCAATTGATCCGCAAACTGAATTTAAAGGGCAAGAAGCATATTGGGGATTTACCTCTTCAACAGGCGGAAACTGGGCTCAAAATGCAATTGCTATTTCTGAATTGCCACAAGAATTAGAGGCAGATCAAGAAGTCCTAATGAAAAATGTAACACAAAATGGAGAATATTCTTCTGAAATTAATGTCAATACTGGCGATATTGTAGAGTATCAGGTTATAAATAAATATCTATCAGAAGTTTTTGGAGCTTCAGATTGGGATAATGTTGCAACGCATGCTACTTTGCCAGCAGGTATTGATTATGAAGTGAATTCAGCGATTATTGATGGAGTAGCGATTTCAGATCAAGAAATTACTACTGACGGTACCGCAATGATTTTCCCGAAAGCAACCTTATCTTTTGATAAATTAACCCAGAAACTTGTTTTTCGTGGGAAAGTTACTGGAGCAGATGGTCCCAAAAAGTTGACGACTAATTTTGAAGCTATTGGAGACAATGCTACGATTCAGGACAAGCAGACAATTGCCAATTTGGCAGAAAAGAAAGCTGGTCAAGTTACCTTTAATTATGTAGATGAATCGAATCAACCAATTGCTGAAAGTATCAGTAAAACTGGATATCTAGGAGAGTCTTACTCGGCTGAAAGAAAAGAGTTCCCAGATTATTTATTAGTGGAAATACCTAGTAATGAAAATGGAACATTTACTGAAGCACCGATTAGTGTAACGTATCGTTATGAATTAAGGCAACTTAAATTTATTTCGGCTCCATCGCAAATTAGTTTTGGTGAATCCCTGAAAATTTCAACAAAATCTGAAGTTTATCCAATTTCAGAAATGACCGGTTCTTTAGCTGTTCAAGATACAAGAACAGTTAAATCAAAATGGAGCATTACGGCAAAAATGAGTAAGTTCCTAGAAAGCAGTTCTGGTCATACGTTGAAAAATGCGATTTATTATAGGCATGGTAGTCAGAATCAATTACTAGGTGCAGAAGCGATATCCGTTTATGACGGCCTTAGTCAAAATGATGATGTCTTAGCTATTTCAGATGAATGGACTGGCGAAGAAGGTCTGAGTTTGCAAATAAAAACGGGTGCTGCGTTTCCAGAGGCTTACAGTGGAGAAATTAGCTGGACTTTATTAGATACTCCGGCGAATGAGTAGGGATGGGGCTCAATGAGCTTTTTATTAGGCCAGCTCTTATGAGCCAACTCTTCGGAAAAAAGATGAATGGTAAAAATGACAAAAAGCGTCATTCCTCCCATTCCCTATTTTTCGGCCAGAGCTAATCGGCTCAACGAGCTTTTTATTAGGCCAGCTCTTATGAGCCAACTCTTCTAGAAAAAGATAAAAATTCGAGAGGACAAAAAGCGTCCTATCAATTTTTCCTATTTTCTTGTCAGAGCTAACCGGCTCAACGAGCTTTTTATATAAAGGAGGAAAATTATGAAGAAATGGATTTTCCTGTTTATGGCTGTATTTTTTCTAGTAGGTTTTAGTGGAACGGGTGAGGCTTCTGAAGCAAGAAGTGAGGCTCAGTATCAATCTAATGGAGAAGTTTCGTTTTATGGCGTTTATGAAAAAATTACCGAACCAGAAAATGAACTCCCTGGGACTGAGACACATCCAAATACCGGTACTGGGACTGTAAAACTGCCACTAACTAATGGGCAAAAATATTTTCCGCAAACAGGAGAAAAAGCTTATCTAACGACCTTATTAACTGGTTTATTCACAATTGTATTGGCAACATTGCTATACAATTCTAATAATAAAAAACAAAAAAATGGAGGAATTACACAATGAAATTAACAACAAAAATGACAACATCAGCAATTATCTTAGGTGCTTTAGCCTTGAACGGTAGCAGTGTACTTGCTGCAGAAAAAGCTAGTTATGAAAGCAACGGGATTGTAGAATTTACAGAAAGTAATGATATTACAAAACCAATTGACCCAACTGATCCAGGTGAAGAAGTTGACCCAATCGATCCAACTGATCCAGAAGGTCCAAATCCAGGAACTCCAGGTCCTTTAAGTATTGACTATGCTTCAAGCTTAACTTTTGGTAAAAATAAGATTTCAAACAAAAATGAAACGTACTTTGCCAATGCACAAAAAATTAAAGATGGTAGCTACCGACCTAACTATGTTCAAGTAACGGATACTCATACTGGGAACTTAGGTTGGAACTTATCTGTTAAACAAGAAGGCCAATTTTCAAATGCTACAGCAACAAATAAAACATTAACAGGAACAACTTTACAATTAGCTTCTGGAACAGCAAATAGTGCTTCAACTTCACCAGCAGCAATTGCTGAAAGTGTTGTAACATTAGATCCAGCAGGTGCTACTTCAGTGGTTATGAGTGCTGAAAAAGGTAGTGGTTGGGGAACTTGGGCTTCTTATTATGGAACGGTAGAAAATATGGAAATCGCAGGGGAAACACCAGAAGAAAATGAAACTGTAGCAGTGAATAAAGCTGTCACATTAAGTGTTCCAGGTGCGACTCCTAAAGATGCTGTTAAATATAGTACAAAATTAACTTGGATCTTGTCTGACATTCCAACAGAAGAAGAGTAAGACGAATGAATTAGCCAAATCGTACAACTAAATTAAACAATCAGAGGAGAATGAAAAATGAAAATGACAAAATTAGTAACAACAGCAACGGTAGCAGTAAGTACTTTGGTATTAGGTGGAGCGATTGCATCAGCTGCAACTTATTCAACAGGTGGAACAGTTAAATTTGTAACGGATACAGACATCACAACTCCAGTAGATCCATTAGATCCAGGCGAAGAAGTGACTCCAGTTGATCCAACTGATCCAGAAAAACCAATTAAACCAGGTACTCCTGGACCTTTAAGTATTGATTTTGCTTCACCTTTATACTTTGGCGAACAAAAAGTATCTCCTAAAGATCAAGTTTATCCTGCTAACGCACAACCAATTGTTGGTGGTGAAACTCGTCCAAACTATGTTCAAGTAACGGATAAACGTGGTGGTGAATTAGGTTGGTCATTACAAGTAAAACAAAATGCTCAATTTGAAACGGCTGAAAAAAATATCTTAACAGGTGCAGCTATTTCATTTGAAAATGGAACAGCAGTAACAGATTCAGAATCTCTAATCCCAAGTATTGTGACTAAAACATTCTCTTTAGTTCCAGGTGCAGACCAAGTCGTTATGACAGCTGCTGAAGGTGAAGGTGCGGGTACTCAATTATACCGTGCTGGAGATGATACAACGAAAGCAAATAGTGTGAAATTAGCTGTTCCAGGTAAAACAACTAAATACAAAGGTACCTATGAAACCAACTTAACTTGGACATTATCAGATGTACCAACAAATGAAGTTGACCCAGATCCAGAAGCATAAAATACGTTAAATATGAAGTTGAAAGCATTGGTGAATAATCAATGCTTTCAATTTTCTATTAGTTAGGAGCCTAAAATGAGAAAATATAACATAATTATCACTTTAATATTATTTTTAAGTATACTAGTAGAGTGTAAAACAGTTCAGGCATCGGAATTGAATTTTGCAGCTATCCCTACGATTCCAGAAAATCAATTAAATAAAGAAAAAACTTATTTTGATTTAGTCATGAAAGAAAATACAAGCCAAACTATTGAGGTAAAATTACGTAACGATACAGATAAAGAAGTCATTGTTGAACCTAGCGTAAACTCAGCAACGACAAACATTAATGGTGTTGTCGAGTACGGAAAAGTAAAAGGTAAAGCAGATAGCACCTTACTTTATAATCTAAAAGATATGGTCAGTGTAGCGAAAGAAGTCGCGATTCCAGCTAAAAGTGAAGTGACGGTTCCGTTAACGATTACAATGCCTAAAGAGAGTTTTAAAGGAATTTTAGCCGGCGGAATTACATTGCAGGAAAAAGAAAGCGATGGAAAAAAAGATGCTAAAAATGGTGAGGGATTAGCGATTGAAAATCGTTATGCTTATGTTATTGGTTTAGTCTTGCGTTTATCAGAGGATAAAATTGCCCCTCAAATGACTCTACAAAATGTCAAACCAGACCAAGTTAATGCTAGAAATGTCATAACAGCAAATTTGCAAAATCCAACTGCACGTTTTATTAATAAGTTGGGTGTAAAAGCTCAAATTACTCGCAAAGGCAATTCAGAGGTTTTATTTAAGGAAGATAAGGAAGGCATGCAAATGGCTCCAAATTCGAACTTTAATTTTCCAGTCGCGTTGAACGGGAAAAAATTAGAAGCAGGTACTTACGTATTTAAAGCAACAGCGACTTCCAAGGATGATAAGTGGGACTTTGAGAAAGAATTTACCATTGATTCGAAAACGGCCAAGGAATTAAATGATAAAGATGTTTCAATTGAAAGTAGTTATACATGGTTATATCTATTAGTAGGTTGTGTATTGCTTATTTTACTTTTGGCAATTATTACTTTAGTTTTAATTTTACGAAAAAAGAAAAAAGAAGAAGAAATTAGACGCCAAAAAGCGAGACTTCGTAAGAAAAGACAAAATAGAAATAAAGCACAAAAAGAAAACCTCAAAAAGACTTAAATGAGAAAATGTAGTTTATTTTTCGTTATCCATGAATTTAGGACCTCAATAAAATTCAATAGTAATCAGGATAACGGCTGCAAGTGGAGGGAGAATTTTTGGAACATTTTATAGATAAATTAGAGAGTAGGAAGTTAGCTGTTCTAAAGTACATCGAGGATAGCTATCAACAAAAGGTTTCAATTTTAAGAATTGAAAAAGAACTGAATATCTCATCATTTGTATTGGCGAGTGTTGTAGAATCTTTAGCTTTGGATTTTGAAACATATGATGTAACTTCTTATTTTCAGATAAAAAAAAGCGACACTGAAATTCAATTAATAACGAATGGTGAAGCAAATTCAAAACTATTAATGCATATTTATATTATGGAATCTCCTGCTTTTAAAATATTGGATCAGATTTTTCACGGAACATTTGTGAATGTGATGGATTTTGCTGAAGCGAATTTTTTAAGTCGTGCAGGTGTTTATAAATGGATCAAAAAGTTAAAAGAAGAATTGCGCTCTCATGGAATTCATTTATCATCGAAGTTTCAGCTAGTCGGGAGCGAGCCGAAAATTAGAGGTTATTTCTTCAATATGTATTATTGTTTATTTAATCAAATGGATTATCCATTCTCTAAATTTTTATATAAAGATGCCAGAAAATTGGTGAGAATTGTCATGGAAAATACACCATCCCCGATAGCTGAAACGATGAAAACAAAGTTATTCTATTTTTTTAGTATTGTTCTTTTTAGACAGAAGCAAAAAAATAAAATGTGTGATAATGATTTAAAGCCTTTAGCATTAGCTAGTAAAAGTCAAAGAGCGAATAAAATGGCTGATGCTATCAAGTCCTTTTTCACGAGTAAGAGTATCAAACCTCTTGAGAGTATTGACAATGAAGTCACTTTTATCATGGCGTTTATTATTTGTGAAAATATCCTGTCTGATGTTCTGCCTGATTTTAGTTCACAGCCTAGAACGAACTATTTAACGACAAAGTTTATAGATGAGTTTCAGCAACATTTTCCTAGGAAATTGACGCTAGAGGATCAGGTTAAATTTCAGAATGAACTAGATATCATTCATTTTAAGGCAGATTATTTTGAAAAAGTGGATTCTATTTTTGATGAGATTGTAAACGTGGTTTTTATTCAAGAAAACTATCCAGAAATTGTTATTTTTTGCGAAAAATTTATTGAAAACTCAAAGAATGTTCAAAAAAGGCAGCTAATTCAAGCAAATAAAAAGTATTTGTTTAATCAATATTTATTTTTAATTGTAACATTTCTACCTGTTTCTTTTTTTATGGATGAAATTACTGTCTGTATTGATTTTTCAAACGGTCTTCATTATAATCGACTAATATCTCAAAATTTAAAAAATTTATCCAATCTCAACTTGAAAATTGAGCACCATCTGACTAAAAAAACAGATTTACTTTTAACGGACTATTTTATTAAAAAAAAGAGCGATAGCCTCAACTATTTAGTTTGGAATGCGCCACCGTCGCCAAAAGATTGGGCAAATGTTGCCAATATATTAATCAAAATTAGAAATGAGAGTGACACGATTGGATAAAAAAGAAACGTATAAATTAACCAATAAATTGTTGCTAATCAGTTGTTTAGTTACTTTTTATCTATTTTACACTGAAATAGTCCAAGCCGATGAACCCAAGCAGCCAAATGAAACGATTAGTCAATCTTATGACCCTTTAGATCCCGCTATCCTAATTGAACCAGTTTTGATTGAGGAAGACGATGATCTAAATTTAACAATTTCGTTTGAGGATTCAGATGAGCCTGAAGAGTTAGAAAACATTCCAGATGGAACTGAAGAGTACTTAGTTTCTTCTGAAAGAAGAAAAGAGAAGCAAGGAAATCAACCACTAAATCAGCCAGATGTGATAGTCGTTGGAAATGATAGTGGTGGTTCTGGCAAAGGCCCAAAGGAAACGAGTTATTTAGCTGAATTGTGTTTTCAATTATCAGGCACAGTTTTATTCGGAACAAGGTATAATGAATGTTAATAAATAGAGAAGGAAGAGTGAAGTAGATGCAAATTGAGGACCATTGGACAGACGTTGTTGTATACCAAGTTGAAATTAAAGTCGGACATAAAGAAGTTCGAACACTTCATAAATTATTGGTTTTTTCGGCGGAATTAACGCTTGATGAAATCAAAGCAAACATTAAGAATAGATTTAATCATGTTTTAGAAATAACCAGATTAGATGAAATTGATGAAGGCTTGTATTTACATGGAAAAACTATAGCTGGATAGGTCATTGAGAAGAGAGCTAAGACTTATAGTGAGGTGGTAAATAGAATGAGTGCGAGTGTAACAGTAGGGGAGAACCGAGTTGGACATGGGGCTAAGGTTCCTTAAAAATTATAAAAGAAACCTTAACCTCATCGACTCTGTTAAGATTGAAGTGTATGGGCAATCAACTCAGCTAATAAATCATAGCCTTTTTCATTTAAATGAAATCCATCTTTTTGTAAAAAATCGACATAATTAGGACTATCTAAAAAAGCAATTTGTAAATCAGCTAATAAAGTCTGATGTTCTTTAGCTAACTCACGAATCGCATTTCCATATGCTAGAATGCGACTATTTGGTCGCTCGTCATGCTGCACAAGTGGATTCGAAAAGCTGGGTGTAATTAATAAGACTTTTTCAGCTCCAACTTGTTCAATCATCGTTAAAATATTATTTTTATACATAGTGAGTGAAATATTTTCAGCCAGTGTAACGTCATTAGATCCGAATAAAATTGTGACTAAATCAGGATCTCTTTTTAAAACATGTTGCTCAAAACGTTCCAATCCACCGTTCGTTGTATCCCCAGGAATCCCAACATTTATGATTTTATCTTCAGGTAAGAAGGCAGCGAGTCTGTCTGTTAAAGCTTTAGATACATAACCATCTAGATAGCCGGCAGTGATGCTATCACCAAATAATATAATTTTTTTCAACATAATTCCTCCGAATCTATTCAATCTGTGGACTTATCTATCTTCTAGTATACTCCATTTATCACTACTAATTCTATCCTAAAATAAATGAATCATTGTGAAGTACGATTATAAAGAAGCTATGATATAATAAGGATATAAGAACCTAGTAGATACAATGGAGGAAAGCAAATGGAGAATAAAGAAAAGCGTAAAGTTAAAAAATGTCGTGAGTCACGGGTTGTTCAAACACATCGCGTATTCCCTTATGATTTAAATCAACATAAGACCTTATTTGGTGGGAAGTTAATGAGTTTAATTGATGATACAGCATCTATCTCAGTCACACGTCATAGTCGAGAAGTTTGTGTGACAGCTTCAACCGACTCATTAGATTTTTTACACCCGATTCATGAAGATCATTCTGTTTGTGTGGAAACTTATGTAACTGGTGTTGGGAAAACATCAATTGAAGTTTTTGCTAAAGTAATGGGAGAAGAATTATTAACAGGAGAACGTTACTTAGCTGCAACGAGTTTTATGACATTTGTCGCTTTACCAACGGAAGAAAAACCTGTTATTTTAGTGCCTTTAGTAGAGCCGGAAACACTAGAAGAACGCATGGTGTGTGCTGGCTACGAAAAACGCCGAGGAAAGAGAGTTCAAACTCGGGCATTTAATGAAGAATTTGCTGAAACAGTGACATTAGCTGTTCCATGGATGACCAAAGATTGGAGTGCATTTGCTGATTAAAATGAAAGTAGGTGATTAGATGTTTGTCAAATGTACCGCAAAAGATGAAGAAGAAATTTTAGCTTATTTAAGTTCAAGACCAGCTTTAAATTTATTTATCATTGGGGATATTGAAACGTATGGATTTGATTCAGAGGACCAAGACATTTGGTGCTACCGCGAGGATGATCATAAAATTAGTGGCGTGCTATTACGCTATAAAAATAATATCATTCCAGCTCATGAAGCTAATTTTTCAGGTTTAGAAGCGTTTATTGCCTGTATTAAAGAACAAAAAAATAGTCGATTTATCTCTGGTCGGAAAGAGGCGCTGGATCAGTATGCAACTGCTTTTCCAGAGTTCAAAAAAGACTTATCTTATTTTGCTGAATGCCAAAAGTTAAGAATGAAATCTTTGCAAACCGATTACGTGACAGATTTAGAAGTAGCCGATATCCCGAAATATATTGCGTTGCAAGAAGCAGCTTTTAATCATTCTGTTGTAACAATTGATGACTTAGAAAAAGAAATTGCTAGTGGCAGTGCTGTTATTAAAGTCATAAAAAATCAACAAGGAGAACTTGTTTCTGGTGGTAAAATTGCAGTTGAAAGTCAATCGTCAGGTATGATTGTTGGGATAGCAACACTAGAATCAGCTCGAGGAAACGGATATGGGTCGGCAGTAGTGACCAGTCTTGTAGAACATTGCCATAATCAGAAAAAATCAGCCTGTCTCTTTTTTACAAATCCAGCAGCGGGTAGTATTTATCATCGTTTAGGTTTTGTTGATTTGGACCGCTGGGTTTTAATGCAAGCGAAATAATAAAGAAGGTGGGCGACTAAAATGATGAAAAAAAAGAAAAAAATTATCTTAGGTGGCGGGTCGCCACCACCTAGCTCAGAAATTGTCGCCTATGCAACTGAAGGGTTAAAGCCTACAAGTAAGATTGTTTATTTAACGATTCGCCATGGTGGGGCACTAAAGTATGAAAAACAGATTCGGGAACAATTTTATGCAGCTGGATTTTTTCATGTTCAGACAATTATAGGCAATCGAATTAGTAAGAAAGAACTGCTGAAAGGGATTAAATCAGCGGATTTAATTTTAATTGGTTCTGGAATTACATTGAAATATGCGCGAATATTTGTTAAAGGTCGTGTTAAGGAGGCCTTGATAAAAGCTTATCATCAAGGGGTTCCTTTGATGGGATTTTCAGCCGGCAGTTTGATTATGCCCGAAACGATGCTGATTTCTTATAAAGATAATCCTTTTGGTATTCGAGTGAAAAAAGGATTAGGACTATTGAAAGATACTGTTATTAGTGCTCATTACTCAAAATGGCGGGAACATCGGATGCTACGCTCAGGACTAAAAAAAGCTGGTGTTTCAGTAGGGTATGGAATTGATGATGATAGCTATTTAGTCTTTGAAGACAACCAACCACGTTATTTTGGCACAATTTATATTGAACATAATCATGAAATCAAAAAGATGGAAGCTTGAGAACTAGCTTCCATCTTTTTTGATTAGTTTAATTTAACGAGAGTTCGACCGCGCATTTTTCCTGCTAGAATTTTTTCTAAAGCCAATGGCAATTCTGTTAAACTAATTTCATTATCAAGCATGCCTTCCAAGTTAGCAGGTTTCATAGTAGTAGCTAATTTGGACCAAAGCTCTTGTCTTAATTGGAGAGGGCAATCAACTGAATCAATTCCTAAAAGTTTGACTCCACGTAAAATAAATGGAAAAACAGAAGCTGAAAAGTTAATTCCACCAGCATTTCCACTTAAAGCTAAGGCTCCGTTGTAATTAATTTGAGCAAATAAGTCAGGCAATAAGTCTCCGCCGACAGGATCAACAACACCTTGCCAACGTTGTTTTGCTAAGGGTTTCTTAGGATCCAATTGAATTTCTGAAAGTGGAGAAACTTGTGATGCTCCAATTGAGAATAAAAAGTCAGATTCAGTTTGTTTTCTTGTGCCAGCCGTAATAGAGGAATAGCCTAATGCTTTTAGTTGGGCAATCGCCATGCTTCCAACTCCGCCAGTTGCTCCTACCACCAAAATATCTCCACCACTAGGGGTCAAACCATTTAATTCCAATTGATGAATAGATAAAGCTGCAGTAAATCCAGCTGTACCAATAATCATCGCTTCTCTTAAACTAAGTCCAGCAGGTAAAGGAACAACCCATTCGCTAGGGACACGAGCAAACTGACTATAGCCACCAAAATGCTGAATACCTAATTTATAGCCAGTCACAAGAACGGGGTCTCCTGCTTTAAACTTTGGGTTCGTGGATTCTTTCACAATTCCACTTAGATCAATACCAGGAACCATTGGGTACGTACGAACGACTCCACCTGTTTGAAAAGCTAGAGCATCTTTGTAGTTTACACTAGAATAATGGACTTCAATTAAGATATCGCCTTCAGGTAAATCAGCGAAAGTTAATTTTTCTACTGTTGCAGTTGCTTTAGAATCAACTAAATCCACTTGTAGAGCATTAAAAAATTCTGTCATTGTTAGGACTCCAATCGTAAGTTGAAATTTATTTGTCATTATCTATCATAAGCTTAAACACTAAAAAAAGCTAGCAATCAGGAGGCCAGCTTTCACTATATTTTAAAAAAAATCGAGGATCATTTTCTTCTAAATATTGAATCACTGAGAATTTTTCTGCTTGACTATCTACAACAGATTAAAAAAATAGTATAGAAATTTAAATGAAAAACAGGCTAAGTAATGATAAACTTGGCCTGTTTTTCTAGTTGAATTCTATTTTTCTATCCATTTGTAGAACGTTTTGCAAATGTTTGGTAAGGAATCTCACGAGCAAGACACCATTCTCTAACTTCTCCACCAATAATTAAATCAGTTTTTTGCAAATCAGCGATAGTAGTCTTACCAAGTAATGTCAAAATCGTTTGCATTTGTTCTTGCCAACGTTGAATTTCTGTAATAGTTGCTGAAACGCCATTTTCCAAAAGTAAATGCAGAAATAGGCCAGAAATTCCAACCGCTTTGGCACCTAATGATAATGCTTTAATCACATCAAGAGGATTACGAATTCCCCCAGAAGCTAGAAGTTCAATGGATTGACTTAAAGGTTGAGCCTCAAGAAGCGAAATGATACTCGATTGTCCCCAAGTTTCTAAGTAATCTAATTCTCTTGTTTTACGACGCATATTCTCAATCGCCGCAAAGTTTGTTCCACCTCGACCACTAACATCCACAGCTTGAACACCACGCTCAATTAAGAGTTCAATGGTTTCACGACTCATTCCAAAGCCAACTTCTTTGACGATAATAGGGACATCGATTTCCTGCACCATTTTTTCAATTTCAGTCAACCAGTTAGAAAAGTCGCGATCTCCTTCAGGCATAATTAATTCTTGTGGAGCATTGACGTGAATTTGTAAGGCGTTAGCATCTAACATTGCAACAGCTTTTTTACCAGCTTCAACAGAGTTTCCAGTGCCTAAATTAGCAAAAATTAAGCCATTTGGATTGTTGTGACGAATAATTTGAAAGGTATCTGTTAATTCGGGCTGCTTAATTGCGGCACTTTGCGAACCAGTTGCCATAGCTAAGCCAGTTTCCTTAGCTATCAAAGCTAAATCGCCATTAATAATTTTTGTTCGCTCACTGCCACCAGTCATCCCATTAATATAAAAGGGAGAGGTTAAGTTTAAACCTAGAAAACTAGTAGCCAGACTAGTATCTGAAACAGCCATTTCTGGAAATGAATGATGCACAAAACGTAAAGCATCATAGTCAGAAGGCTTAGGTTTGTGAAACATGGATTCAGCCAAGTCGACATGTTGATTCTTACGATTTTCAATAGTCATAACACGTTAACCTCCTAGTTCGGTTTCCTTATCAAAATAAACATGTAAAGGTAAATTGGTAATTTCTTCTTTTTCCCAAGCTGTAATTAGCGGCAACATTCCTTCTTTTTGACGGAAAAGGACAATACCACAATCACCACCACCGGCACCAGAAGATTTCGCTGCTCCGTGATAAGTTTCAGCTAAATCACACAGTTTTTTTAAGGCTGGGGTTTCAATCACGACACCGGTTTTCTTGCTCATACCTAGCAATAATTGACGATTTAAACGGATTTTTTCTTGGATTTCAGGAATATCGTTCTCTTCAAACGCTTGAATTAGTGCTTCGACACACTCTTTACTATCCTGTAAAAAGCGTTGATAAGAAGCTTGATCCATCTCGCGTTGTTTAGTGACTTTATCAACTAAGCTAGAAGTTGAAGCAGGTGAGCCAGTCCAACCGATGACCAAACGCAAATCACGTGGTGGTGTTAAAGGTTGAATCGATAACTCCGGCCAAACTAAAGCGAGTAAAGTCGTCAAGGTTTCGTTTTTAAACTTATCCGCAACCCATTGACGTTCAAAGGTTGTAAAGGCAATCCAGCCGCCATACACACTAGCCGCAATATCTCCACAAGAACCATTTCCTTGGACAGATAAATGCGCTAAAGCTGCTAATTTGAAGACTTGTTTCTTCGTAACATCTAGTTGGTAATATTTACATAAAGCCTTAACGGTTGCGACAGTTACTGCGCCACTAGAGCCAAGACCATATTTTTTACCGGTGGAATTATCTAATTCACTTGTGACAGAAAGTTCATAGAAAGATAGTTCTTTCCCTTGTTCCTGCGCGTACTGTTCAGTTAATTCCATCGCAGCTAAAATATAATGAAAAGGATTCTCTCGTTTATCGAGAACCAGTTGACCGTCTTGTCTGGTCCAAAGAATAGGCAATTCACCATATTGAAACGAGCGAATGCTACCATATTCTTCATTTTGTTCCAAGCTGACCGTAATAAATTGATCAACGGCGACAATAATCGCTGGATGACCCGCCTCAACGACGGCATACTCACCAGCGATGTACAGTTTTCCAGGTGCTGAAGCTTCAATCATTAGTAAAAATCTCCTTTAGATAGCTGAATTCCAGGACCAGGGTAGGCAGTAATCAACTGAGTTTCTTGAAAAATAGTTGCAAATTTTGCTTTAATTTTTGGTAAATCAGATTTGTGGCAAAGTACTTTAACATTCGGTCCAGCATCCATTGTGAAATAACAAGGAATTCCTTCTTGCCGAAGTTCAGCGACAAATTGCATGGCTTGAATGGAATCTGGTTCCCAATAAGTAAAAGGTGGGGTTGCACCAAGCATCGTTGCGTGCATTTTTAAGCCATTACTTTCCATGGTTTCCCCAAGTTTTTGAAAATCATGTTCTTTAATCGCTTCTTTAATCGTAATTAAATCTTTGGCTGTACTTTCTAACCATCCTGAATAGAAAGGCGAGGTTGCAACCGTTTGTTTCATGCCATCACGGCTAGAAATAACTTTTTCTTTTTGATTCACGACCACAAAAAGCATCGCTAAATCCCAAGAACTAGCATCATCAATCGGTACCCCATAAGAATCAAGGTCATTAGAGCCCATTTGCCACTCGACGAAGCCTCCGTAGATACTTCTAGTAGCAGAACCAGAGCCACGTCTTGCCAAGCGTGAGAGCGCCTGTAAATCAAGTTCTAAGCCACTTGCCAAACTAGCTGCGCCTGCTAATGCCGCAAAGCCAGAAGCTGAAGAAGCTAAACCAGCAGCTGTCGGTACATAATTGGTACTTTCAATTATAGCTGGCGTTGTAATCCCTGCTTCATGTCGGACTAAATCTAAAAAGCGTGTTGTTTTTTTTGTTTGAGTAGGATTTTGTAAAGTTTGGTTTAAATAAAATTGATCTTCTTTTAACGTTTCATCAAAATGCACAGTTGTTTCAGTGTAAAAAGCATCAAGCGTTAAAGAAAGGCTGCTGTTCATAGGTAAAATTAAATCGTCATCTTTTTTTCCCCAGTATTTAATTAATGCAATATTGGTATAAGCACGAGCTTTTCCTGTGTTTGCCAAATTATTTCTCTCCAATCTGATAAATCCATGTAATAGTTGCACCAGCTTCAATTAAAGCCGCTTCAATTTGTTCTGCAGCACTTTTAGTTGTAGCTAAGGCTACAAGACAACCGCCACGTCCACCACCGGTTAATTTTGCTCCAAGAGCACCCGCTTGATTAGCAGCAGCAACAAGTAAATCAATTTCAGGACTGCTGACAGTTAAATCAACTAAAATTTGCTGAGCTTGATTCATGTAGCCACCTAGTAAAACCGGATTATTTTCTTCAATAGCATGTTTACTTTGTTTAACTAAGTTGCCTAAAGTGACAATTTTGTCACCTATTTCTTGCGGATGACTCTCTAACAAAGCAGCCACATCGGCAACAGCCTTTTTTGTTTGTCCAGTAATGCCTGTATCAGCCACAATTAAGTAGGCTTTTAAATTCAAAGAAATAGGCGCAAAAGGTTGATTTTTCACATAATAAAGAGGAACCGAACCACTGGTCATTGCAGCGTCTAGCCCACTTGGATTGCCATGAGCAATTTTTTCAGCTTGATTGGTTAACTCTAACAAAACTGAATCTGCTAGAGGCTGTTTAAAGTAAGAAAATAAAGCTCGAATAGTAGCCACTGCCACAGCAGCGCTGGATCCCATACCGCGTTCAGCCGGAACCGTACTAGTAATCGACAGTTTAAATCCTTGCTGAGGTTGTTGCAAAACAGCCAAAGATTCTTTGATTGCTGTTATTAAATTAGTTAATTGCTGTGGTGCTTCTGTCAGTGGACCTTGATAAAAATAACAATCTAGCTCTACGATAGATTGAGCAATTTTCTCTACCTTGGCGTTAATTCGTACGGCAGGAAAAGGGAGTGCAATTGCCGGTTCTCCATAAACCACGGCATGTTCGCCCATTAAAATAATTTTACCAGTGGCAACTCCATAACCAACTGAATCTAACTTTGTCATTTTTTCACTTCGTTTCTTTGGAATAAGGGTGTGCACCAACAAAAGTAACACATCTATGTGAGTAGGTAAGTTGTAACAAATTTTGCTAAATAAGTAAAAAATTGGTAAGCACAATGATAATAATTGTTTCCCAAAGAACTATTTTAGCGAATTATGACCAAATAGTAAATCTAATTCCTTTAAATTTAACACTTTCTTGAGAATTTGTCATAAGATATTCATTTAAATTATCAAAAAAGCCTTTTTAAGTAGAAGGATATGGATGTGTTTGTGCATTTTCTAATCCATTTAAAAGATGAAAAAACTCACATGAAAGCTAGGTAATGTGAGTTTTTTTTGGTACAATAGTTAGGAAGTTGAAATCCTAGGAGGATCTGCCATTTATGAAAGAATCGGCTACCTATCATATTATTGAGCGGGAAGAATGGATGGAGTTTTACCAAAATAGCGTGGCTCCTTTAACAAAGGAAGAATTGGAGCAGCTTAAAGGGTTAAACGACCAGATTTCTTTGCGAGATGTGGAAGATGTCTATATTCCAATTGCTCATTTATTTGATATATACTTAACACAATATGAAGCTTTACAAGAAAAAAAATTGCGCTTTTTAAAAAAAGAAGTCCAAAAGAAACCCTTTATCATCGGGATTGCTGGAAGTGTAGCAGTTGGGAAAAGTACAACGGCTCGTTTGCTGCAAATGATGCTGTCTCGTGTTTATAAAGACAAGCAAGTGGAGCTGATTACGACAGATGGTTTCCTCTATCCTAATGCAATCTTAGAAGAACGTGGGATTATGGATAAAAAAGGTTTTCCAGAAAGTTACGATATGGCCCGTTTGATTACGTTCCTTGGTGATGTTAAAAATGGTGCTTCCGCAGTTAAAGCGCCAGTGTATTCCCATGAAGTTTATGACATTGTGGAAGGTGAATACGAAGTTTTAGATCAGCCTGATATTTTAATTGTCGAAGGAATCAACGTCTTACAACTGCCACAAAACGAACAAATTTATGTCAGCGACTTTTTTGATTTTTCGATTTTCGTTGATGCTGATCCAGAGCTGATTGAGCAATGGTATTTAGATCGTTTTGGTGTCTTATTAAAGACCGCCTTTAAAGATCCGACGAACTACTATTATTCATTTGCGATTGGAGATCGTGAAGAAGCCTTTTCGATGGCTAAAAACGTCTGGCGTACAGTCAATCTCACGAACTTAGAAGAATTTATCTTACCAACTCGCAATCGAGCAGATTTAATCATTCATAAAACCGATAATCATCGAATTGACCGGTTATTTTTAAGAAAATATTAGAAAATGCTTGTAAAATGAGGGTCAGATATTGACCAATGGCAAAAGAATCGCTACAATATACCAATAAGTAGGCACGAAAAGACGTGTCTAAATAAATAAGATGGGGTGAGCTGAGTGGCAAATGCTACTGATATGACAACGATTGAAAAAATTATTGTGCTTGATTTTGGAAGTCAATACAACCAGTTAATTACAAGACGCATCCGTGAATTCGGAATTTATTCTGAGCTATTATCTCACAAGATTACAGCTGAAGAAATTAAAGGCATGAACGTGAAAGGAATTATTTTTTCTGGTGGACCAAACAGTGTCTACGACGAAGGAGCATTCCGCGTTGATCCCGCAATTTTCGAATTAGGCGTTCCAATTCTAGGAATCTGTTACGGCATGCAATTAATGACTGACGTATTAGGTGGGAAAGTTGAACCTGCCAATAACCGCGAGTACGGTAAAGCCGAAATCGTTATCGAAGATGCTTCCGCACCATTATTTGCTGGCTTAGAAAAAGAAGAAACGGTTTGGATGAGTCATGGTGACTTAGTTACTGAAGTTCCAGCAGGATTTACGATTTCAGCAACGAGTGCACATTGTCCAATCGCTTCTATGTATAATAACGAATTAAATTTCCACGCTGTTCAGTTCCATCCAGAAGTACGTCATTCTGTTCATGGCAATGAAATCTTGAAAAACTTTGCATTCAACGTTTGTGGCGCTGCAGGTAACTGGTCAATCGCGAACTTTATTGACTTAGAAATTGCAAAAATCCGCAACACAGTTGGCGATAAAAAAGTTTTATTAGCTTTATCAGGTGGAGTGGATTCAAGTGTTGTCGGCGTGCTTTTACAAAAAGCTATTGGCGATCAATTAACATGTATCTTTGTTGATCATGGTTTGCTACGTAAAAACGAAGGCGATCAAGTAATGGAAAGCCTATCAGGCAAATTTGGTCTAAACATTATTCGTGTTGATGCGAAGAAACGTTTCATGGACAAATTAGCTGGTGTTAGCGATCCAGAACAAAAACGTAAAATCATTGGAAACGAATTTGTATATGTTTTCGATGACGAAGCAACTAAATTAAAAGGTATTGATTTCTTAGCTCAAGGAACTCTATATACAGACGTGATTGAAAGTGGAACAGATACTGCTCAAACAATCAAATCACATCATAATGTAGGTGGCCTTCCTGAGGACATGCAATTTAAATTAATCGAACCTTTAAATACATTATTTAAAGATGAAGTTCGTGCTTTAGGGACAGAATTAGGCATGCCAGACGCACTTGTATGGCGCCAACCATTCCCAGGACCAGGTTTAGGTATTCGTGTCCTTGGTGAATTAACCGAAGAAAAACTTGAAATTGTTCGTGAAAGTGACGCTATTTTACGTGAAGAGATTGCAAGTGCAGGTCTTGATCGTGACGTATGGCAATACTTTACCGTTTTACCAGGCATCCGCAGTGTTGGAGTAATGGGTGACGGCAGAACCTATGATTATACAGTTGGTATCCGTGCTGTAACCTCAATTGATGGTATGACTTCAGATTTTGCCCGCATTCCATGGGATGTTCTGCAAAAGATTTCAGTTCGTATTGTGAATGAAGTCAGTCATGTAAACCGTATTGTTTATGATATTACAAGTAAACCACCAGCTACGATTGAGTGGGAATAGAAACAAAGAGCCTTGGAAATCCTTATTATAGGGATTTACAAGGCTTTTTTTGAAGGAGGGGTGAAAATGAAAACTAAGATGTCTGAAATTCTTTCTTTTATTTCAGAAGAAGCGGTTAGTAGAAAAATGACAAGTGAGGAAATTGCAGTTCACTTTGGCTATGATAAACATCATTTTAGTCGGAAATTTAAAGAAATAAATGGATTCAGTGTTGTTGAATTCCTCTCTAGTTTAAAAGTTGAAAAGGCGATTATTGGGCTTGATGAAGAAAAGAGAGTAATCGACCTACAAGAACGTTCAGGTTTTGAAAGCAGCGGTAGTTTTACGAATACGTTCAAAAAATATACAGGTAGTTCTCCTAGAGCGTACAAAACTGAAATGAACGAACTTTTTTATGATATTAAAAGTTTTGAAAATAATGATAAAGACAAGTCGATAGCACATTTTGAAGAAAAGAGTCATTCTTTTTGTACAGTAACTATTGAAGTACCTGATGGATTTGAAAAGGGAATCATATTTATTGGACTTTTCCGTACACTGATACCGAATCATATGCCTATATCTGGATTAGCCACTAAAAATTTAATAGGAAATAAACTGAAGAATATTCCAAATGGAGACTATTATTTATTATCTTGTGCTATAGACCGTTCTAATAACATTCTATCTTACTTTAACTTAAACAATAGTTTAAGGGGGAAAGAAGATGGAAAGTTGTCTTTTCCAAAATGTTCTGGCAATAGTTACACGATTAAGCTGAGGGAAGCAATACCAGAAGATCCACCAATATTAGTGAATGTTGGAAAACTTTTAATCTCTCGTTTAAAGAACACAATCTAGAATAAGATTATTTAAACTTGAAATGATAAAATAATTGTAAGTTAATGAAATGGAGGAGATGTTTATGAGTTTAAATGTAAAGAGTATCACTGTAGGTCTGCCAGTAAGTAATTTGGAGAAATCTGCTAGTTGGTATGAAAAAATTCTTATGAGTGATGAGAAACTTATTCCTGTTGAAGGTGTTATTGAATATCTAATTGGTTCTGTTTGGATTCAACTTTTCGAAGAAAAAATAAATGTTTCAGAGAACGTTTTACGTTTAGAGGTAGAAGATTTAGAAACAGAATTTGAACGTTTAAAAACACTTGGCGTAATAGTTGACGAGGTGATAGAGGATGTACCAGGTATCATTCGATACTTTGATTTCTCTGATCCAGATGGCAATAAGTTATCGTTCTATTGGTTATACGCTCAAGAATAGATTGAAACAGTGCTTATATATTGAATATCACTCTAAAACGACGGGTATATGATTCGTCGTTTTTTTATTTTGGAAATAAGGTTTAAGTGGAGTGAAATCTAATTTTGATAATAGTCTCTCTGCTGTCTCAAATGGAAGCAAGTATCGCTAATATCTGTAAATGAGTTTATTTTTAAAATTGATAAGCTAGTAACTTTGGGAGTTCGCCTCAAATGTTATTAACTCTTTTTTATTTTTATTACACTTATAGAAAGAGTTTTTTTATTGAACTTGATGATACCTGTATAGATGTTTTGGAAATGAAAAAAATCCTAAATTTTATCTACTTTGTCCATGAACTCAAAGCATATTACAAGATATCCATTGCTCAGTACTCAATATGTATTTGGCTTTTTTAAAGCAACAATTGCTAAAAGTAAAGGTATATGTAAATAAAACGAGATTTAGCAAGTATACGATTACAAACCTGACAACCTGTTGTCAGGTTTGTAATCGTATACTGACTTTAAGAGTTACTACAAACTCTATAAATTTAAACGAAGGAAGAGGAACTCAATATGAAACTAGAAAGTAGATTAAACCTTTTAAATTGGACAGAAACAAAACCCGTTCACTCTATTGCACAAGCAACAGCTGAATACTCTATTGAAGGAGAGGTTAATGGAATTTTACATTCAAATTATACTATCTTCTATTCAAAATATAACAAGGAAGATATCCATAAGTCAACATCGGAATTCAAGGGATACAGCTTTTTCGAAAGTGCGGATAATAAAATAATGGAAAATATTCTCTTTGAAGAACAAGGAGATTTTACTAATGGGATAACCTCAGGAAAATTAATCAGCGAGATAGCCAACGGAGAATATTTTTTTAATGATGGAAAAATGATGATTACAATGGAATGCTCCTAATATTTTTTTGGTGAGGAAATGTTAAAAATTATTTCTATATTAAAATCTTCGAATGAGGCAAGATATAAACTAAATTAAGCAATAGCAGTAAATCTAACTTTTGAAATTTCTCATTAATCTATTTAACTTATCAAAAATGTTACGTATTTGATTGAAATAAATCTTTTAAGATTAACTTGTGATACAAAGAATCTAATTCTTTGGGCGTTAATTTCTTAGTTAATGATTTATTCCAGTTGTCTAAAAAATTGATGTTAGACAGAATATATTTACTAACAAAAGAAGGTTCAAAACTAGTAGATGGCATTTTTTCGAAGTAATGCTCCATTTCTATTTCAAATAAATTTGATAGGTATTCAGTTAAAAAAAGATTGAAAGGTTCATCATTTACATGGTGGCTGATAAGCTTTCTTGCTTCAGAAAATTTATAAAAAGCGTCTGCTGTTTGAAAAGGTTGATGTATTCTATCATGAATATTAATTTCAGTAAATTGCCCCCATAAAATTGAAATTCCAAATTCTAATAGATTGTATTTATCATGAAAAAGTCTATAAAAAGTTGAACGATGAATCCCTGATTGTTCGCATATTGTATTGATAGGAATTTTAGAAAATAGCCATTCTTCATTTGTAAGAAGTGAATAGAATTGCTCCCATATATATTTCTTTTGATTAACTGCTTTCATCATAATCCTCCAAGAGTCATAATTAATAAATGTTTTATTTTGAGACAAAATCGGTTTTTGTCTCTTTTTCTTCTTCGCTTAACAGTATAATATAAAAGTATGCTTAATAAAAGGAGGAGAATAAAATGACGAGAAAAGTAATACTTTACATTGCTACAAGTATTGATGGATTTATCGCGGATTCTGCAGGGGGAATTGAGTGGTTATCAATAGCTGAAACTTTGGAATTAGAAAAAGATGAAACCTATAATGAATTTTACAAGAAGATAGATACTGTTATCATGGGAAGAACAACTTATGATCAAGTAGTAAATGAGTTATCTCCAGACTTTTATCCATACGAGAATAAAGTTAATTACGTGCTAACGAATCGAGAGGGTGACGATCGGGCTAACGTGAATTTCTCAAGTGAGAATATAATTGATCTTGTAGAGAGAGTAAAAAATGAAAATGGCAAGGCTATCTGGATTGTTGGCGGAAATAGTGTAATAATGCCGCTAGTGGAAAATAATTTAATTGATGAATACCGTATTGCTACAGTTCCAGTTATACTTGGAAAAGGAATTCCATTATTTAATACATTTAATAAATCACTTTTTTTAAAACTGAAAGAGTCACATAGTATTAATAGTATTTGTTATCACACATTTACAAAATAAATTATGAAAAGTCTTAGTGGGGATTTCCACTAGGACTTTTCAACAAAGTATATTGCTTGAATTATATGTTTACGTAATCAAAAATAAACTTGATTGCTTTCTATATTAAAATTAAGAAACATAATGTTCTTCTTTTTTCATTTTCTTTAAGAAGAAAATATAAAGAAGATCAAAAATAGTACAAATAGCACCACATATTAAAATATAACTATTGAAACCTTGAATAAGACCCATTAGGACAGTCGGAGCTAATGTTCCAACCCATTTTGCAACAGCCATCAATAATGTTTGCCCCTCGGTTGTTTTTCGTTGAAATAACATAGTTAAAAATAAAATTGACATGGCTGCATTTTGTAAAAATGCTGAGTATTGTGCTGCTGGAATTGCTGGAAAGTTAAAAAAGAAAGCCAATTGAATTGCAAAACAGCTGATAAAGGCTAGCAAGCTAAAAACTACAAAGTATTTTTTAGCTTTTTCTGGGAAAAACTTTTTCCCATATTTGAAATAAGTGTAGACGATGATTAAGTCAAAACACGCCCATACTAAATTTACAATTCCCTGTACCCCACCAGTAGTTGGATGAATCACCAAATCATTTAGTGAATATAAGACCTCCCAAGCAAAGTTTAAACCTAGCGCAAATAGTGGCATTGCATAAGTCTGATACTTAAATCCATTACGAATTAGCTCTATATAGACAATTGTCCAAGAAACACCACTTAATAGTGTTAAAAATAATTCCATGTTTTCCCTCCAAATGCTTTATTTTGAGATGTTACATATGTTACACTTTAATTGTATTCTTAAAAATAAAAGGTTACAAGATACAAAATAGTCTAATTTGTTACATTTAAAAGGGATAGGAGAAACTTAATGAAAGAAAATAATCAGTCGCTACTTAGTAAAAAATGGATTATAGACAGCTTACTTTATTTATTAAAAACGAAACCCTACTCGGAGATAACTATTACGGAAATTACAAAGAAAGCGGGTGTTGCTCGCCTAACTTTTTATAGAAATTTTGAAAGCAAAGATCAAATCCTAATTACCAGATCCAACTACCTTTTTCAAGAATACCTTGATGAAATAAGACAAAATGGAAAAATAACTAGCATTCAACAAGCGCTATTGCAATGCTTTAATAATTGGCAACGGGATTCGCAAGTAATGGAGTTACTAATAAAAAATGATCTTATCTATTTAATAGAACAACCTTTTTATACTTTTTTAGAAAAAATTATTGAGGAAATTCCTGATTTAGATAATTTAGACAATACTCAAAAAATATTTGTTTTAGGCGGGGTGACCCGTACCATGCTTGATTGGATTTCAACTAAAAGCACTAAATCATCTACTGAGATAACTGAGTCTATTTTGACATTAATTGATTTGAGATATTTAGTGAATAGTTCTAAAAATGATGACTAACATAACGAATAGGTGGTAGTTTATGATGAATCAATACTTTTTAAAAGAAATTCCTATACTAAAAGAAAATTGGTCTAAAATTGAGCATTTATTTATTCCAAAAGAAATATCTGCTAAAACTGTTCTATTATCAGAAGGTGAAATTGCTAGTCATATCTATTTTATTGATAGTGGGGCACTAAGACTATGGAACAATGATGATGGACGAGATATCACTGTTCAATTTTTCTTTGAAAATCAAATTGTAGCCTCTTTTGAAAGTTGGTATCAGAAAAAGCCAAGTATTTTTACTATTGAGAGTATTGAAAATACGACTGTAATTGCTTTAAGCTCGGATTCATTTAATCAAATAATCAAACAATTTCCAGAAATCAATATGTATCTAACTAAATTAATAAGTGAACGTTTTGTCAGTTATACAAACTATTTTTTAACACGTATCAAAGACTCTCCTGAAAAAAGGTATCAAGATTTAGTTGATAACGAGCCAGAAATAGTGGAACGTGTTCCTCAGCATTATATTGCTTCTTACTTGGGTATTACGCCTGTTTCCCTAAGCCGGATTAGAAATCGAATCAAATTAACATAAGATAATGCGTTATTCTTGTTCATCCTTTAAACTACAGAGACAAACTAATTGGAGGAATGAATAATGAATATTGTAATCGTCTATAACCACCCATATAAAGGAAGTTTTTGTCATGCATTATTGGAATCAACAATAAAAGGTGCAAAATTAGCTGGTCATACGGTTGATATAATTGATTTAGATAGTGATAAATTTAATCCAGTGATGTCTGGACAAGATTTACTGGCCTTTAGAAATCATGAGGCTTCTGATCCTCAAGCAATTGATTATATTAACCGAATTAAGAAAGCGGATCATCTTGTTCTTATTTTCCCAATTTGGTGGGAACTGATGCCGGCAATGATGAAAGGGTTTATTGACAAAGTAATTTTCCCTGGATCAACTTACAACTACACAAAATCTGGGTATGGAATGATTAGCACTTTAACCAAACTTAAATCTACAACTATCATTACAACGATGAATACACCGAAAATAATCTATAGATTTATTTTTGGTAATGCACTCCAAAAAGCTCTAATTAAAGGAACTTTAAAAAAATCGGGTCTGAAAAATGTGAAATGGCATAGTTTTAATATGGTTAAAGCAAGTTCAGATACTACTAGAAAAAAATGGCTTAAACTTATTGAGAAAAAATTTTCTCATAAATAAGATACACAGATGAAACTAAGTATTAAAATTGAAATCTTATCATTTAACTATTAAAACTCTTGATATTATTTTATTGTCATAAAAAGAATTACAAACGTCATGGATGAAAATAAAAAGCATAAAGACAGGTCATTTTGACTGTCTTTACGCTTTTTTATTTGAATTAAGGCTTACTCTATAGTAAGAAAATCTTCCCATCACAGGCTTCAATTGTTTCATCATCCCACAAGGAAACTTGAACCTCACCAATATGTGCTTTGCCTAGTAAAAGCATGCACATCCGACTTTGGCCAATCCCGCCACCAATAGTTAAAGGCAACTCGTTGTTTGCTACTTGTTTATGAAAATCAAAAGCTAATCGATCTGTTGCATTGGCTTTTTCCAGCTGTTCCAAAAGCGATTTGTCATCAACCCGAATTCCCATGCTAGAAAGCTCCATCGCACATTTTAAAGGTTCATGCCAAAATAGTAAATCGCCATTAAGTGACCAATCGTCATAATCAGGCGCTCGATGATCGTGAGACTCACCATCGTTTAACGCCGCCCCAATTTGCATAATAAAGGTTGTTGGATGCTCTTTTACATAAGCATGTTCTCGGTCTTTTGAACTTAGTCCCGGATACAGGTCAGCCAATTCCTGACTTGTAATAAATGAAACCTTTGTTTGAATCGGTATGTTCACACTAGGGTATTTAGTATGCAAGCGGCTAGCTGTTTCAGCCATCGCATTAACTAGCCCTTGGACAACTTCTTTTAAGTAATCAATTGTGCGTTGTTCTTTTGAAATCACTCGTTCCCAATCCCATTGATCCACGTAGATTGAGTGTAGATTATCTAAGACTTCATCGCGACGAATCGCATTCATATCGGCATACAATCCGTTTCCAGCGTGAAAATCATATTGCTTTAGTGCCACGCGTTTCCATTTAGCAAGGGAATGTACAACTTCACCATTATTTTTTAAGGAAGGCACATCAAATTGAACAGGGCGTTCAACGCCGCTTAGATTATCATTTAAGCCAGATTGTTGATGAACAAAAAGTGGAGCTGAAACTCGTTTTAGTTTTAAGCTACCTGTTAAAGCTTCTTCAAAGCAACGTTTGATAAAGCCAATTGCAGTTTGTGTGTCATACACATTTAAGACAGATTCATAGTTTGTTGGAATAATTGTTTTTTTGATAGGACATGCACCTCTTTTTTTAATTGTATTCTCATTATTCTACCATAAAAAAGAGTAGAGGAGGATATTTTTTTAGATGGGGTTAAAATAACTATATCTTGCTGTACCAGTCAATGGTTTAACTTTATCTATAAAAAGATAGGCATACATAAATTATAGAACATAAGTTGGAACTCTAATTTGGACCTTAAATCAATTCCTAAATTCTGTTATTGTTAGAATTAAATAACTGATATCAATATTTGTATCATGTGCATATTATAGTTAGGAAGAGTATAATAAATTTGTAAGAATAAAAAAAATTCAAGATGGAGGTTATAAAATGTGTACAGCAGTTACCTATGTAACAAATGATCATTATTTTGGCCGGAATTTAGATTTAGATTTTTCTTATAACGAAACGGTGACAATTACCCCAAGAAACTTCGTGTTTCCTTACCGCCATGTATCTGATATATCCCAGCACTATGCCATAATTGGGATGGCAACGGTAGTGAATAACTACCCTTTATATTATGATGCAACCAATGAAAAAGGGTTGAGTATGGCTGGTTTGAATTTTCCTGAAAATGCTGTCTATTTCCCAGAAGCTACAGGAAAAGATAACATTGCTCCGTTTGAATTTATTCCTTGGTTGTTAGGGCAATGTGGGACTATAAAAGAAGTTAGAGAACTCTTAGAAAAAATAAACTTAGTCAATACTAATTTTAGTGACGAACTTCCATTATCGCCGCTTCACTGGATGATTACAGATCAGCAGGAGTCAATTGTAGTGGAACAAACAAAAAATGGCTTAGCGATTTATGAAAATCCTGTTGGAGTCATGACAAACAATCCAACGTTTGATTATCAACTTTTCAACTTAAATAATTATCGACATGTATCACCAATCACACCAAATAATTTGTTTTCCAAGGAAATTGATTTAGATATTTACAGTCGAGGGATGGGGGGAATTGGTTTACCTGGAGATCTTTCATCTGCCTCACGTTTTGTTAAAGTTGCTTTTACAAAATTAAATTCAGTTTCAGGGACATCCGAATCAGAAAGTATTAGCCAGTTTTTCCAAATATTAGGTTCAGTTACTCAACAAAGAGGCTTATGCGAAGTTGGTGATGGCAAGTATGAATATACGATTTATTCATCTTGTTGCAATATGGATAAAGGAATTTACTATTATACAACTTATGAAAACAGTCAAATTACTGGGGTTGATATGCACAAAGAGAATTTAGATGGTACTAAACTCGTCAACTATTCATTAGTTTCTGGTCAGCAAATTAATTTTGTGAATTAGCTCAACTAGGTGAATGGAGAAAAATAAAATGGATATATCGGAACAATTAGCAGAAGTTGTGAAAGTATCAAATGGTTTTAAACCTATGAAGGAATTAGCTGACCATTTAGTCAATCAACATACAGATAAAGAGCTTCCAGTGTTGGCTCATAAGTTGTTTGAATCAACAGACTATCAAATCAGAATGGTGGCAGTCTTTTTATTTGGCAAGCTAGCAGCAAAAGATGCGAATAGTTTAAGCTTTTTGCAAGAGATAGTTGCCAAAGATGAAAATTGGCGAGTTCAAGAAATACTAGCGATGGCATTTGACAATTTTTGTAAAGATACTGGGTATGAAGAATCTTTAGCCACGATTAAAAGTTGGCTCACAGCTGAAGATTTACACACACGTAGGGCTGCATCTGAGGGACTAAGAATTTGGACAAGTCGACTGTATTTTAAAGAAAATCCAGAGGTGGCTATTCACTTGCTAGCTTTATTGAAAAATGATTACAGTGAATATGTCAGAAAATCTTGTGGCAATGCCTTAAGAGATATTAGTAAAAATTCCCTGAAAAGGTTCTTCATGAGATCTCGAAATGGGGAACTAGTAAGAATGAATCACAGGTGAAAAAGCTTATTTTAAAAAATAAAAAACTACTAACTTTGGATTAGATTTTGTATTCATGGCAAGAATGTTAGATTGATTTTCAATCGGAAGGTCACTTCCATTCTATAGTAAGGTTTACTAAAAATGAAATATATAAGTTTCTCCCTTTTGAGTAAGTTGATTTGACTGACTTCAATTTGGAAAGCTTATATCCTGCATTCCCGAATTGTGTAACGATAATCACTCGAAAAACCGCTATAACGATTGATATATAGCGGTTTTTTTGTAGACTTATAACTCGTTATATAATATAATGTATAACGAGGAGTGTTGATATGGCAGTTATTTTTCAGACAAACAAGAAAACGGGCATTACTTATGCCTATCAGAATGAACCCTACTGGGATAAGGAAAAGCAACAATCACGCGCTAAGAGGACACTGATTGGAAAAGTCGATCCGGTTACAGGTGAAATCGTCCCAACACGTTCGTACAAAAAGAAACCGGCCCCGACTTCATCGGAAGTTAAGCCAGGGCCGATTCCAATGACACAAGTCCGAAGAATCTTCTATGGGGCAGGTTATCTGCTCGATCAAATTGGCAAGCAGACAGGCGTATACGCGGACCTTAAGGCCATCTTCCCGGAGCATTATAAGCAAATTCTGTCGATCGCCTATTACTTGATTCTCGAAGAGAATAACGCCTTGAGTCGTTTTTCCCATTGGCAAAAACTGCATCATCACCCGTATTGCCAGGATATTCCTTCACAACGAAGCAGCGACCTATTCCAAGCAATCGATGAGGAAGGCCGGATGGCCTTCTTTCAGAAACAAGGCAACCGCCGGATGGAAAAGGAGTATTGGGCATTTGACACTACGTCGATATCGAGTTACTCAGAGGTCTTATCGCAAGTGAAGAAGGGACGAAACAAGGAACACGACCGCTTGCCACAAATCAACTTGGCACTCTTGTTTGGGGCGCAATCCGGACTGCCCTTTTATTACCGCAAGCTCTCCGGAAATATCACCGATGTTAAAACGGTTCGGCAACTCATGAAGGAATTTGATGTAATGGGCTACAAAAAGGTCAACGTGATATTTGATCGAGGTTTTTACAGCAAGGATAATATCAACGCCTTGTATAAACACCACCAGAAATTCGTGATAGGAGTGCAACTCAAACTCAAATATGTCAAGGGTGTGTTGGAAGCGGAACGTGAGAACTTGAAACTTTGGTCAAACTTCGAAACACAGTTCACCACCTACGGTGTATGTCGCACAATAAACTGGGAATACGAACAGGAACGTCCGTATAAAGGTGATGTGATAAAATTGGAAAAGCGCGCGTATCTGCATCTGTTCTACAATCCTGAAAAAGCGATTAAAGATCAGGTAGACATGAACGACTATCTGACAGCCCTTCACCAAGATCTGAAGGAAAATACACTAAAAGATTATCGTATGAAAGATTATGATAAGTACTTCGAAGTTACTGAGACACCTAAACGAGGGAAGAAAATCACGCCTAAAGAAGAGGCGATGCGCAATGCGGTTAGAAATTATGGTTACTTCGCCTTGCTTTCTAATGAGGTCAATGATCCGTTTGAAGCGTTGTCTCTTTATCGCAGCAAGGATGTTGTTGAAAAAGCCTTCGGCAATTTAAAAGAGCGCCTCAACTTCAGAAGAATGCAAGTTTCATCCGAATTGTCCCTGAATGGGAAGCTTTTTGTGGAATTCATCGCCTTAATCTACTTATCCTACGTGAAAAAGAAGATGCAGGATGCCGAGCTATTTAACCAATGGACCCTTCAAGGTGTACTGGACGAACTGGACATGATTGAATTATTTGAGGCCCCCGGGCACGGTCGCGTGTTGGGAGAGGTTACGACGAAGCAGAAGGAATTATACGAGGCGTTAGGCGTTGCCCTTCCCTCGTTATAAATTCCGGGAATTCAGGTTATATGTTTCTTTTTTTGTTCGCAATATTCTTAAAATGAACGGAAAAGGCTACATAAAAGCAATTAGATTCGAAATGTTACAATCATTTGCGCAATTGATAATTACATTTGATAGAATAGAAGGAGGTTTTCGTATATCTTTAAATGAATAGGAGGAATCAAAATGACAAAATTTAATGAAAGAATTTATGCGCTGAGAAAAGCGAATAACTTTACGCAAGAAGAAATTGCACAAGAATTAAAAGTATCTAGGCAAACAATTTCTAATTGGGAAACAGGTACAGCCCAACCAACAATTGATAAGGTTATTGAGTTGGCGAATGTATTTGATGTATCCATGGATGAACTAATTGGACGTTCTAAAAATAAGACTAAAAAAGCAAGCGGAATTTTACTTAGTTTATTAAATCAAGTCGTCACATTATATTTAACGCCAGTTACGGATGTCCTCTTGTCTATTGGAAGAACAGAAATCAAAAACTGCAAAATTATTGAAGTCAATCCAACTAGTATTCGAATTAGGATGGAAGATAAAAATCAACAAGTCGAAAATTTGATTTTTATTAAGGATATTTTAGGTTTCGAAAAGGAGGTCAATTAGGATGTGGTGGATTGTTTTACTAATTATTGCCTATATGCTTTTCTCAAGATTAGATGACATAATTGAACTTTCTAAAAGCAAAAGTCCAGATTATCAAAAAGAAGTGGAACAACGACAATACGAGAATCAGCAGGAGCGAAAAGAAATTACGCAACAATTAAGAGCACTGATTGGATCAGAATGTCGAATAAAAAGTTCTGATTTGATTTATATGTCAAATGGGTCTAGTGAAATAAAAGCAAAAATTAGTCAGGTTGATGATGATTGGGTTGAAGTTTTAACGCTAAGGAAAAAAAAGTACCTAAAAGTATATATTAAGATTGAAAGTATTAATAGCTTGTCGAAGATAGTTGCAGAAGAATAATTTTTATTAAAAATCAGTAATTGATGATGAGTGGGATACTTATTAGATGATAGTTTTAGATTGACTAGTCTACCAATTTTCAAGAACTTGAAATAAAATAAAAAGGAAAACAAGTCGTATGGTAAATCATACGACTTGTTTTCCTCTTTTTGTCTGAATTACTTTTAGTAATAATGCAGTCAATAAAATGATTGGTAAAATTTGAACTGGGAAAAATAATGCTATAAAAATGGCTAGGCCAAGTGGAGATTGTAAAATTGAAATCGTCATAGCAGTAGCGACTGTTGCCACAATAAAAACTGTATCAAAGTTAGGAAGTAGTTGTGATAGACCAAAACCAAGTAGAATCGCTGAAAAGACAATTGGAAAAATATCGCCACCAATCCAACCAGTGTTTAGACAAACTTGTAAAAAAACAAGCTTGATAATAACAACACATACTAACAGTAAGGTGGAAAAATGCAGATATTCTTTAGGAACAGCTCCAAGAGTTACTTGACCTGAAAAAAGTAAGTTTGGTGTAAACATTCCAACGATGAAGATTGCAAAAGATCCAATTAGTGCTTTTTTTATAGGTTGGTCAGACCAAAAATTCATCCAATCTGCCATTTTTCTTTTGAACAAATTATATAATTTGCCAGCTAGCACTCCAAAAATAACTAGGGGAACAAATAACCAGAAATCTTTTAACTCCCAATAGGTCATCCCCATTTTACTGATAAAAGAGGGTTGATTCGTGTACTTCATCAATACGATAAAAGCAAATAGGCCATTCAGAATATAGAAAATAATGACATATTTTTTAGTTGCAGCTAATTTTTCATTGGTATTTTTAGGGTTATAAGTTAATAAATAGCGTGTCGGATGGAACATATGGCCTAATCGTTCCAGTGGCTTTAGCGCCGCAAAACTTTCTCGGTTGAAAAAAAGATACCTAATTTTGTCTGCTTGCCAAACCGATAACATAACGATAGCCCCCAGCAAGGCTGCTTCAGGTCCAACACCCGCACCGAAAATTAAGATCAGCAAGGCAGTCAGTAAGCTTTTAAAGACTGGTCGATAATTCACCGTTTTATGCTCTTTTAATTGTTGGATTGTATGATGAGCTGTTTGTGGATAGTCTCCCCATTTTCCACGTAAACTCCCCACAATTAAACCACCCAGTAAGCAAAATAATAAGATGGTCAGCGTTTTAAAGGTATTATTGGTTAAGAGAATGTGCCATAAATAATGTGAAATGTTACTTTCTAAATAGATAAAAGCAAATGAAATGGCCCCAATAAATGTACTTAATAACGCTCCATAAAGAATAATCCGAATGCTTAAAGCTAATTTGTTCATGTGCTGTATCTCCTCTGTATCTGTTCTAAATAATTTCTAAAGTAACTTTTGATAATAAATAAGCCTCTTTTTTTATTACACTTCTATTAGTTTACCATAAAAAAATAAGAATGCATTTTTTATCTAATGTAAATCTGCTAGGCTGTTCATCCAATCACTCTTAAGTTGTAACTGCTTTTTTTGATGAAGATATACTTTGGTTTCACAATTAATATACGACACTTCTGTAACTGGATTGTCAATATTTTGTATCTTATCCATTATTTCAATTATATTTGTCATTCCAAAAGAAAGGAAAGGCTAATTTTAAAACCAAAAGAAGCAAGTAACGAGATGACATTGTTACTTGCTTCTTTTTTGTTTTAATGAGTAGGTTCTATTAAAAAGATAGGGTGCTCAATCCCAGAATTAAAAAGCGGACAATCTTCTTGATTGTATTTCTTATATAAATGGCTACAAGCTGTTTAATTAATAATATCGAGCCGTTTAGTTATGGCGCCGTCTAATAAATCTTTATACTCTTTTTGATGCTCTGTTAGGTAATCTTCAAGAGATTTTTGGTTTTCAGCAGACCATTTTGGGTCAATTTTGACTAAATTTACCTGCGCATCAACTTCCACAGTCGCATCATACGTTACCTTTGGATCATTGGCTTTTGAAATGACGATATAGAGTTTATTTCCTTGTTTAACTTTAACCACAAGTGGGTCTTTTCTAGCAATAACCCAAGGGCTATTTTCTTTTAAGGGAATCGGATTAAAGCCATTTTCCATAATGTAAGTCGAATAGGTAATATCTTTTTCTTTGAGAACATATCCTCCTAAATAGCGAATGTCATCATTTTTCCAAGAATGAGCCGATATATTTGTTAAATATCGTTTTTCATCCAGTCTTAATTTAAGATTAAAGCCAGCATAAATCAAGAAAAGTATGCCTATCACTAAAAGAATTTTTTTATAACGTCCATTCCATCTTAGTTTGTTTGATAAATTTTTTGTCATTGTTGTGTCCTCCCGCAATAAGTTATCGAGAGAGATACCAAATAAATCACTAATCGCTACAATCGTTTCCAAATCAGGATAATTTCTGCCAACTTCCCAACTAGAAACAGTTGAACGAGAGACATTTAATAAGGCACTTAATTGTTCTTGTGTAAGCTCCTTTCTTAATCGTTGCTCTTTAATTTTATCTCCAATGTTCATGAGTATCATCTCCTTCCTTTTCATTATCTCGATAAGCGGTTCTTAAGGGTAGCCATTATTCGTATCACTATTGATTTTTCTAGTGATACAATCTGTATCATCTTGATTTATCAGTGTTTCTAGACTGTAAAACTAAAAAATAAGTGCTTTAAAATTTGTTTGAAGGTAGTGCATATAGTTAACAAAATTAAATTTAATAAAGCTAAGGGAGGTAAAAATATGAAGCGACATACCACGAATTATAGTAACACATTTATTGCAGTTGCAGAAGATTACACGAAAAGCTATTGCTGGGGAGTCCACAGTGATCAAGATGAAGAAAGCCTGCAACAAATTAAAGCAAGGCATTAAAAAAAGAAATAAATAGAAAACACAAATAACCTACAAGAGAGGACGTGTAAGTTGTTTGCGTTTTTTGTAGAAGGTTACTTTCTTATTTTGAAGGTTTTTCTAATTTTTTTTGTAATTGTTTATCATAATTTCTCGCTACTGGAATCATGAAATTAATGATTCCACAAATGATCGTTCCGATTCCTGCAAAGAGAAATATTTTTTCGACACCAAACTTATCCGCTAAAGGACCTGCAAAGATTAAACCAACAGGACCAGTAATACTCATTAGGGAATTTAATACCCCTAGTACTCGTCCTAGAACGTTAGGCTCGTAGCTTTGTTGAATCATTGCCATCAGAAGAGTATTGAAGTAGGGTGTAGCAAATCCAGCAAATGAGTTTAGAATAATAAAGTAGAAAAATCCTGTTCTTGTTGGGGGTAATATACCACTCAATCCGATAGTGATTCCGATGACGAAATAGGCCATAAAGACTAGTTTCATTCGATCTTTCCATTTGCCAAAAATTCCGATAACAGCTCCACCTAGTAGCATACCAATCGAGTATACGACTTCAATAAGTCCGGCTTCTCCGACAGTTCCATTAAAATAGCCAATCGTCATTAAAGGGTAAAGACTAGCTGCAGGCATAAAAATTACGTGAAAATGGCTCCTACAATTGTAATGTACCAAAGACCTTTATTTTCAGTTAATTTTTTTAAACCGAATTTACTATCAGCTAATAAATGGATTGTTTCTCCCTCTGAAAGAATTCGAGGAATTGTCACAAATAGTAATAAGCCCACTCCAAAAACGGCTCCTAAGACATCTAGTAAAATTAAATGATTCATTGGAACAATGGAGAAAAGTAAGGCTCCTAATGCAGGTGCAATAATAAAATTAGCGGATTGGACCATGCCTAACTGTCCGTTTACCTTAGTTAGCTCTTCTTCTGGAACCATCGTTGGCAAAATTGATTGAATAGTGGGCATTTGAAAAGTTTGGGCAACTGAACGGATAAATAAGGAGACGAAAACGAGCCACAAAGGGAAATCTGAGGCAATTGTACCTGTAATCGCTAAAATCAGGGCAAAAATTGCCACAATGATATCAGTCACAATTAACAATGTTTTTTTGTTCCATTTATCAACAAATGAGCCGACAAATGGGCTTAAAATAACCATTGGAAGCATGCCAAGTATGGTTGCGAAACTTAATACGGTTGCTGAACCAGTTGTTTTAGTTAAATACCAAATAATTGAATATTGGACAACCATACTCGTAATACCAGATAAAAATTGGCCAGAAAGAAAGAGGTAAAAATTTTTTCGCCAATGAGTCAGATCAAATGAATTTTCAGTTTTAGACATAATCAGCACTCCTAATAGTTAGTGGTGGGTTAGCTGTTATAAGATTATTAGATAAGTTGATTTTAGCTGATATAAAAAAACAGGCAACCACACATAAGTAAACTAAAAGGGCTGCCTATTTTATTTAAAAGGATGAATCTGGTCCCGCTAAAAATTTAAGCTCTTCGGGAGTAGATTCTCTACCTAAAACTTGATTACGGTGCGGATAACGACCAAACCGTTCGATAATAACTTTATGTTTTAATTCAAAAGCATAATTATTTTCCAAGCCTTCACCAGCAAAAAGCGTCAGAGCCTCTTCGTGAATGACTAAAGATTCAGAGTGCATAAAAGGCATATAAAGAAAGGCTTGTTGTTCAACAGGTAAGTCCGAAACATTAAAATGACGTATGGCTTCTTGAGCCAAAACTAAAGCCATTCCATCATAGGCAAAAGCTTCAGGCTTATCGCGAAATAAGTTTCTTGAAAACTGATCTAATACAATAATTTCAGCTAAACATCCTTCTAAACAATCACGCCACTGACTTAATTCGCCATTTTTTGCTTGCGTATGAACGGTGCCAAAACGTCGTAAAAGTTCTTGGTCAAAAGCATCATCTTTTTTAAACCATAACTCTTGATCAATCTCATTAAACCAAAAGTTTAAAATATCTTGATAAGTCATTTTAGTTACCTACTTTCTGTTTGTGGATGACTACTGGCTAAACTTGCTTCAATTGCACTACGTTTAGGAGCTAAAAAAGTAGGTAAATACAAAGGTACTTGATCTAAATCCAGGCCTTCATAGTTTTCTTTAACAAAATGCGTATCTAAAGTAGCGACTTCAATTAGAATACCGTTAGCTTCTCTAAAATAGAGGGATTTAAAGAACTCACGATTTTTGATGCCAGAATTTAAAAAGTTTTTTAGACTAATTTCTTCTTGAATTTCTTGTAACTCATGCTCATCTTTAGCTGAAAAGGCAACATGGTGAGTCCCTCCAATCCCCATCACCTCTAAAGGACTTTTTTTGTCTTCAATTAAATGAACCTCTTGATAAAAAAGCTCATTATGATTCCCTAAAATGGCAATTGGAGTAGGTTCTGTCGTTAATTTTGTTAGAAGTGTCCAGTCAAAGAATTTCTTGAAAAGCTGTTTCGTAGCTTCTAAGTAACGAACTCTTAAATGAATCGAGTGAATGCCTAAAATAGCATTCTCTCCACTGATTTCGTCAGTAATACGTGGTAAATAATGGGTTGTTTGTTTTTCAGTTAAGGGCATAAAACCTAATTGAACGCCGTCAAAATCTTCAAAGCGCAAAATTTTACTGTTATTGTAACTTTCAATCTCACAATTAAAGATACCAAGGCTGTTTAAGCGTTTTTCCCAAAAAAGCAAAGACTCTTCAGATGGGACTAAAAAAACAGTTCGATCAATAGCGTTGGTACCAAATTTATGATCGACGCCATTTTTCATTTCAAAAACGGTAAATTCAGTTCCTGGACGACCAGCAGTATCTCCGAAGAAAGTATGATACATTTCATTATCATCTTGATTGACTGTTTTTAGTAGTAAATTTAAACCGAGTGTATTATGATAAAAATGGAAGGATTGCTGAATATCACGATTAATAACTGAAACATGATGAATAAGTGTGTTTTTCATAGTTTGATTCCTTTCAAATACAATTTTTAGGAGAATAATTATATGAATTATTTTATCACAGATAAGAATAATAAGGAATTTTTTGTGTTGTTTCATGGTACAGGAGGAAATGAATATTCATTACTTTTTGTTAGTGGGGACCTTAATCCCGAAGCTGGAGTCATTAGTTTTTTAGGAAATTCTGGAACAGGAACAACGCGTCGTTTCTTTAATCCGTTGATTGAAGGTACGCTAGATCGAGCTGATTTTAATCAAAATGTGGCGACCTTTTTAGATACCTGGACAGAAATCAAGCCTCAAAATGCTAAATTAACATTTATTGGCTATTCTAATGGTGCTAATTTTTTACTAGGCATCCTTGAAAAAGCTCCTGAAATAGCTGATAAGATTATATTGATGCATCCCGCTAATTTAGGGTACATATTTAAAGAACAAACGAACACACCTATTTTACTAACCTATGGAGCAAATGATTACATGGTTCCACCAGGTGATGTGCTAGCATTAGCGAATCAAATGAAGCCATTTTTCCCAAAATTAGAAGCGAAATTATTAGATTCAGGTCATGAAGTAACCGATCTTGAAGTAAAAACAATTAAGAATTTTTTGAATCAGCACTAAATAGATTGTTAAAGGAGAGGAAAGATGAAGAAGTTTTTTTTATGGTTAGCTGGACTGATAATTCTCCTATCAATTGGACTGACAATTGTGTTTAATCTAACACCACTACCTATGATCAGTCTCGCACGCCAGGTTTTATTTTCTGTGCCAACTGATACGCGAAAACCAGAATATACAGAAGGCAGTGTAACGGTTTTAACGAACAAGTCTTATACTGGAAAATACAAACAAAGTACATTTGATTTATATCTTCCCGACATTCCATTACCTAATGAACCAACGATTGCTTGGGTTCACGGTGGTGGATATATTGGCGGAGATAAACTGGAAGAAAAAGAATATGCTACAAAATTAGCTGATAATGGCTATTCTGTTGCAGTTATGAACTATGAACTTGTTCCTGAAACTACTTACCCAATACCAGTTAGACAAGTAGGTGAATTTATTAAGCATCTCGAGGCTAATCAAGAGGTATATGGACTCAGTATGGTTAATTTATTTATTGCTGGTGATTCGGCAGGTGCTCAAATAGCCAGTCAATTTATAGCTGCTCAAACAAATCCAGCTTATGGGAAACAAATTCAGGTAGAGGCTGTTCCAACGCTTAAGGAAATTAAAGGAGCATTGCTGTATTGTGGTCCATATAACTTAATCGATATTGTTGAGGACTCGACTTCACAGATTGTTAGTTTTTCCTTTGATAAAATTGGCTGGAGCTATTTTGATGAACGTAACTGGGAAAATTCAGAAAAAGCGAAGCTTTCAGTTGTGCCAAATTACGTTAACAAAGACTTTCCACCTACCTTTATAACGGATGGCAATACGTCTTCTTTTGAGCAACAGGGAAGAGAGTTTGCAAGTAAATTAGAAGAAGTCGGAGTACCTATAAAAACAAGATTTTTTGATTCAAAAGAGGTCGAAACGCGGCATGAATACCAATTTAAATTAACGACGCCCCCTGGAAAAATAGCATTTGAAGATACCTTGAATTTTTTAAAGGCATATCAAAAGTAAGGCTTCAATTTAAATGGGTACTAAAGTATAGATTATTTAAAAAAATAATAGTAAGGGAGTTCTGAATATGAAAAAAATAACAGTTAGAAAAGAATATTTCCAAGACAATAATGTATTTAGCGCAGATACTACTCTAGATGGCGAAGATGTGTTACGCGTCATTAAAGATCCTGTTATTCTGGCGGATGATGAAGCTACATATGCTAGGCTTCAAAATTTTGAATTTTATAACGGAACGATTGAAGTTAAAGTTCTAAGTCGTCTTTTGCCAGATGCACCTGATCACGCCAGAGGTTTTATCGGAGTGTCTTTTCGGATTGATGAGAATAATAGTCATTTTGAAGGGATATATATAAGACCTACCAATGGTCGTTCAGAGGATCAAGTTAGAAGAAATCGCTCTGTCCAATATTTTTCATACCCTGATTTTAAGTATGACCGTTTTCGAGAGGAAAATCCAGGTATGTATGAATCATATGCTGATATCGGTCTGAATGAATGGATAGATATGAAAATTGAAGTAGAAAACAATAAAGCAAAACTATTTCTAAATAATGCAGAACAACCAGTCTTGATTGTTAATGATCTTAAACTTGGAGCAATGCAAAAAGGCGGCATAGGTCTTTGGGTTGATATTGGAACAGAAGGCTTTTTTAAAGACTTAAAAATCAATAGCCTGTAAAACGTAGTTGATAACTAAGCCTGAATTCAATCACCTAACGTTTAAAAATGAATACTAAGGAGTAAACCAGAGGATATAAAATTGGGTTTGCTCCTTTTTTTCACGAAATAATTCTTCTTGCAATTCAAAAGTAGCCGTGCTATTATAAATGTGTAATCGGTTACACAAAAGAAAAGTGGTGAGATAATGACAACAATTAAAGATGTAGCAAAGCATGCAGGTGTTTCAGTAGCGACTGTTTCACGAACAATCAACAATAGTGGATATGTTGGTGTAGAATCAAGAAAGAAAATTGAGCTGGCAATTAAAGAACTTAATTTTTATCCGAATGAAGTTGCTAGATCATTATTCCAAAAAAAGTCTAAGTTTGTTGGATTGTTGTTGCCAGATATATCAAACCCATTCTTTCCTTTACTTGCTAAAGGTGTCGAAGATAAGATGAACCAAATGGGGTATCAACTTATTTTAGGTAATGTGCAAGAAGATATGGACAAAGAAAAAGAATACTTAAAAGCCTTTGCTCAAAATAACGTTGCTGGTGTATTATCAGCGATTAATGGTGGCACGAAAGAATTGAAAAATATTCCTTTAGTGATGCTTGATCGTGTGGATACAGATAAAGAGTATGGCGTGCATTCAAATGATTTCGAAGGCGGTCAACTAGCAGCTCAAGCAATTGCAGAACGCAATCCAAAAGAAATCGTCGTGATGGTTGGTCCAAGAAGTATTCATGGCTCATTGGAACGTTTAAGAGGAACGGAAAAAGTTTTAAATAATTTCAAGTTAAACTATCATTTATTGGAAACGAGTTCTTTCCAGTTTGATGCTACCCAAGCGACAACAGATGAATTATTTAAACAATTTCCAAAAGTGGATAGCATCATTGCATCTAATGATGTTCATGCGTTATCGATTTTACAAGAAGCTTTGCGCCGTGGCATTAAAGTGCCAGAAGTGCTTCAAATCATTGGGTATGATGATATTCCGTTTAGCCAGATGCTTTTTCCTAGTTTAGCGACGATTGCCCAACCAGCATACGAAATTGGCTTCCGTGGAGCAGAATTATTATGTGATCGAATTGAAAATAAACTGGTGAAAGAAAAAACGATTCAGTTACCAGTAAAAATAAAAATTAGAGAGTCTTTAAGGAAGAAGGTTTTAGAATGAGTAAAATAACTGTTATTGGAAGTTTAGCAAAAGATTTTGTTGTAAGTGTAGATAAACGCCCCGTAGTTGGTGAAACAATTATTGGGAATGATTTTAAAACAACTTTTGGTGGAAAAGGAGCGAATCAAGCAGTTGCTGCTGCACGATTAGGCAGTCATGTTGCCATGATAGGGAAAGTTGGAGCAGATTCATTTGGAACAGAAATCATAGCGAATTTAAAAGAAAATCAGATCTCTGTCAGCGGTGTGGAACCCGTTACACATTTACCTAGTGGTTCGGCACATATTACTTTAGCAGATGGCGATAATAGTATTGTTGTGATATCTGGAGCCAATAATGCTGTTGATATCCAACAACTAACTAAAAACCAAGAACGAATAAAAACTAGTGATTTAGTGTTACTGCAACAAGAAATTCCTAGCGAAACAGTCGAAGCGATTGTTGATTTTTGTTATCAACATAAGATTCCAACTGTCTTAAATCCAGCGCCAGCACGTTCAATTAGTCAAAATGTAATTGATAAAGTGACCTATTTAACACCAAATGAGCATGAATTTGAAGAGTTATTTCCGCAATTAACGGTGTCGGAAGGCTTAGCGAAATACCCAAATAAGTTGATTATTACAGTAGGATCAAAAGGTGTGCTCTTTAATAATGGACAAGAAGAAATTTTAGTGCCTTCTTACCAAGTGACACCTGTTGATACAACTGGTGCCGGGGATACATTTAATGGAGCTTTTTCCGTAGCCTTAACGAATCAACTAAGTGTTGCAGAAAGTATCCGATTTGGAAATTTAGCGGCGTCTCTTTCCATTCAAAAATTTGGGGCACAAGGTGGTATGCCAAAACTAGAGGAATTGAAGGAGCAACCTGGATATGAAAAAACATGGAATTTTAAATAGTGATATTTCAAAAGTATTAAGCGACTTAGGACATACAGATCAAATTACAATTGGCGATGCAGGTTTGCCTGTTCCAGAGGGAGTTTTAAAAATTGATTTAGCCTTAGCTTTATCAGATCCCGAATTTATAAAAGTTTTCGGCTTAGTACTAGAAGATATGGTTGTTGAAGAGATGGTGTTAGCCAAAGAAATTGGAGTTAGTAATCAAAAGCAACTTAAGCAAATAAAAGAGCTAGCCCCAATGATTCCAATTCATTACCTTAGTCATGAAGAGTTTAAGGAACAAACGAAGAAATCTAAAGTTATTATCCGTACAGGTGAAGCCACTCCTTATTCAAATGTTATTTTACAAGCTGGAGTTATTTTTTAATAGTTTCTTAGACTAGCTCTTATGAGCCAACTCTGGCAGAAGATTTCATCATTTTTCAGCAGAGTTAAACGGCTCAATGAGCATACTACACTAGGGAGGTCCAAAATATGGAAGTCATAATGAAGAATATCTATAAAGCCTTTGGAACAAATGCTGTTTTAGAAGGTGTGAATTTTGATACTCATGGTGGTGAAATTCATGCCTTGATGGGCGAAAATGGTGCTGGTAAATCAACCATGATGAATATTTTAACGGGTATGCATAAAAAAGATCAGGGAACAATTTTAATTAATGGAAAAGAGCATAGTTACACAAATCCAAAAGAAGCTGAAGAGCATGGCGTTAGTTTTATTCATCAAGAAATGAATACTTGGCCGCAGATGACGGTTTTAGAGAACTTATTTATCGGCAAAGAAATGAAAAATAAAATCGGATTTATTCGTTCGAAAGAAATGAAAACGTTAGCATTAAAAACGTTTAAAGAATTAGGCATTACAATGGATTTAGATGCAGATGTTCAAACACTTTCTGTCGGGCAACAGCAGATGATTGAGATTGCGAAAGCTCTGATGACTGATTGCCAAGTACTGATTATGGATGAGCCAACAGCTGCTTTAACGGATCGTGAAATCCGGATGCTATTTAAAATTATTCAGCATTTGAAAACGAAGGAAGTTGCCATTATTTATATTTCTCATCGAATGGAAGAGATTTTTGAAATTAGTGATCGAATCACAGTGATGCGAGACGGAATGACGGTGGATACAACGTTGACGAAAGAAACCAATGTGGATGATGTCGTTCGTAAGATGGTTGGTCGAGAAATTAGCGATTATTACCCTAAGAAGAATGCTGAAATTGGCGAAACAGTTTTTGAAGTCAAAAATCTATCTGGCACTAGTGGTTTTGAGAATATTTCATTTTCGGTTAAATCAGGTGAAATTGTCGGTTTTTCTGGCTTAATGGGTGCTGGCAGAACTGAAATAATGCGAGGGATTTTTGGAATAGATCCAATCAGTCAAGGCGAAATAATTCTTGAAGGAAAAAAAGTTCAATTGAAAAATCCGAGTACCGCTATTAAAGCTGGTGTTGGTTTTTTAACAGAAAATAGAAAAGAAGAGGGCTTAGTTTTAGATTTTTCAATTAAAGACAATATTAGTTTGCCAAGTATTGATGAGTTTAGAGTTAGAGGGTTAATTGATACTAAAACAGAAGATGAATTTGTTCAGTTGTTAATGAAACGGCTAACAGTTAAAGCGCAAAACGAAGATATCTCAGCTGGCAGCCTTTCTGGTGGGAATCAGCAAAAAGTTGTACTAGCAAAATGGATTGGGATTGGACCTAAAGTATTAATCTTAGATGAACCGACTCGTGGTGTTGATGTTGGGGCTAAACGTGAAATTTATCAGTTGATGAATGAGCTAGCTGAAAGAGGCGTGGCAATCGTGATGGTGTCGAGTGATTTACCAGAAGTATTAGGTGTTAGTGATCGGATTTTAGTCGTTCATGAAGGCAAAATTGCTGGAGAACTTAATCGGACAGAAGCGACGCAAGAAAAAATAATGAATCTTGCTACAGGAGGGAAATAGTTATGAAGGATGAATTGAAAGTGGAGTTACCTAAAAAGAAATATACTGGTAAAGAATTGATTGGAAAACTAGGTCCATTATTAGCTTTACTGGTTTTAATTATTATTGTGACAGCTATGAATCCGAGTTTTATTGCCCCAATTAACTTATTGAACTTACTTCGTCAAGTTTCAGTCAATGCGTTAATTGCCTTTGGAATGACCTTTGTCATTTTGACTGGTGGGATAGATTTGTCAGTTGGTTCAACCTTAGCTTTAAGTGGGGCTTTGGTTGCAGGCATGATTACGTCTGGAATTGATCCTTTATTAGCAATGATTATTGGCGTCATGATTGGAGGAATTCTTGGTGCTATTAACGGATTATTAATTACAAAAGGTAAAATGGCTCCGTTTATTGCGACATTGGCAACAATGACTATTTTTCGGGGAGCTACCTTAGTTTATACAGATGGCAATCCAATTACAGGAATTGGCGATAGCTTTATTTTCAAATTTGTCGGGCGTGGCTACCTATTTGGGATTCCGTTTCCAGTTATTTTAATGGTTGTGGCTTTTGCTATTTTATTCTTAGTCTTGCATAAAATGACATTCGGTCGTAAAACATATGCAATTGGTGGCAATGAAAAAGCTGCTTTTGTTGCAGGAATCAAAATTGATCGTGTGAAAACTATGATTTATGCTTTGTCAGGCATGATGGCTTCAATTAGTGGGATTATTATTACCTCACGTTTGAATTCAGCCCAACCAAATGCAGGTCAAGCCTATGAAATGGATGCAATTGCTGCGGTTGTTTTAGGAGGAACAAGTTTATCCGGTGGACGTGGTCGTATTTTTGGAACCTTGATTGGGGCACTAATTATTGGAACCTTAAATAATGGTCTGAATTTATTAGGTGTTTCAAGTTTTTATCAACAAATTGTCAAAGGAATCGTTATTATCATCGCTGTTTTATTAGATCGCAAGAAAAAATAAATTAATAAGAGGGAGAAATAAAATGAAAAAACTGGTACTTTTATTAGGAGCATCATTATTATTAATGGCAGGTTGTGGAGCAGCAACATTAGATGGAGAAAATTCAAGTAGCGATAAGGTTGTCAAGAAAGAAGAAAAAGAATTAGTTGTAGGAGTATCTTTATCGACATTGAATAACCCGTTTTTTGTATCATTAGAAAATGGAATTCAAAAGTTAGCGGATGAAAAAGGGACAAAATTAAAAATTGTTGACGCACAAGATGATACAGCTAAACAAAGCAATGATGTTGATGATTTAATTCAACAAGGGGTTGATATTTTGTTAATCAATCCAGTTGACTCATCTGCAATTACTCCAGCAGTGGAATCGGCAAATGCAGCCAATATTCCAGTTATTGCGATTGATCGTGATAGTGAAGGCGGAAAATTGTTGAGTTTAGTTGCTTCTAACAATATCGAAGGCGGAAAAATGGCAGCTAAATATATTGAAGAAGTTGTCGGTTCGGAAGCGAAAGTTGTGGAATTACAAGGTGTTCCAGGAGCTTCAGCAACACGAGAACGTGGAAAAGGTTTCGATGAGTATGCCAAAGGTAAATTAGATATTATCGCTCAACAAGCGGCTAACTTTGACCGTGCTAAAGGGTTAACAGTTATGGAAAATATGTTGCAATCGAATCCAGAAGTCCAAGCGGTCTTTGCTCAGAATGATGAAATGGCATTGGGAGCAGTTGAAGCCATTGGTGCAGCAGGTAAAACGGATGCGATTACTGTTGTTGGATTTGATGGTACAGAAGATGGATTGAAGGCTATTAAAGCAGGAAAAATGAGTGCTACTGTTGCTCAACAACCTGAAGAAATGGGCAAATTAGCTCTACAAGCAGCTTTTGATCATTTTGCAGGGAAAAAAGTTGAGTCTAAGATTGATTCGCCTTTAGAATTAATAAAAAAATAAACTAAAAATGCAGTTGGATTAAGGAATAAAGCCTTAATTTAACTGCATTTCTATTTTTTTAATTAAACGCAGTGCTAGATTAAATTAGAATTGCTCATCTAAATAAGAATCATGTAACCACTTTTCAGTTACCCGACTATTTACCCAAATAATTCCACGTTCAAAAGTAACTATATCTCCATCGCTTCCAACGATAACCCAAGTATAATTTTCTGTTTCTGGTAGATAGCATTTATACTTCATGCCAGAGATTGTCATTTTTTTATCGTTGATTATAATTTCCTCATCATGTTGATCAATCCACAAATTTTCTAACTTTTCAAAATAACCTGGTTCTAATCTAGTTAAAAAATCTTTAGCTATTTGTTCTGTTTCTTCATGAGTTAATAATAGTTTGTTATCTATTAAGTTGAATTTTCTATTCATGTTGGTAAAACCTAGAATATAATTGGTTTCTTTTTCAACGGTTACAGAAAAATGTTCACCGTATAAATCAGTCTTATTACTTTCTGGCGTGTATCTAATTAATAATACAGGCTTGCCATTTTGTTGAATTGTATCTTTGATAGAGGCTAATTTATATCCCTCTGGTATTTCCAACGTTTGTTCTACAAGTTTAAAAATATCCGAGTATTGCTTTTTTAAATCTAAGGAATTCGTTTGAGTGTTCATATTTTTTTCTCCTTTTTTACTTTCTCCCTTGAGAGGAAGTCTGTTTTTTTGATTCATACCTATCGAGTTACTAGTAACAGCATAAATAGTGAAGGACATAAAAAGTAAAGCAACAATAATTAAACTAATTTTTAGTTTCTTTTTAATAATAAATCACATCCGATACCTAATATTTCTAGTTTCAAAAAAAATGAACTTAGATAATCGTAAAAATGTAAAAGTACTCATTACTAGCACATAAAAACCACCTCTTTTTTGTAGATAATCTACAATTAGTATATATCATATACAAAAATTGTCAATAGTTTAAATTTGAGTTATACTAATATAGACAGAAAATAGGGAGGACGACATGGATATCATTGATATTGAATTATTAAAAAAAATGTCTGTTAATATAGGTGAGGCAGCAAATATTACGGGAATTCCAATTAGAAAACTACGGTATTGGGAGAGTAAAAATATCATTAAAAGTGTTGATGAAGGCGTAAATAAAACCAGAAAATTTGACTATTATGAAATAAAAAAAATAATTTTAATTAAAGAACTACTGGATGAGGGGTACACGTTAGAAAAAGCGACTGAAAAAGTTGAAGTCCGAATGAAAAATCTAGCAGAAGCTTTTGAAAAATTAGAAAAAGCGAGAATAGAAAATGAAGAAAAATGAAATTAATTATCAACAAGCGACACCCAAGGATTATGCTCAAATCATTCAAGTTTGGAAACGTTCAGTTTTAGCGACGCATCATTTTTTAAAACCAGAAGATATGTCTAGTATTGAGGCTGAAATTCGTTATTGGTTACCTAAAATGAACGTTCAAGTTTGGAGCCAGTCGGAAAAAATGATTGGTTTTTCAGCTGTTAGTGAAGACACGCTGGAAATGCTATTTATTGATCCAAATCAAATTGGAAAAGGTTATGGCAAACAAATCTTAAAAGAATTATTATCAGCTTTCGAGGTTACTAAAGTTGACGTGAATGAGCAAAACGAAGCAGCGGTGACATTTTATTTAAAAAATGGTTTTCAGATAGCTACTAGAGACGAATTAGATAGTGAAGGTAGAGCCTATCCAATTTTACATTTAGAATTAACTAAATAAAGCACAGTAAGTCAGTTTTTTTAACTCTGACTTACTGTGCTTTTATTTTTTTTTAAATCTTTTTACCAGAAGCTAAAAAGTGTTGTTGCCCATAGTCAACAATAAAGTCTCTAAATAACCGAGTGGCTGGTGAAAGATAATGATTTTTCAAGGTTGTTGCATAGATAGTACGTTGGTAAGTAGGGTTGGTAATGTGGAGAATTTTAACTTTGTAATAGTCTAAAGCTGCAATTCTTGGTACAATACCAATGCCATGACCAAAGGCAACAAAGCCCGCCATCGTATGGTCTTCTTCCACCTCGCAAACAATTGATGGAACAACATTAACTTCGGCTAGCATCGCATCAATCATCGGACGAATCCCACTTTTTTTGTTAAATGAAATAAAGGGATAGCCAGCCGTATTTTTTAAATCAATTTCATCAAAGTAGGCTAATGGATGATCCAAAGGCACGATTAAAACAATTTCCTCTTCTGCAATCGGTTCAAAATGGAGTTGGTCATCAGGTGTAATCATCGAACAAATGGCGATATCGGATTGTTCAGCTTTCAAACTTTTGATAATATTTTTAGTATTCCCTTGATAAAAAGAAAAAGAAATATTTTGATGGGCATCAATTATTTGAAACTCTTTTAACAAAAGTGGCGCAAAATAAGGCCCTAAGGTATAAATAAAAGCTAAGTCAATATGTCCCCGATCAGGACTAACTAATTCTTTTAATGCTTTTTCCCCATGTTCCAGTTCATTTAAAGAACGTTCTACATAACTTAAGAAGAAATGCCCATACTTTGTTAAGCGAATATTTCTTCCATTTTTTTCAAATAAAAATGTGCCTAATTCTTTTTCAAGTTCAGTCATGGAATTGCTTAAACTAGGCTGGGTGATGGATAATTGTTCAGCGGCTTGCGTCATATGTTCTGTTTTTGCTAGCATTTTAAAATAATAAAGCTGTTTTAAATTCATAGGAATTCCTCCAGTCTATTTCGATTCATAGTTTTATTCTATCAATAAATACAAAAATATGCATTAGAATTATATGATTTTTCCGTTTATACTGAAATTGTGAAATAAAGAGCAATGTGTCGAATGTATATAGTAAATCGAATTAAAAAAAGTGGAGGAGATAAAATGGAACAATATGCAGCTTTATTTGAACCCTTAGTAATTAAACGAATGACGTTGAAAAATCGTGTGATGATGCCTCCAATGGGAACGAACTTTGCTAATTTGGATGGCTCGTTTAACAATGAGCATATTACTTATTATGAACAACGTGCTAAAGGTGGGACTGGGTTAATTACCTTAGAAAATGCGTGTCTTGATTTTCCAATGGGAACGAATGGAACGACTCAATTACGCATTGATAATGACCAATATTTGCCAGGTTTATGGCGCTTTAATGAAGTGATGCATGCATATGGAGCCTGTACATCGGTTCAAATTAACCATGCAGGTGCTTCAGCTTATGGCTTGCGTTTAAATGGACAACAGCCAGTATCAGCATCAAATATTCCTTCTAAAACAGGAAATGCAATTCCACGACCATTAGAAAAAGACGAAATCATGGAGATTGTAAAAAAATACGGTGAGGCTGCCAATAGAGCCCAAAGAGCGGGATTTGATTGTGTTGAAATTCATGCAGGGCATTCTTATTTAATTAGTCAATTCTTATCGCCACTTTATAATAAGCGCCAAGATGAATTTGGTGGAAGTCCAGAAAATCGTGCTCGTTTTGCTCAATTAGTTGTTGCTGAAGTTCGGCAAGCAGTTGGCCCCTTTTTCCCAATCTGTATTCGAATCAGTGCAGATGAATTTTTAGAAGGCGGAAATAGTTTAGAAGATACGTTAGAATTATTAACTTATTTTTCAGAGGAAGTCGATATTCTAAATGTATCAGCTGCTTTAAATGATAGTATTCAGTATCAAATTGATCAAATGAATCTGGCTGATGGTTGGCGCTCTTACATGGCTCGAGCAGTTAAAGAAAAATTTGGTAAAGTCACAATTACATCAGGCAATATTCGGAGCCCTCAAGTAGCCAATGATATTTTAGTTCGTGGCGATGCAGATTTATTAGCAATGGGACGTGGCTTAATCGCTGAACCGAATTGGGTCAATAAAGTCGCTAACGGACAAGAAAATTTATTGCGTAAATGTATTTCCTGTAATATAGGGTGTGCAGATCATCGAATTGCGAAATCTCGACCATTACGATGTACTGTAAATCCAGATGTGATTCATGAAGATGCCTTTAAGCAAAACCAAGTCAAAAATAATCTGAGTATGGTGGTTATTGGTGGTGGAACAGCTGCTCTTGAAGCTGCTACAACAGCAGCAGAAGTTGGCGTTCAAGTGACCTTATTTGAAGAGAAAAGCTATCTAGGTGGGTTGGCACGTGAAATTGCTCGTTTACCAGATAAAAAACGGATTGACGATTATGTCGTATACTTGGAAGAAAGAGCTAAGCAATTACCTAATCTAACCATTCATTTAAATACACGAGCAGATCTAAAGACTATTGAAATGTTAGCACCAGATATTATTGTGAATGCTACTGGAGCAAAACCTTTACTGCCACCAATCAAGGGGCTAAAAGAACAATTAGAAAATCCAAATCGTCAAGTATTCTCTATTTTTGATTTACTAAACAACATGGAGAATTTTGAAGAGTTTGAAGGCAAACGCATCGCCGTTATTGGTGGTGGAGCAGTTGGTTTGGATGTTGTGGAGTATTATGCAGAACGTGGGGCTGCTGAAGTATCTATTGTTGAAATGCAAGAAAAACTTGGCAAAGATTTAGATTTAATTACTCGTATTTCGATGATGGATATGATCAAACGTCATGGTGTCCAAGAATATACTGAAACAGCTTTAACCGAAGTTTGCCAAGATCATTTCAAAGTAAAACAAGCTGGAAAAGAGAGTGAAATTCCATTTGATATTGGGTTTGTTTGTTTAGGTATGCGTGGGGATAGTCCTATGATGGAAGCCTTACTTGAATACGGAAAAGCAACAGACACTGCTGTTGTTAATATTGGCGATAGTAAAGTGGCTCGCAGAATTATTGAAGGGACTAGGGAAGCTCGTGACATTTTAACAACAATTCATCAGGTGGATCGAAGCAAACCGCTAAGTCAATTAAAACTATTTTCTGGAAATTTTTAACTAATTTATTATTCTTCTCTAAGGGGTACACAACCACCTTATCTCACCTCTTAGGGAATAATATAGCTAGAATTGAATTATCATCTTAAACACAAGCAATTAGAATGAATGAGTAAACGATAAATGAGAGGAAGTTGGAAAAAATGACAGAAAGATTATCAGGACACACAGAATTGATTGGTTTAATGGCAACACCGATTCGACATAGTTTATCTCCAACAATGCACAATGAAGCTTTTGCAAAATTAGGTTTAGACTATGCGTATTTAGCTTTTGAGGTTGGAACGGATCAACTAGAAAATGGAATTCAAGCGATTCGTGCGTTAGGTATGCGTGGTTCGAATATTTCAATGCCAAATAAGCAAGTCGTTACTAAGTATTTGGATAAATTATCCCCAGCTGCTGAAATGGTCGGTGCCGTTAATACAATTGTGAATGATAATGGTATTTTAACTGGACACATTACAGATGGTACAGGCTTTATGCGTGGTTTAAAACAGTCTGACGTCAGTATCATTGGCGAAAAAATGACGATTTGTGGAGCCGGTGGAGCAGCAACAGCAATCTGTATCCAAGCAGCTTTAGATGGCGTGAAAGAGTTGTCTATTTTTAATCGACAAGATGAGTTCTTTAAAAATGCAGAACGAACAGTTGCCTTAATTAATGAGAAAACGGATTGTAAAGCGACATTATATGATTTAAAAGATCAAGAGAGCTTACGTCAGCAAATTGCTGAAAGTGTTATTTTTACAAATGCAACGGGTGTAGGCATGAAACCTTTACAAGATGAAAGTTTAATTACAGATCCAACTATGTTACGTAAAGAGTTAGTTGTAGCAGATGTTGTTTATGTACCAAGTGAAACTAAATTACTGAAATTAGCGAAAGAGCAAGGTTGTAAAACGGTAAATGGTTTAGGAATGATGTTATGGCAAGGTGCGGCTGCCTTTGAAATGTGGACGGGACAAGAAATGCCTGTTGAATATATTCGAGAGTTGCTTTTTGAAAAATAAAAATGTTCTTACTAGAGAATATCGATTCTCTAGTAAGAAACTTATTTGTGAATAAATACGCAATTGAAAAGGAGAGTAATAATGAAAAATAAGTATATGCCCACGGCAATTGGTTTGTATATTAATTACTTTGTTCATGGAATGGGAGTTATTATTTTAGCTCAAAATATGGATGCATTAGGGAAACAATGGGGAACGGACAGTGCAGGTGTTGCAATTGTTATTTCATCTTTAGGAATTGGACGTTTGATTGTTTTAATGGCTTCAGGAGCATTATCAGACAAATTTGGTCGACGACCGTTTGTTTATCTAGGTATGTTCACCTATGCGTTGTTTTTTGCGGGAATTTTGTTTAGTCCCAGTATTGCTGTTGCCTACATTTTTGGTATTTTAGCAGGAATTGCAAACTCATTTTTAGATTCGGGAACTTATCCAGCCTTGATGGAATCTTTCCCAGAATCACCAGGAACAGCCAATATTATTATTAAGGCCTTTATTTCTGCGGGTCAATTTGCTTTGCCATTAATGGTTGGATTGATTGTGTCGACAAATATGTGGTACGGATGGACCTTTATTTTAGCTATTATAATTTTTGTTGTAAATGGTATCTATCTATTTAACAAGCCTTTTCCAGATAAAGAGGCGAGTATCTCAGATAAACCAGAAGAATCAGCCAATCTAGCTCAACCAGTTCGTAAAGTAAAATTTGCTGTTGAAGGCGTGTGTTTTATTTTATATGGGTACATCGCTCAAGCAACTTTTTATTTAGTTAGCCAATGGTTGACTAAATATGGAAATGAGATTGCAGGTATGGGAGATGCGGCGTCTAGAGCACTAATTAGTTACTATAGTGTTGGCTCTTTAGTTTGCGTATTCTTTACATCAGCGTTAGTTAAAAAGAAATACAAACCTGTTCAATTTTTAGTTATTTATACCTTTATTTCCTTTGTAGCATTACTAATTCTTTGGTTATTCCCAACACCATTAGTCTGTATTATTGCCGCATTTGTGATTGGTTTTTCAGCAGCAGGAGGAGTGTTACAGTTAGGCTTAACAGTCATGGCCGAAATGTTCCCGGCTGGAAAAGGAAAAGTTACGGGAATATTTTATACAGCTGGAAGTATTGCGTCATTTACGATTCCATTAATTACAGGACAATTATCAAAAACAAATATTGCGAACATTATTCTTTTTGATGTTGGAATTGCTTTTATTGGATTTTTACTAGCACTAGTGATTTACGTAAGATATAATAAAGTATTCACAAAATCAAATGAACTAAATTAAATAGATAAGTATGAGACTATGGGGGCGATATAATGAAGACCGTGACTGTTAAAGATGTCATTTTAGGCGAGGGTGCACCTAAAATATGTGTACCAATGGTTGGCAAGACGCTGACCGAATTAAAAGAAGAAGCAACGGAGTTAGTTGGACTTGATTTAGATATTGTTGAGTGGCGTGTCGATTTTTTTAACGATGTTGAAGAGATAGAAAAAGTAATCGAAGCAGCAACAGAAATCCGAACTATTTTAAAGCAAAAACCGATTTTATTTACCTTCCGTACTTTAAAAGAAGGTGGCGAACGTGAAATTTCGGAAACTTATTATTTTGAGTTAAATCAAAAAATGATGGCTAGTGGATTAGTTGATTTAACCGATATTGAATTATTTATGGGAGATACAGCTATTTTAGCCGCAGTAGATTGGGCGCACCAACATGATGTAAAAGTGGTGATGTGTAACCATGATTTTGATAAAACACCAGATAAAGAAGAAATTATTTCACGCTTGAAGAAAATGCAAACGTTGAATGCAGATATTTGTAAAATTGCTGTTATGCCTAACTCATCTCAAGATGTGGTGGTTTTGTTAGATGCTACAGCAACCATGCAAGCTGAATTTACGGATCGCCCAATTGTGACGATGTCGATGGGTGGTTTAGGTGTTGTTAGTCGTTTAGCAGGTGAAACTTTCGGTTCAGCGATGACTTTTGGGGCAGCTAAAAAAGCTTCAGCACCAGGGCAAGTTCCGATAGCAGAATTACGTTCAGTATTAGATTTATTGCATAAAAGTAAATAATCCGTTTTATTCGTAGGCTTAATGAAACTAAAGTTACCAGAGAGGATGAAGAAAAATGTCTGAAAATTCCTATTTTTCAACAGTGATGGCACTGTATATTAATTATATACTACAAGGAATGGCGGCGATCATATTGGCCCAAAATATGGTGCCATTAATGGGGCAATTAAATACAAATGCAGCGGGCATTTCAATCGTCATCTCTGGGATTGGCTTTGGTCGAATTCTAATTTTATATTTTGCCGGTCGAATGTCTGATCGTTATGGACGAAAAAAGATTGTTTGGTTAGGTATGTTTAGCTATGTTATTTTTTTTGGTGGAATTCTAATTAGCCAAAATATGTGGATGGCAACCTTTTTCACACTGTTTGCTGGTTTTGCCAATGCTCTTTTGGATACCGGTACATACCCAGCTTTAATGGAAGCATATCCTGAAGCAAATGGTTTTATGAGTGTCTTAAATAAGGCTTTTATTTCATTAGGTCAATTAATTTTACCGATAGTCGTTGGTTTTTTGATCGCAAATAATCTTTATTTTGGGTATAGCTTTATCCTCTGTTTAGTTGCACTTTTTGCGAATATCTTTTTTATGCAAAAAAGGCGGTTTCCAAAACTATCCCAGACTAGTTTAGCAGTTGAAAAAGAACAAAAAGCTACTAAATTTAACCAAAAACCAGTCTTTTTAGTTGAAGGATTAGCCCTAACTATATTTGGATTTACTTCAGTTTCTACATTTAATATTATTGTATTGTGGCTGCCACGTTACGCAGAAGAGTTAGCCGGAATGGCAAAATCTAGCTCACTAATGTTGGTGAGTTTATACAGTGTAGGATCCATGATTTCTGTTTTTATTACGGCCTTTTTGATTAAAAAATGGATGCAACCTATTACGATGATTCTGAGTTGTTCTATTGCTTCTTTAATCGTTTTAATCCTAGTAATCCTTTTTCCAACACCATTAGGTTGTAGTATCGCAGCTTTTGGTATTGGTATCTTTTCATCAGGTGGTATTTGGCAGCTTGCCTTGGCGATTCTGTTGGAGTTTTTCCCAGAAAATAAAGGCAGAATGACTAGCTATTATACGTTAATGACCTCATTTTCAGTGATGTTGATTCCGTTAATTACAGGGAATTTAAGTGAAAGAAATATTCTTTATGTCTTCATTTTTAACTGTGGTATTACTTTAGCAAGTGTGATTGTTGCAGTACTAGTTGCTATTCGATACCGCAAGTTAACCAATCTAAAAAAAGCAGTAGAAGTTCCATCAGTTTTTCAAGAAATTTAAGAAAAGAAGCTCGCTAAAATCATTATTGGTTTTAGCGAGTTTCTTTTTTAGCAACAAAAAAAGCCACTGCGTAAACAGTGGCTAAAAGGAGTTGGTCACGTTACTTAAAACGTGAAGTCAAAATAGACTAAGCTATTTTGATTGGTTAACCGTTAAACTTTGGAGGAGATTGACGGTTAATGAAAAATGAAAAAGTTGGTTGTTGTTGGTATATGTATACTATACTCAATAAATATGAAGAAAGTGTGATGAAAAAGTAGCGAAATTCTTAAGAATACATCTCAATAAAAAAAGCTACCTCAAAAGAGGTAGCTAGGGGGAGTGACTCTTTTCAATAGGGGCAGAAAAGAGTATAAAAATAAAAAAGATTTAGTTTGGACTACTTATGTAGTATAGCGTCTTTTACTGATAAGAGAATGAAAACAGCATAATCTTTTTCACTAAATTTGGTGATAATTTAATGATAAGTGAGCTTCTTTACTTTAACATTATTCTAATGTAGGAGTATAATGATTGTCTTATCAACCTTTAAATGCTTAAAAATAACTATTTAATCAAGCAGCATTTAGACTACATCTTTTAGGAGAGAATATGGTATGATTAAGAAAATGCTTTCAATAAGGAGATGAAAATTAATGAATATCGCATTAATTGCCCACGATCGAAAAAAAGAATTAATGATTGAGCTTGCAATTGCTTATCGTGAAATATTAAAAGAGCATACTTTATATGCCACAGGAACAACCGGTAAACGTGTGATAGAAGCAACGGGTTTACCTGTGCATCGGTTTAAATCTGGTCCATTAGGTGGTGATCAGCAAATTGGTGCACTTATTTCTGAAGATAAGATGGATATGGTTATATTTTTAAGAGATCCATTAGCAGCGCAGCCCCATGAGCCTGATGTTACAGCACTAATTCGTTTAAGTGATGTCTATGAGATTCCATTGGCAACGAATATTGGAACAGCTGAAATATTGCTAAGAGGACTAAAATCCGGTTTTGCCGATTGGCGTAATCTGAAAAATAAGAGTGAAGGTGAAATTTTAGATATCTAAACAATAAAGCCAGTGACTGAATAGTTTTTCAGTCACTGGCTTATATGTTTATTTTGAATCCGTCTCCCAAACAGGAATTGACGAACCTTTCGATGTTTCTTCAATCACTTTAATGGTCTCAGGTGATTGATACGCTTCGACAACTTTTTTGTACGTTTTATTGTCTTTATCTTTTGCATTAGCCACAATGATATTGATATAAGGCTTAGAAGTACCATCAATCGGCTCTAAAAAGATAGCATCTTTATTTGGAATAAGACCCGCATCCACAGCCATACCGCTATTGATTAAGGAAATAGTAGTGTCAGCAAGAGCTCGTGCAGTTTGGGCTGCATCCAATTCTTTAATTTCTAACTTTAATTTGTTCTCTGTAATGTCTTTAACAGTGGGTGTTTGTTTAGCAGCAGGATCAACTTTAATTAAACCAGCTGTTTGTAAAAGCAAGAGTGCCCGACCACCATTAGTGACATCATTTGGAATTGCCACGATATCATTTTCTTTTAATTCTTTGACATCCTTAATTTTTTCAGAATAAATGCCTAGTGGCGCAATCACAGTCTCGCCAATCGAAACCAAATCAGTCCCACTATCTTTATTGTAAGAATCTAAGAAAATTTGATGTTGGAAAGAATTTAAATCAAGCTCGCCTTCATTTAACGCTGAATTAGGTTGAGTATAATCAGTAAATTTCACAATTTGTAAATCAATATTGTCCTTTTTAAGACGATCTTTAACTGAATCCCAGACACGGGTATCATCTCCAACCACACCTAATTTAACAACTTCCACTTTTTTCTCATCAGATTTTGCTGCATTACCGCCACAAGCTGTCAGAATGAAAATACTTAGAACGAATAGAATACTAAAAATTACCTTTTTTGTTTTTTTCATTTTTATTGCTCCTTTTGTTTGTTAGTTTTTAATCAAATCATTTAGTAACTTTGGATAAATGTTAATGACTGGTTTTGCGAATTAAATAATTTCCAATAGCCTGTGTAATAAAAACAATTGCTAAGATAATCAATGTTGCCACAAAAGTGACATCATCATTAAAACGATTATATCCTCTAGAAATAGCTAAGTTACCTAAACCACCGCCACCAACAGCTCCTGCCATGGCAGTTAAACCAATTAAATTGATAATTGTTAAGGATGAAGCACGAATAATGCCGTTTAAGCCTTCTTTTAAATAAACGCGGAAAATGATGCCAAGTGGACTAGAACCCATTGATTGAGCCGCTTCAATAATCCCAGCGTCAACTTCAACTAAAGCATTTTGAATTTGTCTGGCAAAAAACGGTGTTGTTCCAACTACTAGTGGAACAATTGCTGCAGTTGTTCCGATTGAAGTATGGGCAATCCAGCGTGTGAAAGGCACAATCGCTGCTAACATAATAATAAAGGGGATAGAGCGGAAGATATTGATAATTTTATCAAGTACACTATAGAGGTACTTGTTTTCTAAAATACCGCCTTGATCTGTGACAACTAAAATTACACCGAGGATAATTCCTAGAACACCTGCAATCAAAGCTGTAACACCAGCCATATATAAAGTTTGAAGAGTACTTTCAATAAATTCATCCCGCAAAGGTGGAACATTTTTAAAATAGGTTTCAATAAAATTTGACATAAAATCAATCCTTTCCGTTTAGCTAGCTAATTTGGCTTTCTTTTTTTTGGTAGGGAACCACATTTTGTTTGTGTTGAATCAAATCAACCTTAACATCTTTTGACGCCAAGTAAGCTAGGGCTTTCTCGCGCTTGGCAGGTTCACCAGATAAAACAACAATTAGATTACCAATCGGTACTTCTTGTAGAATTTCGACATTTCCGAAAAGTATATTCGTAGAAACACTAAATTGGCTGTATAAATGGGCAATTAATGGTTCACTAGTTGTAGCGCCCACATACGAAATTTTTGCTAGGATATCATTCTTTTTCAAATCAAGAATCGTTGGGTGAGACAAAATAGTTTCTAAACCTTGATCCACGTGAGTTGCAGTATTAATAAAATCTTTTGTTAAGACTTTTTTAGGTTGAGTGAAAATAGAAACGATACTGCCAGCTTCAATGACTTTTCCATCTTCCATTACGGCAACCTTATTGCAAATTTCTTTAACGACTTGCATTTCATGAGTGATGATTACAATCGTCAAATCCAATTTTTTATTTAAGTCTTTAAGTAATTTCAAAATGGAAAGAGTTGTTTTGGGATCTAAGGCACTCGTAGCTTCATCACATAATAAAACTTCAGGGTCATTTGCCAATGAACGGGCAATTGCGACACGCTGTTTTTGCCCACCAGATAATTGGGAAGGATAAGCCTGATGTTTATCGGTTAAACCAACTAGTTCAAGCAATTGATTAACCTTATCTCGAATGGCTTTCTTAGATAACCCAGAATTTTTTAAAGGATAAGCTACATTTTCGGCAATTGTACGGGAAGCCATTAAGTTAAAATGTTGAAAAATCATCCCTATTTTTTTGCGGGCAGCTCTTAATTCTTTCGGTTTCAAGTTCAACAAATGTTGTCCCGCAACAGTGACAGAACCAGCAGTAGGACGTTGCAATAAGTTAATGGTTCGAACCAAGGTACTTTTCCCCGCCCCACTATAACCAACAATTCCAAAAACATCGCCTTTTTCAACTTGTAAATCAACTTGATCAACAGCAACGACTTTCTGGCCTTTATTTTCAAATGTAACCTCAATGTCTTTTAAAGTAATCATATTTTTCCTCCTATATAAAAAGTTTGTTTTTAGGCAACAAAAAAACGTCCGCCAACTAGTCTTTTGACTAGAAGGACGAACGTTTGAACGTACGTGTTACCACCTTTGTTTAGATTTCCCTTGCAAGAAATCCCTCATTAAGTACAAGAACCGCCAAGTTCTGATACCCTAGCACGTTAATGGGTGCACCCATGGTAGCCTAATGGAAAAATCCAATTCGGTACCCCGCTCAGAGGCCATTTTCTTGTTAGTAGTCGTAAACCTGTTTTCAGCAATCAGGCTCTCTGTTATTACGTTTACTAGCAATACTTTTCTCTTCATAGCGTTTCAGTCTTCATTTTATTTTCAATTGAGAGGGGATTTAAAGGTAAAATAAAAAGCCCTCCCACTATCAAATGCTTGATTTGATAAAAGGACGAGAGCTGTTAAATGCTTCGTGTTACCACCTTTTTTTATAGAATCATCACTAATTCTACCTTAAACAGTTCGTGGAAAATTGATTCCATTAAACTGTGGCGCTGTATCGGGCGCAACCGTAATAATTTAAAAGCCGAAGCCGTTCGATTATTCCACTCCAAGACCATCTTCCGCTTTCATGTGACTACCCATTTCCACCAGACAGGGCTCTCTATAAGTTTTATAAAAACGTACTCTTCTCTTCAATGTGTTTTAATTGTATTCTCATGTGTTTCTAACTTATCACTAAATATACAGGGGTTTAGCTTGTTTGTCAACACAAAAAAATAAAAAAATCAGAAGAAAAAATGTAAGCAGTTTCTTCTTGTCGTGCAAACATAGTGCTAGTCAAAAGCAAATAAGATATGCTATAGTAGGCTTTAGGTCGTTAAGGCGATCTAAAAATAAACAGAGTAGGGAATAAAGCGTTAAGTGCTAGAAGGATGGGATGTTGCCTTTTGGACGAAAAGCTATCTTTGGATAGTTTGCGGTTTTATTCTTGCATTCGCTGCATAATATTATTTATGTTGGAAGCTCTTAAAGGGAGATTTTCAAAATGAACAAAACAAAGCTAGACGCACGTGCAATCACCATCATAGGGCTATTAATGGCACTAGAAATTATTTTAACGAGGGTCTTTTCATTTGAAGTCCCATTTTTTAGAATCGGAATAGGGTTCTTACCAGGTGTAATGATTGCAATGATGTACGGTCCGTGGATTGCTGGAGTCACAGCTGTTTCAACAGACATTATTGGCATGGTTTTATTACCTAAAGCGATGTTTTTCCCAGGCTTTACTTTATCAACTTTTTTAACAGCTTTAATTTACGGTTTTGTACTTTATAAAAAACCAAAAACATTGACGCGCATTATTGTAGCTGTGTTACTGGTTTCAATTATTGTCAATTTAGGTTTAAATAGCCTCTGGTTATCAATGATGTACGATAAAGCCTTTATTGCTATTTTCCCTTGGCGAGTAATTTCCAACATTATCGGAGTTCCATTACGTGTTGCTTTAATTTATCTAGTTGTAAAAAGTCGTGTATTAGAGCGTTTCTTACAACCTGTACTTTAATAAAAAAGAAAAATCAAACTAAAATAAACATCCAAAATAAAGCTAAAATGAGTTGATTTCGAACTTGTTTTAGCTTTTTTTAATAAATTAACTTTATCTTCATTCACTCAAAACCATGACTTTTATAGCTTAATTTGATATAATCATCCAAGACGTTAGCTAGTAGAAAGAAGTCTAGATAGGTTTTTGGAAGGAGCTTTGATTTTGCAAATAGATAAAATAGAGGCTAAAATGATTGATGAATTTTTTGATGGGATCTTAGCATTGGAATCAAAGGAAGAATGTTTTGCTTTTTTTGATGATTTACTCACCTTAAATGAAAATAAGACCATCATCCAACGTTACCAAGTTGCCAAAATGCTTTATGAAAAGAAAACATATCAAACAATCGAAAAGGAAACTCATGCTAGCACTGCTACGATTGCTCGTGTAAAGCGCTCCTTATTTGATGGAAATAACTCATATGATATGTTGTTTAAACGAATTGAACAAGCTAATAAATTGACAGAAAATGAAGAAGAATAAATAGTAAGCTGTAACTGGTGAGTAAGCTAGTTACAGCTTTTTGTTATTTTATTTAACAATGAAGCGTGTTTTTTAATTAAAAAGAATAAAAAAATGATGAGATTTTAGATGAGAAAATAGACGTGAATTCTCATTTTTATTAGTTTAAAAACTCATTAAAAAAAAGATTAAAGAAGACTACTCTTTTTTTTTACATAATCTTTATCAATACTAACAAGAACAAAAATGTATAAAAATTGTTAGTCAGGCAATTCTTATAGTGATATAGGAACTAGTAGAGTAGCTACCAAGCTTCATTAAAGACTTAACAAGTCTTTAATGAAGCTTTTTTATTGTGAATTAAGTAACTATTATAAAGAATGATGATGGATAATATACGAAAATATAATGTATAAAAATTCGAAACATACAAAAAAATAAGTTGAATATTTTTGTTTTACGCGTCTACGCTTTCTCGCGTTAACGAGTTAAAGCTTTAACGGAACTCCCTGATAAAGAAAGCTGTAAAAACTAATTTAGTTCTAATTTAAAGGCTTTTAACGCTGTTGACAATTTTTGGTTAGAGGACTAAACTAACGCATGTATTCACGATTCAAGTTTTTAAAAGCCATTTTATTCATGAATTTAAATAGCTATAATTTTGCATAAAAAACCTATTTAAATATATATAAATAAGTAGTTTTCATTATTTTTTATTTGTGAATAAAAAAGAAAAGTTTTCTATAGAAGTTTTTTGAATTAAGAGATTAATTGAATTTTCATTAGCGCTATCGATTAGTCCATTACCTCAGAAAACTCCTAACAATAAAAAGGAGTGAGAAAAATAGTATGAAACAATCTAAAAAATTATCATTATTTGGTTTAATTGGAATTACGATGGCTTTCTTTGGAACCGTTCGTAGTGTTCCAACATTAGCCTCAACCGGATGGGCACAAATCTTCTATATGGTACTAGCAGCGTGTGTCTTTGCTTTACCAATTGCTTTAATGTCAGCTGAGTTATCTACAGGTTGGCCTGAAGAAGGTGGCCCACAAGTTTGGGTTCGCAATGCACTTGGTGAAAAATGGGGATTTGTTACTTCATGGTTACTGTGGGTGCAAATGTTCTTTGGAATGGTTATGGTCGCTTCAACAGTCGGTGTCTTAATTGGGTATGTGATCAATAAACCAGAACTTGGCACAAATAATATCTTTATCTTTGCGATGATTTTAATTTCTTATTGGGGAATTACATTCTTAAATTTGAAATTTGATATGGTTAAAATCGCAGGTGATTGGGGCGCAATTATCGGAGTTTATATTCCATTCTTAGCCTTGGTTATTTTAGGTGTTCTTTATATGGCCAAACATGGTATTAATGCAGATAGTTATTTAGGTCATTTTGAAGCAAGTAAGTTATTACCTGATTTAAGCGATTTAGGTAGCTTGCCAACTTTAACCGGAATTATATTCATCTTTGCAGGTGTTGAAATATCTTCTGTTCACGCAAATAATATTGATAATCCAAAACGGAACTATCCAATCGCAGTGATTGCCTCTGTCCTTTTATTGGTTGTCTTTAATTTAGTCGCAGGTTTAAGTGTAGCAGATAGTGTCCCAGCAGGAAAAATGGAATTAGCAAACATTACGCAACCTTTTGTGATTATGACGCAAGATTTAGGGATTCCAGCAATATTCAATAACATTATTTCATTAATGATATTGATTGGAGTTTTGGTTCAATTAAGTGCTTGGGTTTTAGGACCAAGTAAATCAATGATTAAAGTGGCAGATGAAGGCAATTTACCTCCATTTTTCCAAAAACGTACTGCAAAAGGGATTCCAATTAGCTTCGTGATTATCCAAGCAGTAGTTATCTCACTTGTTTCATTTCTCTATGTAGTTATTCCCGATATCAGTGCAGCTTTCTTAATCATTACCATTACAACAACAATTCTTTATTGTGTTGTGTATCTATTAATTGCAATTTCAGCAATTAAATTGCGTTATAAAATGCCTGAAGTAGAACGTCCATTTAGATTAGGCAGTAAAGGCAATGGTTTGATGTGGTTTATTTCCGGTCTATCTATTTTAAGTGTAATTGTGACTATCTTAGTTAGTTTGATTCCGCCATCTTCAATTTCTCAAAGCGGTCATGTCGGATACATTATTTATCAAGTTGGAGCAACAGTTATTATGATTGGGATTGCACTCTTGATTTTCAAATTTAAAAAACCAGAATGGAAAAAACAAGATACATTAGACGATTAGTTATAAAAATAAGTAGCAAATTAAATTAGTTTTATCAAAGCCAGTTTTTATATAGGAGGAACATATGATGAAAAATACATTCAATACAGACGATACAAATTTAAAAGCTTTATTTCTTGGTGATAAAGGTGAAAATGTTGATTTATTCAAAGAAATCTTAAATAAAATGGTGGATGAACATGTTGGCTGGAGACAAAACTATATGCCGCAAGATTTACCAGTAATTACTCCACAAGATCGCAGTTCAAAAGAATTTCAAGCAACAGCAGATAATATGAGAAGTGTTTTTAACGTTTTGTCATCACGCTTACGGACAGAATCATTGCCATGGCACTCTGCAGGACGTTTCTGGGGCCACATGAATTCTGAAACATTAATGCCTGCCATTATTGCATATTCAACTGCTATGCTTTGGAATGGGAATAACGTAGCATACGAATCTTCGCCAGCCACTTCACAAATGGAAGAAGAAGTAGGAATGGAATTTGCAACATTAATGAGTTATAAAAACGGGTGGGGACATATTGCCGCAGATGGATCAATTGCCAATTTAGAAGGCCTTTGGTATGCCCGTAATATGAAATCAGTGCCATTCGCTATCCAAGAAGTAGCACCAGAAATGGTTGCTGGTAAATCTGATTGGGAACTATTAAATATGTCTACCGAAGAAGTTTTAAACATGTTAGATCAACTTCAAGATCAATTTGATGAAATAAAAGCTCGCTCAGCTCGCAGTGGGAAAAACTTAGAAAAATTAGGAAAATGGATTGTACCGCAAACCAAACATTACTCATGGTTAAAAGCGGCTGATATTATTGGGATTGGCTTGGATCAAGTCATTGCTGGTGAAGAAAACAGTGAATATCGAATGGATATTGATAAACTAGAAGCACAAATTCGTGATTTAGCGGCACAAGAAATTCCTATTTTAGGTGTTGTAGGTGTTGTTGGTTCAACAGAAGAAGGACAAATAGATCGTATTGATCAAATGATTGCCTTGCGTGAAAAATTAGCTAAAGAAGGTATTTACTTCTATGTTCACGTTGATGCTGCCTATGGAGGATACGGACGTTCAATCTTCTTGGACGAAAATAATGAATTTATTGAATGGGATCAAATTGAAGCTGTCTATGCTAAAAATAATATTTTTATGGAAAAAAATGATTGGTTAACAAGGGAAGTATACGAATCTTTCAAAGCCATTAGTTTTGCTGAATCTGTTACAATCGATCCACATAAAATGGGCTATATCCCTTATTCAGCAGGTGGAGTTGTGATTAAAGATATTCGCATGCGTGATGTTATCTCTTATTTTGCAACCTATGTATTTGAAAAAGGTGCGGATATCCCAGCATTATTAGGTGCTTATATCCTAGAAGGCTCTAAAGCGGGTGCAACAGCGGCTGCTGTCTGGACTGCTCATAAAGTCTTACCATTAAATGTGACTGGCTACGGAAAATTAATGGGAGCAAGTATTGAAGGAGCGTACCATTTCTATCACTTTATTGATGGAAAAGAATTTAAAGTAGGCGACAAAACAATTGAAATACATGCATTAACAAAACCTGATTTCAATATGGTTGATTATGTATTTAATGAAAAAGGCAATACTGATTTAGTGAAAATGAATAAACTAAATCATGACTTTTATGATTATGCTTCTTACGCAAAAGGTGGTCTATACAACAATGAATTTATCACTTCACATACTGATTTTGCTATTGAAGAATATGGCCATAGCCCATTTGAATTCGTAAATAATTTAGGTTTTTCAAGATCTGAATGGGATCGTGCGACTAAAGTGACTATTTTACGTGCATCAGGCATGTCACCATATATGAATGATAAAGAAGTTTTTGATGACTATGCAGTTAAAATTGAATCAGCTATTCAAAAAAAATTAGAAGCAATTTATGCTGAGTAATAAAAGTTAATTGAATTGAAGAATAACTATTGCTGGCTAAATTTTTAACTAAAATTTAGCCAGTTTCTGGTTTTTAAGAGTTAAAAAATGCTAAAACGAGAAGGGCAGAAAGGGCGCGCAAAAATGAAGAAAGATGTAACGATAAAAGAGGCTTTATTTCTTTTAGTTGTATTATTAGCTATGATTGGGACTTTGATTATTGGATTCAAATTACCAGCCCATGTAGCATTGTTATTTGCCTTAGCTGTTGTATTTTTATTTGCTGGCTATAAAAAAGTTTCTTGGAAAACGATTCAAGAAGGTATCCAGGAAGGAATCACACCAGGTTTAGTGCCAATTATTATTTTCATTTTAATTGGTGCTTTGATTAGTGTGTGGATTGCTGCCGGAACGATCCCAACCATTATGGTTTATGGATTCAGTGTGCTATCAGTCCAGTTTTTTTTGCCTACAGTATTTTTAATTTGTGGAATCGTTGGAGCAACAGTTGGTAGTTCCTTTACAACCATCTCTACTGTTGGAATTGCTTTTTTGGGAATGGGGCAAATCATGGGCCTCAATCCAGCCATTACAACAGGGGCAATTGTATCAGGAGCATTTTTAGGAAATAGTATTTCACCACTTTCTGATACGGCCAATCTTTCAGCCGCAATTGCCGAAGTTGATTTATTTCAGCACATTAAACATGAATTTTGGACAGTCATACCAGCGGCATTTCTTTCCTTGCTGGGCTATACATTTCTGAGTTTTCGCGCTACACAAACTGTAGCGGGGGATGGCATAGAAACAATCAGCCAAACACTTCATGAATTTTATACGATTTCACCTGTGACACTATTACCGGTAGTCGTATTATTTTTTGCTGCCTGGCGCAAAATTCCAGCTATACCTACACTTTTGACGAGTATTGTACTTTCAATTCTAGTTCGTTATCTTTACCATCCAACGACATCTTTAGCATCTATTGGAAGTTGGATTCAAGATGGGTATATTTCTAAAACAGGTGTTGCTAACGTTGATTTATTATTGACTCGTGGTGGCATGCAAAGCATGATGTGGTCCGTTTCATTAATTCTATTAGCCTTATCTCTAGGTGGTTTATTAGTGAAATTAAACATTATTGAAACTATTTTATCCCAAGTTGAAGAGCTAATGAAGACTAAAAGTCGTTTGATTTTAATGACAGCACTAAGTTCTATTGGAATAAATTTATTGATTGGAGAGCAGTATCTCTCAATTATATTACCTGGTAAAGCCTACAAAGAAAATTATCGTAAAATTTCTTTACCAGATAACTATTTATCTAGAACATTATCAGATGCAGGTGCAACATTTAACCCCTTAATACCTTGGGGTGTTAGTGGTGTCTTTATTGCTGGAACATTGGGTATATCAACACTCAGTTATTTGCCATTTGCCTTCTTTTGTTATTTAGTTCCGTTGATTACGATTGGTGCAGGATTTATGAAAACGAAAGAAAATTAATAATGTTTATATGCTTGTCTGTAGCTACTAGTTTCAAAAAGTAGCTACAGACAAGCTTTTTTAGTTAATAATTAGTTGGGAAAGTTTGGATAGAATTCAAAAATTCTTAATTTAAATTATTTTTTTACTTATTTTTTTGAATTTTAAAAAATCAAATTTTAGTTTTTTAATATATAACAAGTTATAAAACGCTTGATATGATAACTGTCGTATGCTAAAGTAATTATGTAAGCAATTTAATAAATAATTTTTAGGAGATGTCAAATGAAAAAAAATGTGTTATTAGTTTTGGTAGCGTTGTTAGCAATCGTTGTTGCTGGATGCGGTGGAGATACATCTAGTAATAAAGAGAAAAAAGCAGAAGTTTCTAAAAGTAAAATTGCAGAAATGAGTATTGAAAATGGAGAATATGTTATCCCTTTTTCTGAAGATGGGGAAGGTGGATCAGATACTTATATTGCGTTTGATGTAAAAGTTAAAAATACCGGAAAAGAGCAAATGTATGTAACACCTGATAGTTTTTCATTATTTGAAAAAGGTGAAGATGGAAAAATATCTCCTGATACAAGTTATCGAACAGGGATCGAAGATTTTGAAGGTGGAAAACTTTCTTCCGGAAAAAGTTTAACTGGAACAGTTTTATTTAATATTGACTCAGACAAAGAATATACGTTAAGCTATGCACCGTCTTCAATTTCTGAAGATAGTAAAAACGATGTTGAAGTAGCAGTTGATTTAAGTAAATATGAAAAAACAAAGAAAAATCTTGATGAACCAAAGAAAGCATTAGACGCTTATATTGATGTTGTTTTGTTGAGTAAAGAAAATCCTGATTATGATAAGTATATTTCTACAGATAGTGAAGTAGCTAAAGAAGCTGTGAAAAAAGCTTTTACGAAAAACTTTAAAGACTACCTTGTCTATAATTACAAACCAACTGATGAAGAATTAACAACTTTCTTTAAAAATTTCCAAGAAATAGAAGCAAAAAGAGCAACCTATGAAACGAAAGTTATCGGAAATGTTGGTAAGAAAGCAATGGTAGAAGTAACAATGAAAGGTTTATCTAATGAAGAAATTAGCGACATTTTCAGTGAGTATAAAGAAGAATACCTTGATCAATCAGATGAGTATGATTCTGAAAAAGCAGAACAATATGCTTTGACAAAATACACTGAAGTTCTTGAAAAGGCAGATCTTGGCGAGCCAAGAAATGAGTTGAAAGTCGTTTTAACTAAAAAAGATGACAAGTGGGACGTGAATTTGAAATCCAATATGGATGGATCAAACGAATACCTGTTAAGAGCCTTCATTGGGGGAGTAGAATAGAAATAATGATAGCTCCTTACTGCTAAAGTAGGGAGCTATTTTTGAGTATTAAGAATTAAAAGGAGTTTAACCAAATGAAATTAACAGTTAGAAATAAAAGAATTGCTGCATTTGTTGGTGTCGTAATTATTGGTATAAGCATTGGAATTGGGTTTTCTTTAACGAATAAGGAAAAATTTGTTACAAATTTAGAAAAAATGGTTCATGAAAAAAATATCTCAAGTTTACAAAAATCAATAGTAGTCGGAACAGAGGAAGTAAAAGTTAGCAAAGATGAAATAAAGTCATTAAATAGCTATTTGAAATCAGATAATAAAATTAAAGAGTCTTTTTTTGCCGATTTAAAAGAACAAGCTGTAGAAAAGCAACAGGAAGAACAGACAGCGAAAACTTTTGAGATTATTTCTAAGGGAAGAAAATGGTTAATTTTCCCCAACTACCGATTAAAAGTCAGACCTAACTATCTTACTGTAAGTACGGATGCGACTAATGTTATAATTAAGAATCAAGAAAATAAAACAATTCCATACAATAAACAAAAAAAACAATACGGTCCGATTTTTCCAGGAATGTATGACTTTAAAATAGAGTTGCTATCGGATATGCCAAAAATAGAAACGAATTACGACAAAGTGGTTGTTTGGGATAAAAATAAAAATTTAGAAACTTATTTAGCAAAATCAGCTGAAAAGGATAAACAGTTTACTGAAAACTTAGCAACGGTGATTGATCTATTTTCAGACGAATATGCAGCTTTTATGGGTGGTGGTTTCGTAGATGCTGAGAATAAGGCCTTAAAAGATTTATCAGCGGATCTAATGGAGATACGCCCTTTGATTGAATCACTTTACTATGAATATAAGGGCATAACAGTAAATAATGACTCAATTAAACTGAGTCAGAAAAATAATCAATGGACGTTAAACGTAATGGTATTTTTAGATTCAAATTCATACATTGAGTCATCTTTACTCCCAGGAAATAAAATGGAATTAGAAGAGAGTAAAGTCTACGAATACCACTTAATTTATAATAAAAAAGGTAGAAAATGGGAAGTTGATAGCCGTGATGAAGGTTTTGGAAAGAGTACAGAATGGAAAAATAGTACCGAAATAGCATCACCAAAACCTAAAGTCTATACCTGGAAAGGTGAAGGAGAACAGCTGAATTCGCTTTAAGAAAAAATGAAATGTGTTTAATGAATATGTTGCTTCAATTGGCCAACTTTACTAGGAGAATAAACTAATGCTAAAATAGAGGAAGTTAAATTTTAAGAATAAGAATTCCTATGAAAAGAGGCCGCTAAAAATGGAAATAGACAAGTTACTCACTTTTAAAAAAAGAGAAGAGTTACGAGAGTGGCTACTAGCTAATAGTACAACTGAAAAATATTGCTGGGTCATTGTGACTATTAAGCCAAAATTAGATACATTGCTCTATCTGGATGTAGTTGAAGAAGCCTTATGTTTTGGTTGGATTGATGGCGTGAAAAAGAAATTATCTGAAACACAAACAGCGCAACGTTTATCCCCAAGAGCTAAAAAAAGTCCTTGGACAGAGCTAAATAAGGAGCGTGTTCGTCGTTTGGAGAAGTTAGGTTTAATGACAGACGAAGGTCGGAAAATTCTACCAAGCGATATTTATCAACCTTTTAAAATTGATTCAGTCATAGAAGAAAAGTTAAAAGAAGATCAGCAAATTTATGAGAATTTTATGGCGTTTCCAGACTTGTATAGAAGAATTCGTATCGATACAATACAAACGAATAAGAAAGATGCTGTATTATTTGAAAGCCGCTTAGCCAAATTAATTGAACAGACAAAAGCCAACAAACAATACGGGGCATGGCATGATAATGGCCGATTGATTGAAGATTCTATTGAATAATAATACGTGAAATCATTAAGAAATTTCAAATTTATCAACTAGATACCCCTTGCTCAATTAGATTATGTTAAAATAAAACTTCCACTATTAAACGGCTTGATACTAAAAGTACGCAAGAAAGGAAGTTGATGTATGTTAACTAAAAATATCCAAGGTAAACAAGAATGTCCTTACTGTGAAAGACCAGTAGAGGTTGTCTTTATTCCAGATCGAACCGCAGCTGAATTGGAGTATCGCGAGTGTCCATATGAGGATTGTGGGCTAGATATTTTACAAATGGATAAAGGCAGTAACGAAGCAGAAATTTTAAAAGCTAGATAAAGAATAAATTAAATACGGGTAAAATTGTAGCAACTGGGAGAAGTCTTCTAGTTGCTTTTTTATTATTTCAATAAAAATAAAAAACAGTATATACAAAATGGTATATACTAGTATATAATAAAAAGAAAAGAAAGCGTTTTATCCAATGGAGAATAGATAGAAAAACTTATCTTAAGGAGTGACAATAAAATGACATATGGAATGATTGCTACATGGCGTATGGCTTATGATGGTGTTGCATCAATGACAGAAGCGTTAAAAAACGGTGAAGGCGCAGGCACTGCTTTGGTTGAGGCGATTAAAAAAGTTGAAGATTACCCGTTTTATAAATCGGTGGGGTATGGAGGCTTCCCTAATGAAGAATGTATTCTTGAGATGGATGCTGCTTATATGGATGGAGATACATTTGATATTGGAGCAGTTGCTGGTATTCAAGATGTGAAGAATCCAATTGCAGTAGCTGAAGCTTTGAGTCATGAACGATTCAATTCCTTTTTAGTAGGTGCAGGGGCAACAAAATTTGCTAAGCAAGCAGGTTTCGATTGTCGAAATATGGTAACAGCACGTGCTAAGCGTTTATGGGAATTGCGTTTGGAAGAAATCCAAAAGCATAATTTAAGTCCTTATGATGGTCACGATACAGTTGGTGCAGTTGCCTTAGATTTAAATAAAAAAATGGTAGCAGGAACTTCTAGTAGTGGTCTATTTATGAAAAAAAGTGGACGTGTTGGGGATTCACCATTATCTGGTTCTGGCTTTTATGTCGATAGTGAAATTGGTGGTGCAACGGCTACAGGTTTAGGAGAAGATTTAATGAAAGGGTGTTTAAGCTACGAAATTGTCCGCTTAATGGGAACTGGTATGCATCCTCAAGCTGCTGCAGATCAAGTGGTTTATGGTTTTTCTGATTTACTAGAAAAGCGGAAAGGGAAAGCCGGAGCATTTTCATTAGTCTGTATGAATAAGAACGGTGAATGGGGAGTCGCAACGAATGTTGAATTTTCTTTTGCAGTCGCAACTGAAAAGGAAGCTGCAGAAATTTATTTAGCATATCCTGCCGAAAATAAAACGACGAGAATCGAAGTTGCAGATAAAGCCTGGTTAGATGCCTATGAAGCGCGAATTAAAAAGCCTGTAGACTAAAGTAAAGTAAGGATTAAGCAAAGGAATGGTGCAACAAAATGGAAACCAACAAGCAAGGTATTTATATAGAGGTAGCAGAACAATTACATGAACGAATTCAAAATGAAACGTACAGTGCAGCGCAAAAATTGCCTTCCGAATATGAACTAGCCAAGGAATTTAAGGTTAGTCGGTTAACAATCCGTAAAGCAGTAGATGAGTTAATTAAAAAGGATATTTTAATTAAGTATAAAGGTAAGGGTACCTACATTATGACCCAACAGCAAAAAATTCAAAGTGGTCGTGGTGGGTTGCAAGGATTTACTGAAGCTGCAGAAGCTTATGGGTTAAGTTCGAAGACTCATGTCATTGAATTTGAGTTGGTTGAATCAGCACCAGATTCAATTTTAAAAGCGTTAGAATTATCAGAAGGAGATAAATTGTACCATGTCAAACGTTTAAGATTAGCCAATGATGAGCCAATGACAGTGGAAGATATGTATATTGATGAAAAATATTTGCCAACTATTAATCAGGAGTTAGCTAGTCAGTCTTTATTTGGCTTAATTGAAAAAGAAGCCGATATTGCCTATTCTCATCAAGAAGTAGAAGCCGTTTTAGTTAATGAAGAAATGAGTCAGCTGTTAGATGTTTCAATTGGAGATCCGATGCTGCTAGTTCATTCGGTGACCTATTCCGTAACAGGTAAACCATTATTACATGATACATCCTATTACCGAGCGGATAAATACACATTTAAAAATACATTGCATCGTTTTAAGTAAGTTAGTCAAAGTATTTCCTCGCAGTTTTACATTCATTGGAACTGCGAGTTAAAAAATAGTATTAGATTAGATAGGAGGAAAAATGATGAGTAAGAAAAAGATTTATTTATTTTGTGATGCAGGGATGTCAACAAGTATTATGGTTAATAAAATGCAAGCGGTAGCAAATGAACATGGGATGCCTTTAGAAATTTCAGCCTATCCAGTTGCTAGGGCCGCTGAAGTAGTAGAAACTGAAAAACCGATTTGTATTCTGCTAGGTCCACAAGTTCGCTTTTTATTACAAAAAACAAAAGATAAATTTGAACCATTAGGGATTCCTGTTGGAGGGATTGATCCCGAAATTTATGGCATGATGGATGGCGAAAAAGCGTTAAAGGAAGCCTTGAAGTTGATTAAAAGTCAGAAAAAATAAAAATTGGAGAGGAGCATAAGAAATGAAAAAAGTTTTAGACGGTATGGAACGTGTATTGATGCCACTTGCGAAGATTATTGGAGAGAATAAGTATTTGATTGCGATTCGAGATGGCTTTTTGATTTCGACACCGATGCTAATTATTGGTTCATTATTTCTTTTAATTGCCAACTTTCCTTGGACGCCATTTGGTGATTTTATGGCTAGTTTTTTAGGAGCCGATTGGGCTTCTAAAATGTCTGTTCCAGCTTCAGCTAGCTTTGATGTCATGGCGATTTTAGCAGTCGTAGGTATTGGGTACAGTTTAGGGAAGCAATTTGATATTGATGCCATTGCAGCAGCAGTTTTATCACTGGTCACTTTTTTTATGGTAACCCCATTTTTTACAAATTATACCCTTGAAGGGACCGAAGAGGTTGTTCAAGTTACAAGTTTACCATTAGAGTGGATGGGTTCAAAAGGTTTATTCCTAGGCATTATTGTTGCCTTATTGGGGACCAGAATCTTTGCGGCTGTGATTAAAAAAGGGTGGGTGATTAAAATGCCACCGGGTGTTCCACCAACAGTTGTGAAATCATTTGAAGCGCTAATTCCAGGATTTATTGTTATCTTTATTTTCTTTGTTATCAGTTGGGTATTTACGTTAACATCCTATGGTAGCTTGCAATTATTTATTTTCCAATTTTTACAAACACCGTTATTAAGCTTAGGAAATACACTAGGTGCAATGGTGATTGCCTATTTATTCTTACATTTCTTCTGGTTTTTTGGAATCAATGGTTCAAGTGTTGTTGGAGCTGTTTTTAATCCGGTGCTGAGAGCTTTATCAGTTGAAAATCTAGATGCCTATAAAAATGGCTTGCCAATTCCGAATATTATCACAGGTCAATTTCAAGATATGTTTGCGACGTTTGGTGGGGCAGGTTCAACTCTTTCTTTAATTGTCGTCATGATTTTTGTTTGTAAAAGCCAACGAATTAAAAAATTATCACAACTGTCCCTTGTTCCTGGAATTTTTGGAATTAATGAACCAATTATTTTTGGCTTACCCATTGTTTTAAATCCAATTTTATTGATTCCGTTTGCATTAGTTCCAACGATTAATATCGTGATTGCTTACTTTGCTATGTCTTGGGGCTGGGTACCTTTTACAAATGGAATTCAGTTGCCTTGGACGATGCCAATTATTATTTCTGGGTTTTTAGTTAGTGGTTGGCAAGGGGCTGTATTACAAGGCCTGCTATTTATTTTGGGAATGTTTATTTATTATCCATTTATTAAAGTGCTAGATGACCAATATTTAATTGATGAGCAAGTAGCTACGGTTGCTGAAGAAGAGGATGATATTTCCTTTGACGATTTTGATTTTGAAGATTTATAAGAGGTGAAAAAAATGATTAAAGTAGTTTTAATTTTAAATCATGTCCAAGCCGGCATGGGGAGTGATGAAAATGCACTATTAGCTCCAGGTGGAAAGAAAAGCCCGATTGGACCTGGGATGACTTTAGAACCATTAATTGAATCTTTTGGTGGTACTATCGTAGCAACTCTGTATTGTGGCGATCGTTATTTTTTAGAAAATGAAGCTGAGGTCAAAAAGAAATTTATTGGTTTTTCTAAAAAATTTGAAGCAGATGCTGTTTTATGTGGTCCTGCCATGCACTATCCAAACTTTGGAGAAATGTGTGGTTCGCTAGCCAAAGCTATGAATGAAAATGGGATCCCAGCAATTGCTGCCATGTCAGCTGAAAATCCAGCTACTGCAAACTATCAACATGATATTCCTATTGTAAAAATGCCTAAAAAAGGCGGAATCGGTTTAAATGATTCCTTTAAACATATGGCGCAGTTAGTTGTGGCAAAAGGAAAGTTGGAAGATACAGCGCGTTTAGAAGCGGAATTTTGTTTTTAAGAAAGAACAGGGCGAGGTGAAAAACGGATGCATGAACAAATAAAAGCAGCTGTTAAGGGAAAAGAAGCCGAATTTTTGGCTGGATTGAAAAAAGTCATGAAAGTGGATAGTGTTAAAGGTCTTGCTGAAACTGGAGCTCCTTTCGGGAACGGTCCGAAAAAGGCTTTAGAAACAGCTTTAGATTTAGCTAGCGCACTGGGGTTTGAAACAAAGATAGTTAGTGATGCTGTGGGGTATGCTCAATATGGAACGAATAATGACGAGTATATTGGCGTTGTTGGGCATTTGGATGTTGTTGAGGCCGGTAGTGGTTGGTCTTATCCGCCATTTGATTTAACCTTAGAAAACGGAGTTTTATATGGCCGTGGTGTCTTAGATAATAAAGGACCAGCCATCAGTACCTTATATGCTTTAGCTGTGTTAAAGGAGTTAAATATCCCTTTGAGTAAAACCATTCGGATTTTATTTGGTACAGATGAGGAAAGTGGTTCAGCCGATATCCCTCTTTATTTAGCCACCGAAAAACCGCCAATCTATGGATTTACGCCAGATTGTAAGTATCCAGCTGTATATGGGGAGCGTGGCTTAGTTGGGATTGAAATCGTAACAGTAATGCCTGAAAAAGAGTTAAAACAGATCTCTAACTTTAAAGGGACTTTTACTCGTAGTTCCGTACCCGATCATTTAGAAGTTACCTTGAAAAACGGGGAAGAAATTCTGATTGAGGGCAAACGAGCTCCAAGTAATGCACCTGAAATGGGAGAGAATGTTCTGACTAAATTTGCTGAAATAGCAACGAATGAACACTTTTTTACAGGGGAATTAGCTGATTATTTTAGCTGGTTGGCAACAGCACTCCACCTTAAACATGATGGGTCTGGTTTAGGTATTGATTTCTCAGATCAAGCTTCAGGAAAATTAATGCTAACACCCTATGCGTTTAAAATAGAGAAAAACAAAGTTCATTTAACACTTTCAATTCGCTATCCGGTCTCTGTCACTGAAGAAAACATTCTAGTGGAATTGAAACAGCATTTACCAATGGATAGTCAACTTCAAATTATTCGGAAAATGCCTGCAACTTCGTTTCCGTTAGACCATCCTATGTTAAAAATAATGCAGGAAGTCTATGAAGAATGTACAGGAATGGATGGTACACCAGTGACTACAACAGGTGCAACGTATGCGAGAACTATGCCAAATATTGTTGCTTTTGGTCCGTCTTTCCCAGGTCAAAAAGGGATTGCTCATAATAAGGATGAATATATGGATTTGACTGATTTAATGAAGAATATGGAGATTTACGCAGTGACTATGGCTGAATTAGCTAAATAAAAATAGGGAAGAACACGCTCATATTGAGATGTGTTCTTCCCTATTTGGGATTAATGGGTATTAGAATACCAGAGGGCTAATTGTAGCAAAATCCCAACTAAAGCCATCGAGCCAATCAATAAAAGATGGAATTTTTTATGCATCACGATAATAGCGATAAACTCACGAATCATTGCATTTGGCCAAAAGTAAAAGGCTGTTTTTGCGCCAATACCTTGAGCATTTAGGCCAGCTTTTTTCGCATAAATTCCAGCACGGAACAAATGAAAATTATTTGTTGAAAAGATAACTTTGTATTTTTGTCCCTTCATTCTAGTATCCATAATTTCTTTCGAATAGAGCATATTTTGTAAAGTATTTACAGAACGGTCCTCAATTAAAGCATCGTCTGCCGGCAAACCATGTTCAATAGCGTAGGCTCGCATAGCAACAGACTCGGCTAGTTTTTCGTCATCCCCACGCCCACCTGAAAAAATAATTTTTGGTGGTGAGGTTTTAGCTGCTTGCCGATCGTAAAATGCCAGGGCTTTTTTGATACGATTTGCTAATAAAGGTGGGACGATATGTCCATCAATTAAGCCACTTCCTAAAACAATGACAAAATGTTTATTTAAGCGAGGACGATAAAGTTGATAAACGAGCGAAGCAACTAAGAAATTGACGAAGATAAAAAAGAAATAAAAGATAACTAGATAAATAAAGCTGATAATCGAAACAACGTAACTAGGAAACAGGGCATTTAAATCGAAAAAAGAAAGTATAATCATAAACAAAATACCAAAGCCCAAGAAGAGTGTGAGTAGATTCGAAAAGTTACGTCCTTCTTTTTTTATTACAGTTCGTGCATTCCAAAATGAGAAACCCATTAATAAGACCGCTCCGAATAGAGCAAAGAAAGAAAAAATTGCAACAAGAATAATAAAAATAGTCATTAAAATGGGGTTTTGTGTCTCATAAGCTTGAAAGGCAAGTAACATACAGCCTGAAAATAAGAACAGATTTAATAAAAAACCATTGATAATTTTACGTCGATCTTGAATGTAAGAGACAGCAAAAATAATAAAGAAAAACAACGTTAGATAATATAAAACCATAATTTCCTCCTAAATAATCATAATACTTAAGGACAGTATAACAAAAAAAGAGCAATGATAGAATAAATGAGGTTGTTTTTAATAAATTAAGTGAAATATTAGAGTAAAATGAGAAAAAATCTGGTAAAATAAATAAAAAGAGATTAGGAGAAAGACTATGGACGTAAAACGTTTTGGAACTAAAATTGACGAACAAGACTATCATATCCGAATTGGGGTCTATATATTGATCTTGAATCAAGCGAAAGATCAACTTTTGTTAGTTTCACCACCAAATGGGGCCTATCTATTGCCAGGGGGCGAAATAGAAGGAAACGAGACAAATGAAGAAACGCTTCATCGAGAAGTTATGGAAGAATTAGGCTGTGAAATTGAAATTGGAACATATCTAGGTGAAGCTGAAGACTTCTACTATTCTACATTCAGAAAAAAGTATTATCATAATCCGGGCTATTTTTATGTAGCCAAAAGTTGGCATAAAAAATGTGCGCCTTTAGAAGATTTTAATGGGTTAGAGTGGATGGATATTCCCACAGCAATAGAAAAATTAAAACGCGGTAGCCATAAATGGGCAGTTGAACAATATCTAGCATTAGAAAAATAAAAAAAGAGGTTGGAAAAATTCCATCCTCTTTTTTAGTATTAAATTTCTTGGAAAGCAACAGCTTTGACAGTCACATCAATATTACCGCTAGTTGCTTTAGAATATGGACAAACGTGGTGTGCTTTATCAGCAAGTTCTTGAACTTGATCTAACTCTTTACCTTCAATAGCAACATCCAATTCAACAGCTAATTTAAAACCATTATCACTTGGATCAGAAAGTAGCTCAACTGTAGCTGTAACTTGAGATTTTCCGCTAACTTTTTCTTGGCCCATAACAAGCTCTAAGGCAGAATTAAAGCATGCGCTATATCCTAAAGCAAATAATTGCTCAGGATTGCTTCCTTGCCCTTTGCCACCCATATCTTTAGGTGTAGAAATTTTAACTGAGAAAGATCCATCTGGTAAATGACTTTCACCATTACGACCACCTGTATTAATCGCTTTTGTTTGGTACAACTGTTTAGAATCTGGCATAATAAAAACTCCCCTCGTATCTTTTTAATCTTACTTACTTATTTTACTCTTTAAAAATAAATAAATCGAATCATCTGCTCAAAGACTATTTGCCTATCAAATATAGGTCTTATTTTAGTTACTCATACTTAAAAAAGTTAAAGTAGTTAGACAGGGTTTTTAGGAGTTGAGGCAGACAGCTTTTAGATTGACGACTGTAGAGTGTAATGCTATTCTTAAATCAAATAATCAAATAATCAAATATAAATGAAAAAATAGGAGTGATTGGAATGCCATTTGTCCATATTGAAATGTTAGCTGGCAGAACAGCTGAACAAAAAGCACAACTTGTTAAAGATGTAACCGAAGCAGTAATGAAAAATACTGGAGCTCCAGGAGAAAATATCCATGTTATTTTACGTGACATGGAACCTTCTGATTATGCTCAAAATGGTCAATTAAAAGGGTAGTAGGATAGAAAATACAAATAAACTCCCAGCAGATTAGATTGAAAAAATCTAATCTGCTGGGAGTTTTGTTACTATCTAAATACTGCTATTTGTTAGTCATTTGGAACCTTGGTATTAAAAGGCAAATTTTTCAATAGCTACTGCCACGCCATCGTTTACGTTTGTTTCAGTTACATAATCACTAATCGCTTTAACAGTTGGAACAGCATTGCCCATCGCTACGCCTATTCCTGCGTAAACTAGCATGTCACTGTCGTTTTCGTTGTCTCCAATAGCCATGATGTTTTCACGAGGAATATTTAAAATTCCTGCTAAATCACGAACTGCTTGACCTTTGCTAGCATCTTTATTCAACACTTCTAAATAGAAAGGTTCACTTTTTAAAGTCGTATATTTTTCTGTAAAACCAGCTGGAAACTTAGCAATAGCCGGATCTAAAATTTCAGGTGGATCAATCATCATCATTTTGCTAATTTCAATGTTAGGATCCATCTCTTCAACACTACGATATTTTAAAGACATATTCGTCAACATCGCTTCATAAACACTGTAGTAGCCAATATCTTTATTTGTTGTATAAATACTATCACGGTCAATGGCATGACAATGAACACCAAGTTCTTGGCTTAATCCCTCGATTTCTAAAAAGTTATCAAAGTCCAAAGTATGATGAGCAATCGCTTCACCATCATGGGCTGTTTGAACCAAGGCACCATTGTAAGTAATGACATAATCGCCTTCTTCTTCTAAATTAAGCTCTTTTAATAAATGAGTCACGCCAGGTAATGGGCGCCCTGTACAGATAACCACTTTAATACCTTTTTCCTTCGCTTCAGCAATCGTTGCTTTTACTCTAGGACTGACAACACGCTCTGGGGTTAATAACGTTCCATCTAAATCAATTGCAATTAATTCAATACTCATTTTTTATTCATTCCTCCAATTCATTTTTAGGGTGCACAATAGCACCATTTTTTATATAGTGTGTAAATTCTTCAAAAATAGCTTCGAAAAGATTGATTTCAGTCGTCACTTTAGGTGTTAAAAGTTCTTTTGGAAAATAAAAGCGCTCATCTCCACGAGTTTTTCCTGTGATTGCCGCAACAATATCACTAGCTTTCGACAACTCAATAAAACTGCCATCTGCTTGGACTAACTCAATTTGGGTTCGTGTATTCACCGTTTCAGGACGATAAAAATCATACGGCAAATCAAAACTATTATTTAATGCCGTGTAGTAATCAGTATCATAGCCAGCTTCGGTAATCAACATCTTCATTTTTTCGATGATATCTAAATCAGTTGCTAAATCAAATGAAACAGATTTAAATACATGTCGATCAAGAAAACGATGTGCCAAATCACTTAAAACCGAATCCTTTTCAGTCCGCCATTGGGTAAAATAAGTGTTTAGAACGCCGTCGTCAAGATTAAGATAATCCGTTAGTGAAAAGTTCTTTTCAAAAAAAGGAGCAAGTAACTGAACCGGTGATTGGAATTCATAATCAGGGCTCAAATAAAGTTCTTTTGCTCGTTTCAATAGATGGTTTAAGATGACCTCCATACTTCTTGAAACAGGGTGAAAATAAACTTGCATATACATTTGATAGCGACTAACAATGTAATCTTCAACCGCATGCATCCCCGAAATTTGGAAAGAAATTCCCTCGTTATAAGGGCGGATGACTCTCAAAATTCGAGTTAAATCAAATGTACCATAATTAACCCCAGTATAATAGGCATCACGCAATAAATAGTCCATACGATCGGCATCAATTTGACTAGAAATTAATTGAACAACTTGCGGATTTGGATACGTTTTTTGAATGACACTCGCAACTTTTTCAGGAAAATCAAAACTAACTTGTTTCAAAATTCGATTGACTTCCGTTTCTTCCGAAGTAATGATTGCCACCGTAATAGCTTCATGATCCGTCTCAAAAATCCGTTCAAAAGTATGAGAATAAGGGCCGTGACCAATATCATGTAACAAAGCGGCACAAAGGACCACTAAGCGTTCTGAATCATCCCACCCTCCGTCGCCAGGGACAACCATTGGAAAGTTTCTAGAAAACTTATCACAGATTCGTCTAGCAATTTCATAGACACCTAGTGAATGAGTAAAACGCGTATGTTCTGCACCATGAAACGTATAAGAAGACGTGCCTAGTTGCTTGATTCTGCGTAATCTTTGAAACTCACGGCTATCAATTAAATCTAAAATGACTTGATATTGGACATGGATGTAGTCATGGACTGGATCACGAAAAACTTTTTCAACAGGCAGTAGTTGATCTTTATACGGGACAAAATTCATAACAACAACTCCTTATTCAAATTTTCTTGCAACATTTGTTCATTGCGTTGCACCATTTTTCCGAATGCTACTTGGTAATCAGCAACTAAATCAGAATCATACTGTCCTTTAATTAAGGTATTATTATTATCAGACAAGGTTTTTAAAATCATTTTTTTGACATCGGAAACTGAAAATGACGTATCTAATAGTTCTTCTAGTGTAGCCATAACCGCAGGGTTTACATGTGGAAATTTCCATTTAGTTTCTTCACCTTGCAGCCCTTCATGGTAAAAATCATGTAACATTTCAGCACGTTTTTCTTGATTGCCGTTGACACTCAAATAAATCATAACACCAATTCCATTCCGTAAGCGACGTTGGGCAATCCCAGCAAATTTCTTGCCATCAATACTTAAATCAAAATCGCCCGGACAATAAGATTCCGTAATTTCGTATGCTTCAATTGATTTCCCATAAGCTTTGAAGGTGTTGTGAATCAAGCGAAACATATAATGGTAGCCTTCATCAATACTGATTTTATGAGTTGGATTGTCAGGAAAAATCATTGAAAGATTTAACACACCAGCATCTGCTACAACACCTAAACCGCCAGCGTTGCGAACGATATAATTTTTATTGTAACGGGCTAAACTGTCTAATCCAGTTGAAAAGTGGGGCAATTTTGTATCCATCATACCTAAAATAACAAGCTCGTCCGCCGTCCAAAAATGCAAAACTGGTTCTTTTTGGGCTTCTCCAACACGTTTAATTAAACTATCGCCTAATGCGAAATGAGATAAAAAACGATTAGAAAAAGGCATAGTATCAGAGTCGTACAAGGTATAGCTTTGTTCTTTTAAATAATCAATCTGTTTTACTTCAGACATGTAATCCTCTTCCTTTATAAGCTAAAAATTAGCATGGATTCTTTATTCATTAATCTAATCGGATATCAAAGCAAACGAACTTATTTTTGCTCTGAACTCCTTCTACCTAGCTATTATAACAAAAATAAGACAAGATAGCCGATATTCTGCCGAATTTTAAAAAAATGCTAAGAGTTTGGCAGATTTCTTGACCTGAATTTGCTAAAAAGGCTATACTGTTTACAATTGATCAAAGTGAGAACATTTGTAAAGGTAGGTGAGAGGATGACGAGCCACATTCAAAATTTGGCAGGTCTAACAGATAATCAGTTAAAAGAAATCTATCAAGTCATGTGGGAAATCCGTTTTTTTGACGAACAAGTTGAAGCTCTATTTCGTGCTGGAGAAATTCATGGAACAACGCATTTATCGATTGGGCAAGAAGCAACAGCAGCAGCTTCAGGATATTTATTAAAGACAAGCGATTGGATTACCTCAACCCATCGCGGTCACGGACATACAATCGCAAAAGGAACCAGTATGACAGCTATGATGGCGGAACTATTTGGTAAGAAAAATGGCACGAATCACGGCAAAGGCGGCAGCATGCATATTGCTGAATTGGCAACTGGAAACATCGGATCCAATGGAATTGTTGGAGCTGGTTATCCAATTGCAGTTGGAGCCGCTTTGAGTGCTCAAATGCAAGGAACAGGAGCTGTGACTATTTGTTACGCTGGAGATGGTTCAACAAACGAAGGTAGTTTTCATGAAGCCTTAAATATGGCTTCCATTTGGAATTTACCAGTGATTTTCTTCATTGAAAATAATCAGTATGGTATGAGCAGTAAGATTGATCAGATGGTTAACATTCCTAGGCTGGCTATGCGCGCAGATAGTTATGGTTTCCCAGGAGTCACAATTGATGGGAATGACATCATTGCTGTTTTAGATGCGACTCAAACAGCTATTAAAAGGGCGCAGGACGGGCATGGCCCGACTTTGATAGAAGCTCTAACTTATCGTTTCAAGGGTCATTCTAAGTCAGATAAGCGTGTTTATCGAACGAAAGAAGAAGAAGAGCAATGGCAGATCGAACGAGATCCCCTAAAATTGACGGCGACACTCTTTGAACAAGAAGGAGTTGCTAGTGAAATAGAACTAGCTGAAATTAAGCACAAAGCGCAAGCAAAAGTGGCAGAAGCCGTAGCAGAAGCTCGACTGGGTGAAAATCCAACGCTAGCTGATTTATATACGGATGTGTACGCAGAATAGGAGGGACTAGTTTTGAGAGAATTAACTTATATTGAAGCCATTAACGAAGCGCTAGATGAAGCGCTGGCTGAAGATCAAACAGTCTTTTTATTAGGCGAAGATATTGGTGTATATGGTGGTGGCTTTGGAGCAACGAAAGGCTTAATCGAAAAATACGGGAGTCAACGGATTCGTTGTACACCAATATCAGAAAGTGCGATTGCTGGAGCAGCAGTTGGCGCAGCGATTACTGGCTTACGCCCAATTATTGAATTGCAATTCTCCGACTTTATTACGATTGCAATGGATCAACTTGTAAATCAGGCGGCAAAAATCCATTATATGTATGGGGGAAAAGCTCAAGTTCCCTTAGTGATGCGCACAGCAGGCGGTTCGGGAACAGGTGCGGCTGCTCAGCATTCCCAAAGTCTAGAAAATTGGACGGCTCACATCCCTGGCTTAAAAGTTGTACAACCAGCGACTGCATATGATGCAAAAGGTTTGCTGCATGCAGCGATTGCTGACAATAATCCCGTGATGTTTTATGAACATAAACTTTGCTACAAAACAGTTTCAGATGTTCCAAATGAAAAATACATTATTCCCTTAGGCGTGGCTGATATCAAACGAGCAGGGAGTGATATTACCGTAGTTGCAACAGGGATTATGGTACACAAAACATTAGACGTTGCAGAAGAATTGGCTAAAAAAGGCCTTTCTTTGGAAGTTATTGACCCAAGAACATTGGTACCATTAGATACTGAAACGATTATTAATTCTGTGAAAAAGACTGGACGTTTATTAGTGGTTCATGAAGCGGTTAAACGCAGTGGTTTTGGTGGTGAGGTAGCTAGTGTCGTGGCAGAAAGCTCGGCTTTTTACCAACTAAAAGCCCCAATTAAGCGACTAGGTGGAGCTGCAGTACCTATGCCTTATCAGAAAGACTTAGAAAAAAATGCGATTCCTCAAGTCGAGGATATTTATCAAGCAGCCTTAGAAGTGATGGAAGCAAGCTTAGTTAAAGAGAAGTAGAGTGTTTGACTAAAAAGCGAAATGGTGAAAATAGCCATTCTTCCTATTTTCTTGCCGGAGCTACCCGACTCAACGAGCTTTTTATTCAAGGCTAGTTCTTTTGAGCCAGTCCTTCGGAAAAAAGATAAATTCCCAAAAAAGTAAAGAGCCACTTTTCTTGGAATTTCCTATTTTTCTGCCAGGCCTAACCGGCTCAACAAACTTTTTATTAAGGAGAACAGACAGACAATGAAATACACTGAGGATCGACGGAAAATTTTAAAAGTAGCAACGATGTATTATTCAGAAGGTTTAACCCAAGCTGAAATTGCCCGAAAAATTGGAATTTCTCGTCCAGTTATTTCAAAGTTGTTACGAGAAGCGCGTGATCTTGGTATTGTGGAAATTTATATCAAGGATGAAAATGCTTATTCAATCTCTTTAGCCTTAGAAATCGAAAAGAAATTTCAACTTAAGGATGTTATTGTCGTGCCAGATGGACAAGATAATTCTCCAGCAACTTTAAAGAAAAATGTTGCTAGAGCGGCAGCCTTATATGTTGCAAATAAATTAGATCAAGTTAGCAGTGTTGGCGTTAGTTGGGGAACAACTGTGGCTGAAGTTATTGATGAAATGCCTTTTCTTAGCTATCCAAATGTAACGATTCATCCTTTGGTAGGAGGGGTTGCTAGTCATCATTTGTTTTTAGATGCCAATCATTTAGCTTTTTTATTTTCGCAAAAATGTTCAGCTAAATGTACCTATTTTTATGCACCAGCTTTGGCTGAAAGTAAAGAGTTGAAGCACATATTAGAAACATCAAGTCTTGCATTGGAGGCGTTGAAAAAAGCCAAGCAAGTCGACATGGCAATTATTGGCGTTGGAAACCCAGTTACATCAAGTACCTGGGAAGAACTTGCTTATATTCATAGTGCTGAATTAAAAAAACTAAAAGAACTAGGTGTAGTAGGTGATGCAGTGGCTTCATTTTTTGATGCTACAGGAAAAGAATTAAGCACAGATTTAACTCAGCGTTTGATGGGCGTGACAATTGAAGATTTACGCAAAGTTAAGAATGTCATCGCTGTTGCATCAGGCTTGGATAAAATTTTAAGTATTAAAGCTTTGCTAATGGCTGGTATATTAGATACTATAGTAATTGATCAAAGAATGGCAGAAGAATTAAGTCAGTCAACTGAAATAGAAAATAAAGGAGTAGAATAAATGGATTTAAAAGCAGGTACAGATGTAAAAATTCATCTGGAGACACAAGTTACCCAATATGCAGAACCAGAAAAACATGTTTTCGATGTAATGGGACAAATGGTACAAATGGGTTCTGGTCTTTATTTACGTTATATAGAAGTAGAAGGTGACATCGAAATTCCAGTTACTATTAAAGTTGAAGCCGATGGCACAATTACATTAATTCGTGCTGGTGAGACGCGAACACGATTGCGTTTTGGTAAAGGTGAACGTTATGTTACAAATTATAATACCCCTCAAGGAGTCGTAGCTTTAGAGACTATGACAAATAAAATGCAAGTCAGCTTAAGAGATCAACCCTTTTCTGGTGAAATAGAAATCCACTATGATTTGTATTTAGGTGAAGAAAAATTAGGAGAATACAAATTACAATTGCTTTTTACTGCCTAATTATTGTATGATAAAGAGTAGACTGTTGAAAGGACGTGGCGAATGTGGAATTAAAACAATTTGACGGTATGAAAAAAGAAGAATTGTCGATGATTGAAGTAGCTCATGCCATTTTAGATGAAAAAGGAGATGTCTTAGAATTCTCTGAATTAGTAACGGCTATTCAGAAATATTTAGGCATTACTGTTGGTAAAATGAAGAAAAATACCCCTCAATTTTATACAGATTTAAACATTGATGGAAGTTTTATTTCTTTAGGTGAAAATCGTTGGGGCTTACGTTCATGGTTCCCGATTGATTCAATTGATGAAGAAGTGTCTCATTCGAATGAGGAAGAAGATGAAGTTCCACGTCGTAAAAAACGTAAGAAAGTCAGTGCTTTTGTTCCAAATACAGATGATGATGATGTAATTGATTATAACGATGATGATCCAGAAGACGAAGACGTTGTTTTAGTTGACGAAGAAGGTGTCGTTATTGATGATGAAGAAGAGTCAGAAAACGATTTAGTCGCTTACAAATCAGATTTAACTGAGATTGGTGCGGATGAAGACGAAGAAGACGAGTTGCCAGATGGTATTGAAGGTTCATTGACTTTAATTGAAGAAGATGATGAAGACGAAGATGAATTTGCTGACGAAGAAGAAGATAAAATATAAGAATAATAAAGAACGATATGTTATTGAATAAAATTATGAGAAAAAGCATAATTTTCTTGACGATTGGCTCTTTAGATTGTATTATCTTTATTGGGCTCCCTAAAGAGAAATCTTGCAGGACCAATGAGATAAAATGATAATCAAGCTCCCTGTTCATTATGAATGGGGGGCTTTCTTTTATTTTTTATAAACGAACCCTAGAATAAGTAAAATTAAATAACGATTTTCGTTTATTTGATTTTAAAAAGTTAGTCATCTAGATAGGTGCATTCAGAAAAATTGAGTTTAGTTCGTTAAAGTAACGAAGAATTCAAAATTTCAAATAAAAAAAGAAGGAGTTCGATTTAATGACCAAGTATATTTTTGTAACAGGTGGCGTTGTATCTTCAATAGGAAAAGGGATTGTAGCGGCTTCGTTAGGCCGATTGCTAAAAAATCGTGGCTTAGAAGTGACGATTCAAAAATTCGATCCGTACATCAACGTTGATCCAGGAACCATGAGTCCTTACCAACATGGAGAAGTTTTTGTAACTGATGATGGAGCAGAAACGGATTTAGATTTAGGTCATTATGAACGTTTTATCGATATTAATCTTAATCAATATTCAAATGTAACAACAGGTAAAGTCTATTCAGAAGTGCTAAGAAAAGAGCGCAAGGGTGAGTACTTAGGTGCTACAGTACAAGTTATTCCTCATATTACCAATGAAATTAAAGAAAAAATTATGCGTGCTGCTCAAACAACAGAAGCGGATATTGTGATTACAGAAGTTGGGGGAACCGTTGGAGATATCGAGTCTTTGCCTTTCCTAGAAGCTTTGCGTCAAATGAAAGCTGATGTTGGATCAGAAAATGTCATGTACATTCATACAACTTTGATTCCTTATTTAAATGCTGCAGGTGAAATGAAAACAAAACCAACGCAACATAGTGTCAAAGAATTACGTAGTTTAGGCATCCAACCTAATATTTTAGTTGTCAGAACTGAAAAACCTGTTCCACAAAATTTGAAAGATAAATTAGCTTCATTTTGTGATGTTGAACCAGAAGCTGTGATTGAGTCTCGCGATGTTGAAACTCTTTATTCGATTCCATTAGCGTTACAAGCGCAAGGGATGGATCAAATTGTCTGTGACCATTTAAAAATAGATGCTCCTGTTGCAGATATGACAGAATGGATTCAGTTAGAAGAAAAAGTGTTAAACTTAAAGAAAAAAACAAAAATTGCGTTAGTTGGGAAATATGTTGAACTACCAGATGCTTATTTATCTGTTGTTGAAGCTTTGAAACATGCTGGCTTTGATTATGATACAGATATCGAGATTGATTGGGTTTATGCAGAGCAAGTTACGACTGAAAATGTTGCAAGTCTCTTGGCAGATGCTGATGGAATTCTTGTTCCTGGTGGATTTGGTGACCGTGGCTTAGAAGGTAAAATTGCGGCAATTCAATATGCGCGTGAAAATAAAGTGCCATTTTTAGGTATTTGTTTAGGTATGCAACTAGCCTGTGTTGAGTTTGCTCGGAATGTAGTTGGTTTGAAAGATGCTGATTCAGCAGAAACTAATCCAACGTGTGAAAACAATATTATTGATTTAATGAGTGATCAAGAAAATGTTGAAAATCTTGGCGGAACATTGCGTTTAGGATTGTATCCTTGTACGTTGGAACCAGGAACAGTTGCTGCTAAAGCTTATGACAATGTAGCTGTAGTTGAAGAGCGCCATCGTCATCGCTATGAATTTAATAATGACTATCGTGAAACCTTGGCAGAAGCCGGATTAGTCTTTTCAGGTTTATCACCTGATGGCCGTTTAGTTGAAATTGTTGAATTGTCAGATCACCCATTTTATGTTGCGTGTCAGTTCCATCCAGAATTGATCTCTAGACCAACTCGTCCGCAAAAACTATTTAAAGCGTTCATTGGTGCTTCTGTAAAATAAAAATTTCTCCTCCTTAAACTGACAATTGTAGGTTTAAGGAGGATTTTTAAGTGGTTAAATAAGTTTAAAGCTAAAAAAGTAGCAGCAAAATTGTTCCTTATTTTGCCATAAATCCCAGAAAGATTCTATAAGATTAGAGATGTCCTATTGTATTTTTAGATTTTATTTTCTATTATGGTAATAGGTGTTCAATCATTTACCTAAATTAAAAATAAAACGAATAAAAAATAGACGATAACTAAAAGTGAGGGCAACTAAATGAAAAAACTAATCGTCAATGGCGGACGTCCATTGTCAGGCGAAATAACTATTAGTGGTGCTAAAAATAGCACGGTAGCTTTAATTCCAGCAGCGATTCTAGCCGATTCCCCAGTAACATTGGAAGGCGTACCAGATATTCAAGATGTCCATTCATTAATTGAGATATTGGAAATAATGAATGTTAAAGTTGACTTTGATGGCTCAACACTTGTGATTGATCCTACAAAAATAGTCTCAATCCCGATGCCTAGTGGCAAAATAAAAAGTTTGAGAGCTTCCTATTATTTTATGGGTGCTTTATTAAGTAAATTTGGTCAAGGTGTCGTTGGACTACCTGGTGGCTGTTTTTTAGGCCCTCGTCCTATTGACCAACATTTAAAAGGGTTTGAAGCTTTAGGCGCTACAGTAGACAATGAACTAGGCGCGATGTACTTACGTTCTGGAGACGAGGGATTAACTGGAGCTCGAGTTTATTTGGATGTTGTTTCAATTGGTGCAACAATTAATTTAATGCTGGCAGCAGTTCGAGCAAAAGGCAAAACTATTATTGAAAATGCAGCTCGCGAACCAGAAATTATTGATGTTGCCACACTATTGAATAATATGGGAGCTAAAGTCCGTGGGGCTGGAACAGATATTATCCGTATTGAAGGCGTAACGGAATTAAAAGGCTGTCGTCATACCATTATCCCAGATAGAATTGAAGCGGGTACTTATTTATCAATGGCAGCTGCAATGGGAACCGATGTTGTTGTGAAAAATGTTATATTTGAGCATCTAGAAGGTTTAATTGCAAAGATGGAAGAAATGGGTGTACCCATGGAAATTGGGGAAGACAGTATTCGAGTATTAGAAGCGAAAAATCTGAAGATGGTTAGCATTAAGACCTTACCTTACCCTGGATTTGCCACAGATTTACAACAACCATTAACGCCACTATTATTAAAGGCTCATGGCGAAGGGATGATTGTTGATACCATCTATCCAAAACGAGTGAAACACATCCCAGAACTTGTTAGAATGGGTGCTAAAGCCAGAGTGGAAACGGATATGATTCTATTAGAAGGTCCAACTAAGCTAAAAGGCGTCGAGGTTGAAGCGAGTGATTTACGTGCCGGAGCTTGTTTAGTGACAGCTGGTTTGATGGCAGAAGGTACGACAACCATTACAGGTGTTGAAAATATTTTACGTGGCTATGACCATATTGTAGAAAAATTAACTGCCCTTGGTGCAGATATTAAAATGATAGAAGTAGAAGACAAATAAGAAGGAGTTGCACGAATGGGTGATTTACTAACGCTAGCAGAACTAGAAAAAAAGACATTAAAAGAACTTTATACATTTGCTAAAGACTTTAAAATTCCTTATTATAGCCAAATGAATAAAAAAGAATTGTCTTTAGCCGTTCTCCGTGCCCAAGAAGAGAAGCAAGGTTTCTTTGTTGCTGAAGGTGTATTAGATATTGTTTCTCAAGAAGGGTTTGGCTTTTTACGCCCAATTAATTATACTCCGAGTCAGGAAGATATTTATATCTCAGTGTCACAAATTAGACGTTTTGGTCTAAGAAATGGGGATAAAATTACCGGTAAAGCTAGACCACCTAAGCCTTCCGAACGTTATTACGGGTTGATGCATGTCAATGAGGTCAACGGGAAAAATCCTGAAGAAGCCAAAGAGCGCTCACATTTTCCAGCCTTAACGGCACTTTACCCAGAACGTCAAATGAAATTAGAAACAGAACAGGTTAAAATTTCGAATCGAATGATTGATATTTTAGCACCAGTTGGTTTTGGACAACGTGGTTTAATTGTGGCTCCACCAAAAGCTGGGAAAACAATTTTATTAAAAGAAATTGCGAATGGCATCACAAAAAACTATCCAGATGCAGAATTAATTATTTTATTAATTGATGAACGCCCAGAAGAAGTAACGGATATTGAGCGAAGTGTCAAAGGCGATGTAGTTTCATCGACTTTTGATCAGCAACCCGAAAACCATGTTCGTGTAACAGAACTTGTTTTAGAGCGTGCTATGCGCTTAGTCGAAGACAAACGGGATGTTATTATTTTAATGGACAGTATCACCCGCTTAGCTCGGGCCTATAATTTAGTTGTTCCGCCAAGTGGACGAACGTTAAGTGGTGGGATTGATCCAGCAGCCTTTTATCGACCAAAACGCTTTTTCGGTGCAGCTCGTAATATTGAAGAAGGCGGTAGTTTAACCATTTTAGCAACGGCCTTAGTCGATACAGGTAGCCGTATGGATGACATTATTTATGAAGAATTTAAGGGGACTGGGAACTCCGAGTTGCATCTTTCACGAGAACTTTCTGAGCGCCGTATTTTCCCTGCTATTGATATTAAAAAATCAAGTACACGTAAAGAAGAATTGCTAATGCCAGGTGAACGATTAGAAGAGATTTGGAAGTTACGTCGTTTAATGACAGGCGATTCATTAGAGTTTACAGACAAATTTATTAAGATTTTACGTAAAACCAAAACGAATGCTGATTTTTTTGCTAGTTTTAGCGAAGAAGCCTTCGGTAAAGGGCGAACCAATCGAACAATCCGAAAATAAAGCTTGAAATAAAAATCACGATAATATGGAAATTGCATTGCAATCATCACCAAAGCGTGGTATTATTTTAATGTTGTCGTAGAGACAAAAATAACTCTGATCCAGCAAATGAATCAGGGCAAAGGGAGCGTACAAACTATGAAACAAGGAATTCATCCAGATTACCATCAAGTAGTTTTCATGGATACAACAACAGGTTTTAAATTCAAGTCGGGTTCTACTAAGCACTCACAAGAAACTGTTGAATGGGAAGATGGTCAAACATACCCATTAATCCGTGTCGAAATTACATCTGATTCACATCCATTCTACACTGGGCGTCAAAAATTCACCCAAGCAGATGGTCGTGTCGATCGTTTCAACAAAAAATACGGTATCAAAGACAAAAACGCTGCAGAGTAATTCTGATAGCTTAGAGAAGTTCTTAAAACGTTGTTTCGACAACGATTTAAGGGCTTTTTTTTATTGAAAAAGGCTTTCTAAAATAAATTAGAAAGCCTAGGGAATTACAAAAGCTCCTCTAGCTGTTTTTCAGTTAGAAGGGTTAAACTAGAACCTTTAGCAATCAGTTCTCTAGCCTTGCGCTGTTTGCTACTAAAGCCATCTGCACCTACAATCGATAAGTCTTGGACTCCTTCAACTACATAATCAGTCTTACCAGAAACTGCGGATTTAATGATGCCACCTCTTTCAACGACAGCTTGCATCAATTCATCTTTGGCATTCTTAAATTCACCAGTAAAAACAAAGGATTTTTCTGAAAAATCCGGATGGCTTAATTGACTATTTTCTTGAATAGCATTGATTTGATTTAAATCGACACGATTAAAGTTAGCAGTCGATGTACTAGGTTTCTTAAAAAATTTACTTGCTTTCAATTCAGAGAATTTTTTTGATGTAACGGTAGAATAAGCATTAAGATACTCAAGGCTAGAAGCTTTGTTTTTTTCTTTAGTTGCAGCAATAATTAATTTTCCACAAGCAAGCGCATCAGAAAGTGCATTGTGATGTTCCTCAATAATGATATTAAATCGTTGGCAACGTTCTTTTAAACCACTTGGGATTCTTTCGCCAGCACAAGCTTTAGTACTATAATTAATGGAATCAAAATAAGAAAAATCGTCAATTGGAAGTTGATAATAGTGTAAGACTTCATGAAGAACGGACATATCAAACTGAGCATTATGAGCACTGACAAAAGCACTCGAACGAATTAAGGTTTGCAATTCAGGCCAAATATCTGGAAATTGCAAGGCGTCACGCGTATCAGAGCTGCTTAGCCCATGAATAGCAGTATTAGCTGCGGAATAACGGTTATGAGGCGGTTGGATTAACCAATAATGAGAATCAATAATTTCAAGATCTCTAATTAGAGCCACAGCTACAGAACAAGCAGAGTAGTTATTATTAGTGGCAGTTTCAAAATCAATTGCTAACACATCATATTTTTTTGTCATAAAATCGGACATTGTATCGCTCCTTCAATTTAGATGAGTTTTTAGCTCTAGCCAACTCAACCAATTATTTTTTTGATGAACATATTACTTTTATGATAACATAGTTTACAAAATTAAAAAATAGCTGGTGGAACCCATATTAGTAGGAATCAATTTAAGAATTTGGTATGATTAAGAAAAAGAAAGAAGGAATGAAAATGACTTACAAAGTGACATTTCATACTATTGATGGGAAAGCAATTGTTGTAGATGATGTGGAAGCTGAAAATCAAAATGAAGCTTGGCAAGAAGCCTGCGAACAAGATCGGGAAAGCTTTATTATTTACGTTGCGAGTAAAGAAACAACCTACAAAGTGTATAAGCAACATTTAGTAAGCATTGAAACGAAAGATAAAACGGCGGCGGCACGGAAGACTAGTGAAACGACAATGACGGCAATTGATGCATTATCCAATATGGGTTTTTAGTAAAAAATAGATAAAATAAATAATTAAAGAGTAATTAGAAGTTTAGATTACTTTGGCGATAAACTATACCTGACACCTATTATTTCCCAGGAAATAATAGGTGTCAGGTATAGTTGAATTCAAAAAGAGACTGAGAAAATTTTTCTCGGTCTCTTCGTTATTCTCAATAATCTAGTTGTCTTAAACGCAATTTTATGGCTGTTTTATCAATAGATTCTATTTTATACAATCTTAATTTTTTTTCGATTTTTAATTTTTCTTTAGACTCATGACTAAATAAGTCCATGACTGCTTCAATAAGATATCCAAAAAGAGAAGTAATACCAGCACCACCAAGTTCTATCCCCAATAACTCAGTTTCACTTAACTGGCTTTTTGCATACTCGCGAATATCCTTACAATAGTCACCCTTAATAACAAACTCTTCTTCCTTGTTATCAAAAGCTGTTAATAAATCCGTTGAGTTGTGTACTTCAAACATAGTTTATCTTCTCCTCCATGACTAAACTATTGTATAAATCAATAAGAAAGCGGTTTATACATCTCGTTAAATCTTACTATGGTTTGGCTTAGTAGTCAAATAAGCGGAAAACTAAAATAGTTAAATTTTCCGCTCGTCTTCTGATCCAAAATACTGATGCAAAGGCTTAGCAGGATTTTCTAGTAACTCACTAATTGTAACAAACTGATAGCCTTTCTGTTGCAGTCCTTTTAGCGTATTATCTAGACTTTGTTGAGTAGTCGGATAAATATCATGCATCAAAATAATTGCTCCATCATAGGCTCCACTTAATGCCCGATTCGTAATTCGTTTTGGATTTTTTATTTTCCAATCCTCCGTATCTACAGACCATTGAATAATCGGTTTATAAAGAGATTTAGCAACAGATGAGTTAATTCCTCCATACGGGGGACGAAAGTATTTTGGAAATTGTTTAGTTGCTTGATAAACAGCAAATTGCGTTTTTAATAGTTCCTCATCAAGGTTGTTTGGATTGAGTCCAGTTAGCAGAGAGTGGTTCCAAGAATGATTGCCAAGTTCATGTCCGTCAGCTAAAATTTGATTTAATAAATCCGGATGGTTAGCAGCTTCTTGTCCCAAGACAAAAAAAGTTGCATGAGCATTATATTTTTTTAGACTATTTAAAATAGCTAGTGTTACCTCAGCTTTTGGACCATCATCAAAAGTTAATGCAATTTTTTTACCGGGTCTAAAGTGTGAATTAGTAGTGGGTGGTAACGTTTTGTTTAGTGGTAGAAATTCAGGATTCACTAAATTGGCAATAGCTTCAATTGGGTAACTAATTTTTTCAAGACCCAATGAATTTTTTTTAAGTGGGATAGTTAGATTATCAGCATCGTAAGTAAAATTAGAATCTGTCCAATCATTTGGGTAGTCTAAGTTGCCAATCTCTTCTATTTTTTCAAGTGAAATAGTCTGATTAGACATAATTATTTCCTCACCACGTTGTTTCAATTCATCTGCTAAGGAGTCATTTGATTTGAAAATATCGCCTAAAACGAATTGTTTACCGGTTTTATTCGTTAACACAATCGGTGCATTTTTTTTCTGGTTCATTTTACGAAAAGAGCCCTCTTTTTTTGCAAATAAACATCCCGAAACGGTAAAATTTTGCGTAGGTTCTTGTGTTTTTTTTGTTTGAAACGTTAAATAAACTTCTGAATCAGTAAGCTCATTTTTTTTACGGCTTTCTTTTAGCAATTGCTGACTCAGCTTAATCATTTCTTTTTCAATCAATTCATTAGGTTGCTGTTTTGCATCAGTTGGAATAAAGAAATGGAGTGTGCTTTCTTTTACTTGTTTCTTTTGATAGGTGAAGGGGTTACCGGTTTTGCTTTCAGCTTGTTTTATTTGTTTGAAGGTTTTTATTTTTTCTGCGTGTATTTTTTTAGTAGTTAAATGATTTTTAAAAAGCAAGCTAGTTCCTAAAAATAACACTAATCCTAAAATGCTAATAGATATAATCTTTGTACGGCCTTTAATCAATATTAAACCCTCCAATATAAAATAACGTAATTCTTATGTTTTTATTATCTCAATGTAGACACTATTATGCAAGATAATTTATTTTGGTGGCAGATTTTAACTCTTTCTTAAATAGCTAAAAACTAGAGTTTGGGCTAAAATAGAAACAGATAAAGAGCTGAGGAGTGAATGATAAATGAATAAGAAAATAAATGTCGGTGTTGTTTTTGGTGGAAAGTCAACAGAGTATCATGTTTCTTTACAATCTGCTAAAAATATTTTAGAATCGCTGGACCGTGATAAATATTCTGTACATCTTTTTGCTTTTTCAAATGAGGGGAAATTACTAAACTTTGACGAATCAGAGCAATTATTGATTGGAGACGGCGAAACGGCTAGAAATCATGGAAATGAAACGACTTTAAGCCATTTAATTAGTCAACCTTTTGACAATCAAGCCAATGAAATTGATGTTTATTTCCCTATATTACATGGTAACTTAGGTGAGGATGGAAGCATTCAAGGCTTTTTTAGATTATTAAACAAACCGTTTGTTGGGAGTAGTGTACTAAGCTCTGCTCTGTGTATGGATAAAGATTTTAGTAAACAAGTTTTAAACTATAATGGCTTTAAAACAGCTAAAAGTATCACTGTCAAAACTGGTGAAACAGCTCCAAATCTAGTCTCTCAAGTAGAAAATGAACTAGGTTTTCCAGTTTTTATTAAGCCTGCTAACCAAGGTTCATCAGTTGGTGTTAGCCGTGCAGTCGATCAAATTAGTTTCAAGAATGGGCTGATAGAAGCCTTTAAATATGATTCTAAAATTATCATTGAAGAAGAGCTAATTGGTAAGGAAGTTGAATGTGCCGTGCTAGGCAATGAAAATCCACTAGCTTCTAATCTAGGAAGTATTTCAACTGATGAATCCAATTTCTATTCTTATGAAGAGAAATATTTAGATGAAAGTGGAGCTGTGTTAGAAATCCCAGCTAAAATATCTGAAGAAAGTACACTTAAAATAAAAAAATTAGCCCTTGCTGCTTATAAATTATTAGAATGTAAAGGCTTGGCTCGCATTGATTTCTTTTTGACGAATCAAGAAGAAATTTATATAAACGAGGTGAACACATTACCAGGATTTACAAATATTAGTATGTATCCTCAATTATGGCAAGCTTCCGGCATCTCATATGGTGGCTTAGTGGAAAGATTAATTCAATTGGCGCTGGAAGAATTTGCTAAAGAAGCAAAAATCCAACGAAAAATTGACCTAAATCAGGTGAACTAAATGAAAATAAAACGTCTACAAGCAATTGAATTTAGACAAAATGGAGACTATGCTGCGTCTTGTCAACTATTAAAAGAATTAATTGCTCAAAATCCAGATAATGCTGAACTTTTATATCAATGTGCTTGGAGTCATGATACGGCGGGCTTAGAAGTCGAGGCTGTTCCGTATTATGAAAAGGCTATCCAGTTGGGCTTAGAAGAGTCTGATTTAAGCGAGGCCTATTTAGGATTAGGCAGTACCTACCGAACAATTGGTGCGTACCAAAAATCAAAACAACTCTATCTCGAAGCCTTAAAAAAATTTCCAGAAAATAAAGTTTATCCAATTTTTCTAGCGATGACTTATTACAATTTAGCAGAATACAGCCAAGCAATGGAGCTTTTATTGCGAACTATTAGTGAGATAGAAACAGATTCTGAAATTAAAACCTACCAAAAAGCAATTGCTTTTTATGCGGATAAGTTAGATCAAATCTGGTAGAGTAGATAGTGAAAAAAGACGTACCATTAGCTTTCTGATAGCTAGGGCCGTCTTTTTCTATTTTATATAAACCAAATTGGTTGTTTTCAAATTAAGTGATACGGATGGATCTTGTTTGTTGGCGCTTAGCACCTAAAATTTCTTTACCAGCAGATAAGTCTTTTAAAAGTGTTTCTTTGTCTAACTTTGGTTCTTGTGGTAAATAATAAGCCGATAGTTTGTCAATATCCATGACAACGACGCTAGGGGGATTGTTTTGAATTCGAACGTTAAATAATTCACCATTGACTTTATCTAGTGTCATACGCTCCATTTCCTCTTGTAAATAAAGTTTTAAGCGTTTAATCATTTTTTCCAGTGTTTGCTTTCGTTTTGTTAACCGTCTAATTTCAGTTTGAAAACCAATTAATTCAGCTTCTAAATTTTTGATGACTTTGGCTGTGTTTTCAACTTTTAAATAAATGGTTTCCTCTAATGCTTCTAAAGTATCTTCCAGTACTTGTGTAGCAATCTCTTCCTCCTCAGCCAAACCCAATAGCTGCTCATACTGTCTTGTTAATTCGTAAAGGCGCAAAATGTTCACCTCCTTTTCTTCTTCTTAGTATAGCTTATTTTAGGCATAAAGCGAGCAGAAAAATCGAAATAAGTAGGTTGGAAAATGAGTCATCGATTTGAATAGGTGAATTTAATTTAAATCTGTTATAATAAAATAACGATTAGAAAATTGTGTCAGTCAGACCTTTAGAATATATGAAAGTTAGGTGGAGTATGTTAAAAATTGAGCGGATGTTTGCTATTTTAATCCGATTATTACATAAAAAAATAATCCCGGCTGAAGAATTAGCCCTAGAATTTAACGTCAGTAAACGCACCATTTATCGAGATATGGATTCCTTATCATTTGCAGGAATTCCTGTCGTTTCATTACCCGGTAAAAATGGTGGCTTTACATTAATGGAGAATTATCAGATTTCGCATTTTACATTTACTGAGACAGAAAAATTAAGTCTACTAGCTGGCTTGAAAATGCAAGAAGAGCTACTACAATTCCCACACTTAGGAGATTTAATTCAAAAAGTAGCTTTATTGACAACCGAAAAAGCCGCAGATTCTTCGCCAATTTCATTAGCCAGCGCGACACAGCACCGACCTGAAATTGATGCTTTTGTTAAAGAGCGTTTAGAGCAAATATTGCGCGCCTTGACAGAGGAAAAAGAACTTATGATTGATTATATTTCAGGAACAGCCGAGACCTCAAAACGTAAGATTCAACCATTAGAAATTCGTTTTATTAATGGAAGTTGGTATTTAGATGCCTACTGTTACTTACGTGAGGGCGAACGTCAATTTAAATTAACGCGCATAATGGAATTAGAAGAAGTTAGTGGAGTAGATCGTTTTCAGCCTAAAAGTCGCGAAACGAATAGGCAAGAAGAAACAGCCAAAGAGCAAGCTATATTTATATTTGCTGGGAATCAACTAGGTAAATTAGTCGATTTTTATGTTGAAGAAGAATTGACCGAATTACCTGACGGTCGGATTCAAGTCACGACCCTAATCAGCCCTAGCCAAAATTATATTCCTTTTCTGCTTACATTTGGCAAACATCTTCAAATTATCCAACCAGAATGGCTCAGAGAGCAACGCCAAGTTGAAATTAAAGCTATGCTTGAAAGTTGACAGACTGCTGTCAAGGTAAGGCTGTTATAGTTAAGGAACAACAAGGAGGTTGTTACTATGCAAAGAAAATTAACAGAAAAAAAAGTATATGGAATTACGGGTCGTGCGAACAATAGCAATCCAGCGCCAATTGGTATCGCATGGCAAAAATTTATGAAAATAAAACCAGCAGGCGAATGTTATGGAATCTATACGAATTATGCAAGTGACTACCAAGGCGATTACGATTTTATCCTAGCTAGTCCAGTTCAATTTGAAACAGCAGAACCAGTTGTTTTAGTTGCAGGAGACTACTTGGAATTTGAAGTGTTAGAAGGCCAAGCAGGTGTAGCCAAAATGTGGGAGAAAATCTGGAGCATGGATATAAACCGCGCCTATACAACTGATTTTGAACATTATCAAAATGATGGAAAAGTTAAAATTTATATTGCGTTAAAAATGTAGCTGAGAGACATTTATCGAATTAAAGCACTGAAAGGAATGAATAATGTGTTTGTTATTATTTACTTTTAGTGCTTTTTTATTTTTCAACAAAAGAACCATTCTAGTAAAGTTAAAAAATTATTCGCCAACAACTATTTGAAAAAATGTCGCCTTTTTACAATCCTTTTGCTTATGAATTTGTTATACTACACTAAATAAGTGATTTGGAGGTCAAAAGATGAAACCTGAATATCAATGGATCGAGAAACTTATAGCAACATTACCAGGAGCAGAAATCGTTTATAAAGATGCATGGCAAGCCTTTACCTTCCTTATTGGTGGGAAAATATTTGCTATTTTAGGAACGAGTACCGGAGAAAATCTTTTAACAATTAAAGGCGATCCTGCCAGAAATGAAGAATTGAAAGAACTGTATTCAGATATTATTCCAGGTTACCATGTCAATAAAACCCATTGGATTTCAGCGAAGTTAGCTAGTCCAGAAATACCCCAAGCTTTGCTAGAGAATAGTTTAGAAGCCGCTTATTTTTTAGTTTTAGGTAAGTTACCAAAGAAAGTCAGAGCGCAATTTGAAACTGAAAAAGACTAACGAGGGTAGTTTCACTCGCAAGCCACTAGAGAAAAAAGATAAATTCCCAAAAAAGTAAAGAGACACTTTTCTTGGAATTTCCTATTTTTCAGGCGTGGCTAAAACTGCGAGTTCAACATACTAACAAGGAGGAACTAAAAATGAAATTAGATATGATTGGTATTATTGTGAAAGATATGGAGAAATCATTGGATTTTTATCGAACATTAGGATTTGAATTCCCAGTTACGGCGAATCAAGAAGACTACGTCGAGATTAATCAAGGAGGCATCCGCCTTTCTTTTAACACGGAAAAAATGGTGACACCAATTTTTGGCGAACAAGAAGAGCCTAAAGGACAACGGGTTGAATTGGCCTTTTTATGCGAAAGTAGCGACGAACTCAATCAACTCCATGAAAAAGCTATTGCTAAAGGCTATAAAAGTGTAAAAGCACCTTGGGATGCCTTTTGGGGACAACGTTACTGCATCCTGGAAGATTGTGATGGAAATTTAATTAGTTTATTTTTCCCATTAAGTTAATCAAACTATAAAAAAGCTTTCTGTAAAAATTTTACGCGTTAAAATTTATCAGAGAAGCTTTTTTATGATTTTAGACAGAGATAAATCTGGAAAATTTACTTTTTCAAAAAAGTTCTTTATACTAAGTAAGAGAATAAAAGTTGGAGGGTCACAAATGACAAAAAAATATGATTATATTGCAATTGGCGGAGGAAGCGGCGGGATCGCTTCAATCAATAGAGCTGCTAGTTACGGAATGAAATGTGCATTAATTGAAGCGAAAGAATTAGGCGGCACCTGTGTCAATGTGGGGTGTGTACCTAAAAAAGTGATGTGGTATGGCTCACAAATCGCCGAGGCTATGAAACTTTATGCACCAGACTACGGTTACGATGTTACTGTGGACAATTTTGATTTTAAAAAATTAATTGCTAGTCGTGAAGCTTATATTGACCGTATTCATCAATCTTACGATCGTGGTTTAGCTAATAATAAAGTTGATGTCATTAAAGGTTATGCGACCTTTGTTGACGAACACACAATCGAAGTCAATGGTGAATTATTGACAGCAGAGCATATTTTAATTGCAACAGGAGGCAAACCAACTTGGCCAACGATTCCAGGTGCTGAACTGGGAATTGATTCAGATGGATTTTTCGCTTTAGAAGAGTTGCCAAAACGAGTAGCTGTTGTAGGAGCAGGTTATATAGCCGTTGAAGTAGCGGGTGTGTTACATGGATTAGGTAGCGACACACATTTATTTATTAGACATGACAAACCATTGCGTAGTTTTGATCCCTATGTTGTGGATGGCTTAGTTGAATCCATGGCTAAAGAAGGACCAACATTGCATCCTCATTCATTAATTAAAGAAGTTACTAAGAATAAGGATAAAAGCCTGACGTTACACTTGAAAAATGGTGAAAGTTACGTTGTTGACCAAGTCATATGGGCAATTGGGCGGACTCCAGTAACAGAAACCTTGAAATTAGAAAATACAGCTGTGATCCTAACTGAAAAAGGTTACATTAAAGTTGATAAATTTCAAAATACCTCTGTTGCAGGAATATATGCAGTCGGTGATATTACAGGACATTTAGAACTAACCCCTGTCGCTGTAGCAGCAGGACGTCGATTATCTGAACGTTTATTTAATAATAAACCCAATGAACACCTAGATTACCGCAATGTTGCCACAGTCGTGTTTAGCCATCCTCCAATTGGAACAGTTGGTTTAACCGAACCAGCAGCAATTGAAAAATATGGTGAAAACCAAGTGAAAGTCTACGAATCAAGCTTTACTTCGATGTATACAGCTGTGACTGAACATCGCCAATTATGTCGTATGAAATTAGTTTGCGCTGGACCGAATGAGAAAGTTGTCGGTCTCCATGGAATTGGGTACGGAGTGGACGAAATGATTCAAGGCTTTGCAGTAGCAATTAAAATGGGCGCAACAAAAGCTGATTTTGATGATACTGTTGCTATCCACCCAACCGGAGCAGAAGAATTTGTAACAATGCGTTAATCCATAAAAATGAAAAATACCCGCTAGCTTAGAAAGAAATTTCTCTAAGTTAGCGGGTATTTTAGTTAATAAGTTTTAACAGGAGGAGCTTGATAAGCGGTAAAATGTTCTAATAATTCGGCAGGTGATGTAGCAATTGAGATACCTTTTCGACTTTCAGCAGTCATAAAACCAGTTTCCACCATTTGTTTAAAATGTCCTTCCAAATGTGTATAAAAACCAGCACTATTTAGAATACCACAAGGTTTTTGATGCAAGCCAATTTGTCCCCAAGTAAAAGCTTCAAAAAGTTCTTCCAAAGTTCCAGGACCACCAGGCAAAGCAATAAAACCATCGGCTAATTCCAACATTTTTTCCTTCCGTTGGTGCATATTATCGACAATAATTAATTGGCTTAAATGTTCATGAGCAATTTCTCTATCCTTAAGAAAGGTCGGCAATACACCAATAACAGAGCCTCCATTTTCCAGAACAGCATCGGCAACAATACCCATTAATCCAACATTTGATCCACCATAGATGAGTTCAATATTTTCTTCTGCAAGCAATACCCCTAATTTTTTAGCATCCTCAGCAATAACAGCTTGATTCCCAAGCTTGGACCCACAATACACAGCAATACGCTTCATAAAAACACTTCCTAACTAAAAAGTTTGTTGAGCCGTTTAGCTCCGGCAAGAAAATAGGAAAAATTGATAGGACGTTTTTTGTCCTCTCGAATTTTTATCTTTTTCTCGAGGAGTTGGCTCATAAGAACTGGCCTTGATAAAAAGTTTGTTGAGCCGTTAAGGCCTGTCAGAAAAATAGGGAATTCCAATAAAAGTGTCTTTTTACTTTTTTGGGAATTCATCTTTTTTCCGAAGGACTGGTTCATAAGAACTGGCCTGATAAAAAGTTTGTTGAGCCACCAGCCAATACTCTCAATTCATTCTATCCAGTATATCAAATACCACTTAAAAAAAATAGGTACTTTTTGGTAGAATTATTTAGTCAGAGATTCTTTATATTTTTTAGGTGAGTTGCCCCAAAAAGCTAAAAAACTGCGATTAAAAGTTCGGATTGAAAGATACCCACAAGCTTCTGAAATAGCTTCTATTTTTTTCGTTGAACAAAGTAAGAGAGAGCGGGCAAATAACATTCTGGTAAATTCTAATAAGGAGTTAAAAGTCATCGAAAACTCATTCAATAAGATTTGATTAATAGATGTTGGGCTTGCATAAAAATATTTAGCCGCACTTTTAACTGAAATATCTTTCATATAATTTGTCGTAATATATGTATAAATCTCATACGACATTGTATTTTGAAAGCGAAAAGAATTTGATTCATGAGTAAAGGCCCTTTGTTTTAACTTACTAGGTGAGCAACCAATCAAGGCTTTAAATTGTTTATTAAAACTAGGAATCGAGCTGTATCCAACATAGTTTGCAACATACGCAATCGTTAACTCATCGAATTTTAGTAAAGCAACCGCGTTATTCATACGAATGCTCGCTAGATTTTCAGTAAAGGTTTTTCCAGTTAGTAGCTTAAGCCTTCGATTAATTGTTTGAGGTGTTGTTTTAAATTGATTGGCAATTTTGGTTAAAGTCAGTTCCTCACTAAAATGAAGACTTAAATATAGAAGAATATCAGAACTTGTCTTGCGTAATTCTTTTTCGGCTTCTCTTTGCTGACGAACGCTTCGCTCAAACCAAACAATTACTTGATACAAATCAGAAACAAGGGAGAGCTCATAAAAATTTTGTTGCTGTTGATATTCAGTTAAAGCATGGGAAAAAACTTGATTTAAGTACAGAAAATCTTCTCCGTGGCTAGTAAGAGCAGGTGTATCCCAATATTCAAAAAAGCGCAGGTGCTTTTCAGTTGTTTGAGTTGTAAATGTTGAAAATAAAATTAAATTTAAGGACAGCTGAAAGGTAATAAAATGCAACTCCTCCTCAACTTCCTGTAAGTGGTAAACATGATAAGAAAAGAGCCACAATAAACTGCCTTTTTTTAAAGGGTATTCCTGGTCATTTACTTGCATAGAACCTTGACCTTGGGTAACAAAAATAAATTGGATGTACATTTGGCTCGCTTTAGTCGTAGGTTGTCGATAAATTTCTTTAGTAACGATAAAATCACTCATAGAAAATTCTGGTAGTTGATTCATGGTTCTAACTCCTTTTGTTGATTTAGGATAAGTAATAAGGGATATCTGTCCGATAAATTAGTTCTAAATAGATTATACTATAAATATATTGTGAATGTTTGTTCAAATATAAATGGGAGGTCAGTAGTATGAGTAAAAAAGTTTTTGTATTAGGTGGGACTGGATTTTTAGGGTATTATACAACAAAAGAATTATTAAAAAGAGGCTATCAGGTTGTAACAGCAGCATTACCTCCATTACCAGAAGAAGGCTTATTGCCTGCTGAAGTGGAAATCACATTAGGAAATATAAATGAGATGTCAGATGATGAAGTTCTAGCATTATTAAAAGGTTGTGAAGGATTTATATATGGTGCCGGAGCAGATGAAAGAATGGTTCCAAAAAAACCAGCTTCAAAATTCTTTTACGAAGCAAATGTCTTACCAACACAACGATTAGCCAATCTAGCAAAAAAAGCTGGCGTCAAAAAGTTTGTCGTTTTTGGTTCATATTTTGCTGAATTCGCTGAACGATTACCTGAAGAAAAGTTAAAAGCTGAAGCTTATCCAAATACACGCCTGCTTCAAGAACAAATTGCTTTCGCTGAAGGAGATGGAAGTATGGTTGTCACCTCGTTACGATTGCCTTATATTTTCGGAACTATGCCTGGTAGAATGCCACTTTGGAAAATGTTTACTGATCAAATTAAAGGTCAAGCCGTTTTCCCAGCACTAAAAGGTGGAACAGCCATGGTAACAGTTGAACAAGTTGCAGAAGCAGCCGTTGGTGCGCTGGAAAATGGTGTTCACAGAACAACTTATGCAATCGGTGATACAAACATGAAGTATCAAGAATTTTATCAAATGATGGTGGATGCTTTAGGGCAAGATACTCAAGTACCAGTTGTGTCATATGAAGACGTAAAAGCAATTTATGAAGGCATTGATCTAGAAGCTGATAAAGCTGGACTTGAACACGGTATTCATTCAACAAAATCAGCTAAAATGCAAGAATACGATTTATATTTAAATCCAGAAGATACGTTTCCAATTTTAAATGTTAAACGCTATGATGTCATTGCTTCAATTCAAGAAACTTTAAAACGCTGTGTTGAAGACTAAATAAATCCAAAATTTTAACAAAGAGAACGAGTTCTTTTTGTTAAAATTTTTTTGATTAAACGAATAAAAAATTATTTTGAGCACCTATCTTGCCAAAAAAGATAAATGAGAGTAGTATAGTTGATGGGTCAACTATACAAGATGAAAGGAAGTAGCATATGACGATTGAATGTGGTCGCTATTCGCGTCTTTTTTATAAAATGAATTTGCTTTATAAAGAAATGAATGGTGCCTTTGAAGAAGAAACAGGTATTAGTTATACGAAGTTAGAAATTCTTTATCAGATTTCTCAAACAGCTAATATGTGTCAACAAGATATTCAACAAAAACTCGGCATTGATGCAGCTAGTATTACTAGACATTTAAAAAAGCTTGAAGAAGAAAAATTGATTACGCGCATTAAAGATCAAGAAAATAAACGCTTTTTACGAATTGCTTTAACACAAGATGGCCAAAATCAACTAAAAAAGTTAATTGCTGAAAAAAATCAATATGAAGAACAGATTTTTGCAAATCTATCGCTAGAACAAATCGAAGTCTTAGAAGGTACGTTTCATCAAATATCTCGTAATATAACGAATAAAAACTAAAGAATTAAAAAACATTTAAAGACGAAAGGAAGAGCGTATATGAAAGCAGTTATTATTGAAAATTATGGTGGAAAAGAAGAGTTGAAATTAGCAGAGGTGCCAACACCAAAAGCTGAAGCAAACCAAGTAATTATAAAAGAAGAAGCAACCTCGATTAATCCAATTGATTGGAAATTACGTGAAGGGTATTTAAAACAAATGATGCCTTGGGAGTTTCCAATTATTTTAGGATGGGATGTTGCCGGAACAATTAGTGAAGTTGGAGCAAATATAACGGACTGGAAAGTTGGCGATCGTGTCTTTGCACGTCCTGAAACAACTCGTTTTGGAACATACGCAGAATACACAGCAGTTGACGAAAATTTACTTGCCAAAATTCCTGAGAATGTTACTTCCTCAGAAGCGGCAGCAGTTCCATTGGCTGGTTTGACAGCATGGCAAGCATTATTTGACCACGGCAAACTTAAAGCTGGAGAAACTGTCTTAATTCATGCTGGAGCTGGTGGTGTTGGAACGTACGCTATTCAATTAGCTAAACAAGCAGGTGCTAAAGTAATTACAACAGCTAGTCAAAAAAATCATGACTTAGTTAAATCTTTAGGTGCTGATCAAGTGATTGATTATCGAACTGAAAACTTTGTTGAGCTATTAAAAGATGTAGATGTTGTATTTGATACAATGGGTGGTGCTAGTCAAATCGACAGTTTTAAAGTCTTGAAACCTAAAACAGGCCGGATGATTTCAATTGTTGGAGCTGCTGAAGAAGGTTTAGCTGAAAAATATGATGTTTATTTTGATAGCATTTGGTTAAAACCGAATGGCGAACAGCTAAGTAAAATTGCGGAATTAATGGAAGCTGGTAAAGTCAAATCGATTATTGGAGCAACCTTCCCGTTCTCACAAGAAGGCCTATATGATGCACATGCACTAAGTGAAACACATCATGCTGTTGGTAAAATTGTCATTGAATTTAAATAAGAGAGTGTGGAGAAAAATATGGAAACTGTAGCGTTTATCTTGGTACTCATTGTCGCTTTAGAGCACGTCTATATCATGGCTTTAGAAATGTTTTTTTCGACAAGTGAAAATGCCCAAAAAACATTTGGCTTAAAAAAAGAATTTTTACAACAAAAAAATGTCAAAACCTTAATGGCTAATCAAGGGTTATATAATGGCTTTTTAGCAGCAGGATTATTTTGGGGACTTTTCTTTGTACCTGCTGAATTTGCTTTAAGTGTTCAGTTATTTTTCTTAGGCTGTGTTATTGTTGCAGCCGTATACGGTTCATTAACAGCAAATAAAGGAATCTTAATTAAACAAGGACTACCAGCGATTCTAGCTTTTATTTTCGTTTTAATTAGTTAATAGGTGAGTGTCTTCCTTTTTACTTGTCAATTATTATGCTTAATAGTTTGAATTAAAAATTGCATTAAATTAGGAAAAAATAAACTGATGATTGAAGCTAAATCTAACTAGTGAATGATCTGGTTAAAAGGTTGTTGTTACTAAGCCTTTTGTACTATAAATAACATCTCTAATCGCTGAATAGTTTCTAATTTTTCAATTTTCTCTTTTATTAATAGAAAAATAGAAAAGAAAAAAATGAAAATAAGAGTATAATAGAATTATACTAGTTAGTCAAAGAATGACTTAACTAACATGCTCTTACCTATTTCAATAAATTACGTATTTTTTAAGGGGAAATTCGTCATTTTTCAGGTAAGCAATATCAGTTGTAAAAGTTTACGAATTTAATTCGTAAACTTTTTTTTTAGATTAGTTTTTATGAGCCAGTCCTTCGAGAAAAAGTTGAAATTTCGAGAGGATAGGAAGCGTCCTATCAAATTTCCCTATTTTCTTGCCAGGGTTAAACGGCTCAATAAACTTTTTAAATTGACTTTAAATTCTTTTAGAGGGTCTAAATAGAATTTAAAGTCAATCTAAAAAGAGTGTGCTATAATTACGGTGAAATTGTTTCTGATTAACTTAGTTAAATTAGTAGATGAATGGAGAATTAGTTTAATGAAAATAACGATTAAGGATGTAGCGAGATTATCAGGTGTTTCGATTACAACAGTTTCGCAAATCTTAAATCATAAAGGCGAACGTTTTAGTGCAGAAACGAAAAAAAAAGTCTTAGACGTTGTCGCCGAATATGATTATAAAGCCGATTATTTTGCCCAAAATATGATTAGTAAACGAACAAAAACGATTGGCATGGTTGTGCCAGATGTAACAGATCTATTTTTTTCTAAGGTCATTGAAGGTGTGGAAAACTACTTAAACGAGCTAGGTTTTATGATATTATTGTGCAACTCAAATCATAGTTCAGAAAAAGAAAATATCTATATTGATGAGTTGTTGCACCGTTCTGTGGAAGGGATTATTTTAGCCAGTCCTAATCCGATTCATGTTCCTAAGTTAATTGATGATCGTGGACGAAAAAAAATCCCTTATATTTTAATTGATCGTGGGTTAAATGAACGTGATGAGGGGAAATTAATCACGAATGAATTTCAAGGAGCCTATGAGGCAGTTGAATTGTTAATCAACCAAGGTCACACTAAAATTGGTATGTTGGGAAATGAAACGAGTTTTTATGAAATTACAGATCGTTTCCTAGGGTACCAAAAATGCTTAATGAACCATGGGATAGACTACCAAGAAAGATTTGTGACAAATGAACCTTTAACCATTAAAGGTGGCTATGAAGGCGCACAAAAAATCTTAAAACAAGATGTAACAGCGCTATTTTGTGGAAATGATCAGATGGCAGTTGGTGCTTATCGAGCAATTAATGAAGTCGGGAAAAAAATTCCTGAGGATATTTCAGTGATTGGCTATGATGGTCTAGAATTAACCGATTATATGGTACCTGCCTTAACAACAGTAAGACAGCCGATATTTGAAATTGGCTACTTTGCTGCAAAGTTCTTAGTAGATAACATTAATAATCCAAAAGAGAAAATTCCCAACAAATATTTTGATACAAAATTGATGAAAAAAAATAGTACCAAAAAGCTTGATTAATTTTCTAAATAATGCTAATATCACTTTGTTAGCGTTTTCCATAAATGTAAAACGTTTTACTTCTGGTAAAGAAATTCCCAACAGAGATGAATCAAATCCCAAGATTCATTTTTTTTACACAGCTAGTAAAGCGTTTTACTAAGTCTTAAATTGTAAGATAAGGGAATTATCTAGTAAAAAAGGTCTTTTTATTTTTAAGTAAAACGTTTTACTAGTATACTATAGAAGAGCAAGATAAATAGGAAAAAGGAGAGAATATAAAATGAGAATGGTTGACATTATTGAGAAAAAACGTGACGGAAAAGAACTTACAAAAGCTGAAATTAACTTTGTTGTTACTGGCTATACAAAGGATGAAATACCTGATTATCAAGTTAGTGCTTTAGCAATGTCGATTTTCTTTAACGACATGACCAATGAAGAGATAGCAAACTTAACCTTGGCAATGGCTGAATCTGGCGAAATGATTGATTTGTCGGCAATTAAAGGCATTAAGGTTGATAAACATTCAACCGGCGGTGTTGGTGATACAACAACAATCGTGTTAGCGCCTTTAGTTGCAGCAGTGGGAGTTCCAGTTGCTAAGATGTCTGGACGTGGCTTAGGTCATACAGGTGGAACAATTGATAAATTAGAAGCCATTCCAGGTTTCAATGTTGAAATATCAAATGAAGATTTCATTGAATTTGTCAACCGCGATCAAGTTGCCGTTATTGGACAATCGGGTGATTTAGCTCCAGCAGATAAAAAACTATATGCACTTCGAGATGTAACAGGTACAGTTGATTCGATTCCTTTAATTGCTAGCTCGATTATGAGTAAAAAAATTGCCGCAGGTGCTGATGCGATTGTACTTGATGTGACTACAGGTGATGGTGCCTTTATGAAAAATGAAAAAGATGCAGAACGTTTGGCACGCACGATGGTTCAAATTGGCAAATTAGCTAATCGTCAAACAATGGCAATCATTTCTGATATGTCACAACCATTAGGCTTAGCTATTGGAAATTCATTAGAAATTAAAGAAGCAATTGATGCCTTAAATGGTCAAGGACCAGAGGATTTAATGGAAATGGTTTATGTGTTAGGGAGCCAAATGGTTGTTTTAGCTAAGAAAGCTGAAACCTTAGAGGAAGCACGTAAAATGTTAGAAGAAGCGATTCAATCTGGAGCAGCGATTGAGAAATTTAAAGTGATGGTTCGCAATCAAGGTGGCGATGCTTCTGTCATCGATCATCCAGAAAAATTACCACTAGCTAAATATGTTATTGATTTGCCAGCGAAAAAATCTGGCGTTGTTTCAGAGATGGTTGCGGATCAATTAGGCATAGCAGCTATGATTTTAGGTGCAGGCCGTCGCACAAAAGAAGATCAAATTGATTTTTCAGTAGGTTTAATGTTACGAAAAAAAGTAGCTGATTCAGTTGTTGAAGGAGAAACATTAGTAACTATTTATGCAAATAGTCCTGATGTTGAAGACGTAAAAGCGAAGATTTACGAAAGCATTACGATAGCTGAAACCGCAGACGAACCTGTCTTGATTCATCAAATTATTACTGAATAAACTAATTTCTGTTAGAAATGGAGGTTTCATCTAGTATGGAGTTAAATCGTCGTATCGATCACACTTGCTTAAAGCCAGAAGCGACAAAAGCAGATATTTTACAATTGATTGCTGAAGCTAAAAAAGCGCGTTTTTATTCAGTTTGTGTTCAACCAATTTGGGTGGGATTAGCCAGCCAATCTTTGAAAGAAGATCCAGTTTCTATTTGTACCGTGATTGGTTTTCCATTAGGTGCCAATACAACGGAAACAAAGGTTTTTGAAGCTAAAAATGCACTCCAAAATGGTGCAGATGAATTAGATGTTGTTTTAAATATTGGTGCTCTAAAAAACGGTGAGCATGAAGCTGTACTAGAGGATCTTAAAGCAGTTATTTTAGTCGCTAAGAATCGAGCGTTAGTTAAAGTTATTATTGAAGCAGCTTTACTAACCGAGGAAGAAAAGATAGTCGCATGCCAGTTAGCAAAAGAAGCTGGCGCCAACTTTGTTAAAACTTCAACTGGCTTCGCTGCAACAGGAGCGACGCCAAGCGACGTTCGATTAATGCGCAAGGTTGTCGGTGAAACAATGGGTGTTAAAGCTTCTGGCGGTATCAAAACTGCTAAAGAAGTTCGCCTTTTAATTGAAAGTGGCGCATCCAGAATTGGAACTAGCGCAAGTGTTGCCATTTTAGCTGAAACAATCTAAAAATTTAAGCTAGCAAAGGAGTGTTTCATGGACGTGTTTAAATTAAATGAGAAGGGGACTTCTGTTAAAACCGAAATTATCGCGGGGCTAACCTCCTTCTTTGCAATATCTTACATTATTATTGTCAACTCAATCATTTTAAAAGATGCCGGTATACCGCCTGAATTAAGTGTTTTTGCAACCATATTTGTTTCAATCATCGGCTGTTTACTAATGGGATTTTTCGCTAATGCCCCAATTGTCTTAACACCAGGTATGGGAGTGAATGCTTTTTTCACCTATACATTAGTTGGAACATTAGGTTTGAGTTGGCAGGCAGCGGTTGCTGTCGTCATCATTTCAAGTGGTGTGTATTGCCTTGTTGCTTTTTCAAAACTAAGCGAACTGTTAAGTCGAGCGGTACCTGAAACATTAAAACATGGGATTACTTGCGGGATTGGTTTATTTTTAGTTGTGATTGGCTTAGAGAAAGGACATTTAATTGAAGCAGGCAAAGATACGTTTATCGTTTTAGGTGATTTAGCCAGCCCTCATGCATTGTTAGCCATATTTGGTTTAGTTCTAACGGTCATTTTACTCATTCGGAATGTTCAAGGAGGACTCTTCATTGGAATTCTTGTAACGACCATTCTTGGAAATATTCTTCAAATTAGAGATGCCAGTGAAGCCAGCTTTGCTTTAAGTCATTTAGCTGACTATCCAAGTATTTTTGCTCAAGGTGATTTTTCAAGTCTCTTTTCAGCAAAATTTTTAATGGCAGTATTTTCCTTAACCATGATTTTAGTTTTTGAATCCATGGGTCTATTGCAAGGATTATTACCAGATGCTAAAGAAAAAGACTTCAAGAAAGCCTTTAAGGCTAGTGCAGTGACGACTTTTATCTCAGGATTTTTTGGAACAAGCCCAACCATTGCGGCAGCTGAAAGTGCATCAGGTATTGAAGAAGGCGGGAAAACTGGCTTAACAGCTGTAGTTGCAGGAGCATTATTTGCTGTCAGCTTGTTCTTTATTCCCTTGCTATCCTATGTTCCACAAGCAGCCATAGCCCCTGTCATTTTGATTACGGGCGCTTTAATGATGAAAAACTTACAACATATTCAATTTGAAGACTTTACTGAATGGTTTCCAGCTTTCTTGATTTTTGTCATTATCCCCTTAACATCAAGCATTGCAGATGGATTAGCCGTCGGTTTCGTATTTTATCCACTTGTTAAAATAGTTGCTGGCAAACGTCAAGCAGTGCACCCCGCGATGTATCTAATTTCAGGTTTATTTTTAGCCTATCTAATTATGAATACTGTGATGGGATAAGAAAGGACGTTGTGTGAAATGGAAAATGAAAAATGGATTCAGCAAGCAATACTAGCTCGTGACACAGCCTACGTACCCTATTCCAAATTTAAAGTTGGAGCATGTTTAGTGACGACAGACGATCAAATGTATACAGGTTGTAATATTGAAAATGCTTCCTATGGATTATCCAATTGCGCTGAGAGAACAGCGATTTTCAAGGCAGTCTCAACAGGAGAAAGAACATTTAAACATTTAGTTATCACAGGAGACACAGACGGACCTATTGCCCCATGTGGAGCCTGTCGCCAAGTCATTGCTGAATTTTGCTCCCCAGAAATGCCAGTCACTCTTTGTAATTTAAAAGGGGACATCAAAATCACTACAGTCGCTGAACTATTACCCTATGCCTTTACAAATAAAGATTTATAAAGTGCGAAAAAGGCTGCTCTGCTCCGTTTATACTGGAAGAGAATTGAATCAATCGTGAACTTTCGATTGAGGGAATTCTTTGAAGTATACGAGGAGCAAGCCTATTGAGCCAGATTAAATAAAGTGCGAAAAAGGCTGTTCTGCTCCGTTTATACTGGAGGGAAATTGAATCAATTCTATTGAAAGGACTTGCTTATAGTGAGAAGCAAGTAACCTTTAGAAAAAAATGTAAGCGCAAGCAAACAAAATGAAAGTATGGAGGAATATCTGATGAGAAAACGTAAATTATTAGCAACTTTAACAGTGGGTTTAGGTCTAACGTTAACTTTAGCTGCATGTGGTGGGAAAGACAAGGCTAGTTCCGCAGATGGAGCAGGTGATATTAAAGGGAATACTGTTGCTTTAGTAACGGATGTTGGTGGAATTGACGATAAATCTTTTAACCAATCGGCTTGGGAAGGATTGCAAGCTTGGGGCAAAGAACACAAGGTTAAAAAAGGCAAAGATGGCTATAATTATTTACAATCGAATTCAGATTCTGATTACGTGACCAACTTAAATACAGCTGTTAACAATAAATTTAAAACTATTTTTGGCATTGGGTATAAGCTCCAACCAGCTTTAGAAGATGTAGCTAAACAAAACCCAGACACACAATTTGGAATTATTGATACAGTTATCGAAGGACAAGACAACGTTGTTTCTGTTGTATTTAAAGATCACGAAGCTGCTTTTCTAGCCGGTGTTGCTGCCGCTATGACAACTGAAACAAAACATGTCGGTTTTATCGGTGGCCAAGAAGGGGAAGTTATTGGTCGATTTGAAGCTGGTTTCCGTCAAGGGGTTGCCGAAGTTGATCCAGAAATTAAAGTCGATGTTCAATATGTCGGTTCATTTGGCGATCCAGCTAAAGCCAAATCACAAGCTGCAGCTATGTATAATAATGAGGCAGATATTATTTACGTCGCTGGTGGCGATTCTGGTAACGGTGTTTTCTCAGAAGCAAAAGACATCATGAAAGAAGAAGATAAACGTAAAGTTTGGGTAATTGGTGTCGATCGTGACCAAACAGAAGAAGGCGAATATTCAGGTGGCAATTTAACCTTAACATCGACTCTAAAAGGTGTTGGAGCCGCAGTGCAAGATATAGCGAATTTATCGATTGAAGGGAAATTTCCTGGTGGAGAAACGTTAGCTTATGGTTTAAAAGATGGCGCAATTGATTTAACCGATGGAAACCTAACTCCTGAAGTGAAAACAGCTATTAAAGACTACAAAGACAAAATCATTAAAGAAGAAATCGTTGTTGTTGAAAAACCAAGTCAATTAAAATAGGAGTGTGAGCATAGTATGGTTGATGAAAATTATGTCATTGAGATGTTAAACATCACAAAAGCATTTGGAACATTTAAAGCAAATGATAACATTAACTTAAAAGTTAAAAAAGGTGAGATTCATGCTCTTTTAGGTGAAAATGGTGCAGGAAAGTCAACGTTGATGAATATTTTATCAGGATTGCTAGAACCAACTTCTGGTGAAATTAAAATCCACGGCAAACCGGTTGTCATTAATGGACCAACTGTGGCCAATAAATTAGGAATTGGAATGGTTCATCAGCATTTTATGCTTGTTAAAAAGTTTACGGTGACTGAAAATATTATTTTAGGAAATGAACCTAGTAAAGCTGGTTTTATTGATAAAAAAGTTGCCATAAAAACAATCAAAGATCTTTCTGAACGCTATGGACTAAAAGTAAATCCATCAAAAGTTGTCGAAGATATTTCTGTCGGAATGGAACAGCGGGTTGAGATTTTAAAAACCTTGTACCGTGGAGCTGATATTTTAATATTTGATGAGCCAACAGCGGTTCTAACTCCGCAAGAAATTGATGAGCTGATTTTAATTATGCGTGAACTGGTTAAAGAAGGAAAATCAATTATCTTAATTACCCATAAATTAGACGAAATTAAAGCTGTTGCAGATCGTTGTACCGTAATTCGTCGTGGTAAAAGTATTGAAACTGTGGATGTTAAATCAACTTCACAACAAGAATTAGCCGATTTAATGGTTGGGCGCTCTGTCTCTTTTAAAACGAAGAAAGGTCCATCGCATCCAGAAAATGTGGTCTTAAAAGTTGAGAACTTAGTTGTAAAAGAAAGCCGCGGTTTAGAGGCTGTTAAGAATTTAAGTCTAGAAGTCAGAGCAGGGGAAATTTTAGGAATTGCTGGGATCGATGGCAATGGACAAAGTGAATTGATCCAAGCCATCACAGGTTTACGTAAAATTGAAAGTGGATCAATCGAACTAGAAGGTAAAGCGATTGGCAATCTGCCTCCTAGAAAAATTACCGAAACTGGATTAGGACATATCCCGGAAGATCGTCATAAATATGGGCTTGTCTTAAAAATGAGTTTAGCAGAAAATATTGCCTTACAAACGTACTATCAAAAACCTTTAAGCAATCATGGTTTTCTTGATTACCCAGCGATTAAAGAATATGCGCGTAAGCTAATCGAAGAGTTTGATGTTCGTACACCAAATGAGTTAGTTCCAGCTAGTGCTTTATCTGGTGGGAATCAACAAAAGGCGATTATTGCCCGTGAATTAGATCGAAATCCATCATTATTGATTGCAGCTCAACCAACGCGTGGGCTAGATGTAGGGGCGATTGAATACATTCATAAACGTTTAATTGAACAACGAGATCATAAAAAAGCCGTATTGTTAATGAGTTTTGAATTAGATGAAATCTTAAACTGTTCAGATCGAATTGCAGTTATGTACGATGGGAAAATTGCGGCAATTGTTGATCCTAAACAAACAACCGAGCAAGAATTAGGTCTCTTGATGGCAGGTTCATCATTAGAAAAAGCACGAGCAGCGCTACAAGCGGAAGAAGAGGAAAAAAAGGAGGCTGAACTCATTGAATCATAAGAATGAAACCCTTAGAAATATTAGTGTACCTGTCTTATCCGTTCTACTAGGATTAATCTTAGGTGCCATTATTATGTTAATTTTCGGCTATGATCCGATTTTAGGTTATAAATCATTGATTGAAGGTTCGGTAGGTTCTTCTTTTTACATTGGTGAAACCTTACGTCAAGCAACACCTTTGATTTTAACAGCGTTAGGTTTTGCGGTAGCCAATACAGCAGGTTTCTTCAATATTGGGGTTGCTGGTCAAGCGCTCTTTGGTTGGTTAGGCTCAGTTACTTTAGCTATTATGTTCCCAGACTTGCCACGTATGCTTTTAATTCCTCTTTGTTTAATTGGCGGAGCAGTAGCAGGTGCTATCTGGGCTGGAATTGCTGGCTATCTAAGAGCTTATTTTGGAACTAGTGAAGTTATTGTGACGATTATGCTGAATTATACAGCTTTGTATATTAGTAACCATATGGTACGCAATGTCTTAACGAATGCAGATGACGCAACGCCACGTATTTCAGATAATGCAACCTTACGTTCAGGCTTTTTGGCGAATATAACGGATAATTCCACGCTTCATTACGGATTATTTATTGCGATTATTATGTGTATTGTCATGTGGATCTTTATGAATAAAACAACTGCAGGATATGAATTACGAGCAGTTGGCTTAAATTCTTTTGCTGCAGAATACGCAGGTATGAGTGCCAAGAAAAATATCGTGATGGCGATGGTTATTTCTGGAGCATTAGCCGGTTTAGGTGGAAGTATGGAAGGGATTGGAAATTTCCAAAATATCTTTGTTATGAGTAGTATGCCAAGTATTGGTTTTGATGGTATGGCCGTATCCTTATTAGGAGCAGGAAATCCATTTGGTATTCTCGTTTCAGCGTTATTATTTGGTGCTTTGAAAATTGGTGGAATCAGCATGCCAATGGGATCAGATGTGCCAACAGAAGTAGTGGATATTGTGATTGCAGCGATTATTTTCTTCGTTGGAGCAAACTACTTGATTCGTTATTTTATGAATAAATTTAATCAACCTAAAATAAAAATTACGCCGGCTGTTACAGCTAAGAAAGAGGTGAATTAACGTGGAAAACTTTATCTCAACTTTATCAATTGTTGTCTCTTCAGCGTTAATTTATGCAGCTCCGTTAATTTTTACAGCATTGGGTGGGACATTTTCAGAGCGAAGTGGTATTGTTAACGTAGGGCTAGAAGGAATCATGGTGATGGGTGCCTTTAGTTCAATTGTCTTCAACTTATCGATGGGTGATGTGTTTGGGAATTGGACACCTTGGGTAGGATTACTTGTTGGTGGCGGAATTGGGCTGATATTCTCCCTAATTCATGCTGTTGCAACCGTTAATCTTCGAGCGAATCATATTGTTAGTGGTACAGTAATTAATATGCTAGCGCCAGCTTTGGCAATCTTTTTAACGCGCGTATTATATGAAGGACGCGGTCAAACAGATTTCATCAAATTCAATTTTGGTAAAAGCAATATTCCTTTACTAGAGCATATTCCAATCTTAGGAGATATCTTCTTCAAAGGTACCTCAGCAGCAGCTTTTGTGGCTATTTTAATTGCTGTTTTAGCTTGGTATATATTATTTAAATCACGCTTTGGTTTACGCTTACGTTCTGTAGGAGAGCATCCACAAGCAGCAGATACATTAGGAATTAATGTTTACTTGATGCGTTATGCTGGTGTTATGATTTCAGGATTTTTAGGTGGGATTGGTGGTGCTGTTGCAGCTCAATCGATTTCATTAAACTTTTCAGTCTCAACGATTGCTGGACAAGGATTTATCGCCTTAGCAGCAATGATTTTCGGTAAATGGAATCCACTAGGCGCAATGGGCGCAGCCATTTTCTTCGGATTTGCCCAAAGTTTAAGTGTAATTGGTAGTTACATTCCAATTATTAAAGACGTTCCACCAGTTGCGTTACAGATTTCACCTTATATCTTAACGATTATTGTGTTAGTTGCCTTTATTGGAAAATCACAAGGCCCTGCAGCCAATGGTGAAACGTATATCAAATCAAAATAAGAGGAAGGATGAAAAAATATGTTTAAACGTGTACATTTAATTGTAATGGATTCAGTTGGAATCGGTGAAGCACCAGATGCGGCAGCTTTTGGAGATGTTGGCAGTGATACACTGGGACATATTGCTGAAATAGCCGGCTTAACTATTCCTAATTTAGAAAAATTAGGTTTAGGCACGATTCGCCCTTTAAAAGGTGTTTCAGATCAAGCAACAAGTGGCTATGCTACAAAATTAGAAGAAGTTTCGGTTGGTAAAGATACGATGACTGGCCATTGGGAAATTATGGGATTGGATATTAAAACGCCATTCCGTGTTTTTCCAAACGGTTTTCCAGCTGAATTATTAGAAAAAATTGAGGCCTTCTCAGGTCGTAAAGTGATTTGTAATCAACCTTACAGCGGTACGGCTGTCATTGATGACTTTGGTCCAGAGCAAATGGAAACAGGCGCGTTAATTGTTTATACTTCAGCAGATCCTGTGTTACAAATTGCGGCTCACGAAGAAATTATTCCGTTAGAAGAGCTATATAAAATTTGTCAGTATGTCCGTGATATTACTTTAAACGATCCTTATATGATTGGGCGTATTATTGCTCGTCCCTATTTAGGTACACCAGGGAACTTTAAACGCACAAGTAATCGTCATGACTATGCACTCAGTCCATTTGGAAAAACTGTCTTAGATTCCTTAAAAGAAAATGGCAAAGATGTGATTGCAATTGGGAAAATCAATGATATTTTTAATGGAGCAGGCGTAACTGACTCAATCCGTACGAAAAGTAATATGGATGGAGTTGATCAACTACTAACTGTCATGAAGCAAGAATTCACTGGAATTAGCTTTTTAAATCTAGTTGATTTTGATGCACTATTTGGTCATCGTCGTGATGTTCCAGGATATGCGCAAGCAATTGAAGAATTTGATGCACGTTTACCAGAAATTTTAGCAAACCTAAAAGAGGATGATTTGTTGCTCATTACTGCAGATCACGGAAATGATCCAAGTTTCCCAGGTACAGACCATACGAGAGAATATGTTCCATTATTGGCTTATTCACCAAGTATGAAAAACCATGGTAACCTAAAACAAGGGTATTTCGCAGATATTTCAGCGACAATTGCTGAAAACTTTGCTGTTCCTGCAACTGAAAATGGCACAAGCTTTTTAGCTGAATTAAAGTAAATTAATTGGAGGAGTTCATAAAAAATGGAAAAATTGCAAGAAAAAATTAAACAAGCAGCAAGTTTTATTAGAGAAAAAGGTGTTGGCGAAATTGAAATTGGCTTGATTTTAGGCTCAGGTCTAGGTGAATTAGGCGATGAAGTTGAAAATGCGATTCAAATTCCTTATGAAACAATCCCTAATTTCCCAACATCAACAGTTGAGGGACATGCTGGTCAACTTGTTTATGGAACATTAGGTGGAAAAAAAGTGTTGGCGATGCAAGGACGCTTCCACTATTACGAAGGCTACTCTCTTGAAATGGTGACATTTCCAGTTAGAGTCATGAAAGCTTTAGGCATCCACTCAGTCATTGTAACCAATGCTGCTGGTGGCTTAAATCTTGATTTTACTCCAGGTGAATTGATGTTGATTACTGATCAAATTAACTTTACAGGCGTGAATCCATTAATTGGACCGAATGACAATGAGATGGGTGTGCGTTTCACAGATATGAGTCAAGCCTACGATAAAGAGTATCAGGAAATCGTTCGTAACGTAGCTAAAGAGATGAATTTAGATTTAAAAGAGGGCGTTTATATGGGCTTTACTGGTCCAACTTACGAAACACCAGCTGAAATTAAAATGGCTCGTGTCATTGGAGCCGATGCGGTTGGGATGTCAACAGTCCCAGAGGTAATCGTAGCGCGTCACAGTGGTTTAAGAGTCATTGGAGTCTCTTGTATTACAAACCTAGCAGCTGGCATGCAAGCGAGCTTAAATCACGCTGAGGTTGTAGAAACAACTGAACGAGTAAAAGAATCATTTAAAACATTAGTTAAAAATATTTTAGCCTCTATTTAAAAATAAGAGTAAATTGCTACCAAATAAGAAACAGTTAAATTAAGTAAGTTAGATACTTAATTTAACTGTTTTTTGTCGTATTTTTATTAAAAGTAATAAAAATGTAGGGAAATGATTAAAATAATATCATTTTCTTTCGGATACACACACAATAAATTAATGTAAATATGAAAAAAATGTGACATTAATTTATAAAATTAGTAAATTCAAGGGAATCAAAGCTTGACTCTTTAGTTCGTTACAGATAAACTTTAATCATAATTTAATTATACGTATTAAAAATAACAACAATATAACTGTTAAAAAACTAATACGCTTAAATAAAAGCTAGAATAGTTTAATTTCTTGCAAAAAGGCAGTATCAACTGATACTGCCTTTTTGCGAGAAATTAACGCGTAGCTAGAAGTGGATTTCAAACGAATCTATTTAATTATTTCGGTTTTTAAGGTGAATAGAAATAAGGGGAAGACATAATATGTCGCATTTAGGTAAAAGAGTTAAAGAGCAAAGACTTAAAAAAGGACTTACGCAAATTGAACTAGCAGAAGATATTTGTACGCAAGCCACTATTAGCAATTTAGAAAATGAAACAAGTTTGCCTTCGCTCTCAATTTTATTAGCAGTCGGAGATCGCTTAAATATAGATTTTAGTGACATTTATGAATTTGTCTCTGCAAATAGTACAAGTTATAGTGATATCTTTAAACAAGTTCAAAAATATTGTGAAACAGAAGACTATAAAGAAGCCTATAAAATCCTTAAGGAGCAAATTGATTTCAGCAAATTAGAGAGCGTCTATGAATTAAAGCAATACTATTATTACGTAGGAATCACAAGCTTACTCGGGTACCAGCGTTTTTCTGATGCTCATTACAACCTTAATTTAGCCTTATCTTCAGATTCAGGTCGAAATTTAGATTTTTTTGATGTCATGGCAACAAATGGAATTGGAATCGCTTATGATCTGATATCAGATAAAGAAAAAGCTCAAACTTATTTTGAGAAAACGCTTGTATTACTAGATGAAGTTTTATTTACTGTAAAATCTAGTCAAAATCGTTTTGAGATTGTTAAAATTTATTTTAATATAGCCAAATTTTATTCAAGCATTGAAGACTATCAGCAAGCGATTGATTTAAGTGATTTAGGCATTCGTTTACTCGAAGAAGAAAAAGCTGTATTTTATTTAGATCATCTATTTTATGAAAAAAGCTTGAATTTATCTAAGTTAGGCCAACAAGAAAAAGCAACTGAAAATTATTTTTATGCAGCAGCACTAGCTAAAATAAGTAAGAATACAGAGTTATACGGTACCATAAAAAAAGATATGGCAGAATTTAAAATCGAAGGCTACAATTATTGGGTTTAAATTAAACGGGTAACATACAAAAGAAGCTAAAGACAATAAATGTCTTAGCTTCTTTTTCTCAAGTAATTTTGTTTAATTAAAGAAAGGATTCGTGGCTTTTTCATTTCCAATCGTAGTGACCTCTCCGTGACCAGCATACACAGCTAAGGAATCAGGTAATGTGAAAAGCTGTGTAGTGATACTGGCAATGAGTTGTTCAAAATTCCCATTAGGTAAATCTGTCCGACCAATGCTACCTTTAAATAAAGCATCACCAGAAACGACAAAATCATCAAAGATAAAGCTGACGCTTCCAACAGAATGACCAGGTGTTGGCACCACCTTGAAATTGAAATCACCCAAAGTATAGTTTCGGTATGAAAATTCAAATTCAGCTGGTTGTGCACTAACAGGAGGTTGTCCTAGTGCACTTGATAAGTTTAGCTCAGGATCGGTCAACCAAGATTGCTCAAGAGGGTCAACATAGACTGGAATCGTAAAATAATTTCGAACTTCTTCTAAAGCACCAATATGATCATAATGACAATGAGTCAACAGAATAGCGATAGGTTTGATATCTAAGTCTTGGATGGCAGCAATAATTTTATCAGCATCTGCTCCAGGATCAACAATTAAGCACTCTTTTTCATTATAGATAAGGTAACAGTTTTCTTGAATGGCTCCAGTTAAAATACGTTTAATTTCTAGCATAAAATAGTAGCACCTTCTTTATTTAAGATAGCTAAAGTATACCCGATTTTCAATAAATTGTGAATGGAAAAGAAGAAAGTGAAATAAAAGTAATCATTTAAGAGATCTCTTTTTTTAAATTCGAACTAAATGTGAACAAATATCTCAAGTAGTTAAACTAAAGTAGCCCTTATTTAAGTCAATAAAAAAATGAATTTAATGAAGGATAAATGCTGATAAAATAGGGATATGCTGTAAATTAAATAGACAAATAATTTACAATGTTCTAATTTATAACTCGTTTTTGTAGATTAAATTTTTTTATTCTCGTTTTTGATAAAAAAAATATCTGAAATATTTTGTATTTTTACCCAATAAAGTATAACATTAATTATAAGAGAGAATGTTTTCTCTTGTTAAGGAGCTAAAAATCAGTGTTGGAAAAGGGGGAAGCTGATGGATAGAATGGAAAATAAAAAAACTGAGTTGGTCTATTTTAAAATTAAGCAAAAACTAGCAAACTTGATTGGAATAATTAAAGGTATTCAGGTAAAACCTTTAGTTGTAAAAAGAAAGGCAGTCAATTTTAGTGAACATTATGCCTCTCTATTTAAAGAGTTGCTAAGTCAGGTTTTGAGACAGCTAAGAGCACTACATAGTATGAATCAAGACTTTGTTTTAACTGGGGATACTTTTACGTTGCAAGAAAGAGACATATTCTATAGTTGTGGAACGTGGTCCAAAGAAAACCTAGGATATTTATTTAAACTAGAAGAAATTCAATTTTGCAAAAATTGTGATGGTAAATTGACCCGACTTTATAATGATGGTAAATATAATTTAGGTCAAAAAGGAAACTATTATAAATGTGTAAAATGTGCAAAAATGTATTCTCAAGAAGCAGTTGAAAAACTTAAGAGAAGTGAAATTTTTAAGTAGTGTAAAAGAGGAAAAATAAGTTATGTATGCTATACTTGCCCTAATATGTAGGTGTGAATCGAGCTTTTTATATAAGGAGGGAGTTAGATGTTTCATTCTGAATTGTTAACTATTTTTCCGAATTCTCAGCATCAAGCGTTAGAAAATAGTCGAAAAGAGGCTATCGCATTAAGTTTAGAAAATAATGGTGAGCTGGGATTACTAATTTCAAAAGTTGGTGGGTTTGGCTATTTTCCAAAGGATGAAACCTATCCTGTGAATAGTGATGGTCAGCCGCTACGTTTGTTAGCTCAATTAAATTTTTCTGAATTGCCACCATTAAAGGATTATCCAACCAAAGGATTACTCGCTTTTTATATAGATGAGTTTGATGACTTGCTTGGATGTGATTTTGAAAACCCGCTAAATCGAGTGGGGTATAAGGTGCTTTATTTTCCTGAATGTGATGAAGAACTCGCTTATTCTAAAGGTGAGTTGGAAGATTTATTTAGACGTTTTTCGGAAATAGAACGTTACCCAGTTGTCAATGAGGAATATCAACTAATAGGCACACTGGAAAACCAATATGTAACAGGTGACTCTGTTGAGTTTGAAGCGACTTATAAATCAGAGTTTTATAACTTTTTTGAAAAAGCTTACCCAGACCCAGATGAAGCGGAATCGAAAATGGAGGAACTTTTTGATATCGATATCAGTTCTCCTAACTCAATTGGAGGTTATCCGAGTTTTACACAAACGGATCCCCGAATTAGAATGCCAGAATTTAAAGATGATCAGCTCTTATTTCAATTAAGTAGTACAGATTACGGGAATGATGTTCAAGTAATTTGGGGAGACTCGGGGATTGGCAATTTCTTTATCCATCCTATTGATTTAGTAAATCAAGATTTTTCAAAAACTTGGTACAATTGGGATTGCTATTAAGCGCTAAACAAAAAGAACTTGAAAATTTTCAAGTTCTTTTTTTGTTTTAATAAGTTAAAGTAAAGCAATGTATTACTGGCATAATGAAGCTTTATTTTATGCTAGTTGAAATTAATCTAAGTTATAAAATAAATGTGTTTGATAGTCAGAATATAGAATCCCTTCAACTCCAGAAAAATAGAGGACTTGATGTTCGTTAGGAATACAGATCGTTTCACCAGATGCCAAAGAAATTAAATTATCAGGAATTGTCTTTAAATGACCTTTCAGGACAACTTTTTTATAAAGATTTGTACTAAAAAAACTAAAATTTGAATTAGAGCTAGTGGATAAATTCTCTAGGGTTAGGGAGTTTGCTTTTGTGAAGAGATAGAAATTCATAGTTTCATCTCGATAGATTGGCTTATCGATAATTTCAGTGTAAGGGAATCCGGCAGAGTCAATGGTATTAATCAAAAATGTTGAACAATTGTCATACAATAGATTTGCAATTTTTTTAGCGGATAGTTGCAAATTACTCACTCCTATACAATTTTCGTAATATGATATTTTTTATTTGTAATGCAAATCCATTATATCACTAATATGGAGAATAGGAAACAACTATTACCCCGAAATAGATGTATTTTTACTATTAAAGAGTATATAATAATAGAACTGAGACATTTTACTCAGTAGCTTGACCCTTGTGATATTAGTACTGATGATAGATTAATTTTAACTACTGGCGATTAGGACGATTATTTTCTCAATGATTAAATTGTTTTTATTTTTTTAATGAAAATTAGTTAAGCGTAACAGATAACAGAGTTTAACATTTGAAAAATTTAGTTGAATAAGAGATCAAGGAGTGGTTGCAAAATGATAATTTTAGGTGCTAAGCTGAAAAATGCAAGGATAGCCAAAGGATTGTCACAAAAAGAACTAGCTGAAGGTATATGTACACAAGCAACAATTAGTCAGATGGAAAATCATAATAAGGTACCAACAATGAGTATTTTTGTTGATATTTGTAAACGATTAGAAATTTCGCAAGCAGAAATTACTTCTGATGATGATTCTGAAATAAATCACACTATTTTTTTAGAAGTTTCTCTGCTATGTAAACAATATAAATTTATTGAAGCCCATGAGCGTTTAACTAAATCAATAAAGATTCACGAATTAAAAAGTAATAGTAACAAAAAGAAATATTATTACTTTTTAGGCCTTACGTATCTTTTTGGTTTAGCCAACGATGATGAGGCTCTTTTTTATTTTAATTTAGGTTTGACATTGCAGTCGAAGGAGTTAACGGTAATCGATTTATTACTAACAAATGGAATTGGAAGGGTCTATGAAATCAAAAAAGAATATGAAAAAGCTCGTATTTACTTTGATAAATCGATACTGGATATTTCCAAACTTAAAGTTCCAGTAGATACGATTTTAGTGGAGCTGATTTCTTTATATTTTAATACGGCTAAATTTTATAAAAATTATCAACGTTACTCAACAGCTATTGAGTTTTTAGAAAAAGGAATTCAATTATCTAGAACCTATTCAAACTATTATTTACTGGAATTCATTTTATATGAAAAAGGCGTTAATTTGTATCTACTAGAAAATAAAGTCTCAGAAGAAGTCAGAAAACTTTATACACTTGCTTATTCATTCAGTTTAATTAATTCTAATGCTCTCTTACTTGAAACAATTGAACAAGATGCAAAGAATTATGGGATTCAGGCAACTCAATTCTTTTAACTTAAAAAATTTCTATAGTTAGGGTTAATCTAACTCAGGCAAGCTCATATCCATAAGGTGAACAAAAAAGTCATTGTATTCGCCAGAGCGCAACAAGAATAGTTTCTGTAGACTAAATTCTTGTTGCGTTAATTTTGTCTACAATACATTTTATTTTACTGAAAAAGCAAAAATGTGTTAGACTAAATGGAGAGCAACAGGGCCAGTTTTAGTTAGTTAACTGAAAGGCATTGTGTGTAAGAGGGGGATTTTATGAAAATAGAATTAAAGATTGTGGAAGTAACAAATCCTGATTTTGAAGAATTAGTGACTGAATTAAATGCTTTTTTTGATCAACAATGGGGAGACATTGCAGCAAACTATCAAGAGCATCATAATTTAGCTAAAATGAAGCAAGCGATTGTGGCATATGTTGACGGAAAACCAGTTGGATGCGGCTGTTGGAAATTATTAACAGAAGATTCTTTAACTGGTGAAATTAAACGGATGTATGTCAAAGAAGAATCTCGTGGTTTAGGCATAGCGGCTAATTTATTACAAAAATTGGAAGAATCAATTGCGGATGAAGGATATCATGAAGCTGTTTTAGAGACAGGCGCAGATATGCTAGGTACGATTAAATTTTATGAAAAACAAGGGTACCGTTTAATTCCTAATTATGGCGAATTTGTCAATGATGAAGTGTGTGTCTGCATGAAAAAAGAGTTTAGCCGTTAGTATTTAGCTGTTTGCTAGATTAATCGTGGTAGATGATGTACACTAAGTAGGGCAATCCTCATGTCGTAGAAATAAATAGATTGAGGCAACAATTAAATAGCAATTTTATAATCGTTTATCTTGCTGAAAAAAGTTGATAAAGGATTATTTTTTGTTAGAAAAAATAGAAAAAGTCGTAAAGAAAGGAGTAGATAAACAAGTGAAGGTAAATAAAAAATTGAAATTAATTTTGTCACTATTTTTTGTTTTGTTACTTACAAGTTCCTGTACATTACCAGGGCTTGGCAATGGAAAAAGCAGTGAGGGAGTGATTCGCGTCACAGGTGGAGTAACTTCAGAATCGCAAATTTTAGCCAGTCTAGTTGGTGGAATGATCGAACATGATTTAAATCAACCTGTTGAGATTATTAATAACCTTGCTTCCGCAAACATTAATCACCAAGCTTTATTAGGAGGCGATGCCGATATAGCTGCTGCTCGATATAGTGGTACAGATCTGACAACATTATTGCAACTCCCTGCTGAAAAAGATCCTAAAAAAGCTTATGATATCGTCAAAAAAGAGTTCGCAAAACGCTACAACCATGTGTATTTTCCCTCTTACGGTTTTGCAAATACGTTTGCTTTCATGGTGACCAAGGAAACTGCTGAAAAATACAAGTTGAAAACCATTAGTGATCTAGCTGCTGTTGCCAATAAACTTGAAGCTGGTGTCGATACAACTTGGGCCAAAAGAGAAGGCGATGGGTATCCAGACTTTGTTAAAGCCTATGGATTTGATTTCAAACGAGTTTATCCAATGCAGATTGGACTTGTATATGATGCCTTAGCTGCTGGGAAAATGGATGTAGTTCTAGGTTATTCAACAGATGGTCGGATTGGAAGTTACAATTTGCAAATCTTAGAAGATGATCGTCAATTTTTCCCACCCTATGATGCGAGCTTAGTTGCAACCAAAGAAATACTAGAAAAATATCCAAAATTAACACCCGTATTAGAACGATTAGATGGCAAAATTACTACTGAAACGATGCAGAAATTAAATTATCAAGTCGATAACAATTTGTTAGAACCAAGCATTGTAGCAAAAAAATATTTAGAAGAGCAAAATTATTTTGAAGAGTAATAAAAAAAGCAAGCCCCACAACTATTAGTTAATTGTGGGGCTTGCTTTTTTAGAATTAAACGATAATCATTAACGAGTGCTGGCTAGAAAAGCTAACCCAAATAGAACCCAATCATTTAAAAGATGAACAATAAACGAAACCCAAATATTTTTTGTTTTGATATAAGAGAAAGTTAAAATTAAGCGAGCTGTTCCAATAGTCAATACAGTTTGAAGAATGTTCCAATTATAAGTTGGAAAATGTAAAGATGCAAATATTAGAGAGGTTAATAACCAAGCTAAAAGTAGACTAGATTTTCGACTAAGATTAAATTGTTGAACACCTAACTTTAAGATAATTAAAAATGGCAGGATTGTCAGTAATTCTTCACCGAAGAGCATCGGGATTGTTTTCAAGAAAAAAGGTACAGCATGAGAGAAATTCCCATCAAATTGTGTAGATGCTGGATTAGCATCACCAGTTCCCGTTATAGTTGTCACAAGTAGGCCAATCATAAAAGTAATGACGATATTTGCAACTAGTGTTCCAATGATAACTAAACCATCATTTGGAACTAGTTTTCGGAAAATTTTCGTCCATTGATTTTTAGTAACAAAAATGAATGCACCTAGCGGAAAAATAACATTTAAAAATGGTGCAATAAAAGGGATGTTAGTTGTTGTAAAAAGCATGAAACCAATTAATGATGACAGAATAATAATCAACATACCTTTAAAATTTAGCGGAGATGAAGCATCTTGGTAAAAGGGGAAATCATCGTTTCCTCGTTCCAAAAAGTTTTTTTTTCGTTGTCATAATTAACATCCTTCCAATAAAAAAATCTATTTAAAAAAAGTATACAATAAAATAAAGAAATAAGGTAGAAATACGAATTAAATAACTAAATTATTGTCTTTTTTCATTTGTTAGTATAGTATAAAAAGATAAAAATAGTTCAGAAAGTCTGATATTTAAGACCAATATTAAAGCTAGATTGGTTTCAGAAAACAGTTTATCATCATAGATAGGAAGTGAAGGGATGTCATCATATGGGGAAACAATTCGTAAGATTCGTTTAGATAAAGGGATTAGTCAGAAAGCACTTTATACTGGAATTTTATCTAAATCATATGCAATTGAATTTGAAAAAGGGAAGCATGAAATTTCTTTAAAACGGATTGAACAGATTTTAGACCAATTAATCGTCCCATTAGATGAATTTTTATTTATTTATCGAGGGTACTCTTTGTCCGAAAAGGAATGGTTTAGTGCACGATATGCAGAGTATGGCAACTCCAATAATCTAACTGGTCTATACTCTTTACTTAAAGAATACGAACATCGAAAAGATTCGTTAAGTGAGATACGATCCGCAGAAATTCGCTCTCGTATTAGGCAATTAAATGAATTCAACCAAGAGAGACATTATAAAAAAAGTGCGATTTTAGCTGAAGATCAGTTGATAATTCAGCAGTATTTATCAAATTTAGAATCATGGACACTGCATGAAATTCAGCTCTTTGCTAATACCCTAGATTTTATTGACTATCAACAAAAAGCCGCCTATTTTAAAGCGTTAACTCCATCATTTGAGAAATACCGGAACTATGATCGTGGAAAACAGATTTTATGCGGATTCTTAACAAACGTCATTTATGAACTAATCCAAGACAATGAACTTTTATTAGCTGAACATTTAGTAAACGAACTTCATTCCCTTAGTACACAACTTACTGAAATTTTCTTTAAGATAGTAGCTAAATTTTATCAAGGATTAATTTTTATCGGACAATTAAATAAGGAAAAAGGCCAAGCTATGACTCAAGAAGCTATTGGAATTCTCTTAGCGCTGGATCAAAATCATCAAGCCAAATTATTTGAAGTAATCGCAACGGATTTTAGTGAAAAAATAAAAGCAGCTCACGAATGTTAGTGAGTGCTTTTATTCTATTTTTAATTAAAAAAGAAGACGCTAGCAGACATGATTAAGATGCAAACAGCCTTATAACTTTCATTAATCAAAATAAGTTTAATCGATTTCTTTTCAAAAACATAATTCTTTAAAGAAGATAAAATAGCAATACCCGTAATTAAAAGTCCACTGGTCATAATTGGCAGATTTGTTTGTCTAATTAAATAGGTTACTAAGAAAGCAACTAGAATTTCCATAACTAAAGTAGAAACCATTGAAATTCCAGCTCCGCCTTGCTCCTTAATTTTTTCCTCGGTCATACCAGATTCAATTATCCAGCTTTTTCCAAAAAAGACAGTGTACCAAAGTGCTCCAATAAAAAAGGCAAGAATACTGGCACCAAGTGTTAGTAGTAAATTCATTACATTTTTCTCCTTTATTTTTTTTGAGTAAAAAAATTAGCGACCCGTGCTGATAGTATATGTTATTTTTATGAAAAAAGCTCACTTAAACAGCTAAATTTGAAAAGAAAATAAAATGTACAACTATTATTTCATTTTATTTAATTGTCTATATAATTAAATGATATATATTTGTATTATGTTGATTATTCTTGTTAATGCTGTTTTTTCAATGATTAAAAGTCTTGTTTGGTCATTTTATTTGGTAATTATTTGAATAAATTAGATTTAGTTTTTGAGGTAATTAGTATATAATAAAAGAAAGGTAAAATTAGGAGGGAAATAATAAATGAAAAAAATAGTTATCATAGGGTCTAACCACGCTGGCCTGGCAGCAATCAATGTTATTGTGAATTCGGGCATAGAAGCGGAGTTAGTCGTTTTTGATAAAAACTCAAATTTAAGTTATTTAGGTTGTGGAACGTCATTATTTGTTGGAAAACAAGTAGAATCCATTAATAATCTATTCTATACCTCAAAGGATGCGTATGAAACTAAAAGTTCAAAAATTCACATAAATACTGAAATAAATAAAATAGATTTTATAGAGAAAGTCGTTTACGCTGAAAATCAAGAAAAGGTTGAAATTAAAACTGAATACGATGAATTAATTTTAGCAACTGGGGCGAACCCGATTGAATTAAATCTTGAAGGTAGAGACTTGAAAAATATTCACACTGTAAAAATATTTCAAGATTGCCAAGTTGTAGATCAACTTTTAGAAGACGAAGCCATTCAAAATATTGTGGTTATTGGGGCTGGAGCAATTGGAATTGAGATGGCAGAAGCTGTTAAGCGCAGAGGGAAAAGCGTTGATTTAATTGAGAAAAAAGCGACTTGTATGAGCAATTATTTTGATCCCTGGTTTAGTGAAGACATGGATGCTTGCTTAATGGATAATGACATTCATTTACACTATTCGGAAGAGGTTTTAGCATTTCAAGGGGAAGAGTTTGTTGAACAAGTTGTCACGAATAAAGCTGTTTATCAAGCCGATTTAGTTTTAATTGCGATAGGATTTCAACCAAATACTGGATTAGGAAAGAATAAAATTCGACTATCTGAACAGGGTGCATTTAAAGTCAATTTGAAACAGGAAACCAATCTACCAGGCGTGTATGCAATTGGGGATTGCGCGACCATTTATAGCAATGCACTAGAAAAAGATACTTACATTCCACGAGCAACAAATGCGGTTCGAAGTGGAATGATCGCCGGTTCAACTATTTCAGGTATTGATTTGGAATCAACAGGTACTCAAGGAACAACTGGGATTTCGATTTTTGGTTATAATATGGTTGCGACTGGTTTAAATTTAAGCGAAGCAAAAAAAGCGCGGTTTGACGTTTTATATACGGAATTTGAAGACTTACAGAAACCTATTTTTATGGAGGAAAACCATTCCGTTAAAGTCCGGATTGTTTATGACAAAAACACAAGACGTATTTTAGGAGCTCAATTGGCTTCGTATCACGATATTTCCATGGGGATTCATTTCTTTTCCTTAGCAATTGAAGAAAAAGTGACGATTGATAAATTGAAACTCACCGATATATTCTTTTTACCGCACTTCAACCAACCGTATAACTATATTACGATGGCAGCTTTGGGAGCGAAATAACTGAAATTGATAAAGAAATAAAATCAAAAAATAACTGCCATTGAACTGAATATAAAAATATATAGGAAAAGAATTTAATAGACTACGTTTAAGAATTATGAATAAGAAATAGCATGTAATCCACCTTTATAAGAGGATTACTTTTTATGAATAGAATCTGAATCTTATTGGCTTAATTTAACAACGGTTGAATTAAGCTATTTATTTTTCCTTATTATTAAACACCAATTTAGGGTATAATAGGAAGAAGAAAATACAGTACTTGGAGGATTTATGAAGAAAGATATTTATGTAGTTGGTGCAGTTATACTAGAAAATGGAAAAATACTTTGTGCTCAAAGAGGAATGACTAAATCACTTGGTAATATGTGGGAGTTTCCAGGCGGGAAAATTGAAGAAGGTGAAACTCCACAAGGGGCATTAAGGCGAGAAATTGAAGAGGAAATGCTTTGTACAGTTGAAATTGGTGACTTGATAGAAGAAACTGTTTATGAGTATGATTTTGGAGTTGTCCACTTAACTACATTTTATTGTAAGTTGTTAAAAGGACGACCAACTTTAACTGAACATATTGCTATCGAGTGGCTAAAGCCTAATGAGTTAGAAAAGTTAGAATGGGCACCTGCTGATATTCCAGCAGTAAATAAAATTATGAAGGACTTTTAAGGAGAAAAATAATGGATAATTTTATTGGACAGTTAAAAGAATCACTCCACAAAGGTTTTATAGATAGTAGTGCTACTATGTTAGAAACATACAAACCTGAATTACTTATAAATAATAGAGAAAAAAATGAAACGGTTTTAGCAACATTGTTAGATGAATTAGAAAACTGTAACACATTTATATTTTCTGTGGCTTTTATTACAGAAAGTGGATTAGCATCTTTAAAGGCCCATTTATTAAATCTTAAAAGTAAAGGTATATCAGGACGCATTTTAACCTCTTATTATTTAAGTTTCAATAATCCTAGAGTATTTAAAGAACTGATGAAACTTGATAATGTCGAAGTACGGCTGACAGATTCTCCAGGATTCCACGCAAAAGGCTATCTTTTTGATAATGGAGAGTACTCTTCAGTTATCATAGGAAGTTCAAATTTGACCATGAATGCACTAAAAGTAAATTACGAATGGAATATAAAGTTAACTTCTCATGAAAATGGAGAGATTGTAAAAAGTTTGAATCAACAAATAAGTACATTATGGGAAGAGTCTATTGAGCTAACAGAAGAGTGGATAAGCAAGTATGAATTAATGTATACACCAATTGTAAATACTAAAAAAGTTGACCAATTAAATTATCAACCAAAGAAAATAACTTATAAAGAATTAGCTGAATTGGAAGAAGAAGAGTGTAGTGAATATTCGATTTCAGATAAAGAATACTTTATAAAACCAAATAAAATGCAAAAAAAAGCTTTAAAATCAATAGAAGAGGTTCGGAATAATGGTGAAAATAAAGCCTTAGTTATTTCAGCAACTGGTACTGGAAAAACTTATTTGTCGGCTTTTGATGTTCGTGATTTTAAGCCAAAGCGCATGCTTTTTATAGTTCATAGAGAGCAAATTTTAAGAAAAGCCAAGTCAGACTTTCAGAAAATTATTGGTGGATCGGAAGAAGATTTCGGGATATTGTCTGGGAACTCTAAAAATACCAGTGCAAAGTATTTATTTGCAACAATTCATACTATTTCAAAAGATTCTACATTAAAAGAATTTTCTGCGGAAACATTTGATTATATATTGATTGATGAAGTGCATAAAGCTGGTGCTAACTCTTATTTGAAAGTTTTAGACTATTTTACACCAAATTTTTTATTGGGTATGACCGCAACGCCAGAAAGAACAGATAATTTTAATATTTATGATCTGTTTAACTATAATATTGCTTATGAGATTAGATTACAAGAAGCATTAGAAGAGGATATGCTGTGCCCTTTTCATTATTTTGGAGTAACAGATTATGTTTACGAAGGGAAAAAGGATGATGATACTAGTGTATTGTCTAAAATTGCACCGGAAGAACATGTAAATCACATTATTGAAAAAATAGCTTATTATGGTTTCTCCGGAGATAAAGTTCGCGGACTAATTTTTTGTAGTAGGACAAGTGAAGCTGTAGAGCTTTCTAGTTTGTTGAATGAGCGTGGTTTTAGGACAACATCATTAATTGGGGCTGACTTGCCAGAACATAGGGAAGAAAAAATTACAGAATTAGAGAGTGGTCAATTAGACTATATTATTACTGTAGATATTTTTAACGAAGGCATTGACATACCAAGCGTTAATCAAGTTATAATGTTGCGACAAACTAAATCTAGTATTATATTTATTCAACAGCTTGGTCGGGGATTACGTAAAGATGAAAGTAAAGAATTTGTAACAATTATAGATTTTATTGGAAATTATAAAACTAACTACTTAATTCCAATTGCTTTATCTGGTGATAATTCATTTAATAAAGATAATATTAGACGTGATATGCTTGATATGAACTACATTAAAGGAATTTCAACAATCAACTTTGAAACAGTTGCTAAAAAACGCATATTTGATTCTATTAGTGATAGTAATTTAACTAATTTAAAAAAATTGAAGGATTCTTATGAAGCTTTAAAAAATAGAATTGGTAGAGTTCCATATTTAATTGATTATATAAAGAATTTTTCCGTTGATCCATTAGTATTAATAAATAGCAGTCATACTAATTATCATTTATTTCTAAGTAAATTAAAAGAAAATCCGTCAACTCTTACAGAATATGAGAATCAAGTTTTAACAATGCTTTCAATAGAAATATTAAATGGAAAAAGAGTGCATGAACTCATATTATTAAATAAGTTGGAGCAAAATAAGAAAATTTCTATGCTCGAATATAAAGAATTACTAGATAATAAAGAGTATATCTCTGATGAAGCAACAATTCAGTCAGCAGTTAATATTTTGAATCTTTCATTTTTTAAAGATGGAACAAAATCTAAGTATGGCAGCCAACCGCTAATTAGGTTAACTGATGGAAATACATTAGTATTTACAGATCAAGTGGAAAAATCACTTGAAAATAATAACTATTTTAGAAATCTTTTCAAAGATATATTATCGGTAGGTTTTAAGAAAAATGAAGATTATGTAGCTAATAGTCCTCTGACATTGTATAAAAAATATACTCGAAAAGATGTATGTAGATTATTAAATTGGGAGAAAGATGAACAGTCAACAATGTATGGCTATCTCGTTAAACATGATACTTGCCCTATTTTTATTACCTATCATAAATCAGATGAGGTTGAATCAAGCATTAATTATGGGGATGAATTTTTAAATCCGGATGTATTAAGGTGGTTTACTAAAAGTAGAAGAACATTAGAGTCAAAAGATGTTAAAAAAATTATTAATGCAGAAAAAAATAGAGTTAAAATTCATATTTTTGTGAAAAAAGATAATGATGAAGGAACTGACTTCTATTATTTAGGTGAAGCTAAAGTTAATAATGACTCGGTTGAAGAAGGTCAAATGAAGGGAAAAGAAGGCGAATTATTAAGCGTAGTCCATATGGATATGGTTATGGAAAATACGTTAGATGCCAAAATATATAGTTATTTAAAGACAGAATAAGAATTAAGAGAAAGCCTTTCAAAGTATTTAGTTTGAGAGGCTTTCTTTTTTACGTCCTCAAAATGTCTTCTATGATACCTAAATCATTTCCATATTAAATGACAGTAGTTTGTTCAATAACAAAATTATAGTTAGTTTATTCTTAGTTAATTTCTATTTTTATTTTAGTCAGCCTAATCCCAAACCAAAAAAGTACCTCGCAAAATCAGCGAGGCACTTATTTCCCCAAAGGGTCTAATTTTTATAAATATCGTCCAGTAATTTAAAATCTTTTTTTATCATCAATTTCAAGATTTCAGCGGTTTCGTCTGTCACATCGCCATCTTTAATATACGCGTAACTTTCTTCATAGATAACTTCCTCTAAAATATGTTGGAAAGTCTTTTCCAACGAAGAGTTTTTATTGGCTTCATCAATACCAAGTAAGTAATCTGCAGAAACGTTAAAGATTGTAGCCATTTTCTTAATCATCTCTAAGGACGGTTGATTGACATCTTTTTCATAAGCACTAATTGCATTCTGCTTTAAAAATAATAAATCTGCCAACTGTGCTTGAGTTAAGCCTTTCTTTTGGCGTAACATCTTAATTTTTTCTCCAAGAGTCATGGTTTGGTCACTCCTTCAATTTATCCTATTACAGGGTAACCTCAGAATAGGGCTACCTTAAGTCTATCTAATACTATTCAAATAAATAATAGCATTAACTGCGATTGTTTATTGTATAAAATAGGGAAATATGATATATTATCTTTAGTATCATTTAAAACGATTAATTGTTTAGTTAAATCATTTAAACTGATGATATCGGGTTAAAGGACAGTTTTGGCTGGAAACATAGACAAGTGAAGGATTAGTATCGGCGGATTACTAAAGCTTGCTTTGTTTTTACTAGATAGTTCAAGCGCTATTGGCTTTGCTAGGGCTAATTGGTAGCGCTTGAATTTGTTTATGATGGAGGTAATTTAGTTTGGAAAGGAGTCACTAAAAGTCAGTGTTGAAAGGTGGAAAATAAGATGAGAGATGAGCGAACCTTAAATTTAACAGAACAAGCATTAAAGATCATTTTACACGCAGGTGATGGCAAACTATTAACCACAGAAGCATTAAAACATCTAGAAAATGGTGAAAGTATGCAGGCCGAAAAAAAGTTGGATCAAGCCCAGGAAAGTTTGAGAATTGCTAGAGGGACTCAGATGGATGTCATTCAAATGGAAACTAACGGTCAAAAAGTACCTCATCTACATTTATTTGCCCATGCCCAAGATATTCTAATGACGGCAACTAGTGAATGGACTATGGCAACCCACATAGCTGTTCTAGTTAATAAAGAGGATACATAGGATATGGGATTAAATTTGAGAATTCAAGAGGTTATTAATCTTTTGAAGCTTTTTTTGTTGGCTTTTAAAGAGAAGAGTTGAATTCGTTAGTTGTAAATAAATAGTAAGGTTCGTAGCAATCGGTTGTTAATCAAATGAATTTCTCTAGTTTTGATCAATATTATTATATTTAATTTGATTTTATGGAATATTGACATATTTTTAAAACGTATGTTACTCTTATTAAGGGTAAAGGGAATTATTTCGTGAAAATTAGGCGATCAGGAAGAAAATGAACGTAATTGTTATAAAGAATCAGGCTATTCATTCATATGCCCTTTTATGCTAGTAACATAGAAATAAAACCAAAAATATACTTATTAAGAGGAATGTGAAATTGAATCTTTCCGGCTAGATAGCTTTGTGAAAGTACCAAAGAAGGAGAGGATAACGTGAGCAAAAAGAAAAAAATTGGGTTTAGTAGTTTTGTACTTATTTGTATAGGATTGTTCGTTCTAGCAGTACAATTTTCAGCGAATCAAAGGCTTAAAGCGCTTGAAACCAACGAGGATAAAAATCCCTTAATTGAGTTAGTGATGGATTCAGAAGAGTTGCTAAAAGATAATGAGTTTAATTTGACTGTTTTGGTTAGTCCAGATGTAACTAAAGACATTGTATTGCCCATACCTGAAGATCTTACTTTTATGACGGAACAAATGGAAAGCGAAGATTACCAAGTGACTTATGACTCTACTAGTCGGTTAATGACGATTGAACTTAGTCCTATTGAAGAGGTAGAATCAGAAAATAATTCTGCTACAGAAGCTCTTGTGCAAAATAAAGCTGAAAGGAAACCATTAGTGATTCCCTTAGCATTTAAGGTTGAAAATACCGGGGAATATACATTAGAAGCGAAAACCATTTACCAAGAAAATTCTTTATCCTCTAACCAAGTAACTTTTTCTGTAACAGAGACCCAAGAAAAGTTAGAGTTGGAAACCGATGAGGAATTAGAAGAACCAATTATAGACGCACCAACAGTTGATGAGAATGCACCGACACTTTTAAGAAGTCCAAAGTCAGCTGTTGCAAACGTTGGGACATGGGATGAATTTGGTGCAGCAATTAATGATCCTAGTGTTAATGAAATCAACTTAACTGCTAATATTTATCAGCAATCCTGGAACTTGACTAAGTTGAATATTTTAACTCGTAGCCTAACAATTAACGGGAATAATTTTAGGCTTGACTTGGAATCTAAAGGAATTCAGTTAGGCATTGTTCCTGTAGAGACGCAATTAACTGTAGATAATGTTAAGATTAATAAAACTGTAAGTGCGCATATTCCAATTTTTAATGCAGTTACTGGAGCATCAGGTTCAGGTACTAATTGGGTCATTAATATCTCAAATGTACTGACAGATGAGGAAAATGAATCGGGGCTTATTGGAGCAGTTAATGCAACTGTTATTTTAAGAGAAACAAATAACTTGCATTTAAGGGCAGCAACATCCCAATTAAATGTTCAAAAGCTTATTTTTGAAGAAAATTCAATTTTCAAAAGTCGTTCAAGATTGGCTAATGGAATCCAGCCTACTACTTTAAGTGCCATTGCAATTACAAATGGCACAATTTTAGTCAAAAAAAATGCTAAAGTCTCGATTATCAACGATGGAAAGTCTAAAGAGAAGGCTGGGAAGCCAGTTCAGTCAAGCTCAAGTGCTATTGCTGGTAGTATTTCAAATTTTACAATGGAACCTGATTCAGAAGTTTTAACGGAAGCTAATATTTATAGCTATCGCACAACAATTAAAAATACGTTCACTATGACTGGTGGAGCTAAATTTGAAGCAATCGGAACTGCTAATTCAATATTTGTCTCAGCTGAAAATGTTGGCAAGGGAGCCGGAGTTCCAGCTACGATTAATATTAGTGGAGCCAGAACGAGTTTTATACTATCATCACATAGAATAGGCTCTTCGGAGGATGGGGCAGTGATACGTATACAAGGTGATGGAAGTGTTTTTAATGTCACAGATGATGCAGAAGTAAATGTTACTAAAAGAATAAGTTACTCTAAATTAAAAGGAAGTGCTCCAGTAGTCAGGATGGATGGAAAGGATAATCATATCAATATAAATACTGGTGGAAAATTTATTCTACATAATACTGGGAGTGATGGACCAAATGATGGACTTGGTAGTTCTGGAAATCAAGGATTGCTTTTTACTGGTGGAAATGGAGCGGTCTTTAATTTAAAAGATGCTGGTAGCAGTGCTGAGATACGAGCTAACTATGGTCCAGCACTAGTTTCAACTGGGAGTTCTAAAATTATAGCTGGAGAAGGGACTATTTTTAAAATGCGCGGTAGGACAAAGAGTAAAGCTGGTGCTCTTTTTAATACCGCTACATCTGAAATTACTGTTGATCGTCCATTGTTTTTTGACTTTAGAAATGATCAATATGACGGTGCAAAAGGAACTATTTTTAATGCAACGGCTGGATCAACGTTCACCTCAATTCAATCGGACTTAAGTGTTTGGCCACATGAGACTAATTTAAATGCAAGTCCAGCTAAAAACTGGTCATTATTTGATTACAAATTAAGTGGAGCTAATTTTACTAAAATTGATTCAACCAACGTACCGAATGAATTTAATACAGGTGCCAATTCTTTTGGTTCAACAGGTGCATCAGCTTATAGTCGAATGACTGGAGGTAAGGTGCGTGCGGTTGTAGATGAGCTTCGTGCTCCAACAAATGCGGATAAATCCATTTTTGGTCATGTGACAATTCCGCTAGATGGTGAAAATGGTCGGGATGCTTTTACCGATGAAGCTTTTGTTGTGGTGAAGTTAACGAAAGTCAACGGCAAATCACAAGAGCTAACAGGTCGGACGATTGGGAAAAATAATAATAATCTAGGATTAAGTGTTTATGGCGAAGCTAGTCGGGGTGGAATGTTCAAAATTCCAGTCCCGAATGATGTCTTTTTAGAGACAGGTGATAAAATTGAAGTAGTCAGGGCTTGGCGTGGTGGAGCTGATTCAAACTCAAATAGAGTTCATCATAGTTTACCAGAGGATTTAGTCGCACCAAATCGAACAACTTTTGATATTACACCACCTAATCCAGCGGTTATTACTAATAGTAGAGTAGTAGACAACGCGACGAAACAAATTAGCGGAAAAGCCAATGAACCTGGTAGTGAAGTGGAAATTAGCGTAAATGGTGTCGACTTAGCAACAACTACAACGGTTCAACCAAATGGAACTTTTGTTTTTAACTTGCCTCATTACCTTGAAAAAGACGATCTGGTTCAAGTGAAGCTACGTGACCATGCGGGATTAGCTAGTACCGTTGGTGTGGATCACCCACCTAGTACAAATAACGCTGTTGGTAATGGTAATCCAACAACAAATTTAACTTTCCATGATCAGGTTTTTATGGGCGCTCCAAGCGTAATAGTAAAGGATGTTTTACCAGATACAAACAAGGCAGTAAAATCAGTGGTGGTTGACAATAGTAAAAATGCCACACAAATTGGTTCAATCTTAACTTATACTATTGATGTAGAAAATAATAAACCTGCAGCCATTGCAACAAATTGGAAAGCTGTTACAATTGAAGATCAGCTTGATAAAGCCTTAGATCCAGATTTAAACTCATTTGCTTTAAATGGTATCCTCATTCCAGAAACTAAGGTTGAATTTAATGAAGAAACCAGACTATTGAAGGTTAAAGTCGGAGATTTAGGCTCAAACAAGAAAGTAAAATTAACATTTAATACTCGAGTAAATAAAACGGGGATTAATCGTACTATTTTCAATAAAGCAACTATCATAGGAAATTCACCAAGAGAAGTCGAGCCTTTTAAAGTTGGTCCAGAAAATCCAACAGCAGCCAAACAGAAAATTCAAACTATCTCAAATAAAATTGCCAATCCAGGTGGCCCGGTTTTTGGCGTTCTAGAATTAGTTTCAACACCGACGACTATTTCTTTTGGAGAGGATTTGAAAATCGCTCCAACGAAGCAACGCTATCCAGTTACGGAAATGAGCGGTGGGTTAACAGTTCAAGATTCACGAGCGGTTAAGGCCAGTTGGAGTATTACAGCTAGAATGACAAGCATATTAGAAAGTGCGGAAGGCAAAAAATTACCTAATGCAATGCACTATACTTACAATGGCATAGATCAAATTTTAGGAACAGATTCAATAGTAGTTTATCAGCATACAAGTACAAATGAGGACCCTTTATCAATTTCAGATAGTTGGAATGTGCAAGAAGGATTGAATTTACAAATCCCAGCTGGAAGAGTCTATCCAGGACGTTATCGAGGAACCATTGAATGGACTTTACAAGATACTCCAGAAACTAAGTAAGGAGCCAAGGCAGTCTTAGTTGATGTGGAAAGTGTTAACTGGTGCTGAGAATGACTACGATTTATTTGCAAATGAACTAATTGCTTCATTAAAGAAGAAAATAGTCAGATTATCATCTAAATAAAAGGTTTTCCTAGGTATGCAATTCCATACCATTTAGGAAAACCTTTTTTATTCGCAGTAAAAACTGAGGATACAGAAGAGGATTTAATCCAATGATTGTGATAATTAAGTAATTTTTAAAATAAAAAAATAGGCGCCAATTCTTTGTGTTATAAGGAATAAAGGGGTTTCTATTTTTTTTTTGTGCTTCAGAATAAAAAAAAAAAAAATAAATCGAAAAATTTCGCGTGATAATATTTAGGTACAGTACGAGAGAAAGGAGATGAAAATGTGAAGAAAAAGAAAGGGATTTGGTTAACTAGTTTTGCACTAATTTGTATTGGGATGTTTGTGTTTGCTTTGCAACTATCAGGGATTTCAACAAATCAAAAATTGAAAGCCTTAGAAAGCAACAGTAAAAACAGCTTAATTGAATTAGCTACTGATTCAGAAAATTTAGAAGTCGGCAGTGAATTTAACTTGAATGTTTTTGTTAGTCCAAATGTGACTAAAGCAATTGAGTTACCATTGCCTGCTGGCCTTACATTCAATCCAGAACAGATTGAGAGTCCAGATTATCAAATCAGCTATGACTCAGCTAGTAGCATAATTACCATTCAGCCGACTCTAATTGAAGCAAAATTAGCAGAAAGTGATTCAGCTATAGAACCTGAAGTAACCGATGAAACGGAACAATTAACAATTCCGATCGCGCTACAGGTGGAAAAAGCTGGAGAGTTTTTATTAGAAGCTAAAACAGTTTATCAAGAAGATCCATTATCTTCTAATCAATTGAGCTTTGACGTAGCAGAAACGTCCGAAAAACCAGTTGTAGAAACGAGTGCTGAACTAGAAAAACCAATTGCAGCAGCTTCTGAAGCAGATGTAGTTGAACCAGTTCTTCCAAAAATGAGTGCAAGAGCAGCAGGCACTGATGTCGGAACTTGGGCAGAGTTTATCGCAGCTATCGCAGATACTAGTGTTAGTGAGATTAACTTAACCAGTGATATTACTCGGACAGCAACTACTGCGGCGAATAATCCAGGAACATTAACCCGAAGCTTAACCATTCACGGAAATAATTTCACAATTAATTTTGGAAGTGGTGGAACAACAAGCAACGGAATTCTATTAGGAATTGCTCCGGTAGGGACGCAATTAACTTTAGATAATGTTCAGCTTGTTAAAACCCAGACGCCAACAACACCGATTTTTAATGCGGTTACTGGGGCAACAGGTTTAGGTACCAATTGGGTTATTAATGTTTCTAACACAACGACAACTGATGCCAATGCATCGGGGCTTGTTGGAGCAGTTAATGCAACGGTTAATCTACAAGGAACCAATAATTTAAGCTTAAACGCATCAGCATCACATTTTAACGTTCGAAATATTGTTTTTGAAGAAAATTCAATTTTTACAAGTCGCTCAAGAGCAACAAACTCATCAAGTGCCATTGGAATTACAAATGGAACAGTTTTAGTTAAGGAAAATGCGAAAGTAAAAATTGACAACGTTGGAACATCAGGTGATACTGCTGGAAATGCAGCACAGTCAATTTCAAGCTCAAGTGCGATTGCGGGTAGTATTTCAGACTTTACAATGGAACCCAATTCTGAAGTTTTAACGACAGCCAATGTTTATGGCTATCGTACAACAATCCAAAATAATTTCACTATGACTGGTGGAGCTAAATTTGAAGCCATCGGAAATACGTCTTCAACTGTTGTTTTAGCCCAAGATTTCGGTGATGGAGTCGGAGTTCCAGCTACGATTAATATTAGTGGAGCCGGAACCAGTTTTAAGGTATCGACAAATAGTACCCAAAGAGCCAATTATGGTGCAGCGATGCGTGTGCAAGGCGATGGAAGTATTTTTAATATTTCAGACGGTGCAGAATTTAGTGGTCATGCTAAAAACGGTTCAGCTTTACAAATTCAATCCCAAGGTTCGCAATTTAATGTTAAAAATAAAGCTAAATTGAATCTAACTCAAGATGGTGATAATGGTTATTCATTAGGAGCAACCTTACGTTTTAGAATTCGTGGCATTCAAACCTTCAATGTAACAGGAGAAGCTGAAGTTAACATCACAAAATTTAGCGGAAGAACTCCAGCTGTACGGATGTATGGAGACGACAACGTCATCAATGTAAATACTGGTGGACACGTTAATGTCCGCAACTATGGAGATGGTACGCGAAATGATGGTGGTGGAGATAACGGAAACCAAGGTTTACTTTATACTAACGGAAATCGTGCGGTCTTTAATTTAGAAGATGCTGGCAGTAGCGTAGATGTACGTGCTGATTTTGGTCCGGCTTTACGCTCAACAGGTAGCTCAGAAATTACTTCTGGTGAAGGCACTATTTTTAAAATGCGCGGCAATACTAGTAGTCAAACTGGTGGTATTTTTAATACTGCTGTAACGACAATTACCGTAGATCGTCCATTATTCTTTGATTTTAGAAATGATCGACCAGCTGGTGGATACGTCTTTAATGTAAATAATGGATCAACCTTTAAATCGATTCAATCTGATTTAAGTGTTTGGGCTCGTGGAGATAATTTAGATGGAGATCCTGTTAAAAACTGGTCACTATTTGATTATCAACTAAGTGGAGCCAATTTCGTTCGTATTGATTCAACTAACGTACCAGCAGAGTTTAATACTGGTGCTGATTCGTACGGTACAACAGGTGCATCTGCCTATGCTCGTATGAGTGGGAATAATGCGCGTGCCGTTGTTGATGAACTTCGTGTTCCAACGAATGCGGATAAATCAATCTTTGGCCATGTAACGATTCCAGTTGGTGGAGAAGATGGTCGTGACGCTTGGACAGATGAAGCTTATGTTGTCGTTAAATTAACAAAAGCAGATGGAAGTTCGCAAGAATTAACCGGAAGTACAGTTGGTAAAAACAACAATAGTCCAGGTTTAAGTGTCTATGGAGAAGAATCTCGTGCCGGAATGTTCAAAATTCCAGTACCGAATAATGTTTTCCTAGAGACTGGCGATAAGCTAGAAGTCGTCAAAGCTTGGCGTGGTAGCGCAGATCCTAACTCGAATCGAGTTCATGTCAGTTTACCAGAAGATTTGATTGCACCAAATCGAACAACCTTTAAGATTACACCACCAACTCCAGCTGTGATTACCAATAGTCGAGTGGTAGATAATGCCACAAAACAAATTATGGGAACCTCAGATGAACCTGGTAGTGAAGTTGAAATCTCTGTCAACGGTGTAGCATTAAACGCAACAGCAATCGTAGCAGCTGATGGAACCTTTACTTTCAACTTGCCTCATTACCTTGAAAAAGGAGATGTTGTTCAAGTTAAGTTACGTGATCATGCAGGTTCAGCGAGCGCAGCGGGTGTAGATAATCCGCCTAGTACCAATAATGAAGTGGGAAATATCAATCCAACGACTGATTTACCTTTCCACGACACTATTTTCTTGGCAGCACCTAGTGTGACGGTGGCAGATATTTTACCAGATACCAATACTGCCGTTAAATCGGTCGTTGTTGACAATGATAAAAACGTTACACAAGTTGGTTCCATCTTAACGTATACAATTGATGTCGCAAATAATAAAGCTGCAGCAATTTCAACAAATTGGGCAGCTGTTACGATTGAAGATCAGCTTGATGAAGGATTAGATCCAGATTTAAATTCATTTACTTTAAATGGCACGTCGATTCCAGCAAGTGACATTCAATTTGATGAAGCAACACGACGATTGAAAGTGAAAGTTGGAAATTTAACGACACAAGAAGATGCTCGACTTACTTTTGATGCACGAGTAAACTCTGCTGGGATTGACCGAACTATTTTAAATAAAGCTACAGCGATTGGAAATTCACCAAGAGAAGTAGAACCATTTGAACTAGGACCAGAAAATCCAACAGCTGAAAAACAAACGTATCAAGCAGTTTCAAATGAAATTCCTAATCCAGGCGGAAACGTCTTTGGAGTATTAGAACTAGTCTCAGCTCCAACTGATATTTCTTTTGGAGAAAATTTGAAGGTATCAGCAAAAAATGAAATTTATCCAGTTGCGGATATGAGTGGTGGACTAACCGTTCAAGACTCACGGGCAGTGAAATCAAGTTGGACAGTTACAGCTAGAATGTCTGCTGTATTAGAAAGTCCATCTGGAAAAACATTACCAAATGCGGTTTATTACACTTATAAAGGAACGGATAATGTTTTAGGAACAGATTCAATTCTAGTTTATCAGCACACAAGTACAAACGAAGACCCCTTAACAATTTCAGATAGTTGGAATACACAAGAAGGGCTAAGTTTACGAACTCAAGTTGGTAAAGTTTATCCAGAAAATTATCAAGGACAAATCGAATGGGCTTTACAAGACACACCAGAAAACGAGTAGGAGGGGAAAAAATGAAAAAAAGAGTAATGACTTTCGGGATGATACTTGTTTTTCTCTTAACCCTCGTACCTGTTACACAGGTGTTTGGAGCTGAAAGTGAGAATCAATATAAGTCAAATGGAGAAGTTTCATTCTATGGTGAATATATTTATCCTTCAGAACCGGATAAAGAAAAACCACCAATTAGTGGGAATGGAACTAGCAATCTACCCGATACAGGGAAAACACCTCAGCAGACACTTCCACAAGCTGGAGATCGCTTTGAAGTTTTCAATCTTGTTCTGGGTATTTGCTTGATAGGATTAGCAGGACAAGTCGTTTATTATTTAACTAAAAAAAATAACATAGCACACGGAGGAAAAATAACATGAAATTAACTAAATTAGTAACAACATCAGCAATTGTTTTAGCAACATTGGTAGGAAGCTCATCAGCAGCATTAGCTGCAGAATACAAATCAAATGGATCTGTTGAATTTATTGAAAACACTGATCCAACAAATCCAGTTGATCCAACAGACCCAACAGTACCGGTTGACCCAATTGACCCAACAGATCCAGAAGGTCCAAACCCAGGAACAGCTGGTCCTCTAAGTATTGATTTTGCTTCAAGCGTTGTTTTTGGTAAAAATAAAATTTCAAATGCAAACCAAACGTACTTTGCAGATGCTCAAGAATTAAAAGATGGCCGTTTTGTACCTAACTATGTTCAAGTTACAGATACACGTTCAGGTAACTTAGGTTGGACATTAACGGTTCAACAAGAAGGACAATTTACTAATGCTACAGCTGCTAATAAAGTATTAACAGGTTCAGTAATTAAATTAGCTAACGGTGCGGTTTCTAGTAGCTCAACTTCACCAGCAGCAGTTGCAGCGCCAACAATTACATTAGATCCATCAGGAGCATCATCAACAGTAATGAGCGCAACAGCAGGTTCAGGTTGGGGAACATGGTTAAACTACTTTGGTGATGTAACCGAAGAAACGATTGCTGAAGACGAAGTTGTCCAAAAAAATAAAGCTATTACCTTAGATGTACCAGGTAGCACACCTAAGGATGCAGTCCAATACAAAACTGAATTAACTTGGACTTTATCAGATACACCAGGTAACGTTTAATTAAGGGTTAAGGCAACAAAAAAATAAAAACATAAAAAATGAAAAGAGGAAATTAAAAATGAAAATGACAAAATTAGTAACATCAGGAGCAGTATTAATTAGCGTAATCGCTTTAGGAAGTGCAACAGTTTCAGCAGCAACTGCAGGAACAAAAGCAACAAACGGAACAGTTAAATTTATTACAGATACAGATATCACAAATCCAGTTGATCCATTAGATCCAGAAAAACCAGTTACTCCAGTTGACCCAGTTGATCCAGAAAAACCAGTTGATCCAGGTACTGCCGGACCATTAAGTATTGATTTTGCTTCACCGTTATACTTTGGCGAACAAAAAATCTCAACTGTTGATAAAGTTTATACAGCAGATGCTCAACCATTATCAGATTCAACAACTCGTCCTAACTACGTGCAAGTAACAGATAAACGTGGTGGTGAACAAGGATGGACTTTACAAGTCAAACAAGATGGTCAATTTGCAACAGCTGATGACAACGAATTAGTTGGTGCTTCAATTACTTTTGCAAATGGTGAAGCTATTACAGGTTCTGCCTCTGCAATTCCATCAATCTTAACAACTGGTTTTAGCTTAGTTCCAGATGGAACAGGTGCTGCACAAGTTGTTATGGCAGCTAAAGCTGGTGAAGGTGCCGGTACTCAAATCTATCGTGCTGGAGATGACGCAACTAAAGCAAGTAGTATCAGCTTATCTGTACCAGGTAAAACAATTAAGTATCAAGACACTTATACAACTTCTCTAACTTGGACATTAACTGACGTACCAGGCGCAGAGTAAAAACAATAAACGAACGAAGCAACAGATTGGGAATTCGTTCTCAATCTGTCTGTGTTAAAAAAATAGAATTCAGATTAAGAGACTAAGGGTAAATTCCCAGTCTCTTAATTTTAGCATAACCATATAGGAGGTCATTATGAAAAAATATCTAAATCTAGTAGCCATTCTGACAGTTGTTACAATGAGCTTTTTTAGTCTGGGCGGAATTACAGCAAATGCTGCAGAATTAAACTTTGCCGTTACACCAACAATTCCAGAGAATCAAGTCGATAAAACCAAAACGTTTTTTGATTTATTAATGGAACCTGAAAAGGAACAAACGGTGGAAGTCCAATTACGAAATGATACGGATAAGGATGTAATAGTTGAAACACAAGTAAATTCAGCTAAGACAAACTTAAACGGTGTAGTCGAATATGGTAAAACAAAAGCGAAGCAAGATAGTACCTTAAAATATAATTTAGCTGATTTAGTAGAAGTTGATTCTGAAGTAACGATTCCAGCACAAGATGGAGTGACGTTACCTTTAAAAATAAAAATGCCAAAAGAAAGCTTTTCGGGAATTTTAGCAGGTGGAATTAGTTTTAAAGAAAAAGATACAGGTGAAAAACAAGAGGCTGATGGCGAAGGTATTGCTATCCAAAATAAATATGCATACATTGTAGGGATTGTTTTACGTGTTGATCCAGCTGAAATTCAACCAGATATGTTGTTAACAAAAGTCGCGCCTGCACAAGTTAATGCACGAAATGTGGTTAATGCTAATCTTCAAAATCCAACAGCGATGTTTATTAATCAATTAAAAGTATCGGCTCAAGTGACACGTCAAGGCAGCAAAGATGTTCTATTTTCTTCAAAAAAAGAAAATATGCAAATGGCACCCAATTCTAATTTTGATTATCCAATTGCTTTAAGTGGAAAGAAAATGGAAGCTGGCAAGTATACAGTCAAATTAATAGCAGAATCAAAAGGTGAAAAATGGGAGTTTGAAAAAGATTTTGAAATAGATGCAGATACCGCTAAAAAATTCAATGCACAAGATGTGACAATTGAAGAAGATAACACTTGGCTTTATATTTTAATTGGAGTAGGTCTAATCTTATTAGCAATCGTGCTTATTTTCATTATTATGTACCGACGCAAAAAGAAAAAAGAAGCTGAAGCTAGAAGAAAAGCAGCAAATCGTAAACGTCGTAAAAGAAAAGCTCAAAGTAAACCGAAATAATAGGAGTTGAAAATTGAAGTGAAGAAGAAAAGAACGCGATGGCAAGAAATTATTCTCGTCATCAGCAGTATCTTATTATTAATTGCAGGTCTAACTTTAGTAAGTGGGCCATGGATTAAAAGTGCTTTAATTTCCAACTACTCTTATGATTATACAAGAGAGACAATCACTAGTAGTAAGATACAAGAAAACCAGTCAACACTAGGTGAATTTGATTATGCTGCTGTGGTGCCACCAAGCTTAGTCGATGTTCTAGCTGCTATGAATACAGATTATTCAGACCAAGTCATTGGACAATTGACAATTAAAAGCTTGTCCATGAACCTGCCTATCTTAAAAGGCACAACAAATGATAATTTGTTAATTGGGGCAGGAACTATGCAAGAAAATCAAGTCATGGGAATGGGAAATTATACCTTGATTGGACACCATATGCAAGATAAGAGTTTGTTATTTGGACCTTTGCTAAAAATCAAAGAAGGAGCGATTATTCAATTAAACGACCAAGAAATATTGTATACATATCAAGTTCAAACGACTAAAATCGTTTCTGAAACTGATATGAGTGTTTTAGCAGATGTTGGAGATAATCGATTGACATTAATTACATGCGATGTGTCATCGGCGACAAATCAACGTTTTGTAGTAGTTGCTACATTAGTTGAAAAAAATAATTTGAATCAAAAAAATGTGAATACCCATGAACCCAAAAATAATACAGAAATAATGTCTAAAAATGTTCAAGAGTATCAAGAAGTGGTAAGCTTAACACAAAAGCATGAAAAAAGAAGTATTTCTGTTATTTTAATAGGGATACTGATTCTTTTGTTTTTAGGTTGTTTACTATTTTTTATAAGAAAACACTATAGACAATTAGAACATTAAAATTTTAGGGGTGGGCATTTTGAGAAATTTATTAAATAGAGAAGATGGGAAAAAAGTTTCCTTATTCAGATTTATTGAAGAATGTACACAACAAACAGCTTCATTTTCAGCAATTATGCACGAACTGGAAATTTCAGAATTTGTTTTGTTGAGAACGGCAGAAAATCTGAGTAAAGATATTGAGTTAAATGATTTAACACCACATTTTAGTCTTACTATTTCTCGAACACACAAAACGATTACATTAAAAAAAGATTCAGATGCATCAATCAGTATGTTGTATATCATTTATATAAAAAATTCGCTAAGCTATAACATTTTAGTGGATATTTTAAATGGTAAATTTGTTAGTATGACCGATTTTGGTGAATTTAATTTTGTGAGTTATTCAGCTGTGCATAAAAAAATTCAAGAAGTCAAAAAAGAGCTAGCAAACTATCAAGTACGTTTATCTTCTAAGTATGAGCTAATTGGAGACGAAATAAAAATTAGGATGTTTTTTTATCATCTCTATTACCCTAGATTTAATCAATTAAATTTCCCTTTTGAGGCAAAGTATGAAAAATTAACCCAACAATTTATTCGATTATTTGAAAATCATCTTGATCATTCGATTCAAGAGACACTTAAAACAAAAATAAACTTCTTTTTAAGTATCAGTTTAAAAAGAATCAATATGAAAAATTATTTAACATCCAATGCTAGAATTGAGCGTACCAGATATACATTTAATCATGAACATCCTTTATTTCAAATGGTTTACGAGTTCCTAGAAAAGGAATATCGTCTTTTAAAAAGAGAGGCCTTAATCAGTGAATCAGAATCAATTGTGGCTTTTCTAGTGGGTGAATCAGGTGTTAGAAGGACAGAGTATAGCCCATTAGAAGATATTGTGGAAGTTCAAGATAATCTAACACCCTTATTTGTTCATGAGTTTGAAGATCAGTTTAAGAATAAAGTTGAGAAAGCGCAGCATGATCTTTTGATTCAGGAATTGAGTGTATTGCATTTTAAACTTTATTACTTTAAAAAAGTTCAACCAGTTTTTGGAGATTTATTAAATATGGAGTTCCTTGAAGAAACCTATGCAGATGCATTTAAATTTTGTGTAGAGTTTATTGGGAGGTTACCTGATAAGAAAGAGTATAAATTATTAACCTCTAATGAAAATTTTGTTTTCCACCAATACTTATTTTTAATTGTCCAAATTTTTCCTTCAAAATTTTTTATGGAAACTATTTATGTTTGTTTAGATTTCTCATTAGGGAACTACTACACAAATATTATTGAAACAAATTTAAAAAGCTTTAATTTTTTTAATATAGAAGTGACATCTTATGTTCATGAAAAGACAGACTTATTCATTTCAGATTATATTTATAAAAATATTAAGTTGCCAAGTTTAGTTTGGAATATGCCACCAACAGCTAAAGATTGGGCAAATGTTGGAGAATTTTTAGTTCGAATCAAAAATGAAAAAGCGGAGAAGGTGATAAAGTGAAATGGAGACAAAGTAAATTTCGTTTTTTGAAAAATTGTATTTTATATAGTGGGATTTTTTCTATGACTATTTTATATTCAACAGAACTATCTCCCCCGGCTTTTGCGGATCCTGTTAATGAAAGCAGTCAACTTATTGAGAGTCAATCTGAGCAGGAAAAACACCCGACTATTAGTGGCGCAGTGGGGCCTTTAAATCCCTTAAATCCTGAAGAATCAGTGGAACCAATTGATTCCGTGGATCGTCAAAAAAAAGCAGTAGAAGAAAAGAGGAGCGAACCTAGCGAAATTGAATTAATTCATCCAGAAAGTGATTTAGAAGGAATTCCTGATGGATCAAAAGCTATAAAAATAACCGATTTAGATGATTTACACAAAAATAAAAAGAAAAAAAATGTCCATCTAAATCAAGTTTACATTGATGAAAATATGCCCTTACCATCTGAACCTTTTCCAAATGGTAAAGGGAAAAAAACAACGGAAATGGCCTACATTGAGGAAGTGTTCTCAGAATTTTCAGGAGTCGTTTTCTTTGGAGTTAAGCAACGATAAAAATGAAATAAGTCAGGTGAGAAAATGCTAGCAGAAACAGATAAAATCATTTATCGTAAAATCCAACTATTGAAAGTATTAGATGCTTCAAATGATTATCTTAAAACAGTTGATCTAGCCAATTTTCTTGATTTAAGTTTAAAAACTGTTCAGAAAGAATTGGAGTCGTTAATAGAAGATTTAAAAAATTCTAGTTATGCAGTTAAGCTTGAAAAAGTAGGAAACTTATATCGATTCATAAAAAAAAGCTCGGTCAATATGGATTTGATTTACTTAGATTTTAAAAGAGAGTCTATTTATTTCTATCTAATGAGGAAAGCTGTCTTTAGAAAAACTATTAAAGAAAAAAAAGAAATCGATTATTTCTATAGCGCCAGTCATTTATATAAAAATAAGCGTATCTTTAAAACGTATTTAATGAATTACGGTTTAGAGTTAGATTTAAGTACATTGTCAATTGAAGGCAATGAAATCAATATACGATTTTTATATTTTCAATTTTTCTGGGAGAATTATCGAGGTGTAGAGTGGCCATTTGATACTATTGATCGTCAAGAGCTCATTAGAGAGATTGAACAACTAGATACTTTTCTATTTAAGAGCATGACAGAAATTGAAAAAGAACAATTTTTGTATTGGGTAGCTATTATTAAAATCCGTGCTAGCAATGATCAATTATTAATAGAAAATCGAGTTAAATTGAATCAAGTGATGTTTAAAGATATGCAAGAATTTCAACAAATAGTGGCTAAAACAATCGGAGTAATTGAAAAAACGACTCTTCATTCGGAAGCTGTGTATCTCTATTTCGCATATACTTTAACAACAGAATCAACCTTTTATAAGCAGCAATTATTAGCTGATTTAGAAAAAGATAACAAAAATTTTCAAATTCATAAAATGGTAAGAGAATTAACTACTAAATTTAGTCAAAAATTTAGTTTGAATACTCATACAAATTACGTAGACGTTTATTTTTCAATCTATAAATTATTTGTTTGTGAGAGTATCTATCAGGGCAGTTTGAGAGAGTACGAGTCAAGGAATCTATTTGAATCAGGCATCATAAAACAATACGAAAAAGAGTTTGCCTTATTTTATCCGGAAGTAATGAAGAATTATGGGAAGAAATATAGCGAAAATAGATACCTCTACCAAAGAGTTTTATTTTTATTTAGCACCTTAATTGAAGAAAGTAGCTACCGACCACAAATAAATATAAAAATTTTATCTAGTGGTGGTGCTATAGAAGAATTACTGTTAACTAAAAAAGTTCAGTCTTTAGCAAATAATATTGCCATTAAAGATTCTAATGCCAAAGATTTGGATATTATTGTCAGTGATTGTATGGTAAATAATACCGAAAATGATTTAGTATTTTATTGGAATTTGCAGCCAACAGAAAAAGAGTGGGAAGCTTTAGCTAGAAGAATAGCCGAAATTGAGCAAGATAAGGAACTGAGAATTCCTCTTGTTACGAATTGAAAAAGTAAAGGAGAATGGATGGATGAAGAAACCAGTAGTTGAATTAGAAAAATATATCATCTATAATATTCGCTTTATAGTAGAATCAGAATTTATTAGACAGATTGAAAAAAATATTGTTTGTCCAGTTGATTACAACCACGAAGATGTTGAGCAACTAATTTATAAAAAGTTTAATCAAGTCAAGGAAGTTGTAAAAATAAATAAGCTGGAAGAATGTACCAAGTTAGGCTCAAAAATAGCGTTAGTTGGTGATAGAGTATGAAGATCGAACAGCATTGGGATGATGTTGATTTATATGTTGTTGTTTATACAAGCCATCTAGATGAAAGTGAAGTCCAAAGCACGATGATTATCGTCCCACCAGAATCGGAAGATAAATTAATTCGAGAAAAAATTCACGCGACTTTTTCAGAAATTAAAGAAATTCGACAACTTGAATATTTTTCAGAAGCCCTGTATTTAAAAAATTGAGTACGCAAGTTAGAGTAAAAATAAGTGTATCTAGACTTATTTTTACTCTGTTTTGTTACATAGGAAAATAATAATCATAACGATAACTGTAAAGTAAGGGATATTCTTTGGGGATTTAATCAAAATAAGGTAAAATAAAGCTATAAAAAATAGTCTTATTGATGGGAATTTAGTCAATCAATTAAGAGCGAACTAAAGAAATGAATTGATAGGCGAGGGATTCTCACAAAAAAAGAATTTGATTCACAAAAGAAAAAATTACTAGGTAACTAACTAGTAAAATAAAACGTAAGAAGAAAGAGGGAGCCTCATGACAATTGGGATTTATTTGAACTTTAAGGACAACACAAAGGAAGTTATTCATTTTTATGAAAAGGTGTTTGGTTCAAAATGTACAGATTTAATGACATATGGGCAACAACCAGATGAGTCCACTCATGAACTAGATGAAAAAACAAAAGGTTTAGTCATGAATGCTAGTTTAGAAATTGAGGGTGATACAGTTATGTTTTCTGATGTACCTGATTTCATGGGAATGGATTTCATTCCAGGAAACAATGTGACATTAGTTTTAGAAACAAAAGACTCAGAAAAATTAACAGCCTACTTTAATGGTTTATTAGAAGGGGCAACAAAAGTAATGCCTTTACAAAAAACATTTTGGTCAGATAGTTTTGGACAACTAACTGATAAATTTGGGATTTCTTGGTCTTTTAATTTAACTAAATAAATTATTATAGAAAAAAAGAGCTAGGTATGTGGAGTTAATTCCGCTTACCTAGCTTCTTATATAATGTCATTAATGGTTTGGGACTATTTCTTTACGTCTCCAACTTTTTTCTCAACTTTACCTTTTAATTTTTGCGCTTTGCCTTCAGCTTCTTTTTCAAGATTATTTGTTACTTTACCAAATAATTCTTTCGCTTCGCCGGCTACTTCATCTTTCAATCCTTTTGCTTTATCTTTAAAATCAGTCATAGTGTATTCCTCCTAAATTTTTTAGTTAATTTGAAAATAGGTTACTTACGGGTGGACTAATCTGGGACGAGAAAAATTGTTCCAAAGATGCGAGAAAGTATATCAAAAATATGAACTACTAGTGCTAATTAAAGAATAAATGATTTCGTAAATAAAATCAACCAATAGCCCTTTTTGTTATTTAATTAAGTAAAAAATGCTGGAAAAATGAATTAAAGTAAGGATTTTAATCCATGCGCTTAATCTTTAAAACGATTTATGCTAGAATAGAAAAAGACAGAATGAATTAAAGGAGCTAAATTATGAAAATTTTAGCAATCGATACGTCCAATCAAGTCATGAGTGTTGCGGCGATCGAAAATCAACGAATTGTTGGAGAATTCACAACAAATATAAAAGGGAATCATAGCCAACGGTTAATGCCCGCTATTACAGATTTAATGGAAGCTGTTGAATGGACACCAGCTGAACTACATCGAATTGCTGTAGCGAAAGGTCCTGGTTCATACACCGGTTTACGTATTGGGGTGACGATTGCGAAGACTTTAGCCTGGACATTAAAAAAAGAACTTGTAGGAATCTCTAGTTTAGAAGTTTTAGCTGGCAATTGCCAAGGGGCTAATCACTATATCGTACCCATGATGGATGCTAGACGTGGGAATGTCTATACGGGTTTATATCGTTGGGACCAAGAGGCAGAACAATTGCAACAAGTTGAACCTGATACTCATATAGCACTTGCTGACTGGGTCAAGTTTTTAAAAACTAAAGAGGGGACTTTTGAATTTGTCGGAACGGATTGGGCGATTCATGAAGAAACCATCAAAGACGCATTAGGTGATTGTGCTAGTGAAGTAGCTGCTCAAAATCAATTGCCACGAGCAGGTGTTTTAGGTTTACTAGCTGAGAAGGCAGAACCTGTTGATAGTCATACCTTTGTGCCTGACTATTTAAAATTAGCAGAAGCAGAAGAAAATTGGCGTGCTGCCCATCCTAATCAGTTGGAGGAAAGCTATGTTGAAAAAATTTAGAAATTGGTTAACAGCCAGCGCAGACGAAGAAGAGGCTGAAAATCAACGCAAACGTTGGACTCGACTAACGGAGCGGGTTGAATTACAACAAACTGATTTTCCTTTAAATGAAGAAGAGGTGGCTGTTTTATCTATTGGAACAGCTGAAGATATTCCTGATCTATTAGAAATTGAGCGCTTAAGCTATCATGGTGAAACACCTTGGAATCAAAAAGCGTTTGAGCATGAAATGAAAAATAATCGAAATGCTCTTTACTTAGTTTTGCGCGTTTATGATGTTGCAATCGGGTTTATTGGTTCGTGGTTTGTCGAAGGTGAAGCTCATGTGACGAATATTGCGATAATTCCTAATTACCGTCGCTATGGATTAGCTAGTTTTTTAATGGAACAGATGCGTCATTTAGCGGAAGCAGATCATAATCAATTATTTAGCCTTGAAGTACGTATGTCAAATACAGGGGCACAAGAATTGTATCGCAAATTAGGATTTAAAGATGGCAAAATAAAAAAAGCCTACTATTCAGAGGATCATGAAGATGCTCTTGAAATGAGTTTGGTTTTAAAAGGACATAAAAAAAGTGGAGAATGAAAAATACAAAAAAAAACAAATAGAGATTGACTATCGTTTTTCATCCATTGAAGAAACGAGCTACACTGCTAAAGATTTATTTAATTTAGCAGAAGTAAGCTATCCCCATGGTTCTCCTTGGAGCACAGAGACATTTAAAAAAGATTTAAAACAACCTTATGTGCAGTACGAAATCATTTGCTTAGGCACTGAATTGCTTGGTTTTATTGGTTATCGTCAATTATTTGATGAGGTCGAATTAACCAATATCGCTGTGCATCCAAAAGTTCAAGGGCAAGGCTTAAGCCAAGCATTTTTAGTCCAATGGATAAAAAAATTGCACCAAGCTAGAGTCATTCATTTAGAAGTGAGGAAAAGCAATCAAGTAGCCATTCATGTCTATAAAAAAGTGGGTTTTAAACTGATTAATATTCGACAAGACTATTACGATTACCCTGTTGAAGATGCAGTTATTATGAATTTAGAAATTAAGGAAGAGTGAGGCAAATGCCAATAAAAAGAAATTTAATCTTAGCCATAGAAACGAGCTGTGATGAGACAAGTGCGGCTGTCGTTGAAAATGGTCACATTTTATTATCAAATATTATTGCTTCCCAAATTAAGAGCCACATGCGATTTGGTGGAGTTGTACCGGAAATTGCTAGCCGTCACCATGTTGAGCAGATTACCCAATGTATTGAAGAGGCAATGGTCGAAGCTGATGTTGATTACTCAGATTTGACAGCAGTTGCCGTCACTGAAGGTCCTGGTTTAGTCGGTGCCTTATTAATTGGGGTGAATGCGGCTAAAGCAATTGCCTACGCCCACAATCTACCACTGATTCCAGTCAACCATATGGCTGGACATATTTACGCTAATCGTTTAATTCAGCCACTAGTCTTTCCACTATTAGCCTTAGTAGTTAGTGGTGGGCATACTGAATTAGTTTATATGTCTGCTGACGGGGAGTATCAAATTATTGGTGAAACTCGTGACGATGCGGCAGGTGAAGCCTACGATAAAGTGGGTCGTGTTTTAGGACTTACCTATCCAGGTGGAAAAAGAATTGATGAAATGGCGCACTTAGGTGAAGATACCTTTCATTTTCCGCGCGGCATGATTCGTGAAGATAATTATGATTTTAGTTTTAGCGGACTAAAAAGTGCTTTTATCAACACGGTTCACAATGCTGAGCAAAAAGCTGAGCTACTAAATAAAAATGATTTAGCGGCAAGTTTTCAAGCTAGTGTTGTCGATGTCTTACTCACTAAAACCTTACGAGCAGCGAAAGAGTTAGACATTAAGCAGTTGGTTTTAGCTGGTGGAGTAGCTGCCAACAGAGGTTTACGAGAAGGACTTGTTGACATGATGGCCAAGGAGTTACCAGATGTGGAACTTATTATCCCACCACTCTCATTATGTGGCGATAATGCCGGAATGATTGGAGCAGCAGCTTATGTTTCTTATCAAAAAGGTGAGTTTGCTGATTATCAATTAAATGCCCAACCAGGATTATCATTTGAAATGGTTTAATCGAAAAAGATGGAGCTAAAACTAGCTCTGTCTTTTTTTCTGTATTTTTATTAAAAATAACATTTAAACGGTAAAAAATGACAATAGCCACTCTAATTTAGTATTTTCTTTATATCCTCAATAGGAGACAAAAAAGCGGAGGTAAAAAAATGAAGAAGACAAATAAAATTATTGTGATTATCGGAGTTTTAATCGTGGGAGTACTTGGTGGGATGGGCGCATTTGCTTATAAAATGTATAGTGATGTGACAAATGTAACGGATAAAATTCATAATGAGGTCTCAACAGAAAAAAAACGCGAAGAAAAAGTTAAAGTTAGCCGAGAAGATCCCTTTTCGATTGCCTTATTAGGGATTGATACAGGCGATTTTGGACGAGTTGACCAAGGTCGTTCGGATTCTGTGACTGTTTTAACTGTAAATCCTAAAACAAAACAAACCAAAATTTTAAGTGTCCCTCGTGATACGTATACGGAAATCAGTGGCTTTAATAAAAAAGACAAAATTGCCCATGCTTATGCTTTTGGAGGAATTGAAACAGCCTTAAATACGCTGCAAAATTTATTAGACATTCCGATTGATTACTATATTAGTATTGATATGGGAGCTGCCGAAAAAATTATTGATGCAATAGGAGGCGTTGACGTGAACTCGCCGTTAGCCTTTGAATTAGACGGCATCGCCTTTAAAAAAGGCCCAGCACATTTAAATGGAGAAGAAGCCCTAGCCTATACAAGAATGCGCTATGATGATCCTAAGGGGGATTATGGCCGACAAGCACGTCAAAGAGAAGTATTAGAAAATATCATTAAAGAGGGTGCGACCCTTTCAAGTTTAATGAAATATAAAGACGTATTAACGGTTATTGAAGACAACATGAAAACAAATCTCTCCATTGATGAGATGTTTGAGATTCAAAAAAACTATCGTTCCGCAGCTGATACAATTGAGCAAGTCCAATTGGTGGGTGAAGGTGAGATGTTAAATGAGGTTTCATACGAAATGATTCCCCAAGATGAAATTGAACGTGTATCGACAATTCTTAAAAATGAACTGGATATTTAACTCTAATTAAATGAAAAAGGACTGAGAATAATTGATTCTCAGTCCTTTTTTCTGTTAAACATCGCCAAGTTTTTCTAAAGCTAAGCTCTGTTCTTCCCACTCATTCATAGATGTTTCATTTTTTACTTTCAATTCTTGTAAAATCTGATTAATTTCTTGAACTTTAACATGATTTCCAAATACTTCAGGTAAGGTTAATTGATTCTCTAAGTCTTGAATAGTCGATTCTAACTCAGCCATTTCAGTTTCTAAGGCTTCAATTCGTCTCGTTAATTGACGAATCAACTTTTGTTCTTCTTTGCCAATTTGATAATGTTTTTTTGTTCCAGCATTTAGTTCAGTAGGCGCTACTTGAGAGATGTTTTTCAATTGTTCCTCTTCTGCCAAAAGACGTAATTCTTCTTCCTCAGCCTTCTTCTCTAAATAATAATCATAATCACCTAAATAAAGTTTACTTCCAGTTTCCGATAACTCTACAACAGTCGTCGCAATTCGGTTGATAAAATAGCGATCATGGGAAACAAATAGTAGCGTCCCAGGAAACTCAATTAAAGCATCCTCTAAAACTTCTTTACTATCAATGTCTAAATGGTTTGTAGGCTCATCTAAAATCAGAAAATTATCTTTCTCCATTGAAAGCTTAGCCAATGCTAGACGAGCTTTTTCACCACCACTTAAACTAGTTACTGATTTTTCAACATCTTCACCAGAAAATAAGAAGCTACCTAAAATGCTGCGAATATCTTTTTCTGGAGTTAAGGGATGAGCATCCCATAGTTCAGCTAAAACAGTTTTAGTCGAGTTTAAATTTGCTTGTTCTTGGTCATAATAGCCCACTTCAACATTGGCCCCAAAGCGTTTTTCGCCTTGAATTAACGGAATATCATCTACTAAAGATTTAAGCAAAGTTGATTTCCCAATCCCATTGGGACCCACTAAAGCGACTGCGTCTAGTTTACGAATATCTAATTGAATCGGTGCTGAAATAATTTTATTGTCATATCCAACAGCTGCATCATTAACCGTTAAAACAACATTTCCGCTTTCCTTAGCTGGTTGAAATTTGAAGCGAGCTGACTTTTCATCCCCTTTAGGCTTATCTAAACGGTCCATCTTTTCTAATTGCTTACGCCGACTTTGAGCCCGTTTTGTTGTCGTTGCTCGGACTAAATTTCGGGCGACAAAATCTTCTAATTTCGCAATTTCAGTTTGTTGTTTTTCAAACTCTTTCCATTCTCGTTCTAAATTTGCAGCTTTTTGATCTAAATATTTTGTATAATTGCCTTTATAGTGAGTCATTTTTTGTCGACTAAGTTCATAGACTTCATTCACAACTTTGTCTAAAAAATAGCGATCATGAGACACAATCAATAGTGCACCTTTATAAGTTTGCAAATAATCTTCTAGCCAATTTAAAGTGGCAATATCTAAATGGTTCGTCGGTTCATCCAAGACTAGTAAATCTCTTTTTTCCAATAACAATCGAGCTAATGCCAGACGCGTTTTTTGACCACCAGAAAGTTGTGTAATACTTTTTGTGTAATCCTGTTCAAAAAAACGAAAACCATGTAAAACAGAGCGAATTTCAGCTTCAAAACCAAATCCATTGGCTGAACTAAAATCATGTTGCAATTGATCATAATCATCTAAGACTTTTTGGTAGGCTTCAGAATTCGCTAGTAACTCAGGTTCACCTAATTTTTCTTCTAATAGATGCATGCGTTTTTCCATTTGGAGCACAGGTTCAAAAACAGTCAGCATTTCGTCCCAAATAGTTTTATCAGAATCTAAACCAGTATGTTGCGCTAAATAACCAACAGTCACAGCTTTGCCTTTAGCAATCTTACCAGCATCTGGATCTTCAAGTCCGACAATCATTTTTAATAAAGTTGTTTTCCCCGCACCGTTTCGACCAACTAAAGCAATTCGCGAAGTATCTTGAATTTCTAATTGAATATTTTCAAAGAGCACGTCAGCACCAAAATGACGTGCTACTTGTTGAGTTTGTAATAAAATCATAGTAGTATCCTTTCTTATAACAGCTTCATCCCTAGTGTAGCATAGATTGCAGACGGATAAAATTGAAATCCAGAGATTTTAAAGAGAAGTTTGCTACAAAAAGTGATTCACAAGCAAAGCCTTGTGAATTTAATGAATAGATTGTGACATGTGAATTCAGTTATTCCCAAGCAGATAACTGGTAATATAATGAAAGCATGCTATAATAAATTTGTTCATTACTTATTATGCGATTGTGAAGCTTCGTAATTTGTAGTGGATATTGTGAACTAAACACAAACTAGTTTCAGCAAATAAATACAAATGATTAATGGAGGAAAAAAAATGTCTACTCAAAAAATACCTAAGGCAACAGCAAAACGTTTGCCTATTTATTACCGTTACTTACGTTTCTTGAATGATGCAGGGAAAGATCGTGTCTCTTCAACAGAGTTAAGCGATGCTGTTAAAGTTGATAGCGCAACAATTCGTCGTGATTTCTCCTATTTCGGTGCTCTTGGAAAAAGAGGTTATGGTTATGATGTTGAAGATCTATTGAACTTCTTTAGTAAAACCTTGAACCAAGATCGTTTAACAAATGTTGCTTTAATTGGAGTGGGAAACTTAGGCCATGCATTATTAAACTATAATTTCCACCAAAGTAATAACACTAGAATTAGTGCAGCCTTTGATATCGATGAAAAATTAGTTGGAACAATTGCTAGTGGTGTTCCTGTTTATCCTATGAGTGAAATGGTGGAACAATTAAAATTACAACAAATTGAAGTCGTGATTTTAACTGTCCCAGCTCCTGTGGCTCAAGAAACAGTCAACCAATTAGTGGATGCAAATGTTAAGGGAATTATGAACTTTACACCATTAAGAATTTCTGTACCAGATGATATTCGCGTACAAAATGTTGATTTGACGAATGAACTACAAACTTTAATTTATTTCTTAGATCATTATACAGCTGATGATATGACAGAAGAAGAATAATAAATAAATAAAAAAAGCAGCAAACCTATTTAGGTTTGTTGCTTTTACTAATTTGTAGATAAATTTGGAGCATTTTTGTCGCACGAACAAAATCATTAGTGGCAATTAAAACACAAAGGATTGTAAAAAATCCCCAGCCAGAAGTTGAGACAAAATCAACAGCAAACCAAATGAATACAGCGGCTAAAATATAATTGAAAATAATTTGAATGAAAAACCCGTTTTTACTCATTGAACTAAAAATTCCTTTCTGTTAAAACCCAAAGTTAAGAGAAACTTCTAAATAGAATTAAATTAGACTTAAAATCACTGCAATTGTATTCATTAATACATGGGCAATAATAGGTGTGGCGATATTTTTGGTTTTCGTATATAAAAAGCAAAAGACCAAGCCCATTGTTGAATAAACTAAAAAATGACCATCCATATGCACAAAAGCGAATAATAGGGAGCTAATTACAGCAGCGCCAACAGCTCCACTTAAATCAAAGAAAAAACCAAAAATAACTTTACGAAAAACAAACTCTTCCATAATAGGACCAAATAAAACAGTCGTCAATAAAAATAAAGGATACTTGTTGATAATCGCAAAAATTTCAGCTGAATTTTGTGAAGCAATAGTTTGCTGAAATAAATGAACTTCAATAAATTGTGCTAATTTTTGCATAATTATTGCGGCAAAAACACCGATAATTCCCCAAGTAATAGCCTGTTTAAGCGAAAGTGATTTTTGCAAAGTAATGCTGTTCCGAATAGTTGATTTTCGATTCAATTGTATCATTATAAGAGTACCTAAAGCAAAAAATAATAACGTTCCATAGACTACGAATTCAATTTTCAGCTGTTTAGGCGCAATTTGTGCCAATAAAACCGGTAGAAGTTGAGCGAGAAGATACGTGAATAGTATCGCAATGGATGTATGTTTAATGGTTAATTTCAATAGTATAATCCTCTTTAGTCAAAATTTTAACTGCTTAGTGAATTTTGTTTCTTCCTTTATAGCAATCAATTTTATTAGTATAGCATATTATGAAATCACGTGTTTTAAAATTTGTTTTTTTTAATGAAAGTAAGTCAAGTTTACTCTCTAATGATTTTTAGCAAAAAGTTTAAAATTTTATCTATTTATTTAAAAAAAAATCGAGTAAATGACTTGCATTTTTTGCTGAACTTGATTATAGTAAAAGAGTAGTTTAGCACTCGCGTATAAAGAGTGCTAAAAAAGAAAAATTATAAAAAGAAAAACTGGAGGGATTTTACGTGTTAAAACCATTAGGAGATCGAGTTATAATTGAAGTTGCTAAAGAACAAGAGAAAACTATCGGTGGCATTGTGCTAACGAGTTCAGCACAGGAAAAACCTCAAACTGGAACAGTCATCGCTATTGGCGAAGGCCGTGTGCTAGAAAATGGTACGAAAGTTGATATCGCTGTTAAAGTAGGCGATACCGTTTTATTTGAAAAATATGCTGGTGCTGAAGTTAAGTATGATGGCAAAGAATATTTAGTCGTAAAAGAACATGATTTAGTCGCAATCGTTGACTAAACTCCAATAAAAAAACTAAAAAAATTATGAGGTGAAGGAAAAATGGCAAAAGACATTAAATTTGCAGAAGATGCACGTAGCGCAATGTTACGCGGAGTAGATATTTTAGCGAATACAGTCAAAGTAACTTTAGGACCTAAAGGACGTAACGTTGTCCTAGAAAAATCATTTGGTTCACCACTTATCACAAATGATGGTGTAACAATTGCAAAAGAGATTGAACTAGAAGATCACTTTGAAAATATGGGCGCAAAATTAGTTTCAGAAGTTGCTTCTAAAACGAATGATATCGCAGGAGACGGAACGACAACTGCAACTGTTTTAACACAAGCAATTGTACGTGAAGGCTTAAAAAACGTAACAGCAGGAGCAAACCCAGTTGGAATTCGTCGTGGGATTGAATTAGCAACTAAAACAGCGGTTGAAGAATTACACGCTATTTCAAAAGTCGTTAATTCAAAAGAAGCGATTGCACAAGTAGCAGCAATTTCATCTGATGACGAGCGCATTGGTCAATTGATTGCTGACGCAATGGAAAAAGTTGGCAATGATGGTGTGATTACGATTGAAGAATCAAAAGGAATTGAAACTGAATTAGACGTTGTTGAAGGTATGCAATTTGACCGTGGTTACCTATCTCAATATATGGTAACAGACAACGATAAAATGGAAGCAGTTCTAGAAAACCCGTATATCTTGATTACAGACAAGAAAATTTCAAATATCCAAGATGTTTTACCAATGCTTGAACAAATTATCCAACAAGGTCGTCCATTATTAATTATTGCTGATGATGTTGACGGAGAAGCATTGCCTACATTAGTACTAAATAAAATTCGTGGAACATTCAATGTTGTAGCTGTTAAAGCACCAGGATTTGGCGATCGTCGTAAAGCTATGCTAGAAGACATTGCGATTTTAACAGGTGGAACAGTTATTACAGATGATTTAGGTCTAGAATTAAAAGATACAACAATCGAACAATTAGGTCACGCTGGTAAAGCCGTAGTGACAAAAGATGCAACAACGATTGTTGAAGGTGCAGGAGCCAAAGAAAACATTGAACACCGTGTTGCCTTAATCAAAGCTCAAGCAGCAGATACTACATCTGATTTTGATAAAGAAAAATTACAAGAACGTTTAGCAAAACTTTCTGGCGGAGTAGCAGTAGTTAAAGTTGGAGCAGCTACCGAAACAGAATTAAGAGAACGCAAATTACGTATTGAAGATGCGTTAAATGCCACTCGTGCAGCAGTTGAAGAAGGAATCGTTGCCGGTGGTGGAACAGCCTTAATTAACGTTCAAAAGAAAGTTTCTGAATTAGAAGCAGAAGGCGACATCGCAACAGGAATTAGAATTGTATTACGTTCACTAGAAGAACCATTACGCCAAATCGCTGAAAATGCTGGACTTGAAGGTTCAGTCATTGTTGATAAATTAAAACATGTTGAAGCGGGAATTGGTTTCAATGCAGCTAACGGTGAATGGGTAAATATGATCGAAGCTGGGATTGTTGATCCAACTAAAGTAACACGTAGCGCATTGCAAAATGCAGCTAGTGTTGCAGCTCTATTATTAACAACAGAAGCAGTTGTTGCTGACAAACCAGCTCCAGAAGCACCAATGGGTGGCGGCGCTGGAATGGACCCATCAATGATGGGCGGCATGATGTAAGTTAAATACAAAAAAGGAGGATTTCTCATCATGAGAAATCCTCCTTTTTATTGTTAATCCTATTGATTTAGTCGGTTTTCTGTTTGCTATCTTGAAAATCCTTCCTAATGCAGATATGAAACCACAAGTCTTTGAATAAGGAACGGTAACAGTCTCACTTGATGGCTATGAAACGATAGAGTTAAATGACTTTAAACAAGATTTCGCTTCTAGCTTCAGAGACAATTCTGACTATGCAGGTTTATTACTAGCTAAATATACGAAGGTTTGATAATAATCTACTGATTGGTTATTATAGTAGTATAAGATAATAGCTAAAAAAGATGGAAGCAACTTGATAAAATAAAAGAAAGCTAAATTGAGACGGAGGAATTTTGATGTGTACAGGTATTTCATTAAAAACAGTTGAACAGACTATTTTTTGGGGAAGAACACAAGAATTTGATTTAGATTTACCGTACCAAGGAGTAATTATCCCTAAAGACTATTTAATAGAGGATACATTAACAGCGTTTGAGACAAAGTATGCAGTTATGGGAATTGGTGTGAAAGGTATGTCGACTATGATTGATGGAGTCAATCAAGCTGGTATTGCTGGAGGAAGTTTTTATTTTGCCCATTACAATAACTATTCAAGTGAAAAAAGTATCAAAGATCAAGGAAAAAAAGCATTGCGTGGCCAAGAAGTTGTCCTATGGGCACTATCGAATTGTGCTACTTTAGAAGAAATTAAAACAAGAATTAATAGTGAAATTGGAGTGGCGGAAGGAGAGTTATCCTTACCACAGCATTATGTTTTTCAAGATACCAAAGGGAATTCAATCGTAGTAGAGCCTTCTATTGAAAATGGTTTTAAAATTTTTGACAATCCAATCGGTATTTTTACTAACAATCCTCCTTTTGATTGGCATTTAATTAATTTACAAAATTATGTTCAACTTTCAAGTCAGACAGTAGAAGGAATCCAACTTGGTAACGAGTCAGTATTTTCTCCTGGAAAAGGTTCTGGTTTATTAGGAATTCCAGGAGATTATACACCGCAATCAAGATTTGTTCGAGCAACAGCTTTAAAATTTTTATCAGCAAAGGTCACGAAAGAAGAGGCTGTAGGACATCTTTTCCATTTATTTAATAGCTTTGATATCCCTAAAGGTGTTGTTCAATCTAAAGGAAATGCGACTTCTCAAACAACCCATTATACAGTCGTATATGATCTAGCCGAAAAAATCATCTACTTTCATAATTATGAAAATAGACAAATTCAAACACTTAAATTTAAAGAAGAAGCGCAACAATCAAAAACGATTACCCGTTTTGAACTAGAAAAAACACCTCAGATTTTGGAGATGAAGGAAATAAAAAATTAAGTTTTTTGAGAATAGTCAAAAGACTATTCTTTTTAGTTAGATAAAGTAAACTAAGATTAAGTTAAATTTAGAATGAATAGGTGAGAAGAATCTGATAGTAAGGTATAATTAATTTTGACTTAAAAGAATAAATACTTAAACTTGATGCTTAAGTAACACTAAAATGATTAATAGCTTGAGGAGGAAATAAAAATGACAGTATTAGTATTAGGTGGAGCTGGTTATATAGGCTCACATGCAGTAGACCAATTGATTACGAAAGGCTATGATGTAGCTGTCGTTGATAATTTGAAGACAGGACATAAAGAATCATTGTCAGATAAAGCGCGTTTTTATCAAGGAGATATTCGTGACAAAGCTTTTATGGAAGATGTTTTCACTAAAGAAAATATTGAAGGTGTCATTCATTTTGCCGCAAGTTCTTTAGTAGGGGAGTCAATGGAGATACCTTTAGACTATTTTAACAATAACGTTTATGGCACACAAGTAGTGTTAGAAGTGATGGAAAAATATAATGTTAAATCCATTATATTTTCTTCATCGGCAGCAACTTATGGAGAACCAAAAGTCATTCCAATTGAGGAGACAGCAGCAACAAATCCAGAAAGTACGTATGGTGAAACAAAGTTAATGATGGAAAAAATGTTGAAATGGTGTGATAAAGCCTATGGTATGCGCTTTGTTGCGTTACGATATTTTAATGTTGCCGGAGCAAAATTAGATGGAACAATTGGAGAGGATCATAATCCAGAGTCACATTTATTGCCAATTATCTTGCAAACTGCCCTTGGTCAAAGAGAGAAATTTACGATTTATGGTGAAGATTATGAGACACCAGACGGTACTTGTATTCGTGATTACGTTCATGTGGTGGATTTAATTGATGCACATATTTTAGCCTTGGAATACTTACAGGCTGGAAATTCAAGTAATACCTTCAATTTAGGCAGCTCAACGGGCTTTTCTGTTAAGCAGATGTTAGAAGCTGCTAGAGAAGTGACTGGGAAAGAAATTCCAGCTACAGTTGTTTCACGTCGTGCAGGAGATCCTAGTACATTAATTGCTGCTAGTGATAAAGCTCGTGAAGTATTAGGATGGAAACCTCAATATACAGACGTCAATAAAATTATTGAATCTGCTTGGAATTGGCATGGGAAGCATCCAGAAGGGTACTAAAATAAGACTGATTAACCATAAATAAGTCTATCTGTTTAATAAATAATTAAGCTAAGTGATTTTTTAAAATCTTGAATTAGCTGACCGTAAAAATATTTTTACAAAATTTAATTTTTAGTGATATACTTATGTTAGTAAATATAGGATAGTACACAATAGAAATTGAATGAGATTAATTTCAAATATAAGGGGAAAAAAATGAATAAAAAAATAAATAGGTTGTTTGTTGGACTGAGTTTGTTATTTATCGTAGTATTTGCATTTGGTTGTGGAAAAAAAAATACTATTAATAAGAGTCAAATTGAAAATACAGCAATAATTGAAAAGTATAATAGATATATGGATTTGTTTAAATTTACTAATGTAGAATTAGTTGGACTAAATAATCAGCTTGTTGAAACAATTAATAAAGATACGACAGAAGAAAAAGAGTATCAATTACAAGTTTTGGATGAAGACTTTTTGACTGATTACGATAAATTAATAACTCAAACAAGAATAGCTATAGATTTAACACCAAAATTTGATGCTGATAAAAATGCTAGACAATTAATTGATGTTTTAGAAGATGAAAAAGAAATCCTTGAAAAGATTCACTCTTATTATTTAAAAAAAGATTCTATAGAGGATAATTCTAGCAAAAGAAAAGAATTAGAGTTGCAGTTTTTAGAAACTGCAGGAACAGTTTCCAAAAAATCAGAAAAATTTAACCAAACTATGGTAAAAATTAGCGAAGAACTGATAGGGAAAGATAAAGAAGAAAATATAAAGAATAATAAATCTGTTAATTATAATGTGATTCTAATTGTTAGTGATGTAATAAAAATAGTTAATATGGATTTAGACAAAGAAAAAAACAAAGAAAAATTACTAATAGTACAGAATAATCTAGCTGAACAGGTAGAACAACTAAAAAGTACAAGCATTTCAGATCTTGAAAAAGAGGGGTTTGATGAAAAGTCGATAAAAAATTATATAGAGAATATTGAATTGTTTACTACGACTATAAATGATCCACATCAAGATGAAAATACTGTTCAACAGAATTATTACAAGATTTTGATTGCTTATAACTTAGCTACAAGATAGAAAATTTATTCTAACAATTAATAAAGATAGATTTGTCAGTACTTTTTTCTAGAAAGTATTGACAAATCTTATTTTTATTTTTAACCAAATAAACAATGAGGAAAAGGAGTTAAAGGCATAACTTATATAAGGAATCTAAATCAAAACAAGTTTTATTTTTCTACCTAGATAGGGCTAGTATTTACAAGGTTGATAAGTAGAGCGAGATAACGTAAAAAATTAGTAAGAAAAAAGTGTCAGAAAATTTACTTTTTTTTTACAAAATTTATATTTCCCCTAGATAGCTTACTAAAAAAAAAATATGTTGTATAATTGAACACTAGAGAAAATATAAATTAAGGAGAATATTTGTGAAAAAAATAAAAAGAAAAAAAATAATGACATTTTTGCTGGCTTCAACTATGTTAACTACTGCTATGCCTTTGAATGTGCTTGCGGAAGTGACTGATAAAAGCTCAGAATTCGAGGATAGCTCTGAACCTGAAGTGAGTACTGATTCTGAGGAAAGTATTGATTCTTCAACAATTTCTAGCGAAAACCAAGATAGTTCAGAACAAACTGAAACAGAAGACAATAAGGTTGATACAAATTCTGATAATGGCGAAGACAAGGAAGTTATTGAAGAAAAAAATGTAGAAACTACTCCTTCAATTAAAGAAAATTCAGCTATGGGCCCTGGATTTTATGATACAGATATGGGCAATCAAAGGATGGCTAGAAGCACTAATGTTTTTTTAGATAATATAAAAAAAGGTGCCATTGACGGATGGAGCAGATACAAAATTTTGCCGTCAATTTCAGCTGCTCAAGCGGTTTTGGAAAGTGGATGGGGAAAATCAACATTAGCAATTAATGCAAATAATTTATTTGGAATTAAGGGAAGATATAATGGGTCATATGTTGTTATGCCCACGTTAGAATATATTAATGGCCAATGGATAACAGTAAATGCTGAGTTTAGAAAATACCCTAGCTGGGATGCAAGTGTGGAAGATCACGGAAGTTTCTTCCATGAAAACCCTCGTTACTCTAACTTGATAGGGGTTACTGACTATCGTACTGTTGCTAGACTGTTACAAGAGGATGGCTATGCAACAGATCCTGAATATGCTGCAAAGCTAATTTCAATTATCGAATACAATGGTTTGGCTGACTGGGATGTTCAAGCTTTAGGGAATCATAGTAGTAAGAATAGTGTTAAAATAATTGATTTAGATTTACCTACAGCACAAAGATGGCTTGATGAAATTCAAAAAAGATATGTGGGATTAATAACACCAGATAGAGTATTTGGAATGAAAAAAGGCAATGACTGGTCTGTAAAAATGACGGACGTTACGTACGAGCAAGCTGTTGGAATATGTCGTATTTTTAGAACTATTTTCCCACAGTATGAAATATATGGCACTAGAAGAAATGTTAATGATAGCATTGTAGCTTCTACACCATTTAATGTTGAAATTACTGGAATTGCTCGTGGTGATGCAGACAGTGTAATAAGAGAAGTTAGAAATCAATACTATTGGTTGTTAACTAGTGATAGAATTTTTATTACTCCATTATCTTCTAGCTATATGATTGAAGTTAATTCTGTTCCGACAAATTCGGTAAATGGTTTGAAACAAGAATTAAAAACGATTTATCAATTAATGGATTATCAAGTTCAGTAACAAAAGTTTAGCGAATTAGATATAGTGAAACCAGAAAAAGGTAACTTGAGAGTGAGTGCTCAAGTTACTTTTTTTTATTGAAGTCGGATATATTCTTATAACTAATTTAGAAAAAAGAGCTTAATACAAAAAATAGGCTTAATTCCTTTAAAAGTTAAGTAGGAAAGATGGATAAATGTAAGCGTGACTAATAAAATGAATTTAGATATGTAAGGTTAAATAATAAAAAATATATTTGAAATAGTAGTTAAAATAAGGTAAAGTAAGCATTGTGAAAGATACATATATAGTCTGTTCTTTTCTAGTTAAATGGTTCCCTAAATATCCCTGACTATAGTTAGCACATTATGTTTGAGAGAGGTGCATATATGAAATTAACGACGGTAATAGTTATTTATAATATGGAAATTGAGAAAACAAAAACTATTGAGTCTTTAAAAAACAACAAATTATTTTTTGAGTGTGAAAATATGGACTCACAAGTAATTATTTATGATAATAGTAATTCCCCACAAGATTGTCCTCAAATCTTTAAAAATCAAGTCTATATTCATGATGAGCGAAATATTGGGATTGTGACAGCCTATAATAAAGCTTGGGAGATAGCTAGTAATAAAAAAAATGACTGGCTTCTTTTATTAGATCAAGATACTGAAATAACAGAAGATTATTTAAAAAGAACAATTGCAGCGCTAAGCAATAATCAACAAGAAGAGAACATAGTTGCTATAGTGCCAACTGTATATTCAAATGAAAAAGTTGTTTCGCCTGTATTTTTAGATTCATTAAGACCTTTAAAGAATACGATGCCTTCTAAAGGATTACAGGAAAAAAAGGTTATGGCTATTAACTCGGGTGCGGTAATTCGTGTTTCTTTTTTAAATGAAATTAATGGATTTAACAAAGAATTTCCTTTAGACTATTTGGATCATTGGTTGTTCCACACTATCTATGAAAAAAATCGCAAGATTTTTTTGTCAGATGCAAAGTTAAATCATGACTTATCTGTTATGAATTACAATACAATTTCACTTGGTAGATACAAAAGTATAGTAGATTCTGAAGTGAGGTACTATAACAAATATTTACCCGATAAAAAAATTCAATTTAAGAAGCATTTGTTTCTAAGAATGATGAAACAAGCTATTTCTGTTAAAAATAAACGAATTTTCCTATATACAGCAAAACAAATATTCAAATAATGAATTGAGATTGCGAAGACGCTATTTTACTCGTTATAAATTAAGAAAGTTTAGACATTCTTAAATACTTAGAAAATGACAACTATGTTATAATGATGGTAAATAGAACTAAGAGAATGTTTATTATTATAGTTAGTTTCTATGAATAATAGAAACTGATAGATAAAAAAATAACTTGAGAATAGTTAGAGGAAAGTGGTATTTATGAATAAGACTTTAGCGACTGTAAGCATTGTTACATACAATAGTAAGCATATATTTACAGTCTTAGATAACTTAAGAAAAGAATTTGAAAATGATGAGCGATTTCGTTTTGTCATATTCGATAATAATTCTTCATTGGATTATCAAAAAAAATTGAAATCCTATGAAGATTTAGTAATTTTATATTTTAACGACGAAAATAAAGGTTTTGGGTATGGGCATAATAGCAATTTTAAAAAATTCGCTGAAGATAGCGAATATTTCTTAGTTTTTAATCCAGATATTTTAGTTGAAAAAAATAGTTTACTAAAAATGATTCATTTAATGGACCAAGAAAAAGATATAGGATTATGTTTTCCTAAGGTTCTTAATGAAGATGGAACGAAACAATATTTAATCCGCAACAGACTAACGGTATTTGATTTTGCGCTAAGATTTATTCCCTTTAGTTTCGTAAAAAAAATGTTTCATAAAAGATTGGCCACTTATGAATGTCAAGACTTATCAGATAAGCATAATTCAGATGTGAAAATTGGTTCAGGCTGTTTTATGTTATTACGTAGTACAGTTTTTGAAGAAGCCAAAGGTTTTGATGAACGTTACTTTATGTACTTCGAAGATTCTGATTTATCTCTAACAATTGGAAAGTTAGGAGCTCGATTGGTTTACACTCCCTTTTCTACAGTAATTCATTTTTATGAAAAAGGTGCTCATAAAAATAAGCAATTATTCAAAATATTTATGCAATCTATGAGGAAGTTTTTCAATAAGTGGGGATGGAACATAATTTAATTTTAAAACCTATTAGGGAGTGAATAATATCATATGAATCGTTTTGAAAAAGGGTTATTGACAGTTTTTTTTCTTGAATTATTTATTGGCGGTGGAGGCAGACTATTAGAATTTGGGCCTCTATCTATTAGACAAGTGATTTTTTTGACCTTGATTGCAACATATGTTACAAGAATTTTTTACACAAAAAGTTTTTTTAATTCAAATGTTAATGTGTTTATATCCAAAAAGTATGCGACGTATAGTGTATATGCATTATTATTTTGGTTCGTCGTAAGTTCAATAATTGGTATTTTAAATCAACACAGTTTTTCAATTATAATGATGGATTTTTTACGGGTTTCTTTTTTAGGCTTATATTTCCCATTAGCCTATTATATTTCAGAAGAGCGGTTTAAATTAAGCTGGGTCATTAATCTTTTGAAAATAGCCACTTTAATTATAGCAATATTTACTATCGGAATTGACGTTACAGGTAGATTCATCTTAAAAGATAATTTTAATGAATTTTATATAGCTATTAACAACGCTTTCCCAAATGAGTTATTCTTTAGACCTAGTCGTGGAGTATTTTATAAAGGCCACTTCTTCTTATTATTTGGTTTAATTATATCAACTAATCAATGGTTGAATCGAAAGCAAACTAAGTTAGACATGGTTAATGTAGTATTGGCGATAGTTTCTATTATTTGGTCAGAAACGAGAGGCTTATTAATTGGATACATGGTAGCAATCTTTTTTATAGCTCTTTTAGATTATAAGGTTTTATTGACTCCAATAATTGGTTTTTTTAATCGGCTAAAAGCTATGGTTTCCAAACCAAATAGAAAAAAATTAATACTTTATTTTTGTATTTTAATATCCGTGCCACTGTTGTATCAAAATATGACATTATCGCGTTTCAATGATATGCCTTTAGCATCAAATCAAACCAACAGCACACATAAAAAAAATTCTAAAGTAAATGATGTAAGTATAAATGCTAGATTATATTTGTTGCAAGCATCTAAAGATATAGTGTTAGAGAAACCACAAAATATGATCATTGGTAATGGTTATGGAACTAAAATTGGTGACAGAATTGATGGTATTGAAATGAGTTTTATTGATATATTGGTAGAGCAAGGCTTGGTTGGTGTATTACTCTGGCTTAACTTGTGCTTATTACCATTTATTTACTATTTTAAAGTTTACAAAAAAGAAAAAAGACTATTGTATACTCAGATATCATTATTGGCATGTGTGGTGGCAATGGTTCTCTTGACAAATATTAACCCATTTTTAAATAGTCCTATTGGATTAGGTTTTCTATTATTTGTAATTGCCGATGCAATGAATTCTAAGGCTAGTTTTTCTTCGAAATTTGACAAGGTGGAGGGAATAAAATGATTTCTGTTTGTTTAGCAACCTTTAATGGACAGGAATTTATTGAAAGACAACTAGATTCCATTATTGAACAAGTAACAAGTGAAGATGAGATTATTATTGTTGATGATGGGTCAAATGATAGGACGATTGACTTAATCAAAGCCAAGTATTCTGAACAAGTATTTTTGCATATAAATACTAGTAATTTAGGTCCTATAAAAAGTTTTGAAAAAGCCATTTCTTTGGCTACAGGAGATTATATATTCTTATGTGACCAAGATGATATTTGGTTGCCGAATAAAGTCCAAGTGGTGATAGAGGCCTTTAAAGAACAAAAAGCTGATATAGTTGTTCATGATGCACAAGTTGTAGATGGAAATCTTAAAGAGTTATCACCTTCATGGAATATAAGAAATAAAAATAAGTTAGATCAAACACTACTAGGAAATATTAAAAAGAATGCTTTCACTGGATGCATGATGGCATTTAGCCAAGAAATGGTGCCTTTAATACTTCCTTTTCCAGATTCGATTGAAATGCATGATCAGTGGATTGCTTTAGTAGGAATGATTGAAAAGAAAAAGATTGTTAGCATAGACAATATTCTGATGAAGTATGTTAGGCACGGAAGTAATGTTACAGCGATAAAAAGTAGGAGTTTAAAAGAACAGTTAATTGGACGTACAGGAACCTTACGAGCTGTGTTACAATATAAATATCGATAATGATTTTAACTATGAAAGGAATGTGCAAAAATGAAAGGAATTATTTTAGCAGGAGGAAGTGGAACACGATTATATCCACTAACAAAAGCTGTATCCAAACAATTAATGCCGATTTATGATAAACCAATGATTTATTACCCAATGTCTACACTAATGTTAGCTGGTATCAAGGATATATTAATTATTTCAACACCGACAGACACTCCCAGATTTGAGCAATTACTAGGAAATGGTAATGAATTAGGTTTAAATATTGAATATAAAGTGCAAGAAAGTCCTGATGGTTTAGCTCAAGCCTTTATTTTAGGCGAAGATTTTATTGGTGATGATTCAGTATGTCTAATTTTAGGAGACAATATTTATTATGGTGGTGGCATGTCTAAAATGTTGCAACGTGCAGCTGCAAAAACTGACGGTGCCACAGTTTTTGGTTATCACGTAAATGATCCAGAACGTTTTGGTGTAGTTGAATTTGATGAAGAAATGCGCGCTATTTCGATTGAGGAAAAACCGACTGCCGCTAAAAGTAACTATGCAGTAACTGGTTTGTACTTCTATGACAACCAGGTTGTTGAAATAGCTAAGAATATTAAACCATCTGAACGTGGTGAATTAGAAATCACAGATGTTAATAAAGCTTATTTAGAAGCTGGTAAATTAGATGTAGAACTTATGGGTCGAGGTTTTGCATGGCTAGATACAGGTACACATGAGTCTTTATTAGAAGCAGCTACCTTTATTGAAACTATTCAAAAGCGCCAAAATCTAATGGTCGCATGCCTAGAAGAAATTTCATATAGAATGGGATATATTACTAAAAATCAACTTTTAGAATTAGCCCAACCTCTTAAAAAGAATGGTTATGGTCAATATTTACTACGTTTAGCAGAAACTAAAATCTAGAAAGCAGGCAATCAAATGAAAGTAATTGATACAAAATTGCAAGATGTAAAAATTATTGAGACTCCAGTACATGGGGATCATCGAGGTTTTTTCACAGAAAGTTATACAGAAGATAAATTTAATGAAGCAGGAATTCCTAATAAATTTATTCAAGATAATCATTCATTATCAGTAGAGCCAGGTGTTATTCGTGGAATGCACTATCAAACAAATCCCAAAGCTCAAACTAAGCTAGTTCGAGTGACTACAGGGGCTATATATGATGTATTAGTAGACATGCGTAAAGGCTCTCCAACATATGGACAATGGGAAGGCTATATTTTAAGCGAGTACAATCACCGTCAATTACTAGTTCCCAAGGGATTTGCACATGGTTTTTGTACAATTACTGGAAATGTAAATGTGCAGTATAAAGTAGACGAACTTTATTCACCAGAAAATGATCGAGGAATTGCTTTTGATGATCCAGATGTTGGTATTATTTGGCCAATGAATAACCCTATTATGTCCGAAAAAGATACAAAGCATCCTCAATTAAAAGATGCAGATAACAACTTTGTTTGGGAGGAAAAATAAATATGAATATTTTAGTCACTGGTGGAGCAGGTTTTATAGGAAGTAATTTTGTACATTATATGTTAGAAAATCACCCTGATTATAAAATTATTAACTTAGATTTATTGACATATGCTGGAAATATACACAATTTAGATGACGTTATGGAAAATCCGAATCATGTTTTTGTCCAAGGTAATATCAATAACCGTGAGTTAGTTCGCAATTTGGTTAAAACTTACGATATCAACCAATTTGTTAACTTTGCAGCAGAATCTCACGTAGATAGAAGTATATTGAATCCTGAGATTTTCGTGGAGACGAATATTCAAGGAACATTAGCATTATTAGATGTAGCAAAAGAATTAAATATCAATAAATATTTGCAAGTTTCAACTGATGAAGTATATGGATCATTAGGCGCAGAAGGCTATTTTACTGAAGAGACGCCTTTAGCACCCAACAGCCCATACTCTGCTAGTAAAACTGGAGCAGACTTATTAGTCCGCTCATATTTTGAAACATATGGTATGAATGTAAACATCACTCGTTGTTCAAACAACTATGGTCCTTATCATTTTCCAGAAAAATTAATTCCTCTGATGATAACTAATGGGATGGATAACAAAGATCTACCAATATATGGTGATGGCTTAAATATTCGCGATTGGTTACACGTGCAGGACCATTGTCAAGCAATTGACCTAGTTTTGCATAAAGGACGTAAAGGTGAGGTTTATAATATAGGTGGTCACAATGAACGAACGAACAATCAAATCGTTGAGATTATTATTGAAAAACTAGGTTTATCAAATGACTTAATCAAATACGTAGAAGACCGTTTAGGACATGATAAACGATACGCTATTGATCCAACTAAATTAGAAACTGAATTAGGTTGGAAACCAAAATATACATTTGATACAGGAATTGTTGAGACTATTGATTGGTATCAAGCTAATGAAGCTTGGTGGCGTCCTTTGAAAGAACGAGCTAATTTAAACTAAGTACTTTACTAAGAGAGAAAACTTCAGATTTAAGGTTTTCTCTCTTTTCGTGTAGATTACATTTTGGAGAGGAACGATAAGTAAAAATATGAAGATTATGGCTGTAGTTGTTACCTTTAATCCAGATAAACAAGCATATGAGAATATCAGAAAATTAAGTCAACAGATTGATTTTATTTTAGTGGTTGACAATTCCTTAAAATCATCACGATTTGTGTTGCAGCAAGAAGGAATTGAAGTGGTTTATAATTCAGAAAATCTCGGAATTGGAAAAGCTTTAAATCTCGGTTTAGACTACGCAATTCAACATGATTTTGATTGGTTATTTACATTTGATCAAGATAGTCAAATAACAGATAATTTTGTTAGAAATATGATTTCAACAAATGAACTATATGAAAAAAAAGAAAAGATACAACCAGTTCTAATTTGCCCCACGTATATACATCCCGACGATGCAATCGTATATGACAATGCTAAAGAGACAGATAATGAATTTTATGTAGAAGTCGAGACTGCCATGACTTCAGGTAACGCGTTGAATATTAGTCTACTTAAAGACAAAAATATTCGTTTTAAAGAAGCGTACTTTATTGATTTTGTAGATCATGAATTTTGTTTTCATTTACGAAAAGCTGGGTATAAAATTATTCAATCATTAGACGCACCACTAATTCATAGTTTAGGTGAAGTGAAAGAAAAGATAATTTTCGGGAAAACACTCACTTCTACAAATCATAATGCAGTGAGACGGTATTATATTACTAGAAATCGTCTAGATGTGTATAGAAACTATTTTTCTCAAGAAAAAAAATGGATAAAAATTGACTTTGTAAACTCAATTATGGAATTTGTGAAAATTATATTAATCGAAGATCAAAAATCTTTGAAAGTACTGAATATATTTAGAGGAACAAAGGATGCATTATTAAATAATTGGGGTCCATATCGTTATACTAAATAGTAAAGGAGTCATATTTAGAATGGAGAAAATAAAAAATAATAAAATTATACACAATTTTTTATCTTTAGCGAGTGTTCAAGTTCTTAATTATATTTTACCCCTAATTACGTTACCTTATCTACTTAGAGTAGTTGGTGTAAGTCATTTTGGTTTGATTAGCTTTGCGCAAGCGATCATGCAGTATTTTATTTTATTTACTGATTATGGATTTAATTTAATAGCAACTAGAGATATTTCTAAAGTGAGAGACGATAAAGAAAAAGTATCCTTAATATTTTGTACAGTCATGGCCGCAAAATTAATTTTATTGCTGCTATCGTTTGCTGTATTAATTATTTTAATACTTGCTGTACCAAAATTTAGAGAAGACACCTTATTATATCTCTTTACATTTGGAATGGTTGTAGGAAGTGTTTTATTTCCTACATGGTTTTTCCAAGGGATTGAAGAAATGAAAGTAATTTCTTTATTAAATATTTTTTCAAAATTAATTTTCACAATCGGGATTTTTATAGTTGTAAAAACACCAGAAGATTACTTAAACGTTGCAATTCTCAATTCTTTAGGGTTTATATTAATAGGGGTCATCTCAATTTTTATAGTATTTTTTAAATATAAAGTTAAATTGAAATTACCTGAAGTACATCAAATTGTCAGTCAAATGAAGGAAGGCTGGGATATTTTTCTGTCAAATATGTTCTCCAGTCTGTATACAACTAGTAATACAGTTATTTTAGGTTTCTTAGCTTCTAATACAGTCGTGGGATATTTTTCTGCAGCGGATAAAATTATTAAAGCTTGTTCAAGTGTTATTTCTCCAATCATCCAAGCTGTTTATCCACATATCAGTAATTTAATTGAAAAATCAAAAGAAGAAACATTGATTTTAATTCGAAAAATCGGTATATATATTACGTGCGTAATCGGCGCTGGCTGTTTAGTACTTCTATTTGGTGCCCCTTATTTACTTCCATTACTTGCCGGAAATAGTTATGATAATTCTATTTTGTTAATTCAAATCATGTCCTTTTTACCTTTAATTATTGGATGGGCAAATATTTTTGGAATATTAACATTAATTAATTTTGGGTATCAGAAAGAGCTTTCTAGGATATATATTTATTCTAGCTTATTTAGTATTATAACTACAATAGTATTGGTTCCAGCATTTAAAGAAGTCGGAACAGCGATTAATGTCACGTTAATTGAAATTATTGTGACTGTAGCAATGTACTACGTATTGAAAAAGAAAGGCATAGATATTTTTCGTGCCAAAATAAATTTAAAGGATGGGAAATAAAATGAAAAAAATATTAATTACTGGTGCAAATGGACAATTAGGTACGGAATTACAAAATCTATTAACAAAAAAAAATATCCCATATGTGGCAGCAGATATAAAAGTTTTAGATATCACAAATGCAAACTCAGTTACTACGTTTATTGAAGAAATGAAGCCTGATGTGATTTATCATTGTGCTGCATATACAGCAGTTGATAAAGCAGAGGATGAAGGGAAAGAGAAAAATCAATTAGTCAATGTAGTAGGAACAAAAAATGTTGCTCAAGCAGCTGAAAAAGTTGGAGCTACTGTTGTTTATATAAGTACAGATTATGTTTTTGATGGGACAAAAAAAGAGGAGTATAATGTTGACGATAAACCCAATCCTAAAAATGAATATGGGCGTGCAAAGTATGAGGGAGAATTAGAAATTCAAAAAAACTGTTCGAAATATTATATTATACGCACATCATGGGTATATGGACAATTCGGTGCTAATTTTGTATTTACTATGCAAAAATTAGCTCAAACGCACAGTAAATTGACTATTGTTAATGATCAATATGGTCGACCTACTTGGACTAAAGACTTAGCTGATTTTATGTTATTTTTAGTGAATGAAGAAGCTGAATATGGAATTTATCATTTTTCAAATGATGACAGTTGTACGTGGTATGAATTTGCACAAGAAATTTTAAAGGACGAAGATATATCGCTTACAGGAGTAACGTCATCCGAGTATCCTCAAAAAGCTAAAAGACCAAAATATTCTATTTTAAATTTAACTAAAACTAAAAGTTTAGGGTATGAAGTTCCTACTTGGCAAGATTCTTTACAGTTGTTATTAAAAGAATTAGAAAAATAGTCTAAGTAATCAAAACGATTTATGGTATAATAATGTGGTTGAAGGAACGAAGTAGTAATTGTAGATGTTTTTTTGACAGATTATTAAAAAACTTGAACTATTCAAGGGATGAAGGTATTGGAGAAAAATGAAAAAGGTATTGATATTAGCTAATGATGCTACTAACTTGTACAAACTAAGAAAAGAAATTATTGTCGGCTTAATTAACAAGGGATATGAAGTATACGTTGCCCTAGGGAATGATGACAGTGTTGAGAAGCTAGTTTCTTTAGGATGCAAATTTATTGAAATTGATGTAGACCGCCGAGGCTGAAATATCGTAAAAGATATAAAATTATTCCTTAGATACGTTAAGTTAGTGAAGGATATAAATCCTGATTTAGTCATGACATATGCCATAAAACCTAATATATATGGCGGCATGACTGCTAGACTGTTGAAGAAAAAATATATTATTAATATTACTGGAATTGGAACAGCCTTTCAAAAAGAAAATATGTTGAAAAAATTGTCACATTATTGTATAGAATAAGCGCGAAAAATGCGGTTGTTTTTTATCAAAACCAAGAAAATAAAAGCATATTTTTAAAGAATAATATTGTAGGGACTAAGGAAATACTTGTCCCAGGTTCGGGTGTCAATTTAGAACAGTTTACGTATTGCGAAGTAGCCGATACCAAACATGATAAGTTTTTATTTATTGCTAGGGTGATGGAAGAAAAGGGTGTTGATGAATTTTTATATACTTCAAAAATGCTTCATAAAAAATATCCCGAAGTAGAATTTCATATTATTGGTGATATTGAAGAAGATAGATATGAATCAATTCTAAAAGAATATATTGATGCTGGAATTATTCATTACCATGGTTATACTGAAAATGTTCATGATTTTATTAGAAACTCTACCTGTGTTGTATTACCCAGCTATCACGAGGGGATGTCTAATGCTTTGTTGGAATCAGCAGCAATTGGACGACCGTTAATTGCATCAAATATTAGTGGATGTATTGAAATCATTGAAGATGGCGTCAATGGGTATTTAGTAGAGCCAAAAGATAAAGAGTCTCTACTATTAGGTGTTGAAAAATTTATAGCTTTACCTAGAGAAACTAAGGAACTTATGGGCAAAGCAGGACGTAAAAAAATTGAAAAAGAATTCAATCGTAAAATAATAGTTGACGCATATACAAAATGTATTGATGGACTAACTGGAGGAACAAAAAATGATTAATTTTGATGATATTAAAACTGGAAATGCCTATATTTCATTAATTGGTTTAGGTTATGTGGGAATGCCAATAGCAGTAGCTTTTGCAAAAAAAGCAAAAGTGATAGGATTTGATTTAAATCAAGAGAAAATTGATATCTATAAAAGCGGTATTGATCCAACTAATGAAGTGGGTAATGAAGTAATTAAAAGAACTTCTGTTGAGTTCACTTCAAATGAAGAAGATTTAAAGAGAGCGAGCTTTCATATTGTTGCAGTACCTACGCCTATAAAAAAAGATAAGACACCAGATCTTACTCCAGTCATTTCTGCAAGTGAATTGTTAGGAAGAAACTTAGAAAAAGGTTCAATTGTTGTATATGAATCTACCGTTTATCCAGGTGTGACAGAAGATATATGTATCCCAATTTTAGAAAAGGTTTCTGGACTAAAAGCCGGAATTGATTTTAAAGTTGGTTACTCACCTGAAAGAATAAATCCAGGTGATAAAGTTCACAGATTGGAATCAATTATTAAAGTTGTTTCAGGTATGGACGAAGAATCTCTTTCAACAATTGCAAGTGTATATGAATTAGTTGTTGAGGTAGGCGTTTATAAAGCTGAAAGTATTAAAGTTGCTGAGGCAGCGAAAGTTATTGAAAACTCACAAAGAGATATAAACATCGCTTTTATGAATGAATTGTCTATGATTTTCAATCGTTTAGATATTGATACAAAGGCTGTACTAAAAGCTGCTGGAACGAAATGGAATTTTTTGAATTTTGAACCAGGGTTAGTTGGAGGACACTGCATTGGTGTTGATCCTTACTATCTAACGTACAAAGCTGAGGAAGTAGGATATCATTCGAAAATAATTTTATCTGGTAGAAGAATTAATGATGATATGGGAAAATATGTTGTTGAAAACGCAGTAAAAGAATTAATTAATGCGGATACGTTAGTAAAAACTTCACGTGTTGGTATTTTTGGTTTCACGTTCAAAGAAAATTGTCCAGATACTAGAAATACTAGAGTTATTGATATCTATACAGAATTGTCAGAATATGGCGTAACCCCCTTAGTTTATGATCCAGAAGCTGACCAAGAAGAGGTTGAAAAAGAATATAAAATAAAACTTGCCACTATTGAAGAAATGGAAAAATTAGATGCTATTATTATCGCAGTTAATCACACTAAATTTAGTGAGTATACAACTGATAAATGGTTGTCGTTCTTTAAAAAGGATAAAAAAATAATCTTAGATATTAAAGGTATGCTAGATAAAGAAGAATTTCTTGATAAAAATGTAAGTTATTGGAGGTTATAAAATGGGATATACAAATGTTGAGTTTCCAAAAAATTCATTATTTCTAATTACTGGTGGAGCGGGATTTATAGGCTCCAATTTATGTGAAGCTTTATTGAAACTAGGATACAAAGTTAGATGTTTAGATGATTTATCAACTGGAAAAGAAGAAAACATTGCTCCCTTTTTATCAAATCCAAATTTTGAATTTATTAAAGGCAGTATTTGTGACCTTGAAACTTGTATGAGTGCTTGTAAAGATGTTGATTATATTTCCAATCAAGCTGCTTGGGGAAGTGTGCCAAGAAGTATAGAGCTTCCAGTTGTTTACGAAGAAAAAAATATTAAAGGCACTTTAAATATGATGGAAGCAGCCGTTAAAAACAAAGTGAAAAAATTTGTCTATGCGTCTTCTTCATCTGTTTATGGAGATGAACCAACATTACCAAAAGTAGAAGGAAAAGAAGGTAATGTATTATCACCATATGCATTAACCAAAAAAGTGAACGAGGAATATGCTTCGTTATATTCTAAATTATATCATTTAGAAACAGTAGGCTTACGTTATTTTAACGTATTTGGTCGACGTCAGGATCCAAATGGCCAATATGCTGCGGTAATCCCAAAATTTGTTTCTGATATTTTAGAAGATAAGTCACCAATTATCAACGGAGATGGAGAGCATTCTCGAGACTTTACTTATATTGAAAATGTAATTGAAGCCAATTTGAAAGCAATGGCTTCCAGCAGCGAAGTAAGTGGTGAAGCATTTAATATTGCATTTGGTTCTCAAGTTAATTTAAAAGAGTTAGTTGATAAAATTAATGAATTATTAGAGAAAGATGTTTCACCTACATTTGGGCCTGAACGCGCTGGGGACATTAAGCATTCGAATGCTTGTATAGATAAGGCTAAAAATATGCTTGGTTACCAACCTGATTATAGCTTTTCAGATGGGTTAGAATTGGCAGTTGATTGGTATAAGGAGAATTTATAAATGAATCCTCCTATCAGAATATTACATGTTCTAGGCATTATGAATCGTGGTGGAGCAGAGAGTTTTGTGATGAATTTATATCGAACAATAGATCGAACAAAGGTGCAATTTGATTTTGTGGTCCACACAAATGAGGAGGGTGCCTTTGATCATGAAATAACATCTTTAGGGGGACATATCTATCGTGTCCCTAAATTCAATGTTAAAAATATTTTCACTTATCAAAAAGCATGGGATGATTTATTAAAAATGCTCCCCCATAAAATTATTCATTGTCATATTCGAAGTACAGCATCAATTATTTTGAAACAAGCCAAAAAAATAATTATATAACAATTGCTCACAGTCACAGTACGTCTTCAGGTATTGGAATTCAAGGAATGGTTAAGAATGCGCTCCAATCAAAGATAAATAAGTATGCTGACTATCGTTTTGCTTGTGGTAAAGAAGCGGGAGAATGGTTATTTAAAGGTGCAGATTTTACTGTATTAGAAAATGGCATTGACCTTGAAAAGTATTTATTTAACCAATCAGTTAGAAAAATGATGAGAACAGAACTTCAAGTAGATCAATCTTTTGTTATTGGTCATGTAGCAAGATTTAGTGAAGTTAAAAATCATAAATTTTTAATTGATATATTTAGTAGTATAAAAAAGAAAAATAACAAAGCAAAATTACTACTAATTGGAACGGGTGATTTAGAAGATAGCATAAAAGAAAAAGTGAAAAGTCTAGATTTAGAGTCTTCAGTTCTCTTTTTAGGGGCACGCGATGATGTTAATCATTTATTACAAGCAATGGATTGTTTTGTATTCCCTTCTTTGTTTGAAGGCTTACCTGTCTCTTTGGTTGAAGCTCAAACTGCTAGTTTATCTGTATTTGCTTCAAATACTATTTCAGCAGAAGCTAAATTAACCAATCTAGTTCATTTTATGTCTTTGAATGATAGTCCTGATGAATGGGCAAAAGTAATTTTAACAGAAGCATTACCTGAAGATAAACGAAAAATGATTGAAGTTAAATCAGAAATTCAATCTGAGGGATATGATATAATTCAAACAACAAATAAATTAACAGACTTTTATTTATGCTTAAGCTAAAGAAATAAATTGGAGGGGAATAATGAATAAAACGATATCTTTTGAAGAAATAACTAAGATTTATCAAAAAAAATGGAAGTTTTTTCTACTAGTATCACTAATGTTGTTATTGCTAAGTTGCTTTTTATTTATTCGAGAAAAACAAAAAACTCCTCTGATGGTGACTGAAGTAAATATGCAATTTATGCTAAAGCATAATAAGGTAAAAATGAATGACGTTTTTCAATATCGGACACTGCTTTTAAGTAGTTCATTTATTGAAGAAGTAAATGAAATTGCAGCTACTGATAAAAAAGCTTCTTCTATACTGGCTAGAGGTAAAAAAGGCGAGTTACAATTAAATGTATCAGTTTTACCAAATGCTACTCTGAATGTTAACGTAGCATCATCAGATAAGAATGAAGCCATTCGTTTTTCAAAAGCATTAAAAGATACTTTTAGAGATGAAGTTAGAAAAGTAAATTATAGATTATATATAACTGAAAATAATAAAACTCTATATGAGGCGAATCAGGTTTTGAGAAAGCCTTTAGGATTTATTATTATTTTATTTTCATTGTTTGCACTAACTTTTAGTGTGTCATTGATTTTAATTTTATTTAAGATGCTTAAGTGATCATGAAAGGAGATTTTATGGAAATACAAAAGAAAAATAGAATTTTGTTTTCAATGATAGTTTTATTAGGAATTTTTTTCCCTACATCTATATTGCATAATGTAATCAGTCCTTTGAATGTCGTTTATAATACAATTTTTATTTTATGTGCTTTTTTTATTATTGTAATAAATAAAAAAATCGTACTATCAGATGCTATATTAGCATCGATAATATCGATTATTGTATTTTCCTCAACATTAGGTACTATTTTTTTTAATAGAGAAAATGTGGATATGATCTCTTGGGGAATATTAAGTCAATATCTAGTCATTATAGCCTATGCATTAATGAATGAACGAATTTTTGAAGATCCTTTTTTCTCAAAATTATTTAAGGTAGTTTCTTACATTATTATTATTGTGGGACTTATATCTATGTTACGTATAGCTTTTTTTACAAATATATTTACTAGTTTTTATTCATTTTCATATAAGGATTTGGTTTCCAACATGATTGGGAGACTTAAACCAGTCACTTTTTTTGGTAGCCATTCAATTGCTGGTTTTATTTATTTTATGTTTCTTGAAGTATGGTTAAAAAGGCTATTTGTTAGTAAAGATAAAAGAAATATAATACCGGTTGTTTTTTTTGGATTCTTTTTAATAATGTTACAATCAAGTACGAGTTATTTTTTATTAGGGTTATTGTTAGTGTCTACTTTATTTAAAATTTTTCAACTATTTGGTAAAAAACATTTAAAAAGAATTATAATTATTGGCACTGTAAGTATAGTACTATTTGGTGGAGTTACGTTGAAGTTTCTTTTACCAATGTTATTAAGCAAAACAAATGGCATATTATCTAGATTTACAACAGGCTTGTTTTCTGATAATATTTTGTATTTGAAAGAACATCCTTTTTTAGGAAGCGGCTTTTTATCTGTAAATCATTTATATTACACGGATTTTGGCTATATGGTTACTTATTTAAGAGGTGGCATCTTCTTAATTATTTCAATAGCTGTGCTCATATTTAAAAAAATGAAGCCTGTATCTTTATTTATTGTTCTAGGTTTTATTCTTTTTGAAGTTGGATATCCAGTCAGTTTATATTTTAGATTATACCCAGTTTTACTTTTAATTTCGCTTGAAAATAATAATATTGTAAAGAATCAAGGAGTTTAATATATGAAAATAATAGCATATACTCAAGGTAAGGAACACCCTTGTGCAAGATTTAGAGTAAGGCAATATTTACCATATCTTAAAGATGCAAATATTGATGTAACTGAAAAATATACGAAATTTTCTGCATATCCTCCTAGAAATAAATTATTACGACCATTATGGGGAATTGAAACAATTGCTGAGCGAATGATTGATGTTCCGAAAAGTAAAAACTATGATTTAACTTGGCTTCAAAAAACATTTATTTCAAAGTACCCTACAATTGAAAAATACACCAAAGGTCCAAAATTATTTGATATAGATGATGCGATTTATATGGGAAATCCTAAGTTATTAACTACAATGGCTCAAATTTCAGATGGAGTAATTTGTGGGAATGAATTTTTAGCAGAAAAATATGGTGAATTTAATAAAAATATCCATATTATTCCTACAGGAGTTGATTCTGATCGCTTTATTCCGAGTGAAAAAAGAAATAGTGAGCTGTTTATTATTGGTTGGTCTGGATCTAGTGTAGGGTTGCGTTATGTTTATCAACATGAAAAAGCAATTGCTAGTTTTTTAGAAAAACATAAAAATACAAGAATTAGAATTGTTACAGATATGGCACCGAAATTTACTATGATTAATCCAAAACAAGTGGAATTTGTCAAATGGACAGCTGAAAATGAAGTTTATGATATTCAAAATTTTGATGTTGGAATTATGCCTTTATTTGATACAGAATTCGAAAAAGGAAAATGTAGCTATAAAATGTTGTTGTACATGGCTTGTGGTGTTCCAGTTATTGTTTCACCAGTTGGTATGAATAATCAAGTACTCAAATTAGGAAATATGGGAGTAAGTGCAAATACTTCAGACGAATGGTTCGATCAACTTGAAACTATGTATCAATATTCAGATACTCAAAGAAAAGAAATAGGTAGAAATGGTAGAAATGTTGTCATAAATAATTTTGATTCTAAGGTCATTGCTAAAGAGTTAGCAACTGTTTTTCAACAATACAAGTAAAAATTTCACTACAGATTAAAAGGATGGAGGAAAGAAGACGATTATGCTTAAAAATATATCAAAGGTTTTTTCAGCTAATCTAGTTAATATGCTGATCAGCATATTAACTGCATTTTTGCTTCCATACTTTTTGACAGTAGATTCTTATGCTGAATTAAAAACTTTTACTTTTTATGTTTCTTATCTAGGAATACTGCAATTAGGTTTTGTTGATGGAATGTATATAAAGTATGGAGGAAAAAAAATTAGTGAAATATCAACAAAAGTTTTTTTCGATGAAAGGAAAACTTTCGTTTTATTACAAATCGTACTGGCTGTTATAGCACTATCTATTTCACTTTTTTTTCAAAATACTATTTTTATTTTGTTAGCTATTAGTGTTATTCCCATTAATTTATTTTTCTTCTATCGACAATTTTTTCAGGCTGTAGGAGAATTTTCTTTATTTGCGGTTACTACAACGATGTATGCAGCTATTCCTTTTGTACTTAATTTGATATTAATGCTAGTTTTTAAAACACAAAACCCAGTATATTATTGTTTATCAACAATACTTGGTTATGTTGTAATTGATTACTATTTTGTTTTTAAATCAAAATTTTTTGAAAATAAAAAAGGTCATTTGAACTATGCTGTAATGAAGGAAAATATTCAAGTAGGGGTTTTCGTATTATTTGGAAATTTATCTTTAAACTTCATAACTGCCTTAGATAGATGGTTTATTAGTATTTTTTACGAAAAAAGTGCATTTGCTTTCTATTCATTTGCCGTGTCAATGTTAAATATTGTGAATGTCGTTATTTCTTCAGTATCAATTACTTTTTATAATTACTTAGTAGGAAATAGAAATGAAAAGCAGATTAAAGAGATCAAAAATATTTTATTAGTGGTTGGAATTATTTTTATGACAGCTTATTTCCCTTTGAAATTTATTGTAGAACTTTTTATTCCTGAATACGTCCCTTCATTAGATGTTATTGCGATTTCCTTTATGTCATTTCCTTTTAGTATCGTGATTAATACATTATACGTTAACTTGTACAAAGCAAATAAGAATGAACGAAAATATTTTACAATAGTAGTTGGAGTATTGGTTATTTCTGTAATTATAAATACTATCATGATGCAAATTGTGGATGGTTTTGTCAGTGTTACAATAGGATCACTAGTTGTATATATATTATGGTATCTTTATTCTCAAAAAGATTTTAGTTATTTAAGAAGTACTTTGAAAGAGCTCGTATTTATTGCATCTTCTCTTATAATTTTTTATCTTTGTTCTAGACATCTAAATGTTTATAGTGGATTTTTAGTCAGTCTTATTTTACTTATTGGAACAATATTTATATTTATGCGTTCTACGCTAATCAAAATAATAAGTTTTGCAAGAGGAGGAAGTAAATGATTATAAGTCTGATACTATCCATCTTATTTTTTATCGGTTTATATTTGCCAACAATTCCTACAGATGGAAACTGGATGCAACTTGAAATAATCTATTTAGCGATAGCGATAATAGTGATAGTTGTATTATTGTTTAAACAGAAAAAAATTGATATCAAGCAGATTACGCTGGGTGTTATCTTTAATGGTTTGGCACTTTATTTCACAAAAATATCAAATCCAAATTCAAATCCTAAAGAAATGCTTTTATACTACTTTATCTTTTTTATTGCGTTAACCTTAGTATTGCAATTAGATTTTACTAATGTGAATTCTGAATCAGTAATGAAATACTTAAAAATCTTTTTATTATGTATTTCAATTCTATCCATCATAATTTCTATATCAATTATTGCGCAGATTGGACCTGTTACTGGTAGGCTAATAACATACTATTCTAGTTTTTATCCGGAATTAGTACCGAGGATGATTTCGTTGGGGAAACCAGTTAATACTTTCGGTGTTCATTCATTAGCTGGAGTGTTTAATTTCTTATTTTTCCTTTTAAACTTTGCAACTTTTTATGTATTGCGAGCAAAAGAACACTTTATTATTAGTTTATTCTTTTTATTCTTTTTAGTAAGATTACAATCAACTACATCATTAGTTTGCTTACTAATTGCCATAATGATTATTGGAATCTATATTTATACAGAAAATAAATATATATTTTTTGGTTTGTTAGCTTTGGTAATTACATTTTTAGTCCTATCGTGGAATGAATTGTCCATTGTACAAATTTTGAAAAGAAATTTATTTAATGAAGATAGCACAAATGGTCTAATGGTAAGATTTGGGCCCAAAGGTGTACTGTATGGAAGTCTTCAACAAATAATTCAGTACCCTTTTAAAGGAACTGGTTATGTATCCGTCCCAGATACCTATTATATAGATTCCGGAATTATACACTTTGCGCTCAGAACTTCAGTTATTGGTATGTTAGCTTTTTATGGTATGCTTTTAAACTTTTTTGTAAAAAATCTTAATTGGTTAATGGGGATTGCTTTATTTACATTATTTATGTTCTTTGAAATAGGTTTTTCCAATTTTTTATATTTCAGAATAATTTATTTCTTACCATTTTTTATTTTTTACTTGAAACAATTGCTCCTAATAAAAAAGAATCAAAAAGAGCTGAAGTTAAGATAGGGGAATGGATCTGAAAAAATTAAGATGTTAATTGCTTTTGGTTTAATAGTACTACTTTTTTACTGTTTAAAAACCTATAGTGATACTCCAGTTGGTACCTCATTAATTTCATCTGAAAACTAGGTTGTAAAATTTTGGGTTATAGTATCTGAAGTAGTTAAATAAATTAAAATTCATGTAAATAACAAATTTAAAGAAAATGCTATTTTGACTAAACTTGGTTTTATTACAAATTTTTCAAAGGCACAAAAATTAGGAACTAATAATTATCAAAATCATCTAGCAAATTGAGTTTACGAGGGTATTGTAAACTATTTTAAATAATAGTAAAGATTGGAATGAGAACTTTTGTACAGTGTTCTCATTCCAATTTTTGTGTTAAAATGTAGCTTAGAGACAATTAAAAATAGGTATGGGAGGAAGTCCATTGAATCCATTAGTTTCAATAATTATTCCGGTCTTTAATGGTGAAAAAACAATAGTAAGAGCTATAACTTCTTGTTTAGAACAAAGTTATAAGAATTTTGAAATTTTAATTATAGATAATTGTTCGAATGATAACACTTCTAAACTTGTTCAAGAGTTTTCTGATAAACAAGTAAATTACATTTATACGAAAGACAAAGGCAGAGCATTAGCAAGAAATATTGGATTAAATAAAGCAAAAGGTTCCTACATTCAATTTTTAGATGCAGATGATTCTTTAGAGAAAGATAAATTAAAAGTAAGCGTAAATTATTTAGAAAAAGATAGAACGAGTCAAGCATACTCTACAGGAATTGAGTATCGAAACACAGATAATCAACAATTGAAAGTTGTATATCCTAAAAGCCATTATGAAGATGAGTTACTAGCACATAATATTTTTCCAATTCATTCTTTAGTATTTCGAGCAACGGATGCATCAGTTTTTCCTGAAGAGTTAGATTATTGTGAAGATTGGCTTTTTTGGGTCCGTACATTGTTAGGTTCAAAAATATATTTTAATGATAATTATATCGGTGGTACGGTTTATATACATGGAGAAAATACGATGACACAATCAAATTTAATGAGAGAATATGAGCTCTATGTGCAACAAAGGCTAAAAGGTGAATATAAACCCTCAAATTTAAATTTGGCTCTTAAAAAAAATGAAATATCTTTGTTAATTATACATTATTTTAATAAAAAGAAATTGAGTTTAACGAAAAAGAGTGTTAGTAAAAATTCGAAATATACTTATTTAGTTGTTAAAGTAATATGCAATATACCATTTTTGAAAAAAAAGTTAGTAAAAAAAGTAAACAGTATACTAGCTAAAGATGTATATACTGGAGAGGAAATAAAATGAAAAAATCAGTCTATTTTATTGTTTTAAATTATAATAATGCCCCTGATACAATTGAGTGTATTAAGAGTATTGAAAATTTAAATTATCAGAATGTCCAAGTGGTATTGGTCGATAATCTATCTACAGATGACTCTGAAGAAATTTTAAAAAAAGAGTTGCCTAACTATACATTGATTCAAACTGGCAGCAATGCTGGTTATGCAGCAGGCAATAATAAAGGAATTAAATATGCAATTGAAGATGGAGCAGATTATGTTTGTATTCTAAATAATGACGTTATTGTTGACCCAAACTTTTTGACAGTACTAGTTGATTATTTAGAAAACAATAGTCAAGTTGGTGTTGTTGGACCACGAATATGTGAGTATGAAGACCCGGCTATTTTAGAATCTGCTGGTTCAACTGTTGATTTTAATAAAGGTAAAGTGACCAGATTATATTATGGTGAAAAAGAAGATAAGGTATTTGGAAAAGTAATCCCATGTGATTATGTTGGTGGTGCATGTATGCTTTTAGATGTTAAATTAATTAAAGAGGTTGGTTATATTCCAGAAAATTATTTTCTCTTTTATGAAGAAAATGAATGGTGTGTGACTATAAAAAAAGCAGGTTATGAAGTAGTTTGTGTTGCAGACGCTAAAGTAATACACAAAGGTTCAGCATCTATTAATAAAGTATCTGGTCTTTCTGAATATTTTATGTATCGAAATTTAGTTGTTTTTATGCAACGTAATGCAACGTTTAAGAATAAGATCATATTTTATCCGTATCTCTTTTTATTTTCTTTGAAAAGTGGTTTTTTTAAAGAAAACGGCTGGCGTTTCGCAAGTTATTTTTATGATGGATTAACCGGAAAAAACAAATATAAAAATAAATTATGAAATAAAAAGCGCAAAATTATGAGAATATAACTCTTAATAATGTGCTTTTTTTCTAGTTTTTAGCATGCACATAAGGTATGATAGTATTAAATGTAGTTACAAGTTAGGAGAACTAAGGGAATGAACAAAATATATCCGGATGATAGTTGGTCTTTACACACAGACTTATATCAAATAAATATGATGAAAACTTATTGGGAATTAGGAAAAGCTGATAAACATGCAGTTTTTGAATGTTATTTTAGAGTAAATCCATTTGAGAATGGCTATGCTATATTTGCTGGTTTAGAACGGATTGTGGGTTATTTAGAACGCTTAACTTTTAGTGAATCTGACATTGATTACTTAAGAGAAGCAGAAGAATACCCAGAAGCATTTTTGACTTATTTAGCCAATTTTAAATTTAAAGCAACTATTCGTTCAGTTGAAGAAGGCGAACTCGTATTTAGTAATGAACCATTAGTCCAAGTTGAGGGACCTTTAGCAGACTGTCAATTAATTGAAACGGCTTTATTAAATATTGTTAATTATCAAACTTTAATAGCGACGAAAGCTGCTCGAATTAAATCAGTTGTTGGAACAGATCCATTGTTGGAATTCGGTACAAGAAGAGCTCAAGAAATGGATGCAGCGATATGGGGAACACGAGCAGCTTATATTGGTGGATGTGATGCAACTAGTAATGTGCGAGCGGGGAAGATTTTTGGTATTCCAGCAAGCGGAACGCATGCACATTCTTTAGTTCAAACGTATCGCAATGATTATGATGCTTTTAAAGCTTATGCAACAACCCATAAAGATTGTGTATTTTTAGTGGATACGTACGATACATTAAAATCAGGTGTTCCAAATGCTATTCGAGTTGCCAAGGAATTTGGCAATAAAATCAATTTTTTAGGCGTTCGTTTAGATAGTGGGGATATGGCTTATATTTCGAAAAGAGTTCGTCAACAGTTAGATGCTGCGGGTTACGAAGATGTTAAAATATATGCATCAAATAATTTAGATGAAAAAACAATTTTAAATTTAAAAATGCAAGGTGCTAAAATTGATGTTTGGGGTGTAGGAACGAAACTAATTACTGCCTATGATCAACCAGCATTGGGAGCCGTTTATAAATTAGTTTCAATTGAAGATGAGAATGGAAAAATGGTTGATACAATCAAATTATCTGGCAATGCTGAAAAAGTTTCAACACCAGGTAAAAAACAAGTTTGGCGTATTACGGCAAATGAAGATGGGAAGTCAGAAGGCGATTATATTACCTTATGGGATGAAGAACCAGATAAGGCTGAAGAACTTTATATGTTCCATCCTGTCCATACGTATATTAATAAAACTGTTACTAACTTCAATGCTCGTCCTTTATTAAAAGATATTTTTATTAATGGGAAATTAGTTTATGCCTTACCAAATTTAGCTGAAGTAAAGAAATATGCGACGACTAATTTAGAGTCTCTTTGGGATGAGTATAAACGTAATTTAAATCCAGAACCTTACCCAGTTGATTTATCAAAAATTTGTTACGATCATAAAATGGCCAATATTGAATTGGCTAGGAAACAAGTAAAAGAACAAGAAGCATATTTTAATAAGTAAGATAAGGGGAAGCAAATTTTATTTGTTTCCCTTTTCAATTATCTAAGAGTAAACACAACTGGAATTCTGTGTTATAATTGATTTTGATGATAAAAAAGGAGCGAAGCCCATGTCAAGTTTACAAAAAAAAATCATTTCAGAAATGCACGTACAACCTGAATTAGATGTGGATAATGAAATTAGAAAAAGTATCGATTTTATAAAAAATTATATGTTGAAGCATCCGTTCTTAAAGTCTGTTGTATTAGGCATTAGTGGGGGACAAGATTCAACTTTAACTGGTAAATTAGCCCAATTAGCGATCACCGAGCTAAGAAATGAAACTAGCAATTCAGACTATCAATTTATTGCTGTACGTTTACCTTATGGCGAACAGGCTGACGAAGAAGATGCGATGGATGCTATAAACTTTATAGGTGCAGATAAGGTACTAAGAGTAAATATTAAACCTGCAACAGATGCAAATAGCCAGACGTTGGAAGAAATTGGTGTACCGATTAGTGATTTTGATAAAGGCAATATTAAAGCTCGTGAAAGAATGATTGCTCAATATGCTATTGCAGGAGCGTATCAAGGCACTGTTCTAGGAACGGATCATTCTGCAGAGTCAGTTACTGGATTTTATACAAAATATGGAGATGGCGGAACAGATATTAATCCAATCTTTAGATTAAACAAACGCCAAGGTAGAGCACTCTTGAAAGCTCTACAAGCTCCTACACATTTATATGAAAAAACGCCAACTGCAGATTTAGAAGATAATAAACCTGGTTTGGCAGATGAAGTGGCCTTAGGCGTAACGTATGATGATTTAGATGACTATCTAGAAGGAAAAGATGTACCAACAGAAGTAGCTGATAAGATTGAAGGATGGTACCTAAAAACGCAGCATAAACGTCATTTACCAATTACTATTTTTGATGATTTTTGGAAATAATGTTAAATTTTTCAGGTGAAGGAGTTTTATGAAAAAAATAATTGAGTTAGCGACTAAATATCGTGAAGTATTAATGTATTTAATTTTTGGTGTATTAACAACTATAATTAATATTTTTGTGTTTTATATCTTTAAAGATACCTTAACAATAGATTATCGAACGAGTAATGTAATTGCTTGGTTTCTTTCTGTTTTATTCGCTTTTCTGACGAATAAATATTTTGTTTTTGCTTCAAGTGGTAAAAATAAACAAGCTTTTTTTAAAGAAATGGGATTGTTTTTTTGGTATAGGTTGTTGTCATTAGTTATTGATATGATTATGATGATCGTTATGGTTTCAGGGTTAGGAATAGATGCACTAATAGCTAAATTAATCACACAAGTAGTTATCGTGGTTATAAATTATGTATTTAGCAAGTTGTTAATTTTTAATGATAAACAGGCATGAAAAGCTCTCTATATGAAAGAAGGTTTTAAGAAACTATGAAAACTGAATTAATTTCGATTGTTGTTCCTTGTTTCAATGAAGAAGAATCGATACCGTTGTTTTATGCAGCATTAGAAAAAGAACGTGAATTTTTAGTAAATGCAGATATTGAATATATATTTGTAAATGATGGGTCCAATGATAATACGTTAAATGTCTTAAGAAGTTTAGCCAAAGAGGATAAAGAGCGCGTTAAATTCATCTCATTTTCACGCAACTTTGGTAAAGAAGCCGGATTGTATGCAGGTTTACAACAAGCCACTGGGGATTATGTCGCAGTAATGGATGTTGATTTGCAAGATCCACCAGAAATGTTGCCGGAAATGCTACAAATTATTCGTGAAGAAGAATACGATTGCGTTGGTACGAGAAGAGTTAGTCGTGACGGTGAGCCTCCAATTCGTTCTTTCTTTGCACGTCAATTTTATCGTATTATTAACAATATTTCTGAAACAGAAATTGTCGATGGAGCGCGAGATTATCGTTTAATGACAAGACAGATGGTCAATGCTATTTTATCTATGGAAGAATATAATCGTTTTTCTAAGGGGATATTTAGTTGGGTAGGATTTGATACTAAGTATTTAGAATATAAAAATCAAGAGCGAGTTGCAGGTGAAACCTCATGGTCTTTTTGGAGTTTATTTAAATATTCTTTAGATGGCATAGTGGCTTTTTCTGAATTACCACTTGCTTTCGCTTCATTTGTTGGCTTCTTTTCTTTTCTGGCAGCCATGATTGCAATGGTTGTCATTGTTATTCGAACATTACTTTTAAATGATCCCACATCAGGTTGGCCTTCGTTAGTTTGTTTTATTTTGGCCATTGGAGGATTGCAATTATTTTGTTTAGGAATTTTAGGGAAATATTTAGGAAAAACATATTTAGAAACAAAAAAAAGACCAATTTACATTGTCAAAGAAACTGAAAAAGATAAAAAATAATTAAAAACACTAAAGAAATCTATCAATTCAAAATACGAGTCTGTATAATGAATAAGATAAGAAACTTTAGTGTTTTCTTTTAATTATCTTAGATATTGTTAGAAGAGTGTTTATGAAACCAAAAAAAATCTATTTTAAAAAAATTAAAGTACATGAATTAAAAAAAGAGAAGAAATTATTATCCAGCAAAGTAGATGCGACAATTCTGATTTTATTATTCCTCGGTTCGGCTTTAATAAATAATGCTATTTTACAGCTTTTTCAAAATAACCTAGATTGGGACTTAGTTAATAAATTTATCTTCGAATGGCACACAATCTTATTTCTATTGGGAAGTAGTGTTATTTTCATTTTCACTTTATGGTTATATGCTATTTTAGGTAATCGTTATTTAACGGTAGGGTTAACGTTTTTAATTAGTTTAGGACTAGGTGTCGCCACGTGGCAAAAAATGATTAATCGAAGCGAACCTTTGTACCCATCAGAATTGAGTATGATTAAAGAACTAAGTTTTATGGTGAGTATGATTGAGAGCAAAGTGGTGCTAGGCTTCCTATTAATTGTCTTAGTTGTCATGGCTTTGGCTTACGTTTTTACTTGCCTACAAACTAGATTCATAATTAAATATAATCGTCACAAAAGCTATTTGATTCGATTTATTTTATTTATCACTACAAGTTTTTTACTTGTTTATATTGCTAATTTTAATCAGCCAGGGAATCTTTTGAAAAAAGCATATGACCCAAATGCTTATTGGATTCCTTATAGCCAACAAATGAATTATTATAATAATGGCTTTATAGGTGGTTTTTTGTTTAACCTAAAAGTGGAAGCAATGGCAGAACCAAAAGGATATTCAAAAGAAAAAATTGCAGAATTAACTCAGAAATATCAAGAAATTGCTGAAGAAATAAATCAAAATCGTAGTGGACCAATAAAAAACACGAATATTATTTATATTATGAATGAAAGTTTTTCTGATCCCTTAGCGCTTAATGGAATGGAAATAGCAAAAGATCCAATTCCGTTAACACGCCATTTGATGGAGAATAATCGTAGTGGTAGTATTTTATCGCAAGGCTATGGAGGTGGGACTGCAAATATTGAATTTGAGGCTTTAACAGGTTTTTCCATGGAACCGATGAATCCTCAATTAACAACTCCTTATACTCAGTTGTTAGCTAAAGTTCCAAATTTTCCTTCTATTGTTAGTTATTTAAATGAACAAAATTACCAAACAACGGCAATTCATCCTTATAACACGAGTATGTATAAACGTCAAAATGTGTATCAGAGTTTAGGTTTTCAAAATTTTATAAATGAAGATACCATGAAGAATACAGAGAAAATGGAAAGCAATCCTTATATTAGTGACAAAGCAGCTTATCAAGAGGTTTTGGAGACATTGGAAGCCAGTAAAGATTCTAATTTTATTCACTTAGTGACCATGCAAAATCATATGCCTTATGGATCAAAATATGTAAGTTCCGAATATGAGGTAAGTGGAACAGAAAATGATCAAATAACAAGTAATTATTTGAAAGATTTATCTTATAGTGATCAAGCGTTGGATAATTTTATTAAGCAAATTGATCAGTTAGCTGAACCTACTATTGTCATTTTTTGGGGGGATCATTTGCCAAGTGTTTATGGTGATGTAATCTTCAATCAAAATTCGTTGGATAAAATGCATGAAACACCATTGCTCATTTATTCAAATGTAAATAAAAAGGATAAAGAGCTAGGAATGATTAGTCCTATTTATTTTGCGCCTGAGTTATTAGAAGTAGCAAACGCAGATATAACTGGATTTTATGCTTTATTAAACCAACTTCAAAGTAACCTGCCTGCGTTTGAAAAAGAAATGTATCTTGAAAAAAATGCTGAAAAAATGAAAAAATCAGTTAATGAATTAAGTCAAGAAACGCAAGCCCTTTTAGCTGATTATTACATGATTCAATATGATATTACGACAGGAAAAAAATATAGCCTGCAAACGAATTTGTTTGCACATAACAAGTAAATAAAAAAAGACTAGAGATAGAGCAACAAAAAGTTGTTTCTATTTCTAGTTTTTTTATTCATTTTATAACTTCAATCCCAAGAACTGTCAAATGTCCATTCCCAACTAATTTTATTAAGAGATGCGCCATTTGTTCTGGTGGAAAATCACTTTCGCTAGTTAGCCACCAGTGAACCATACTAATAAAAATAGAACTCATATAGTCAATGATAAAATCAATTGGAACTTCGACATCATTTTCAGTAATTTTTAATTGATTAAAAATTTCAGCATATCGCTGTTCTATCAGAGTATGGACTTTCTTTTTTAATGAGTTAGCCGAATTACCTTCAGTTAAAATAAGATAAAAAGTTCGATTTTCTCTAATTACATAAAAAATTTCAGTAATCATATGTTCTAATTTGTTTATTTGAATTTGGTTGCCATTTTCTAAAAGTTCAGAATCTAATATTTTAGTAAAGGTATCTAAAGCATAGGAAAAAACTTCATCATACAAATCATTTTTGTCTTTAAAATGAGCATAAAAAGTTGCTCGATTAATCATGGCTTCTGTAGCAATGTCTTGAATTGTAACGGCTTCATAACCTTTTAATTTAACCAATTTAACAAAAGCCTCGAAAATCATTTTTTTGCTACGTAAGATGCGTAAATCTGTTTTTTTAGCTGAATAGTGCATATTTTTTCCTTCTTTCTAAAAATTTTAGAAAATAAGCAACAAATAAATGATTGTGTTGTTTATCACACATAATGTTTATAATTGCTGATTGATTTTATTACCTTGTTTCCATTAAACTTATATTATCTACATTATATAGGATATCAGACAAGTTGTTGGTTATTCAACAATCTGATGGATTAGTAAAAATATAATAGTGAATTTTTGAACAAAGTATGAACATTGAGAATCAATTGAGAATAACTAAGAAATTTTGGAGGGGAAAATAATGAAAAAAGAAATTCGTGGAGGAATTGATGTTGGTTCAACTACAGTGAAATTGGTAATTATCGATGAACTAAATACTGTTTTATTTTCCAAATATGAGCGACATTACTCGGCGATTAAAGAAGCAAGTTGCCGTATTTTAAAAGATGCTTATCAAGTCTTAGGGGATTGCCAATTAAGGCTAATGATTACTGGTTCAGGTGGAATGGGACTGGCCGAATTACTTGAAATTGAATTTGTTCAAGAAGTAATTGCTTGCACTAGAACTGTTGAAGAATTGATTCCAGAAACAGATGTCGTCATTGAATTAGGTGGAGAAGATGCAAAAATTACTTTTTTTGATGGTGCTTTGGAACAACGGATGAATGGAAGTTGTGCGGGGGGAACAGGTGCTTTTATTGACCAAATGGCAAGCCTGCTAAAAACTGATGCAGCAGGAGTAAATGAACTAGCTAAAAATTATCAAACAATATACCCAATTGCGTCTCGCTGTGGTGTTTTTGCTAAGACAGATATTCAGCCGTTAATTAATGAAGGAGCTAGAGTAGAAGATATTTCTGCGAGTATTTTCCAAGCAGTTGTCAATCAAACGATTGCTGGGCTAGCTTCTGGCCGGAAAATTCGTGGAAAAGTGGCTTTTTTAGGTGGTCCATTATTTTTTATGAGCGAATTAAGAAATCGATTTATAGAAACTTTAAATTTAAAAGAAGAAGACGTTATCTTTCCTGATGATCCACAGTTATTTGTAGCCAGAGGTGCTGCATATTTTTCGGAAGATAAAAAATTAACAACATTAAATTGTCTAATTGAAAAAATTGAATCAGCTAAACCTGAAAATTTAAAACCAACAGATAGCCTACCTCCATTATTTAAAAATGAAGCTGAATTGGAGCAATTTAGAACACGTCATAGCCAAGCTAATATTAATGAGAAAAAATTATCAGATCATAAGGGAGTAGCTTTTTTAGGTATTGATGCAGGTTACACTACAACTAAAATTACTTTAATAAATTTAGCTGGGGATCTTTTATTTAAATTTTATGGTAATAATGAAGGACAGCCTTTAGAAAAAACAATAGAGATATTAAAAACACTCTATAAACAAATGCCGGATGATGTTTTTATTGGTAAAACAGCAATTACCGGATATGGTGAGCATCTAATTAAACATGCGTTGAAAATAGACATTGGTGAAGTAGAGACAGTTGCTCACTACAAAGCTGCCAATCGTTTTCAATCAGATGTTGACTTTATTTTAGATATTGGTGGACAAGATATGAAAGCTATGACAATTAAGCAAGGTGTTCTTTCTTCAATTCAACTAAATGAAGCTTGTTCATCTGGATGTGGTTCTTTTATTGAGACTTTTGCTAAATCATTAAATGTTCCAGTTGCTGAGTTTGCTGAAGCAGCCGTTCATGCTAAGCAACCAGTAGATTTAGGTTCTCGCTGTACGGTTTTTATGAATTCTAAAGTTAAGCAAGTTCAAAAAGAAGGGGCAACTGTGGGGGATATTTCAGCTGGATTATCCTATTCGGTCATTAAAAATGCTTTATATAAAGTAATTAAAATCAAGCGTCCAGAAGACTTAGGCAAACGAATTGTTTGTCAAGGTGGGACTTTCTATAATGAAGCTGTATTACGTTCGTTTGAACTTATCAGTGGTTGCGAAGTTATTCGTCCGAATATAGCTGGTTTAATGGGAGCCTATGGTTGTGCTATTTTAGCCTTAGAAGCATATGAGGAAGGAAATAACTCGACAATTTTAGGCGTGAAAGAATTAGACCTATTTAATTCTAAAAAAGAATTTACTCATTGTGGATTATGCGAAAATAATTGTTTGATGACGGTGACTTTTTTTTCTGATGGTCGTCAATTTACAACAGGGAATCGCTGTGAGCGTGGGGCTAGAGTTAAGCTGAATAAATCTGATAAGAAAGTGAATTTAATTGATTATAAATACAAACGCTTATTTAGCTATAAATCATTGCGGAAAAAAGAAGCAACGCGTGGTGTGATAGGCATTCCTCGTGTTTTAAATATGTATGAAAACTATCCTTTATGGCATACTTTTTTTACTAAACTAGGCTTTCGTGTGGAGTTGTCGCCACGCTCAAATAAAAAATTGTATGAGCAGGGAATGGAAACTATTCCTAGTGATACCGTTTGCTATCCAGCTAAATTGGCTCACGGACATATTGAGGCTTTAATTAAAAAAGATATATCAGCTATTTTTTATCCAGCAGTTGTTTTTGAACAAAAGGAATTTAGTCAAGCGGAAAATAATTTTAATTGTCCCATTGTACAGTCTTATCCAGATGTAATCCGCAATAATGTTGATGAAATTAGAGAAGGAAAAGTAAATTATTATAACCCTTATTTAAACTTGGCTAATAAAGAATCAATGATAAAAGTATTATTTAAAACATTTGAATCAACTGACATAACACTAGCTGAAGTGACAGAAGCTCTTGAATTAGGTTATCAAGAATTAGAAAAATTCAAATTAGATATCCGTAATAAAGGCGAAGAAACACTTTTGATGTTGAATCTAAAAAATGAAAAAGGGATTGTTTTAGCAGGGCGTCCCTATCAAATAGATCCTGAAATTAATCATGGTGTTGCAGATGTTATTACTCAAGAAGGATTTCATATTTTGACAGAAGATAGTATTTCCCATTTAGGTGATGTTGCGAATTTACGGGTCGTAAATCAATGGGTGTATCATGCTAGACTATATGCGGCAGCTAACGTTGTGAAAAAATCTCCTCAACTTGAAATGATTCAGTTAAATTCTTTTGGTTGTGGATTAGATGCTGTTACAACAGATCAAGTTGCCGAAATACTTGAACAAGCTGGTAAAATATATACTGTTTTGAAAATTGATGAAGGGTCTAACTTAGGAGCAATTCGTATTCGTATTCGCTCGCTTAAAGCAGCTGTTAAAGAACGTAGTAAAATGCAATTTAAAACAATTGATACAAGTTCTATTTCTAGTGAAGAAAGAATCATTTTTACAAAAGAAATGAAAAAGAAGCATACTTTACTAATGCCAATGATGAGTCCTATTCATCAGAATGGATTATTTGATATAGCATTACAAGCATCAGGTTACAATGTTGCTGTGTTACCAGAATTAGATAAAAAAGCTATCGATGAAGGTTTAAAATTTGTTCATAATGATGCTTGCTATCCTGCGATTATTACTATTGGACAATTAATTAAGGCTTTGCAAAGTGGCAACTACGATTTAGATAATGTAAGTGTTATGATGACGCAAACGGGTGGTGGATGTCGTGCGACAAACTACATTCCATTACTAAGAAAAGCATTGAAAGATGCAGGATTTTCTAAAATACCTGTTGTCTCTATTTCAATGGGAAATCAAGGTGTGGAAAGCAATCCAGGATTTACTTATAATTTAAAAATGTTAAAGCGAATTTTAGTTGCTGCACTTTACGGAGATTTATTTGAAAGGGTTGTTTACCGAACTAGACCTTACGAAATGAAATCTGGTAGCGTTGATGATTTACACCAGAAATGGTTATCTGCCGTAAAACGAAATGTTAAAAATGGATCCATGACGGAATTTAATCGAACTATAAAAGGGATTATTAAAGATTTCGATACAATACCGTTAACAAATGAAATCAAACCACGTGTAGGGGTTGTTGGAGAAATATTAGTTAAATATTCACCGACAGCAAATAATGATTTAGTTCGCTTGTTAGAAGCTGAAGGAGCAGAAGTTGTAGTACCGGATATTATTGGATTTATGAATTACAGTTTGTATAACCAAATTTGGAAGTATGAAAATATGGGAGTTCCATATAAAACAAAGCTAGTTTCAGAAGTTGCGATTAAGCTAATTGAATTATGTGAGAAACCGATGGATAAACTATTACGTGCTTCTGATCGATTTAACGGAATTGACTCCATTTACGACATAGCAGAAGGAGCAGAAAAAGTTCTTTCAATTGGAAATCAGACTGGAGAAGGATGGTTTTTGACTGGTGAAATGATTGAGTTATTAAAGGCAGGCCTCAATAATATTGTGTGTATGCAACCTTTTGGCTGTTTACCTAACCATGTTGTAGGAAAAGGTGCAATCAAAGAATTGCGTCGTCAATATAATAATGCGAATATCACTGCAATTGACTATGATCCTGGTGTTTCTGTGGTCAATCAATTAAATCGGATTCGATTAATGCTTTCAACCGCAAATAAAAATCTGGCGCAAGATCCAGAATCCAGAAAGAAACGGATAAAATTAAGATAAACGAATGATTTATTAAAAGAGAAGAAGTTTGTTGTTTGTAAACAACAAACTTCTTTTTTCTATTTTAAGAGAAAGGAATTGACTTGTGTGGTCTATACCAGTTATAATTGGACTATACCAAATACGAGGTGAAGAAAATGAGTACAAAAGTATTAAAACACGCAACAATTTACACAGGAGAAGAAAAGATTGAAGACGGATTTGTACGATTTGACAAGGAAGTTCTTGCGGTTGGAGAAATGAAGGATTTCATTGATGCGCCACATGAAGAAATCATTGATGCTCATGGTAAAATTATTGTTCCAGGTTTTATTGATATTCATAGCCACGGTGGCTACGGCTGGGATGCAATGGATGGAAATGCAGATGAAATTGATGCAATGGTTAAAGACATGCAAAAAGAAGGGATTACCTCTTATTTTGCGACAACTATGACACAATCTCATGAAAATATTGCAAAAGCGATGGTAGCAATTAAAGAAGCTGCTGAGCGTAATCCAGTTATTCAAGGTATCCATTTAGAAGGTCCATTTGTTTCAAAAGTATTTAAGGGGGCTCAACCTGAGGAATACATTGAAGTACCGGATGTTGAAGTATTTGACGAATGGAATAAACTAAGTGGAAATCGAATTCGTTTAGTTACCTATGCACCTGAAAATAGTGATGCTTCAGCTTTTGAAGAATACTGTGTTGAACATAACATTGTGCCATCCATTGGCCACAGTAATGCAACTAGAGCTCAATTAATGGATTCAAAAGCTTCTCATATTACGCATTTATATAATGCACAAAGAGGCTTACATCATCGTGAACCAGGGGTTACCGGACATGCCTTTTTAGAAGAAAATATCTATACTGAGATGATTGTTGACGGCTATCATATCCATCCAGATATGGTGAAATTAGCCTTTATGTTGAAAGGTCCAGAACGAATTGAATTAATTACAGATTCAATGCGCGCTAAAGGAATGCCTGAAGGTGAAAGTGAACTAGGTGGACAAAAAGTTATTGTCAAAGACAAACAAGCACGTTTAGAAACCGGCAATTTAGCTGGTAGCGTTCTTGAATATCAAGATGCTTTCCGCAATATGATGGCCTTTACAGGTTGTTCAATTGCAGATGTAGTCAAAATGACATCAGTCAATCAAGCTCGTGAGTTTGGATTAACTAAAAAAGGTGCCATTGAAGTCGGAAAAGACGCAGATATGGTTATATTTGATCAAGAATTACAATTAGAAAATACAATTAGTTTAGGTAAATTAATTAAATAAAAAGGTAACTTAATCAATAAGCTAAAATAAAGAGTGTAAGAATATACTAACTATAGTAAGGGGAATTTTATCATGAAAATTATTGTTGTTAAGAATCAAGAAGAAGGCGGAAAAAAAGCTTTCGAATTAATTAAATCTGGGATGGAAAAAGGGGCTAAAGTATTAGGCTTAGCTACAGGAAGTACACCAGTGACTTTATATCAAGAAATGGTTTCAAGTGAATTAGATTTTTCTGATATGACATCAATTAATTTAGATGAATATGTAGGCTTAAGTGGCGATGATTCACAAAGCTATCGTTATTTTATGAATGAAAAATTATTTAATAAAAAACCATTCAAAGAAACCTTTGTTCCAAATGGTTTAGCAGATGCAGATGTAGAATGTGCACGTTATGATAAAATAATTGCAGAACATCCAGTTGATATCCAAATTTTAGGAATCGGTGGGAATGCACATATCGGTTTTAACGAACCTGGTACGCCTTTTGATGTGACAACGCATAAAGTAGCTTTAACAGAAGAAACAATAGAAGCGAATAAACGTTTCTTTGATAAAGCCGAAGATGTACCACGTTTTGCTTATTCTATGGGAATTAAATCAATTATGGAAGCAAAAGAAATCATTTTGATGGCTTATGGCGAAAGTAAGGCAGAAGCTATTAAAGCAACAGTTGATGGTGAAATTACAGAAGACGTTCCTTCAAGCATTTTACAAAAACATGACAATGTAGTTTTGATTGTTGATGAAGAAGCTGCTAAATTGATTCAAAAATAGGAGTGGAAAAAATGGGAGCAAATACACCTGTTTATATTCAAATTCACAACCAGATAAGAAAAGAGATTGAAGCTGGGAAGTGGGAAATCGGAGCCAAAATTCCGTCTGAACGTGAATTAGCTACTCAATTTAATGTTAGTAGAATGACACTACGTCAAGCTGTTCAAACATTAGTAGATGAAGGGATTTTAGAACGTAAAATTGGGTCCGGAACGTTTGTAGCTCGCAAAAAAGTGCAAGAAAAAATGAGTGGGATTGAAAGCTTTACAGATATTATGTTGTCCCAGGGACGTAAACCGACAAGTAAAACAATTTCTTATCATGTTAAGCCTGCTAGCACGAGCGAATCTGAAAAATTACAATTAGATGAAGAAGCTTTAGTTTTGAGAATGGAACGAATCAGATATGCAGATGGAATCCCAATTTGTTTTGAAGTAGCCACAATTCCTTACCATTTAGTTGAAAGTTTAAGCAAGGTTGAAGTGACTCGTTCTCTATACAAAACCTTAGAGCAAGAAAAAGGGTTTAAAATTGGGCAGGCGGAACAGACAATCTCAGCTATGTTAGCCTCAGAACGGATATCTGATTATCTAGCGATTAAACGTAATGAAGCAGTATTACGCTTAAAACAAATTAGTTATTTTAGTGATGGACAACCTTTTGAGTATGTAAGAACTCAGTATGTTGGTAGTCGCTTCGAATTTTATTTAGAAAAAAACAATTAAAAAGCAGATGTAGTAAGAGCCAAAGCTCTTACTACATCTGCTTTTATTATAATCAAGGATTAGAAGGGGCATTCCCTTCATTTGTGCTACCAGGTGGTTGTATCCCGCCTGTACCTGCACTGCCAGATGAAGAATTCTCATCCACTGGTGGATCAGGGGTTTCAGGTATTTCAGGTTCTGGCGTAGAAGGAACCTCAGGAGTAGGTGTTTCAGTAATTGGTGGATTCTCAACAGGAGGAGCAGCTGGTTGCTGTTCTTCTGGAATCCATCTTGGTGTTTCTTGTACTGGAGGGACATATGGTTCTTCTGTATAAGAATACGTATCAACAGAATTGTTTTCCGTTGTTGAATCTATTGTCTTTTTATCGGTACTTACATCCGTTGTAGGAATCGACTCAGCTGTTAAACCAAGATGTTTTCGAAGTTGGTTTGACACCTCTTGCAGAGATTCAGAACTAGGTTGCCAAACATAGACATCTTGTCCATAGGAAGGAATATAATAGAGAAATCCGTCAGGTCCCTCTAATGTTAGGTTTGTAATATTATTTGCAGTACTCGCATAATTTTTAGCGAGTTCCCAAAGTTCACTACCAGTAAAGTTTGTTTCTACATTTTTTCCAACGGCATTAAAAATTTTATTAAAATTGGTTAAGCTATTAATGCTTAATGCATTTTTTACAATTTTGCTAATGACTTCTTTTTGACGTTCTTGTCGACCAAAATCTCCAGCAGGGTCTTGTTTACGCATCCTAGCGTATTGTAAAGCTTGATTGCCATTTAAATCAAAATTACCAACATCTAATTCTACACCATCTAGCTCAAAAGCATATTTATTATCAACATTAATTCGACCAACAGCGTCAACTAAATCAACCATACCTTCCATATTAATTTTTGTGTAAAAATTAATGGGAATGTTTAGATAGTTCTCGACAGTTTCAACAGCAAGATTAATTCCACCATATGCAAAAGCCGCATTGACCTTATCTTTGCCATAACCAGGAATCGTTACCAATGTATCACGAGGAATTGAGACTAATTTAACACTATCTTCAATCGGATTTACAGTTGCTACCAAAATTGAATCGCTTCGTCCAGCATCTTCAGGTCGTTCATCTACACCTAAAAGTAAAACTGAAAAGGGTTCTTTATTTTTTAAAGCAACTGGTTTTGATCTAGGATTAGCATTAGTCGAACTTAGATCTTCTCCTTGAATATTTTCAACAGCCCTGTTTGCTGCTAAAGCAAAATAAGTTGCGTAAGAAATTAAAGCAATTATTAAAGTAAATAAAATTGTTAAGAGAATCGTTTTATTTTTTTTAGTCAGGCGTTTTTTATTATTGATACGACTAGATCGGCTTTTAATATCCGGACTTATTTCTTTTTCTGTGTTTTTTTTGTTAGAGCTATGTTTATCTGATCTCATTAATTTTCTCCTAAATTTTAATTATTCTCTAAGTGTAGATGATTTTTAAGGAAAATGCAATTGTATTCTGTATTTTTAATTTGTATAATGTATAATAGGTAAGAAATAGAAAAGTGTTTGATGAAAGTAGGTTTCTTTATGTATAATATGTTTCATATTGTGGTGATGTTAGTCGGCACTATGATTTTATCCTTGATTTTGACTCCATTGGTAAGAAAATTAGCTTTTAAAATTGGTGCAACGGATAAACCTGATGCTCGCAGAGTGAATAAAAAAGAAATGCCAACTATCGGTGGTTTAGCTGTTTATTTAGCTTTTTTCATAGCTATATTTTTTATGCTTCCAATTCCATTCGAGCAAGCTTTTCCGTTGTTTTTAGGAGCTACAGTAATTATTATTACAGGGTTGATAGATGATATTAAAGAACTTAGCCCGAAAATGAAGCTTCTTGGAATTATTATTGCAGCTTTAATTATCTATTTTATGGCAGATATAAAAATGGATATGTTTACCATTCCGTTTTTCGGAACCTTCAAATTAGGTTGGTTAAGTTTTCCAGTTACTCTAATTTGGATTTTAGCTATTACAAATGCTGTGAATTTAATTGATGGACTTGATGGTTTGGCAACAGGTGTGTCAATAATTGCTTTAACAACAATGGGAATTATCGGTTATTTCTTTTTGACTGTTGCAAGTGTGAATATTCCAATTATGATATTTGCATTAGTTGCTGCTTTAATTGGATTTTTACCGTATAATTTTTTTCCAGCCAAAATCTTTTTAGGAGATACTGGCGCCCTGTTTTTAGGTTTTATGATTTCTGTGATGTCTTTGCAGGGGTTAAAAAATGTGACCTTTATATCTGTGATTATTCCAGTTGTCATTTTAGGTGTTCCAATTACAGATACGATTTATGCAATGTTACGGAGAAAATTAAATAATAAACCCATTTCAAGTGCAGATAAAATGCATTTGCATCATCGTTTAATGGCTCTAGGTCTAACTCATCGTCAAACTGTTTTAGCTATTTATAGTTTAGCTGTGATTTTTTCTTTTACAGCATTACTTTACAAGGTTTCAACATTATGGGGTTCGGTCTTTTTAACAGTAGGTCTACTTTTTGGATTAGAATTATTTGTAGAGCTAATTGGACTGGTTGGAGAAAATCATCAACCGCTCCTATCTCGCTTTAAGAAATTTGCAAAAAAGAACAATCAAGAAGAAAAATAAAAATATCGAAGTACTCAGAATAAAAACTGAGTACTTCGATATTTTTTTACCAATTGTTATTGGAACCAGAATTTTCAGTGTTATCATTTGAGTTTGACCAAGAATTAGTTGACTTGTATTGACTATAGCCATTTGTTACAAATTGATAATCTGCAGCATCTTGTTCGTTAGGCTCGTCTAAACCTAATGAAACTCTAAAGCGATGGCTAATAAAATCAACGCTATCTTGATAAAGTTCAACCATGCTAGCATCTTCTAATTCAAAATCAGTCCAATCAAAAACATAAGAGTTAAATGTATATCGACCATCTAATCCAGTTTGGGCAATTGACAACATTTCGTTAAATTTTAAGTTCGTACGCATATTTTTACCAGCTGCTTTAATCACATCTGAATACTTGTTAATAGATCCAACATTCATAGCTTTATCAACGATGGCTTGTAAAATAAGTTGTTGACGCTCACCACGTTTAATATCGTTGTCAATATGGCGAGTTCTAGCAAGAGCTAAAGCTTCTTCACCATTTAGAAGTTGTTTTCCTTTTTCTAAGTGAACCTCACCAGTACCTAGTGTATTTGTATCAGTAAAACTTACAGGAACATCTACTTCAATTCCATCAAGTGCGTTGACAATTTCTAAAAAGGAATCAAAGTTAAAGGTTACATAATAATTAATGGGAACATTTAGTAAATTTTCAACAGTTTCAATGGTAGCTTGTTCTTCACCATAAGTATAGGCAGAATTGATTTTGTCTTTTCCATTATATTTTTTTGAAACAATTGTTGTATAGCTATCGCGCGGAATACTAACCATATTAATTTTATGTTCTTTAGGGTTAATGGTCAGATAGATTAGTGCATCAGTTCGAGCACTACCAAGTTGTCTTGCTGAATCATCATCAATTCCCATGACTAATACAGAAATTGTGTCTTCAATTGGATTGACTTTAATTTCATTACCTTTTGAAGTGCTTGCTTTGTCTCGATCCAACTCATAATAAGAATCGTCAACAGTCTTCTTTGCTTCAGCATAGAGTTTTGCTCCATAAGTAACACCAGCCAAAATAATAATCATAATGGGAATTAAAATCATTAAAATTATTTTGTTGCGGTTCTTCTTGTTAGTTACTTTATGCGATGTAGTCGGTCTTTTATTTTTTTTCACAGTCATTCTCCTCATTAAATAAAAATAGGCTGAATATTCTTAAATATTTTATCATATAAAATCGGGAACTGATAGTTTAATTATAAAATGTAACGATTTCTTAAGATTCAGTAAGGACCACTGTTTCCTGATAATTTTTTTGACCATTTTCAAATGAGACCTGGCCGTTTAGAAGATTAGTAATTTCTTCTTTAAAAGTATCCACTTGATCTTCAAGGACAAAACAAACGAAGATAACATTTTCTGTATAGAGTGTTTCTTTGATTGAATAGGGTGAATGGCTAAAAAAATTCTCGAGTTTACCAACTGCTGTATAGGAAATCCTAACATTTATTTCTTGTTGTAAGCTGCGTTCAACAATACCGATAGCATCCAATGCACTGCTAACACTTTTTCCATAAGCGCGAATCAAACCACCAGCTCCAAGTTTTGTTCCACCAAAATAACGTGTTACTACAGCGACAACATTTTTTAATTGGCGTTTCTTCAAGACTTCTAGCATAGGTATTCCTGCTGTCCCAACAGGTTCGCCATCATCTAATGCACGTTGGACTTGATCTTTATCACCAATTAAATAAGCGGCACAATTGTGATTGGCTTTCCAATGTTCTTTTTTTATTTTTTGAATAAACTGCTGAGCATCCGCTTCTGTATCAACTTCTTTTAAATGGCAAATAAAACGAGATTTTTTTATTTCGATTTCATGGCTGCCAGAACTCTTAATTGTATAATATTGTTTTAGTAGGAGCATATTATTCACCCTTTCTAGCGGTTGATTACTTTCTATTATATGATAAATAAAAGTAAATTGTTAGAGAAATGGATAAAATAAGAAAACTAGCGCATTTAATCTAGTACATTTTGCCAATTTAAAATGTTAATTTTTTCAAAGAGTTAAAAGTTAACTTGTTATTATTTTTTGTTAAATAGTACTAGAACTTATTAAATTGTCAAGACGATACAATGAAAATATGCTATAATTATTTGTTGAATCACTTGAATGGATTTTAAATTAGAAATAAAAGCTTAAATATAAGTGTGAAGAGCAATGGGGTGAAAAATTGAAAATAGCAGTTGTAACAGATAGTACAGCGTATTTAACACATGACCAATACCAAAAGAATAATATTTTCATGTTACCTCTGTCTGTAATTATCGGAGAAGATGTATTTCGTGAAGAAGTTGATATTACAAGCGCTGAGTTTTATGAAAAAGTTAGAGGAATGGAAAGTTTACCAACGAGTTCCCAACCAACAACAGGTGAGATTGTGAGTTTACTAGAACGTCTTAGTAAAGAGTATGATGCTGTGATTAGTATTCATCTATCTAGTAAAATTAGTGGAACCTATCAAAATGTTTCTGTTGCTGCATCAATGGTTGAATCAATTAAGGTCTATCCATACGATTCTGGCATTAGCTGTATGGCGCAAGGGTATTTTGCTTTAGAAGCAGCTGGAATGGCTAAACATGGTGCTACACCTGAGGAAATTTTAGGGACATTTGATGAAATGCAAACAACTTTACGAGCTTACTTTATGGTAGATGATTTAAATCATTTAGTTAGAGGAGGCCGTTTATCAAATGGAGCAGCTATTTTAGGATCCATGCTGAAAATTAAACCTATTTTACATTTTTCAGATAAAGAGATTGTTGTTTTTGAAAAAATTCGCTCTTCTAAAAAAGCATTAAAAAGAATCGAAGGCATGCTAGAAGAGGACACGCATAAAAATTATCCGATTGTAGCCACTATTATTCATGCAAATGCGGAAGAAGAAGCACTGAAATGGAAAAAACAGATGGAAAAGAAAATGCCTGAAGTTCGGTTTGAACTTAGTTATTTTGGTCCAGTTATTGGAACACATCTAGGTGAAGGTTCATTAGGTATGGCCTGGGTTGAAGACAGGGCTAAATCCCACCCGACTGCCTAGAACAAAAAAATTAAATGTATTTTGACTTACCGATAGAAAAATCTATCGGTTTTTTTGCATATATTTATTGGGCAGGGAGGAACACTATGAAACAATTAATGGGACGAGAATTACTAGCAAATGAATTTAATAGTAATACGAATGAAATGAATCAGCAGATAGAAGTTAGACCTGGTTTTTTAATTAAGGGTAGTCAAATATCTTGTCAGCGCTGTGGGTGCAAATCAAATAAACTCCGAATAGAAGCCCCATGTTATTGTCAAAATAAATGTTTTTATTGTTTGAATTGTTTACAAATGGGAAAAATAAGGAGATGTAGTTTGTTATATTCCTTAGTTGAGTTGAATCAGTTTGATTCGTTAAGCTCACCAATTATGACTTGGCAAGGGATTCTATCGAAACAACAAGAAAAAGCTTCAAAAGAAATTACCGAATCTGTAATAAAGAAGGAAACGAGGTTGATTTGGGCAGTGACAGGAGCTGGTAAGACAGAAATGATTTTTGCAGGAATTGAACAAGCTTTAAAGAATGGCGAGCGGGTCTGCATTGCTTCACCAAGAGTTGATGTTTGTCTAGAGTTAGCTCCACGAGTTCAGAGTGCTTTTCCAAATGTTCCAATTGCTTTACTCCACGGAACTAGTCAAGAACGAGATACTTATAAGCAATTAATTATTGCGACTACACATCAGTTAATGCGATTCAAAGAAGCTTTTGATGTGTTAATTATTGATGAAATTGACGCTTTTCCGTTTACTGCAGATAAAACATTAGCTTTTGCAGCAGAAAAAGCCAGAAAAAAAAGAAGTTGTTTAATTTATTTATCTGCAACACCTTCAAAAAAAATGCAAAAAGAGCTTCAAAATAAAGAGTTAATTGCGTCTATTTTACCAGCAAGATATCACGGTCATCCATTACCAGAACCTAAATGTATTTTTTTAGGTGAAAAAATGGAGGGAAAGAAGGCTAATAAGAGATTGTTGAATATTTTACACCACTTTGTCAATCAAAAGCGACGATTTTTATTGTTTTCACCAAATATAAAGAAGATGCAAGAGTTAGAAAAAATAGTTCAAGCCGAGTTTTTTACTAAAACTATTGCGAGTGTTCATTCAGGAGATCCTGAACGTCAAGAAAAAGTGCTAGCTATGCGAAAAGGGGAATTGGATTTTTTATTGTGTACGACGATTCTCGAAAGAGGAGTGACATTTACAGATATTGATGTTTTAGTTTTAGGGGCAGAAGATCGAACCTTTACAGAAGCTGCATTAGTACAAATTTCTGGCAGAGCAGGGCGACACCGTGATTACCCAACTGGTCAGGTAGTTTTTTTATATCATAGTTTAACTCGAGATATGAAACGAGCAATTAAGCAAATAAAGAAAATGAATCAGCTCGCTAGGCAAAAAGGATTTATTCTTTCATGAAAAAATGTTTAATGTGCTAAGAGGGCTTAAATGAACTGATTACTCTTAGAAAAATACTTTTTTTTATTAAGTTACAACAAGAAAGCATATGTAAAGACTGTCGGGATAAATTTAATCCATTAACCAATCAGATCGTTTGTCAAGGATGTGGACGTATTAGCTTTGAAAAGGGATATTGTAATGATTGTATCAATTGGAAGAAAATAGAGCCAACCGCTACTTTGAATCATCAAAGTTTATTTGAATACAATGATTGGATGAAAGAATGGATTGAGGGGTTTAAATTTAAAGGGAATTACCAATTAGGCTGTGTTTTTTCAGAAGAACTGAAAAAATTTATATATTTTAAAAAACAACAAGGTTTTCTCGTTGCTCCAATTCCAAGTAGCCAACACAGTTATGCTAATAGAGGTTTTAATCAAGTTGAGGCATTATTAGATTTTGCAAAAGTAACTTATCAGTCAATTTTATTGAATGAAAGTCAAGAAATGAAACAATCTAGCAAAAATAGACAAGAACGTTTACTATTAAAACAGCCTTTTAGCATCAAGAAAGAGTGGCAAGGAAAGCTTGAAGGAAAATCAATTTTACTTGTAGATGATGTCTACACAACTGGTAGAACGATTTTATATGCAAAAAAATTAATAGAAGATTCAGGCGCAAGCTTGGTACGAAGCGTTTCTTTAGCAAGGTGAAAAAATAGTCAGAGAATAATGACGGATTTCATTTGTCAATTAAAGCGCTATCGCTTATAATTGAGTTAAGGACAACATCATTTGAGTGGTCCTCATGATGTGTCACCATTCTGACAGTGTCAGTTGAAAGGGGAGAGCGTTTATGTTTAAATATAATGTTCGTGGCGAAAATATTGAGGTAACAGCAGCAATCCGTGAGTATGTTGAGAAAAAAGTAGGCAAATTAGAAAGATATTTTAGCGATGTGCCTGATGCAACGGCTCACGTAAACTTAAAAGTCTACTCTGATAAAACTGCTAAAGTGGAGGTAACTGTTCCACTACCTTATTTGGTTCTACGTGCCGAAGAAACCTCACCTGATCTGTATGCAAGTGTGGATTTAGTTGTAGACAAATTAGAAAGACAAATGCGTAAATATAAAACAAAAATTAACCGCAAATCTCGTGAAAAAGGTTTCGACTTTGTTGTACCTAATGCTGCTGAGCTAGATGTAGCCACTGGTGAACTTGATATTGTGAGAACAAAACGTGTTTCATTAAAACCTATGGACAGTGAAGAAGCTGTTTTACAAATGGATATGTTAGGTCACAATTTCTTCATTTTTGAAGATGCAGAGACTAATGGTATCAGTATTGTTTACCGTCGTACAGATGGAAAATACGGATTAATTGAAACAAACTAAAGATTAAAAAGCAGAAGTTACTTGTTAAACTTAACAAGTAACTTCTTTATTTTGGTTAAAAATAGAAAAAAATAAAAAAAAAAGGTATAATAAATTAATGTCGTTTTTATAAATGAAGGGAGCATTAGCTTTTTAATTTAATCTCCATTAAAAAAAATGACAACTTTTTGAACAGAATTGTTTTAGAAATCGCTTTAATCAATTTGCTAGAGCCGTTTTGATGAAAAAAGGGTTTCAATTGTAGGGAAGTAATGATAAAATTGTAAGGATGGCAGTAGTCTGCTTAGCAAAGGTTAATTTATTATCTGACAGCTACTACAGATTTTAAAAACATAGACAAGATTAAATTAAAAGAATATATGAAAAAGAGGAGAAATAGTGATGGCTAATTTTTTAAAGCAGTTAATTGAAAACGATAAAAAAGAAATTAAAAGCCTAGAAAAAGTTGCTGATAAGATTGATGCTTATGGCGATCGAATGGCGGCTTTATCTGACGAAGAGTTACAAGCAAAAACACCTGAATTTAAGAAACGTTACCAAGCGGGTGAAACATTAGATGATCTTTTACCAGAGGCATTTGCAGTTGTTCGTGAAGCTGCTAAACGTGTTTTGGGATTGTACCCTTACCGTGTCCAATTAATGGGTGGAATGACTTTGCATAAAGGGAATATCCCTGAAATGAAAACAGGTGAAGGGAAAACCTTGACTGCGACAATGGCGGTTTACTTAAATGCATTAGCAGGCGAAGGGGTTCATGTTGTTACAGTAAATGAATATTTAGCAAGTCGTGATGCAACAGAAATGGGAGAGTTATATACTTTCTTAGGATTAACTGTTGGGTTGAATTTAAATTCTAAAAGTTCAGAAGAAAAACGTGAAGCGTACAATGCTGATATTACCTACAGTACAAATAATGAATTAGGTTTTGATTACCTAAGAGACAACATGGTTGTTTACCGTGAACAAATGGTTCAACGTCCATTAAACTATGCGATTGTGGATGAAGTCGATTCAATCTTAATTGATGAAGCGAGAACGCCGCTAATTATTTCAGGACAAGCTGAAAAATCAACAGCGTTGTATACACGTGCTGACTTTTTTGTGAAAAGTTTGACAGCTGAAGCAGATTATACTATTGATGTTCAATCAAAAACAATTGCATTAACTGAAGAAGGTATGGTTAAAGCTGAGAAAACCTTTAAAGTTGAAAACTTATATGATATTGATAATACAGCCTTGATTCACCACATTGATCAAGCATTACGTGCGAACTACATTATGTTACGTGATATTGATTATGTTGTTCAAGAAGGTGAAGTACTGATTGTTGATCAATTTACAGGTCGTATTATGGATGGTCGTCGTTATTCAGATGGTTTACACCAAGCGATCGAAGCTAAAGAAGGCGTTGAAATTGAAAATGAATCAAAAACAATGGCCAATGTAACGTTCCAAAACTTCTTTAGAATGTATAAAAAATTATCTGGAATGACTGGTACTGCTAAAACAGAACAAGAAGAATTCCGCGAAATTTACAATATACAAGTAGTTGAAATCCCAACGAATAAGCCGATTATTCGTGATGATCGTCCTGATTTATTGTATCCAACATTAGAAAGTAAATTTAATGCAGTGGTTGAGGACATTAAAACACGTCATGCTAATGGACAGCCAATTTTAGTTGGTACTGTAGCTGTTGAAACATCTGAATTATTATCAGATCTATTAACTAAAGCTAAAATCCATCATGAAGTTTTAAATGCTAAAAATCACTTTAAAGAAGCTGAAATTATCATGAGCGCAGGTCAAAAAGGAGCAGTTACCATCGCAACGAATATGGCTGGACGTGGTACAGATATCAAGTTAGGTGCTGGCGTTATTGAAGCTGGTGGTTTATGTGTTATTGGCACTGAGCGTCATGAGTCACGACGTATTGATAATCAATTACGTGGTCGTGCTGGTCGTCAAGGAGATCCTGGGGTGACTCAATTCTATCTATCATTAGAAGATGAATTGATGAAACGATTTGGTTCTGAAAGAATCCAAGCAATTTTAGAACGTTTAAGAGTTCAAGAAGAAGATGCGGTTATCCAAAGTAAAATGATTTCACGTCAAGTTGAATCTGCACAAAAACGTGTTGAAGGAAACAACTATGATACTCGTAAAAACGTTTTAGAATATGATGATGTTATGCGTGAACAACGTGAAATTATGTACGGACAACGTTTGGAAGTTATTATGGCAACTGAATCATTGAAAAAAATTACAATGGCTATGATTCAACGTACAGTGAATCGTATGGTAAGTGTTAACACACAAGGAAATAAAGAAGAGTGGAACTTACAAGGTATTCATGATTTTGCAACATCTGCAATTGTCCATGAAGATAGCTTGACTGTTCAAGATTTAGAGAACAAAACACCAGAAGAAATTGAAGCTTTATTAATGAAACGTGTTGAAGACATCTATACAACTAAAGAACAACAATTTAACGAACAAATGCTTGAATTTGAAAAAGTTGTTATTCTACGTGTTGTTGATAGTAAGTGGACAGATCATATCGATACAATGGATCAACTACGTCAAGGAATTGGTTTACGAGCATATGCGCAAACAAATCCACTGGTTGAATACCAAGCTGAAGGATTCAAATTATTTGAAGAAATGATTGCAGCAATCGAATATGATGTAACACGTCTATTGATGAAATCAGAAATTAGACAAAATCTACAAAGAGAACAAGTGGCTCAAGGTTCACCAGCCCGTTCAACAGGTGATGGGGACGTAGTAGAAGCTGCAAAACATAAACCAGTTAAGAACGATGATAAGATTGGTAGAAATGATCCATGTCCATGTGGCAGTGGCAAAAAATATAAAAATTGTCATGGCAAGGATAAATAGATAGTTCTCTACTGAACACGATTTGGTTGATGCCAAATCGTGTTCTTTGTTACCATAATAATAAATAGACTATAGAATAAGGACGTGTTTTTATGGAATTAAGTGAAATCAGAAATAATTTAGCAACAGCAGAGGAAAGAATTGCTGGTTTCAGGAGGTCTCTTTGACTTAGAATCAATGGAACGAGATATTGCTGAATTTGATGAGTTGATGGGCGAACCTGGATTTTGGGATGACGGAATTAAAGCACAAAGTGTGATTAATGAAGCCAATATTATTAAAGAAAAATACAATCAATTTCAACAGTTAGCAGAGACGAAAGAAGAGTTAGACCTGCTTTTAGAGATGGTTAAAGAAGAAGAAGATGCGGAATTAGAAAAAGAGTTAGAAGAAAATCTAACTACTTTTTTAGCTGTATTAGATCAATTTGAATTAGATATGTTATTAAGTGAACCTTATGATAAAAACAATGCCATTATTGAGTTACATCCTGGAGCTGGCGGAACAGAGTCGCAAGATTGGGGTAGTATGTTATTACGAATGTATACAAGATGGGCAGAGAAAAAAGGCTTTAAGGTTGAGTATTTGGATTACCAGGATGGGGACGAAGCAGGAATTAAGAGTGTCACTTTGTTAATTAAAGGTCATAATGCTTATGGATATTTGAAGGCTGAAAAAGGGGTTCATCGTCTTGTTCGTATTTCTCCATTTGATTCTGCTGGACGTCGCCATACTTCATTTGTTTCTATTGATGTAATACCAGAAATGGAAGATAATGTGGATATTCAAATCAATACAGATGATTTGCGAATTGATACTTACCGAGCTAGCGGAGCAGGTGGGCAACATATTAATAAAACCGATTCAGCAGTTCGAATTACGCATCTTCCAACAGGAGTTGTTGTTGCAAGCCAAGCTCAACGGTCACAAATGAAAAATAAAGATCAAGCAATGGGAATGCTAAAAGCTAAATTATACCAACTTGAATTAGAAGAAAAAGAGAAACAAATGGCTGAAATTCGTGGAGAACAAAAGGAGATTGGATGGGGATCACAAATCCGTTCTTATGTTTTTCATCCTTATTCAATGATTAAAGATCATCGCACTAACTATGAAACTGGAAATGTCCAAGGCGTCATGGATGGTGATTTAGATCCCTTTATTGATGCGTATCTGAAAAGTAAAATTGTTACAAAAAGCTAAAAAGTATTAAAATTGATTCAAACATACTCCAGTATTTCCTTAAAAAAACAAAAGAATATTACAAGGTTAATTGTCTTTTCCCAAAAAAAAGCTATTTAATGGCGTTAAGTGGGAGGGATAGTGTGAAAAACATTTGTTTAACTAGCTTAAGCCTAATTTTATTGTTATTAAGTCTGAAATATTTTAAATAAGACATTTCGTTACAGACTTTGCTTATTTTGAAATAAACTTGTAAAGAAATTAGTACAGACATGAGCTTGTATAATGCTATAATGAGAAGGCATTAGGGAAAATAGTTCCCGAAGATTAGGATGAAACACCTGATAAGGATAGCAAAACTAGAAAAGTAAGGTGATTATATGATAGAAATGCTGAATGTCTATAAGAAATATCCCAATGGCATTACAGCCGCGAACGGCTTAACAGTTCGAATCGAGCAAGGTGAATTTGTCTATGTGGTTGGACCAAGTGGTGCGGGTAAATCAACCTTTATAAAAATGATGTACCGTGAAGAAAATGCAACAAAGGGCAGTATCAAAGTAGGAGATTTTGATTTAGTTACAATGAAAGATCGAGATGTTCCTTTTTTAAGACGTCATGTTGGAGTTGTTTTCCAAGACTTTAAATTATTACCACGTTTAACAGTGTATGAAAATATTGCTTATGCAATGGAAGTAGTTGAAAAAAATCCTAAAACAATTAAAAAACGAGTTTTAGAAGTTTTAGATTTAGTTGGATTAAAACATAAAGTTCGAATGTTTCCAAATGAGTTATCAGGTGGAGAACAACAACGTATTGCAATCGCGAGAGCCATTGCAAATATGCCAAGAGTTCTAATAGCTGATGAGCCAACAGGGAACTTAGATCCAGATACTTCATGGGAAATTATGAATATTTTGGAAGAAATCAACAATCAAGGTACAACAGTTGTCATGGCGACTCATAATAGTCAAATTGTAAATGTTGTAAAACACCGTGTTCTTGCGGTTGAAAATGGACGAATTGTCCGAGATCAATTGGAAGGAGATTACGGTTATGAAGCTTAGAACGTTTAAAAGACATTTAGTAGAGAGTTTAAAAAGCTTAAAACGAAATGGTTGGATGTCTGTTGCGGCGATTAGTGCTGTAACAGTAACTTTACTATTAGTAGGGAGTTTTATCTCTATCCTACTGAATATTAATAAATTAGCTACTGATGTTGAAAATGATGTCAGTGTGCGTGTCTACATTGATTTAGCTGCGACGAAAGATCAGAAAACTCAATTAAAAGAAGAATTACAAAAATTATCAAATGTTGATTCAATCGACTATTCAAGTCGTGAGAGCGAATTAGAAAAAGTAGTTGGAAGTTATGGATCTGAATTTACTTTATTCGGCGGCGATGATAACCCATTATATGATGTTTATGTAGTGAGTACTGAGTCACCACAGGATACAGAAAAAGTTGCAAAGGCAGCTGAAAAATTAACGTATGTTGCAAAAGTAAATTACGGTGGTTCAGATGCTAAAAAACTATTTAAATTTGTTTCAACGATACGAAATGTCGGATCAGTTATTATTGTGGCCTTGTTATTAACAGCTATTTTCTTAATTTCTAATACAATTCGTATTACAATTTTGTCACGTAGTACAGAAATTGAAATTATGAAACTAGTAGGGGCAACAAACGGCTTTATTAGATGGCCTTTCTTATTAGAAGGTGCATGGATTGGATTCTTTGGTGCTGTTTTGCCAATAACGATCCTAAGCTTCATTTATGTAGCGATTTATAACTTTAGTACAGGAGCGTTGCAAGGAACATACTTTGCTTTGTTAACGCCAAATCCATTCTTAATCCAGATTGGTGGACTTTTACTAGGGATTGGAATTATCATCGGTGCATTCGGTTCATTAATTTCAATGCGTCGTTTCTTGAAAGTTTAAAAATAAAAAATTAGATAACATAATTATAAGGGAAACCGGGGGAAACAATTCGTGAATAAAAAAATGTTAACTTTAGTAGTAGTTGGTACAGTTGGTTTAAGTTCATTAGCTTTACCATTTAGCGCAGCAGCAGCGGTAGACGATGATATTAATCGTACATCACAAAAAATCAGTGAAATTTCGGGTAAAAAAGATGCAGCACAAACTGAAATTGGAACTATTACTGATACTATTGCTAAAAATGAAGAAAATTCAGTTAAATTAGTTGCAGAAATGAAAGAAACTCAAGCAACTTTGAAAACTTTAACAACTGAAGTAACTGCGTTAAATGAAAAAATTGCGCAACGTGAAGATAAGTTAAAAGAACAAGCTCGCACTATTCAAGTGAATGGTGATACACAAAATTATATAGACTTTGTCTTATCAGCAAAATCATTCGGTGATGTTGTAGGTCGTGTTGATGTTGTTAGCCAAATGGTTTCTGCAAATCAAGATTTAGTGAAAGAGCAAAAGTCAGATAAAGAAGAAGTTGCTTCTAAACAAAAAGAAACAGAAACTAAATCACAAGAACAAGCTCTTTTAGCTGCAAAGTTAGAAGCGACTAAAGCTGATTTAGAACAACAAAAACTTGAAAAAGAAGCAATTGTTGCAACTTTAGCTTCAGAACAATCTGGAGCTGAAAGTGAAAAAGCTTCTTTCCTAGCTAAAAAAGAAGATGCTGAAAAAGCAGCTAAAGCAATTGCAACCGCAAATGCTGCACCAGTTGTAGCTGTTCAAACAAGTACAACTGCACCTGCAGCTACACCAGTTGCGGAAAATAATGCACCAGCTGCTCCACCTGTTAATAACTCTGGTGGCGTATTAGGGGCTGCTTATAGTGTAATTGGAACACCTTATTTATATGGTGGAACAACAACTGCTGGATTTGATTGTTCTGGTTTTACACAATTTGCCTTTGCAGCAATTGGGGTTAGTTTACCTCGTGTTGCTAGTGCGCAATACTCAGCAACGACTCGTATTTCACAAGCAGAAGCACAGCCAGGAGATTTAGTTTTCTTTAACCAAACTGGTTCAATTGATCATGTTGGAATTTACTTGGGTGGTGGACAGTTTATCGGTTCACAATCTTCATCTGGCGTAGCAGTAGCTTCAATTTCTCCATACTACTGGGCTCAATACCTAGTTGGTTTTGGACGTGTCAACTAATTTAGTTTAATATTTAATTATTACCCCGGATAAAATAGCCTTCAGTCAATCTCATTTTGCGAGATTGACTGAAGGCTATTTTTGAATTCAAAATAATTTATTTTCATTGTTGAAAGTTATTTGGTAAATTGCTTTTAGATTGAGACTAGTAAGTGAGGATTATTTTGTTATAATAAGATAGATAAGTGTTAGAAAGTAGCATTTATTAGAATCAGGTTCAAAATAGATTTTACTAGTTAAAACGTGTGAAATTTTGTTAAAATAAATAATAGAGATAGAAAGGGTGAATTATTTGGATTCAGTTGCAGGTATTATTTTTAAGGCAATCATTTTATTTTTTGCTCAACCTCTTTTTTGGTTAGGCGCTTTAGTAGCTTTGCTAAGTAGCATACTACGAATAAAGAGAGAACGAAAGATTTATCGAGTTGCAATTCATAAAGGTTTTAATGAAGTTCGTAATTATTTAATCAGTGGTCTGTTACCTGGACTTATCATATCAGCGATAGTTATTTTATTAGGAATTACAATTAACATAGAGTGGTTATGGGTTTATCCAATAGTTGTTGCCTTTTGTTTTATTTTACTAGGGTATCGCTTTATTCATCCTATGTTTACTATTCCGATTACTATAGGTATATTATTTATAACATCGTATCTAATTAAAGCTGATTCAGGATTTTCAGTTGGTAAGTTAGATTTTAATATGGACTTTATAAATACAGGATTAGTTCAAAACAGTCTAATTCTTACTATATTGTTGATACTTGCTACCTATTTTTTATTTAAGCAAGCGTTGAAATATTTATCACCAAATTTTCGAAAAACAAGTCGAGGTAAATGGATTGCTAGTTACTTAGTTAAGCCATTAACATTTTTGCCATTGTTTTTACTAGTACCAGGTCAACAATTTACTGAGTTGTTTAGTTGGTGGCCAGTTTTTTCAATAGGCAACGAAACGTATACTTTAGTAGCTATTCCAGTTTTAATTGGTTTAAGAATTAAAATTGAAACACAGCCTTTAAAAGTAGCGATTAAAGGAATTCAAAAAGATATAGTACTGGTGAGTATAGTGGGGATAGTTGGTACAGTTTTAAGCTACTATGTTTATTACGCTGCGGAAGTTACATTGTTGCTCATATTTATAGGTGGTGTAGCTACGTTAATAAGACACAATATTCGCGAAAAAAAGTGGCAGTTTTTGTATGGTCCTGTTGGAGATGGCATCAAAATTGTTGGGATTCGACCGGATACTCCTGCAACTAAAATGCAGCTAGAAATTGGAGAAACAATCGTAGTCTGTAATAATCAAGCAGTTAAAAATGATGATGAATTTTATCAAGCACTTTTAATTAATAGCGCATACTGTCATTTGAAAATTAGAGGATTAGATGGTGAATATCGGTTAACAGAAACAGCGATATTTGCTGATTCTCCCCACGAATTAGGAATTGTTACGATTCCTGATAAAATAAACTAAAGTTAGTATCTTTTTACGTAGATATCGGAGGATGAGTATGAAAAAAGTTTTAATTGTAGATGATGAAGAATCAATTTTGACCTTATTGGCTTTTAATTTAGAAAAAGCAGGTTATGAAGTTCAAACAGCAATGGATGGGCTAATCGGCTACCAACTAGCTTTGGAAAATCAATACGACTTTATTATATTGGACTTAATGATGCCATCAATGGACGGTATGGAAGTTTGTAAGAAATTACGACAAGAAAAAATTGAGACTCCAATTATGATTTTAACTGCTAAAGATGATGAATTAGAAAAAATTATAGGTCTTGAATTAGGGGCCGATGATTATATGACTAAGCCTTTTAGTCCTAGAGAAGTATTAGCACGTATGAAAGCTATTATGCGTAGAATTAAGCCAGAAAGCAAAGAGAAGATAAACGAGAGCCATGAGGCTAGCCCTGAAGAAGAGGTAGTTATTGGTGAATTGCAAATTTTCCCAGAGTTGTATGAAGTAAAAGTTCGTGGTGAATTAATTGAAGTGACTCCAAAAGAATTTGAATTATTGTTGTATATGATGAAAAGAGTTAACCGAATCTTAAGTCGTGAACAATTATTAAATGCTATTTGGAACTTTGATTATGCTGGTGAGACTAGAATTGTAGATGTTCATATTAGTCATTTACGTGAAAAAATAGAAGTAGATACTAAAAATCCAGCGTATATTCGGACAGTTCGGGGCTTTGGTTATAAATTTGAGGCTCCAAAAGTATGAAAAAGCTCCAATTACGAATTATTTTAATATTTGTTTTGATTTTCAGTATATTAAGTGTCTGCATTGGTACTTTTTCAAGTAAGTTATTAAGGGACCATGCCTTTTCGAGCCAAAAAGAACAATTGGAAGAAAATGCGACTCTAATTTCAAGTTTGTTGCCATTAAAATCATTGGAATCAACACAAGTACAAGATCTGATTGCTCCGCTTAGCGAATTACAACAACCAAACAATCAACGTGTGACACTTGTCAGCCTAGATGGAACGGTAATCTATGATTCGAAAGTAATAAAAGACAACTTGGGAAATCATGGAAATCGGATTGAAATAAAAAAAGTTCTTGAAGGAGCTAAAATAGGGACTGCTGAACGAAAAAGCGATTCAACAAATGAAACTTTATATTATGTCGGAGTTCCTTTGAATAATCAAGATGGGCAGTTAATAGGCGTTTTAAGACTATCTAAGCCCATAAATAAAATGGAAAATGTTGATCAGCAAATTAGATTATCTTTAATTATGAGCATTGTTTTCTCTTTAATACTAGGTATTCTACTCACTTCTTTAACGACTAAACAAATTGCAAAACCAATTGAAGAAGTGATGGAAGTTGCAGAAGATTTATCAAATAAACTTTATCATAATCGCTACCACGGTAAAGGCTATGGAGAAATTGCTGAGTTGGGTGAAGTCATGAACCATTTGGCAGAGAGTTTAGAAGGACAAATGTATGAAATTCAACAGAACGAAGAACGAATTAATGGCTTAATTAATCATTTAGTTATCGGAGTAATGTTACTTGATGAGCAGCGCCATATTCAAATTGTAAACCCAGCTATGTCTGTTATGTTAGGCCAAGATAATAGTTATTTAATTGGGAAATCTTATGTTGAAGTAACCAAAAGTTATGGGTTAACTCATATGATAGAAAAAGCCTATCAAAAAGGGATCCCGCAAAATGAAGAAATCTACTTTTATTATCCTAAGGATCGGATTTTAGACGCAAATATTGTACCAATTACTGGTAAACATAAAGGTGAGCTTAATTTAATTGTCTTATTATATGATATTACTGAGATAAAAAAACTAGAAAAAATAAAAACAGATTTTGTTACAAATGCTTCTCACGAACTAAGAACGCCAGTGACAGCGCTGAAAGGTTTCTCCGAAACGTTATTGGATGGGGCTATGGATGATAAAGTTATCTTGAAACAATTTCTAGAAATTATGTATGCTGAGAGTAGCCGTTTAGATTTACTTGTCAATGATATTTTAGAGTTGTCTAAATTAGAACAGAAGCAAGTTCCATTGGAACAGGAGTTAATTGAAGTTCAAGAAGCAGTTCGTTCTAGTTTTAGATTGGTCAAGCATAAAGCAGATGAAAAAAATATGAATTTGTTATTAAATGATGCGGATCCTATTTATTTATTAGGAGATAGCGGAAGGCTAAAACAAATTATAACAAATCTGCTAACCAATGCTGTTTCATATACTGAGGCTGGCGGGAAAGTTGAAGTTTTTGTTGAACAATCGGAAACAGAAGCGACGATAAAAATTTCTGACAATGGAATGGGAATTCCTGAAGCTGAATTAGATCGTATTTTTGAGAGATTTTACCGAGTTGATAAAGCACGTAGTCGTAATTCAGGTGGAACCGGCTTGGGATTATCAATTGTTAAATATCTAGTTGAAAATTTCAATGGGACAATTCAAGTGGAAAGCAAGCTTGGCTTAGGGACTACTTTTACCATTATCTTACCTCTAAAATAACTAATAAAAACCAACCGTTAGATTTTAGCGGTTGGTTTTTTTTATAAATAGATAATTAAATTCATTTTCTTAATAGATTATGTGAACAAAGCTAGTTTGACTAAATAAAATTAATTTTTAATTCAGCAAGTGTCAGATGGTAAATCACCTTGCACACTGTTCGTTATAAATTGACTTTATTTAGCAGAAATTTTTGTTGAATTACTTGAATTTTTTTTGGTAGCTTTAGCGTAAAGGGGCGCTTTTTTTACTACAGATTCAATTAATTCATCAATGAAACTTTTATTGTTTTCCATGCTCATGATTCCTCCTCAAGAAAAAATTAAAGCCTACATCAGTTGCGTAACTTAGAATAACATAAAAGAATTAAAAAAACAAAAAATATCATGTGTATCCTTAAAAAATAACTTTATTTCTCATGTTTTTTTAAGAATAAGATTGAGTGAATCAACTTAAGTTAAAATAGTTGTTTAAAAATAGATAGTAAAAGTTAAGCTACAGTAGTTGGTTTATACAAACATAGCAGAAAATAATCCTATTTTTTTAGTATTGATTTATTTCCTTTACATAAAATTTACAAAAGTCTGATTTGTTCTTTACAATGTTAAGGTATGATAAAATAGTATGAAATGCTAGATTAATAAATTAAGATGCTTTTTTGGCAAAGCTAGTTCTAATTTTAGCTCTTAAAACATAAGCAAATTCAACAATTTTTTATCAAGGCCAGTTCTTATGAGCCAGTCCTTCGGAAAAAAGATGAAATTTCGAGGTGGCAAAAAGCGCCACATCAAATTTCCCTATTTTTCTGCCAGGCCTAATCAGCTCAACAAACTTTTGATTTTAGGAGGTTTACAAATGAAAATAAAAAAAGCGTTACTATTAAGTATGCTTGCGATTCCCTTACTTTTAACAGCTTGTGGTGGAGTTGATCGGGGAGAATCTATTACTGCTGTAGGATCTTCAGCTTTACAACCTTTAGTTGAGGCAGCAGGTGAGGAATTTTCAGCCCAACATCTTGGGAAATTTATTAATGTACAGGGCGGAGGTAGTGGGACTGGGTTAAGTCAAGTTGCTGCTGGTGCTGTTGATATCGGTAATTCGGATGTTTTTGCTGAGGAAAAAGAAGGAATTGATGCTAACGCATTAGTCGATCATCGTGTAGCAGTGGTTGGAATTACGCCTATCGTGAATAAGGATGTTGGTGTTACAGGGATTACAAAAGAAGAATTGCAAAAGATTTTTACTGGTAAAATTACAAATTGGAAAGAGGTCGGGGGCAAAGATTTAAAAATTATTATTTTAAATCGTGCATCTGGTAGTGGGACACGCTCTACTTTTGAAAGATGGGCTTTAGATGGTCAGGAAAGTAAGCAAGCTCAAGAGCAAGATTCAACTGGGATGGTCCGTCAAATCGTTGGAGATACCCCAGGTGCAATCAGCTATGTCGCTTTTTCTTATGTGAATGATACGGTTAAATCATTAAAGATTGATGGAGTAAAACCAATTGATGCTAATGTGAAAACGAATAAATGGCCAATCTGGTCTTATGAACATATGTATACAAAAGGTGAACCAACAGGGTTAACGAAGCAATTTATTGAATTTATTTTATCTGATGAAATCCAAAAAACGATTGTTGGTCAGCTTGGCTATATTCCTTCAAATCAAATGCAGGTTGAGCGTTCTGTTGATGGAGTTGTGACTCCTATTTAATAGGAAAAGATTTACAAAAAAAGATAAAATTTACAATAGCATACAAATTCCTTACAAATTAGCGAACCAAAATTAATATTCAAACCTTATGATAAATGAGTAGACAGGAAGTACAAAAAACTTGCTAGTCTAACACCTCATTTGAAAAGGATGGATTAAAAATGAAAGTAACTAATTTGACAAAGGTAATACTAACAATTGGTTTAGGCTTTACTTTAGCAGCATGTGGCAATAATGATAATGCAACAGATAAAAATGCCAGTAGTGATAAAGGTAGTGAAGTAGCAACGAATAAAACAATTACAGCAGTTGGATCAACAGCATTACAGCCATTAGTTGAGGCTGCTGCAGAAGAATATAAAAACGCCAATCCAGAAAGCTCTATTACAGTTCAAGGTGGTGGAAGTGGAACTGGATTAAGTCAAGTAGCCACAGGCGCTGTGGATATTGGAAACTCAGATGTATTTGCAGAAGAAAAAGAAGGTGTTGATGCTAAAGCAATTGTTGACCATAAGGTAGCAGTTGTAGGTATGGGACCTGTCGTAAACAAAGAAGTCGGTGTAAAAGGCATTACGAAAAAACAATTAATTGATATCTTTACTGGGAAAGTTACTAACTGGAAAGAAGTTGGTGGTGCAGATCAATCAATCGTTGTCTTAAATCGAGCTTCTGGCAGTGGTACAAGAGCTTCTTTTGAAAAATGGGGACTAGATGGTGCAAGTGCGATTCAATCGCAAGAGCAAGATTCCTCGGGTGCAGTACGTAAGATTGTTTCTGAGACTCCAGGTGCAATTAGCTATTTGGCATTCTCTTATTTCGATGACAGTATTTTAACATTATCACTTGACGATGTTGAACCTAAGGAAAAAAATGTAGCGGATAATTCTTGGCCAATCTGGTCTTATGAGCATATGTATACTAAAGGTGAGCCAACTAAACCAGTTAAGGCATTCCTAGATTATATGCTTTCAGAAGAAGTGCAAGAAGGAATTGTTAAACAATTAGGCTACCTTCCAATTAGTTCAATGAAAGTCGAACGTGATCATAATGGAGTTATCAAATAATTAAACCAGCTAAGTTTAGTTGGGATTATGAGAAAAAGGCGACTGTTTAGTTAAACATGTCGCTTTTTATCGTTTACTTACAAAGTCTAGTAAGTCAGTTTTGTTAAAAAAGGGAGGGTTTCTTTTGGAAGAAATTCAAGAAAGATTGTTAAAAAAATCAAAGAAAGCTAAGCTGGAATCGATAGGTAAGTTTATTAGTTTTATCTGCATTGCTTTTATTGTGGTAGTTGTAGCTTCTATTTTGTATTTTGTTGCCAGCAAAGGAATTGCTACATTTACAACGAATAAAGTATCTGTCTGGGCATTTTTGACCGGAACAGTTTGGAATCCTAGTTCAACAGGAGCTGACGGGCAACCTTTAGTTGGTGCATTGCCAATGATTACAGGTTCCTTCATCGTGACCTTATTGTCTGCTATAGTAGCGACACCATTTGCCTTAGGAGCAGCTATTTTTATGACTGAAATTTCGCCTAAGACAGGTAAAAGGGTTTTACAACCAGTCATTGAATTATTAGTTGGAATTCCTTCAGTTGTCTATGGATTTATTGGATTAACAGTTATTGTTCCATTTGTTCGAAATTATTTTGGTGGAAGTGGTTTTGGAATTTTAGCAGGAACGTTTGTGTTGTTTGTTATGATTTTACCAACGGTAACAAGTATGACTGTCGATGCTTTAAACTCAGTACCAAGATATTATCGTGAGGCATCATTAGCTTTAGGAGCAACAAGATGGCAAACTATTTATAAAGTTGTTTTACGTGCAGCCATTCCTGGAATTTTAACTTCAGTTGTATTCGGTATGGCACGTGCATTTGGGGAAGCTTTGGCTATTCAAATGGTCATTGGAAATGCTGCTTTAATGCCATCTGGCTTGGTTTCACCAGCTTCAACATTAACAAGTATTTTAACAATGGGTATGGGGAATACGGTAATGGGATCATTAGAAAATAACGTTCTATGGTCATTAGCGCTAATCCTACTACTTATGTCATTATTCTTCAATATTGCGATCCGTTTAATTGGAAAGAAAGGAGCGATGAAATAAAATGAATGCAAAAAAAGCTGATAAATTAGCTGTAGGGATTCTCTATGGAATTTCAGGAATTATTGTTTTAATTTTATTTAGCCTGCTAGCCTTTATTTTATGGCGTGGAGTACCGCATCTTTCTTGGGAGTTTTTAACAAGTCCAGCCAAAACATTTACTAAAGGTGGCGGAATTGGGATTCAATTGTTTAACTCATTTTATTTGTTAATTTTAACTATGTTAATTAGTGTACCGATTTCATTAGGAGCAGGGATTTATTTATCAGAGTATGCAAAGAAAAACTGGATTACGGATGTCATTAGAACTGCAATTGAAGTTTTAAGTTCATTGCCATCAATTGTCGTAGGTTTATTCGGTTTCCTAATTTTTGTTGTGCAAATGGGATTTGGATTCTCCATACTTTCAGGGGCACTAGCATTAACTTTGTTTAACTTACCTTTACTAACTAGAACAGTCGAAGATTCTTTACGAGCAATTTCTCCAACGCAAAGAGAAGCGGGACTAGCCTTAGGATTGTCACGTTGGGAAACAGTCACAAAGATTATTACACCAGCAGCATTGCCAGGGATTTTAACTGGAATGATTTTAGCAGCAGGACGAGTTTTTGGTGAAGCAGCAGCTTTGATTTATACAGCTGGACAAAGCGCACCAGCTTTAGATTTCAGCAATTGGAATCCACTTTATATTTCAAGTCCTTTAAATCCAATGCGACCAGCGGAAACTTTGGCCGTGCATATTTGGAAAGTAAATAGTGAAGGCATTATGCCAGATGCAGCTGCTGTCTCTGCAGGTGCATCAGCAGTCTTAATTATTTCTGTATTACTATTTAACTTCCTAGCTCGTTTCTTAGGTAAATGGATTCATAAGAAAGCAACATCTGCTTAAGATAGTAGTGAGCCGACTCGTAGAGAAAAAGATAAAAATTCGAGAGGACAAAAAGCGTCCTATCAATTTTTCCTATTTTCTTTCCGGAGCTAAACGGCTCAACAAACTTTTTATCAAGGCCAGTTCTTATGAGCCAGTCCCTCGGAAAAAAGATAAATTCCCAAAAAAGTAAAGAGCGACTTTTCTTGGAATTTCCTATTTTTCTGCCAGGACTAAACGGCTCAACAAACTTTTTATATAAGGAGTGAATACTGTGACAGATAATGAACAGGTTGAAAGTCATATATATCGCATGAATCAAGGGCAAAATGTTGCCTTGTCAACAGATGATATTCATGTCTGGTATGGACAAAATGAAGCAATAAAAGGCGTATCTTTAGAATTTGAAAAAAATAAAATAGCTTCATTGATAGGTCCCAGTGGATGTGGTAAATCAACTTATTTACGTTCACTTAACCGGATGAATGATGAAATTGCTAACACAAATGTAACAGGTAAAATTATGTATCAAGGAATTGATGTTAATGCGGATAACGTAGATGTTTATGAAATGCGCAAAAATATTGGAATGGTTTTTCAACGTCCAAATCCTTTTAGTAAATCAATTTATGAAAATATTACTTTTGCCTTGAAACGTCATGGTATTAAAGATAAACACGAGCTAGATGAGATTGTTGAAACGAGTTTAAAACAAGCGGCATTATGGGATCAAGCTAAGGATATCCTTCATAAAAGTGCTTTAGCATTATCTGGTGGACAACAACAACGTTTATGTATAGCTCGAGCAATTGCAATGAAACCAGATATTTTATTATTAGATGAACCAGCCAGTGCATTAGATCCAATTTCAACAAGTAAAGTTGAAGATACTCTTTTAGCATTAAAAGAGCACTATACAATTATTATTGTGACACACAATATGCAACAAGCAGCTCGAATTAGCGACTATACGGCGTTCTTTTATATGGGAAATGTGATAGAATATGATGAGACTAGAAAAATCTTTACACGTCCAAAAATTCAGTCAACAGAAGACTATGTATCTGGGCACTTTGGTTAGGAGGAAGTAGATTGGATCAAAAAGAATATGTCATTGAATCATCAGATGTACATTTATATTACGGTAAAAATGAAGCTTTAAAAGGTGTTTCACTAAACTTTGAACCCAAAGGTATTACTGCTTTAATAGGACCAAGTGGTTGTGGTAAATCAACTTATCTAAGAACTTTAAACCGGATGAACGATTTAATCCCAGATGTAACGATTACTGGAAATGTATTATTAAAAGGTGAAAATATTTATGGACCTAAAATGGATACAGTTAAGTTAAGAAAACAGGTTGGCATGGTTTTTCAACAACCTAATCCATTTCCGTTTTCTATCTATGATAATGTAACCTATGGTTTAAGAATTGCTGGAATGAACGATAAAGAAAAATTAGATCAGATTGTTGAAGAAAGCTTAAGAAAAGCCGCTGTTTGGGATGATGTAAAAGATAAATTAAATAAAAGTGCGCTTTCGTTATCAGGTGGCCAACAACAACGTGTCTGTATTGCACGTGTTTTAGCTATTGAACCAGAAGTTATTTTGTTAGATGAACCAACAAGTGCCTTAGATCCTGTTTCTAGTGGTAAAATTGAAAATATGTTGCTAGAATTGAAAGAATATTATACCATGATAATGGTAACACATAATATGCAACAGGCATCGCGTATTTCAGATAGAACAGCTTTCTTCTTACAAGGGAATCTAATCGAAGCTGGTGATACACGCCAAATTTTTGTAAACCCAAAAGAAAAGGAAACGGATGACTACATTTCTGGACGTTTTGGTTAAGATAAAATAAACGAGTAAAATAAAGGAGGAATCATTAAATGAGACGTGTCTTTGAGGAAGAATTAAACGATTTACATTTACGCTTTTCAGAAATGGGTATGATGGTAAATGAAGCTATCTATAAATCTGTTAAAGCTTTTATTAATCATGATAAGGAATTGGCCTCTGAGGTTATAAAAAGTGACCAAGCCATAAATGCACGCGAGTTAGATTTAGAAAAACGTAGCTTTGAAATGATTGCTTTGCAACAGCCAGTTACAACTGATTTACGTATTATTGTAACGGTTATGAAAGCTAGCTCAGATTTAGAGAGAATGGCAGATCATGCAGTTAGTATTGCTAAATCTACGATTCGTGTAAAAGGGAATAAACGCATTCCAGAAATTGAGGCAGAAATTGCTGAAATGGCCGATAAAGTTAAAGTAATGGTGGAAGATGTACTGGAAGCTTATGTTAAAAATGATGCCAAAAGAGCGAAAAAAATTGCTGCTATGGATTCTGAAGTAGATATTTATTTCAAAAAAATCTATAAAAATTGTATTGAAGAAATGAAGAGTAACTCTGAAATCGTTGTTGGAGCTTCTGATTATATGTTAGTAGCTGGTTATTTAGAACGAATTGGTGACTACGTAACAAATATCTGTGAGTGGATTGTTTATCTTTCTACAGGTAAAGTATCTGAATTAAATTCTACAAATAAAAAATAAAATAAAAATCATCCTCAGCGTTTAGCTAGAGGATGATTTTTTATTTCCGGGGAAATAAGTGTATAAAACGAGTTACTTTGAAAAGTCGTTACAATTTGGTATGATTTAAAGAGAAGTAAGTCTGGCGAGGAGGAGCTGTGGTGCAAAATAATTTGAGTCTTCCTAATGAAGAGATTATTTACCGTGGGGATATATACTTAGGTAAAGAAGGGGCTAAATTTTGGCAGCGTCCCGTGGTTGTTTTACAAAATCAAACACTAAACAATTTGTTGAACACAGTGGTTGTTTTACCTTTAAGTAATTTGATTCCGAGGAAAATTTTAGCAACACAGTTTATTCTAACTCCAAAAGAAACTGGTTTAACAACAGTTCAGTTATTAGATTTAGCGAAAATTGTTAGTATCCCTAAAGCGGATTTAGATCAACGAGTAGGGACATTAAGTCCTGAAATCTTAAAACAAATTAATACAGGTTTATCTTTTTTAACAGGAATTGCTGAAGAAAGTGAGTTTGAGCGTCAAATTGAACAAACTTTTCGTTACCTATATTTAAAAGAGGTCCCCTATTTTGAAGATTTAGATCATGAATTTAAAGATGTAACAAGACAAACACCTAAAAATGCGATTCGGAATTTAAGTAGTTATGCCACCGCTTTTTTAAATAGCCGAGGTGGAAGTATTTATTATGGGATTGATGATGATGGGCGCGTAACAGGATTTAAAGCACAAAGAAGTGAATTAGATGAATTAAAAAAAGATATGTATAGCATTTTAGAAACGATCGAACCTAAAATTAGCGGAGATAATTACTTGATCAGATTTCATGAAGTTTATTTGAATGAAGAAGAACTATTTCCCGATATGTATGTTTTAGAAGTTGTTGTGCCGAATCGAAGTCGCTTAAATGAAGTTTTTTTTGATCATGGCTCAGATGTATATCTTAAGTTAGATGGAATTCGTAAAAAATTAAAAGGCTCAGAAATTGTCGATTTTATTTTAAGAAAAAAAATGCCATAGTGACAGGTAAGAGAATTTATGGTAGGATAGTAAAAATTTAACAATGAAAGGATGATATCAATGGGGATGCATCAATATATTAAAAGTTTAAGTGATTTAGAAAATATTATTCGTTGTCCAGGTAAATTTAAATATGAGGACCATTCAGTTGCTTCACACTCCTTTAAAGTGACTCAAATTGCTCAATTTTTAGGCACTGTAGAGGAGCAGGCTGGGAAAGAAGTCAATTGGCGTTCGTTATATGAAAAAGCCTTGAATCATGATTATACAGAACTATTTATTGGCGATATTAAAACGCCAGTAAAATATGCAACACCAGCTTTGCGGGAAATGTTAGCAGATGTTGAAGAATCGATGATGGAGAATTTTGTGCAAAGAGAGATTCCAGAAGAGTTTCAAGCAGTTTATTTAGATCGATTGAAAGAAGGAAAAGATGGTAGTTTAGAAGGCCAAATTTTGTCCGTTGCTGATAAAGTTGATTTGCTTTATGAGTCTTTTGGTGAGATTCAAAAAGGTAATCCTGAAAATGTCTTTACAGAAATATATGAAGAGTCTCTTAAAACAATTTTGGAGTTTAAACATTTGAAAAGTGTTCAATATTTTTTAGAGGCTATTTTACCAGATCTTTTAAGTGGTGACTTCACAAATCAAGCTCAATTACAAAAAATTTCTCAGAAAATTTTAACAGATACTAAAATATGAACAAACGTTCGCAAAAGAAACTGATTTGTGGTAAACTGAATGAGTAGAAAAAGAAATGAGGGCTAGTCTCTCATTTTTTGTTGTTACTAAAAATTAAATTGAATTAAAAACTAATCATAAAGGAAGTAAGTCGATGGTAAATGATAAAATTGTTGTTCATGGTGCACGTTCTCATAACTTAAAAAATATTGATGTAACTATTCCTCGCGATAAATTAGTCGTTTTAACAGGGTTATCAGGATCTGGGAAAAGCTCGCTTGCTTTTGATACCTTATATGCTGAAGGGCAGCGTCGTTACGTAGAAAGTTTATCTGCCTATGCTCGTCAGTTTTTAGGTCAGATGGATAAACCCGATGTTGATAGTATTGATGGGCTCAGTCCTGCAATCTCAATTGATCAAAAAACAACAAGCAGAAATCCTCGTTCAACAGTTGGAACAGTTACTGAAATCAATGATTATTTGCGATTGCTTTATGCTCGTGTTGGACATCCGATTTGTCCAAATGATGGAACTGAAATTAGTAGTCAATCGGTTGAACAAATGGTTGACCGTGTACTAGAGTTGCCGGAAAAAACAAAGTTACAAATATTAGCTCCAGTTGTAGTGGGTAAAAAAGGGCAGCATAAAAAAGTTTTTGAGATGATTAAACGTGAAGGTTATGTTCGTTTACGAGTGGATCAAGAGATGTATGATATTTCTGAAGAAATTGAGTTAGATAAAAATAAAAAACATAACATTGAAATTATTATAGACCGGATTGTAATTAAAGAAGGTATCCGTTCCCGTTTATTTGATTCGTTTGAAGCTGCCTTGCGTCTTGCAGAAGGCTATGCCATTGCCGATATTATTGATGGGGAAGAAATGCTGTTTAGCGAACATTATGCATGTCCTTATTGTGGTTTCACAGTTGGAGAACTAGAGCCGCGTTTATTTTCATTTAACGCTCCTTTTGGTGCTTGTCCAGACTGTGACGGCTTGGGAATGAAATTAGAGGTTGATTTAGACTTAGTTGTTCCAGATCCTAATTTAACTCTTCGTGAAGGTGCAATTGCACCATGGAATCCTATTAGTTCGAATTATTATCCGCAAATGCTAGAACAAGCGTGTCAATATTTTAAAATTGATATGGATAAACCTTATAAAAAACTAACTGAACATCAAAAGGATTTTATTCTAAATGGATCTCAAGGAAAGAAATTTCATTTTCATTATGAAAATGATTTTGGTGGCGTTCGAGATGTAGATATTGTTTTTGAAGGTGTTGTACGCAATTTATCACGCCGTCATGATGAAACAAATAGTGATTTTACACGTGATCAAATGCGCACATATATGACTGAATTACCTTGTCAAACGTGTCATGGACTACGCCTTAATCGTCAAGCTCGTTCTGTTAAAATTAATGGAACGGATATTGGAGAAGTTTGTGAGTTAGCAATTGGAGATGCAGTTAGCTTTTTTGACAAAATCACTTTATCTGATCAAGAAAAACTTATTGCTAAACCAATTTTAAAGGAAGTTCACTCAAGGCTCAATTTTCTTGAAAATGTAGGGTTAGAGTATTTAACTTTGAGCCGAACAGCCGGAACATTGTCTGGTGGTGAAGCACAAAGGATTCGTTTAGCAACTCAAATTGGTTCAAATCTTTCAGGTGTATTATATATTTTAGATGAACCTTCAATCGGATTGCATCAAAGAGATAATGACCGTTTAATTGGTTCACTAAAGAAAATGCGTGATTTAGGGAATACATTAATTGTTGTTGAACATGATGAAGATACTATGCGTGAAGCAGATTATCTAATTGATATCGGACCAGGAGCTGGTGAAAAAGGTGGCGAAATCATTGCAAGTGGTACGCCTGAAGAAGTAGCAAATAATCCAAAGTCATTGACGGGAGATTATCTATCGGGTAAAAAATTTATTCCAGTACCAGAAAAACGTCGGAAAGAAAATCTAGGGAAAATTCGGATTACAGGTGCAACTGAAAATAATTTAAAGAATGTTACTGTTGATTTTCCTTTAGGACGATTTGTTGCTGTGACAGGAGTATCTGGTTCAGGTAAAAGTACTTTAGTAAATAGCATTTTGAAGCGAGCGTTAGCGAAGGAGCTAAATCGTAATAAGCATAAACCAGGTAAGTTTAAAAAAATGACCGGGTTTGAAAAGTTAGAAAAAGTCATTAACATTGATCAAAGTCCTATTGGTCGTACACCACGAAGTAATCCGGCAACCTATACAAGCGTTTTTGATGATATGCGTGATTTGTTTGCTCAAACTAATGAAGCTAAAATTCGTGGTTATAAAAAAGGACGTTTTAGTTTTAACGTCAAAGGTGGACGCTGTGAAGCTTGCCGCGGAGATGGAATTTTAAAAATTGAAATGCATTTCTTGCCAGATGTCTATGTTCCTTGTGAGGTTTGTCATGGAACGAGATATAACTCTGAAACACTAGAAGTACACTATAAAGGAAAAAATATTTCTGAGATTTTAAATATGACTGTTGAAGAAGCTGTTGAATTTTTTGAACACATCCCTAAAATTCATCGGAAATTAGCAACAATTGTCGATGTAGGACTGGGCTATGTAACTCTAGGACAGCCTGCTACAACCCTTTCTGGTGGAGAAGCGCAAAGAATGAAGTTAGCGAGTGAGTTGCACAAAAAATCTAATGGCGATAATTTTTATATTTTAGATGAACCTACAACTGGCTTGCATACTGATGATATTGCCAGACTTTTAGTCGTATTAAACCGACTTGTTGAAACTGGGAATACGGTGCTAGTGATTGAACACAATCTAGATGTTATTAAAACAGCTGATTATTTAATTGATTTAGGTCCAGAAGGTGGAGCCGGTGGCGGAATGATTGTTGCTAAAGGAACACCTGAAGATGTAGCGAAGGTAGCTGAAAGTTATACAGGACGCTATTTAGCGCCAATATTAAAACGTGATAAAGATCGTACGACGAAATTAAGCTAGATTCAGTCAGTCAAACATTCATTTTTACTAAGGCGAGTTGCCTTTGGTAGAAATGAATGTTTTTTGTTTGTAAGCATTTGACCAGTATCAAAGTACCATTCATGTTAAAATAGTAAGAAAGAAGAACTCTGACTCAAGAATGAATAAAAACTCCCTCTTAAGTCTGATGGCAATTTGATAAATTACTGGCATAATAGGAGTATAGCAAGAAGATAACCTTACTTGCATCAATAAATAGTTGTCGATGTCACTGGATAATCAATCATAGATAAAAAAATTGAAGGAGGAAAATTATTATGAGTCAAAAAGAGAGAATTTTAAATTTAGTCAAAGAAGGATTAATTACTGCAGAAGAGGCTTTAGTATTACTAGAGAATGAGGCTAAAGCACCTGAGGAAAATAAGACTGAAACCTTTGTAGAAGAACCAAAAGAATCAGAGGATTGGAAAGAAACTGTGAATGAAACAGTTAATCAAGTAACTGAAAAAGTCACAGAAGCAAGTGCTCATGTGAGTAAATTTGCTAAAAAAACATTAGATTCAGTGAATGAACATTTAGATTGGAAAGATTTAACCGTTAAAGTACCACATTTGACGTCAACAACATTCACTCACCAGTTTAGCTATTCAGAAGTAGAATCAAAAGTTATTGATTTAAAAGTATTTAATGGAGATGTTATTTTCAAAAATGGTTTTAGTTCAGATTTGAAAATTGATGTAGATGTTAAAATTTATGGAAAAGTGGATGTAGAGGAAAAACCTTTAGAACTATTTTTAGAACGTAGCACAATTGAAACGAAAGATGGAATATTAACTTTCCATGTACCAAGTAAATTGGTTCGTTGTAATGTCGTTGTGTATTTGCCACAGAGAGAATATGAAGTCCGTTTTAATCGTAATCCAATTACAAAATAAAGAGTAGATATAGGTAACATTTAAGTTCAGCCTATATGCTGAAAGATAAATCATTCTAAAGTCCTATGACATTTTCTACAATGAAGAGGATAATATAATTATAGTAAGAAGTAAAACTTGCTTAATGAAATTAAAATGAATCAATTGAAAGTAAATAGATAGGACTTAGAGGGAGGAAACAATCATGAAAGAAAGAGAACGAATTTTAGAATTAGTTAAAGAAGGCGTGATTTCAACTGAGGAAGCGCTCGTGTTATTAGAAAACTCAGCTCATAAAGAAGGCAAAGCGGCTGTGAAAAAAGAACAAGCGAATATCCAAAAGCCAATTTTAAAAAAGGCACCAGTTGCTCCAATTCCAGAAATAAAAGAAGAAAAATCAGCTGAACCGGTTTTATCAGATATTGAAGATGTTGCTGAGGAAGGTGAAGCACGTTTAGAACAAGAACAGAATCAAGATCGTGAACGTTTGGAAGCCATTCTTGAGGAGCTAGCAAATGAAGCTTCTGGTTATTCGGCTAAACTAGATGAAACGAATAAAGTTATCGATGATTTGAAAGAACAAATTAACGCTAAAAAAGAAGTACAAATGGTTTTTGAAACAAAAGAAGAGTTAGATGAACTCTCTGCTGAAGAAGAAGCTGAAGTAAACATTTTAGAGAATGAAATTGATGCTTTAGAAGATGAAGTGGCTATTTTAGAAGATGAAAAAGAAGAATTAGAAGAAAAACTAAAAACTGTTAAAAAACAACAATGGGGTACCCATAAAAAAAATATTACAGAAAAATTTGAAATTCCTGATGATTGGAAAGAAACTGCCACTGAAACGTTGAATACAGTTGGGGATAAAGTAACAGAAGCTGGAACTCAATTTGGTAAATTCATGAAAGAAACTTTCTCTTCAGTCATCGAAAATGTCGACTGGAAAGATGTAAATATTCGTGTACCTGGATTAGCTACAACTAAATTTGATCATGATTTTGTTTACCCAGCGAGTGAAGCAACAATCTTAGATGTAAAGGTCGCTAATGGAGATGTTGTCTTTAAAAATTGGGACAGTGAAGATATAAAAATTGAAGCTAAAATCAAAATTTATGGGCGATTAGATGTAGAAAATCCATTCGAAGCTTTCTTAGAACGTAGTACAATTGAAGTCAATGATGAACATTTGTTGTTCCATGTTCCTAATAAACGAATTCGTAGTGATTTAACTTTCTATTTACCTGAAAGAACTTACGATCATACAGCTGTTAAATTATTAAACGGAAATTTACGATTTGAAGAATTCGAAGCTAAAGATATTTATGCAAAATCAACAAACGGCAATATTGTTTTTGATCGTCTAACTGCAACTATGTTAGAAACAGAAGGTGTTAATGGAAATGTATCTGTTTTAGATAGTCAAATTCGTGATTTGTTAATCAGTAGCATTAATGGCGGAATTACGGCTCGCGGGGATATTAAGAGTGGTAATTTATCGACTGTCAACGGAACTGTCAAGGCAACACTTACAGGAACTGATTTAAAACGTTTAGAAGCTAGTTCTGTTAATGGAGCGGTTAAAGTTGCGATACCTTCTAACTTAAGTGTTGAAGGAACATCAAAAACTAATCTTGGATCGATTCAAAGTCGTTTAGAAAACACTGAAATCATTAAAGAGAAAAAAGACCGTACAAACCAGTTCCAAGAATTTAGACGCGTAGCAAGTGAAAATATATTAGTCGTTAAGTTAAGTACAACAACAGGTAGTATTATGTTGAAAGATTCAGAATAACAAATTCGGGGTGAAAGCAGAGTGAGTCCTACTCTGCTTGATACCCTAATTAGATAAAATAAAGCTTTACTTTAGTAAGGTATCCTACAAAGAGGTGGAAAACATGAAAAGACTAGAAAAATCAAGATCAAATCGAGTTATTAGCGGGGTCTTAGGTGGTATCGGTGAATATTTTAATATTGATCCAACTATTGTTCGTATTATATTTGTCATTTTAACTGTATTTGGAGTAGGCTCACCATTCCTAATCTATATTGTGTTAGCGATTGTTATGCCAGAAGCTCCAAGAAAAAATAATGAATGGAATGGCTACCAAGGTGGCAATCCTTATTCAAATCATGATTTTGGAAATACAAAAAAAGAGCCAAAACGTAAAGAAGCAGAAAAAGTTGATGATAATGACTGGAGTGATTTCTAATGAAACTATGGCAGGGTGTTGTGATTAATGCACTATTATTCCTAGCATTATCGGGGTTATTCAGAAGCACTTTCTATGTTGAAAGTATCTGGATTGCTTTAGCAGCCAGCTTAGTATTAGCGATTCTCAATATGGCGATTAAGCCGATTTTAGTTATTTTAGCTCTACCAATTACATTTTTAACTTTAGGCTTGTTCAGTATTGTTATTAATGCAGGTATGCTAAGTTTAACCTCAGCTATTGTAGGTAGTGGTTTCCACTTTGCTAGTTTTGGAACAGCTATGTGGGTAGCAATTTTATTGTCGCTATCTAATGCTGTAATTGGGAAACAAACAACTAGTGAGCGTTATTAAGGCACAAGCGAATTATTTTAAAACAGGACATGAGTCCTGTTTTTTTTATTATAAAGTCAGTAATAACCCGAAGCTTTTTTTAACGAATTGGATTCTTCTTTAAAGCCACGCTATAAAATGGTAGAATAGATACTAGCGATACTTGCTTAAAAGTAGAATAAATCTAGAGGAGCGTAATAAACTTATGACCAATAGTGTAACTGTAAAAGAATTAGTTGAAGTTCTTCGTTTAAGTGTACATAACGGGGAAGAACAATTGGATAGAAAAATTGTTACTAGTGATGTCTCACGTCCTGGTTTAGAATTAACAGGTTATTTTAATTATTATCCGCAAGAGCGTGTTCAATTGTTTGGTCGAACAGAAATTTCATTTTCTGAACGAATGACCAGTGAGGAGCGCTTAATTGTGATGCGCCGGATGTGCCGTCCCAATACACCAGCCTTTATTTTATCACGTGGTTTAGTGCCGCCAGAGGAGTTAATTCGAGCAACAACTGAAGCGGGTATCCCTTTACTTCTTTCTAGTTTAACAACGACACGTTTATCTAGTAATGTAACCAATTATTTGGAAGGAAAGTTAGCTGAAAGAATTTCAATGCATGGTGTTTTAATTGATGTTTACGGTTTAGGTGTTTTAATTATGGGAGATAGCGGCGTTGGGAAAAGCGAAACAGCATTAGAATTAATTCAAAGAGGGCATCGTTTAGTTGCTGATGATCGTGTTGAAATTCATCAACAAGATGAGCAAACAGTTGTTGGTGAATCTCCTGATATCTTGCGTCACTTAATTGAAATCCGTGGAATTGGAATTATTGATGTGATGAATTTATTTGGTGCTGGTGCTGTTCGTAGTAGCAAGACAATCCAGTTGATTGTTAATTTAGAATTATGGAGTAAAGAAAAGAAATTTGATCGTTTAGGTAGTGGTGATGAATCAACCCGTATTTTTGATGTAGATGTACCTAAAATTTCGATTCCGGTTAAAACGGGTCGTAACTTAGCAATTATTATTGAAGTAGCAGCAATGAACTTTAGAGCTAAGAGTATGGGCTATGATGCAACAGCAACTTTCGAAAAAAACTTAGAAATTTTAATTGAGAAAAATTCAAAAGAAAACAACTAAAGAAACGGGGCTAGAAGATGAGTTTACAATTAGGTGCAATCGATCCAATTGCTTTTTCATTAGGAGGTCTATCTGTACACTGGTATGGTGTAATTATTGCATCTGCTGTCCTATTAGCGATATTTTTAGGTACAAATGAATCTGAAAAACGTGGTATAAAAGGCGACGACATTATTGATATGATGTTATGGGCATTACCTATTTCGATTATCGGAGCTAGAATTTATTATGTCATTTTTGAATGGCGTTATTATATTCAACATCCTGCTGAAATTATTGCTATTTGGAATGGTGGGATTGCAATATATGGAGGTTTAATTGCTGGAGGTTTAACGGTTTATTGGTTTACTAAAAAGCGTGGTTTGCCTTTCTGGCTAGTCTTAGATATAGCTGCTCCAAGTGTGATTATTGCTCAAGCAATTGGACGTTGGGGAAACTTTGTGAATCAAGAAGCTCATGGTGAAGCTACGACTAAAGCCTTTTTAGAAGGCATACACATTCCTGATTTTATTGTGAATAATATGAATATAGAAGGTGTCTATTACCAACCTACTTTTTTATATGAATCTCTTTGGAATGTACTTGGGTTTATTTTATTATTGATTTTAAGAAGACGTAAAAATTTATTAAAACGCGGTGAAGTAGCATTAAGTTATGTTTTATGGTATTCGTTTGGTCGTTTCTTTATTGAAGGACTTCGAACAGACAGTTTAATGTTAGCTCAAACAATTCGCGTGTCTCAATTGTTATCCATTTTATTATTTGTCGGAGCTATTCTTTTATGGATTTATCGCCGGAAGAAATATCCAGAAAATCCTTATTATTTAACAGGTGCTGAATTCGCACAAAAAAATTAGAAAGTTGGGAATTAGGTGGCAATAAAAACTCTTTTATTTGATTTTGATGGAACCTTGGCTGATACAAATGCGTTAATTAGTCATTCGCACCTACATGTTTTAGAAGAGTATTATCCAGGTGCATACAACTTAGACAGTGTCAGAGCCTTTAACGGTCCCTCTTTAGAAATGGTTTACGGTTCATTAAACCCTCAAGAAAAAGATCAAATGATTAAAAAGTATCGTGCATATAATGAACGTCACCATGATGACATGGTAAAATTGTTTCCAAAAGTATCTGAAAATTTAGCTAAATTGCAGAAACATGGCATTCAGCTAGGTGTTGTTTCAACTAAATATAATGAAATTTTAACGCGTGGCTTAACAGTATTGGGAATCAAAGATTATTTTGAAGTTATTGTAGGTGGTCTTGATTATACACATCCCAAACCAAATCCAGAACCTATTTTTGTAGCTGTTGAAAAGTTATCTGCAAATTTAAATGAGACAATCATGATTGGAGATAACTCCCATGATATTGAATCTGGTAAAAACGCAGGAATTCCAAGTGTTTTTGTTGCTTGGTCAGAAAAAACTTTGGAAGAAATCAAACCTTATCAACCGGATTTAATTGTTCATTCAATGGATGAGTTGACACATTTTGTGCTTGAGGAAAACCAGAAATAAAGGAGAATATAATATGGTGAAAAAAATAGCTGTTTTAGGAGCAGGTTCTTGGGGAACAGCATTATCAATGGTTTTAAATGAAAATGGTCATGAAGTTCGTCTATGGGGAAATCATGCTAATCAAATGCAAGAAATAAATGAAAAACACAGTAATTCTCATTACTTACCAGACGTTCTTTTAGATGAAAATATTAAAGGTTATACAGATTTAAAAGCAGCTGTAAAGAATGTAGATGTTGTTTTATTTGTTATTCCAACAAAAGCAATTCGTTCTGTTGCACATGACCTAGCAAAAGTATTAGAAGGACCAGTTGTTATTGCTCATGCGAGCAAAGGGTTAGAGCAAGAGAGTCATAAACGTATTTCAGAAATTTTAGCTGAGGAAATACCAGTTGAAAAAAGAAAAGCAATTGTGGTGCTGTCGGGACCTAGTCATGCTGAAGAGGTGGCTGTAAAGGATATTACAACAATTACTTCTGCTTCTAGTAATGAGGATGCAGCTAAGTTGATTCAACAATTATTTATGAATCATTATTTCAGAGTTTATACAAATGATGATATTATTGGGGTAGAACTGGGAGCGGCTTTAAAAAATATTATTGCTCTTGGTGCCGGTGCTCTACATGGTTTGGGTTATGGTGATAATGCCAAAGCAGCATTAATGACACGTGGGCTAGCTGAGATTAGCCGTTTAGGTGTAGCTTTTGGTGCAGAGCCGTTAACTTTTATTGGGTTAAGTGGTGTTGGTGATTTAATTGTAACCTGTACAAGTATTCACTCGCGTAACTGGCGTGCAGGAAATTTACTAGGTAAAGGCCACAACTTAGAGGAAGTTTTAGCGAATATGGGGATGATTGTAGAAGGTGTCTCAACTACAAAGGCTGCATATGAGTTAGCTAAACAAAAAGGAATTGAAATGCCAATTACAGAAGCGATTTATGCTGTTTTGTATAAAAAAGCAGATGTTAAATTAGTCGTTTCCAATTTAATGACTCGTGACGGAAAATCAGAAGATTAATTCAATTAGAAGGGTGTAAATAGGATGAAAAAAGTAAAAAAAGCAGTTATTCCTGCTGCTGGATTAGGAACACGTTTTTTACCTGCAACAAAAGCAATGGCTAAGGAAATGTTGCCAATTGTTGATAAACCAACGATTCAGTTTATTGTTGAAGAAGCAATTAATTCAGGAATTGAAGATATTTTGATTGTGACTGGTAAAAGTAAACGACCGATTGAAGATCATTTTGATTCCAATCCAGAATTAGAAGCTAATTTAAGAGAAAAAGACAAATTAGATTTATTAAAGTTAGTTGAAGAAACGACTGGTTTAAATCTTTATTTTGTTCGTCAATCTTACCCTAAAGGTTTAGGGCATGCTGTTTTGCAAGCTAAAGCCTTTATTGGGAACGAACCTTTTGTTGTCATGTTAGGCGATGACATTATGGAAGATAAAGTTCCTTTAACAAAACAATTAATGGATCGTTATGAAAAAACACACGCATCAAATATTGCCGTGATGAAAGTGCCACATGAAGAAACTTCTAAATATGGTATTATTGATCCTGAAGGTCAGGTAGATAAAGGGTTGTATAATGTTCGTAATTTTGTTGAGAAACCTAAACCTGAAGATGCACCAAGTGACTTAGCTATTATTGGTCGCTATTTATTAACACCAGAAATTTTTGATATTTTAGAAAATCAAGAACCTGGTGCGGGTAATGAAATTCAATTAACCGATGCGATTGATACATTGAACAAAACGCAACGTGTTTTTGCCCATGAATTTACGGGCATCCGCTATGATGTTGGAGATAAGTTTGGTTTCTTGAAAACGAGTATTCAATATGGTTTGAAACATCCTGAAATTAAAGACAGTTTACGCCAATATATTGTTAAATTAGGTGCAGAACTTGCTTTAGCCGATAAAAAAGTAGTAGAAAAAAAAGCAACACCTGAGAAAAAATAAATATAAAAAGTGACTGAATCGGTTTATATAATGGTTTTAGTCACTTTTTATTGTGTTGTAAATAGGAATCAGATTAATTCTAAAAATAGGCTATCGAATAGGAATTGTCTGTGTTATACTTAGGGACGAACTTTAACGTTAGGAGGGTACTTATGTCTGATATAGAGCAAAATAGAGCACCGATTATTAATTTTTTTCCTTCAAGTGACTATTATTTTAATTTGGGAATTGAAGCTTTCCAAAAAAATGATATGAAACGAGCTAAAAAATATTTATCTCGTGCAGTGACGCTTTGTAAAACAGAAGAAGAGAAGATATTTGCCCTATGTCAATTAGCGATTTGTCATCAACATGTTGGGGAATTTCAAGAATCAATTCTAATACTAACAGATTTAATTGCTGAAAGTGGCGATATTTTTAGTGAGGCTTATTATTTTCAGGCAAATAATTATGCTTTTCTAGAAGATTTACCAAAAGCGTTGGAATTAGTTGAAACATACTTAAAATTAGATCCATTAGGTGATTTTAGTGAAGAGGCAAAAGAATTGTTAGAAACGATTCAGTCAGAGTTGAACGAGTTTTAATTAAATTGCTTATTATTAGTAAGCATATAAATAGACTAGTTAGTAAATAAAAGGTAAAGTAAGGATATATAGAAAGAATGGAATGGGGTACTAAGATGGAAGTTATTGAAAAAATTTATGATGTCATAATTATTGGATCTGGTCCAGCGGGGATGACTGCTGCTTTGTATGCATCAAGATCTAATTTATCAACGCTAATGTTAGAGCGTGGTGTTCCTGGTGGACAAATGATTAACACTGCAGAAATTGAAAATTATCCAGGTTTTTTAAGTATATTAGGACCAGAATTATCAGATAAAATGTTTGAAGGTGCTAAGCAGTTTGGTGCTGAATATGCTTATGGAGATGTTAAAGAAGTTATTGATGGAGTAGCCTATAAAACAATTATAGCTGGAAATAAAGAATATAGAACCCGTGCCATTATTATTGCTTCTGGTGCTGAACACCGTAAGTTAGGTGTTGCAGGAGAAAATGAGTACAATGGGCGAGGTGTATCTTATTGTGCCGTTTGTGATGGAGCATTTTTCCGAAATAAAGAATTAATTGTAATTGGTGGAGGAGACTCAGCGGTTGAAGAAGGTGTTTATCTGACTCAATTTGCTAGCAAGGTAACAATTGTTCATCGTCGTGAGGAATTAAGAGCGCAAAAGATTTTACAAGATCGGGCTTTTAAAAATGAAAAAGTTGATTTTGCATGGAATTCTGTTGTAGAAGAAATTCACGGGGACGACATGAAAGTTACTGGGGCTGTTTTAGTTGATACTAAAGATGGCTCTAAGCGTGAGATTTCTGCTGATGGAGCATTTATTTATGTGGGTATATTGCCTCAAACAAAAGCTTTTCTAAACCTTGGTATTACAGATGACGAAGGTTGGATTGTGACAAACGAGGAAATGGAAACTAAGCTACCAGGCATTTTTGCTGTTGGCGATGTACGCCAAAAATCATTACGTCAAGTAACAACTGCTGTTGGTGATGGTGGTCAAGCAGGACAAGCTGTTTTCAAATATATTGAAGAGTTAATGGAAACATTAGAAAAATAAAAATCTATGCTGTAGCTATTTACTAATAAATGGCTACAGCTTTTTCTGTTTTTAAAATCTATTTAAGTAGGAAATGAGAATATTTACTTAAAGTTAATGAAAGCCTTTAGAATGATATGGTATAATCAAGACGATAGAAACAAAGGCTTGATGATTTATATAAAATGAGTAGAGGATGGGTTGAAATGACATGGAAGACAACGTATGAAACATGGGGAAATTTTGAAGATTTGGAGACTAATTTAAAAGAAGAATTGGTATCTTTAGCAGAGAATGAAAAAATGCTAGAAGATGCTTTTTATGCACCACTTGAATTTGGAACAGCAGGAATGCGCGGGGTTTTAGGTGTTGGCGTGAATCGGATGAATATCTATACGGTTAGACAAGCAACAGAAGGTTTAGCTCGATTTATGGATAGTTTAGGTGAAGAAACGAAAAAACGTGGTGTAGCGATTGCTTTTGATTCAAGACATCAGTCACCGGAATTTGCGATGGAAGCGGCTAAAACACTTGGAGCACATGGGATTCCATCTTATGTTTTTGAAAGTCTAAGACCAACACCTGAACTATCATTTGCTGTTCGTTTTAAGAATGCTTATGCTGGTATTATGATTACAGCTAGCCATAACCCTGCTGAATATAACGGGTACAAGGTTTATGGTGAAGATGGTGGGCAAATGCCACCTAAAGAAGCAGATGCGTTAACTGAGTATGTTCGTGGAATAAAAAACAGCTTAACTATTGATGTTCTTTCAGAGGAAGACTTAAAAAAATCAAATCTATTAACGATTTTAGGTGAGGATGTTGATGCGCCTTACTTAGAACTAGTTAAGACAGTCACTGTTAACTCAGATTTAGTGAAAGACATGAGTAAAGAGATGAAATTGGTCTTTACTCCATTACATGGAACGGGTCAAATGTTAGGGGAGCGTGCTTTGAAAAATGCTGGTTTTGCTAGTATTAGCGTTGTACCTGAACAAGCGATTCCTGATCCTAATTTTCCAACGATTAAGTCACCTAATCCAGAAGAACACAGTGCTTTTGAATACGCAATTCGTTTAGGTGAAAAAGAGAATGCAGACGTATTGGTTGCAACGGACCCTGATGCAGACCGATTGGGAATTGCAGTCAAGGTTCCAGCTGGTCATTATGAAGTTTTATCAGGTAACCAAATTGCCTCATTAATGCTACATTATTTGTTAACTGCTCAAAAAGAGGCAGGCACATTACCAAGCAATGGAGTGGTCTTAAAATCAATTGTTTCTAGTGAATTAGCAACCGCTATTGCTAAGAGCTTCTCAATTAAAATGGTTGATGTTTTAACTGGGTTCAAATTTATCGCTGAAAAAATTAAACAATATGAAATGGATCATACTCAAACTTTCTTATTTGGTTTCGAAGAAAGTTATGGTTATTTAGTTAAACCATTTGTTCGTGATAAAGACGCAATCCAAGCCCTTGTTTTAGTTGCAGAAGTAGCAGCATTTTATAAAAAACAAGGAAAAACTATGTATGATGGACTACAAGATATTTATGCCACATATGGCTATTATGAAGAAAAAACAATTTCTGTTACATTAGCTGGAATTGAAGGTTCTGCTAAAATTAAAGCCCTAATGGCTAAATTCCGTGAAGAAGCTCCAATTGAGTTTGCTGGTATTTCAGTAGCAAGCATGGAAGACTTTGATGCAAGTCAGAGAATTTATAGTGATGGTAAAGTTGAAATAATCGACATGCCCGCGGCAAATGTGTTGAAATACAGTTTAGCTGATGGTAGTTGGATTGCTATTCGCCCATCTGGGACAGAGCCAAAAATTAAATTCTATATTGCAGCAGTTGCTTCATCGGCTGTAGAAGTAGACAAAAAAGTTGCAGAATTTGAGAAAACAATTCAAACGTTAATCAACGCATAAATTTAGTCAGAAATAGCATGAAATCAATTTTTATAAATATTGATTTCGTGCTATTTTTTATTTTGCTTTAGATTGATTTTCACTCAAAAAAGTAGTTTTGTCATAGTGACTTCTTTTTTAGGACCACAATATTTAGATAGAAATGTGCTAAAGAATAATCTAGTTCCTATGATACGCCCGGTATGTTATAATAGATGAAGAACAAGAGAGTAGAAGGAGATGATTCGATGGTTGATAGCCTTCAATTAGTTATTATTACAGGAATGAGTGGAGCAGGAAAAACTGTTGCTATGCAAAGTTTTGAGGATATGGGTTACTTTTGTGTAGATAATATGCCACCGAGTTTATTACCTAAATTTTGGGAATTAGTAAAAGAATCTGGTAAATTAACGAAAATTGCATTAGTAATAGATTTACGTTCAAGAGCATTTTTTGAGGAAATTATGTCTGCGATTGGTACGATGGATAATACATCATTTATCACGACTAAAATTTTATTCTTAGAAGCAAGTGATGAAGAATTGGTTTCTCGTTACAAAGAAACACGAAGAACACATCCCTTAGCTATGGACGGCCGTATCATGGACGGAATTCGCACTGAAAGAGCTTTGTTAGCGGATATTAAAGGCCGTGCTCAAATGGTGATAGATACCAGTGATGTAACGCCTAGACAGCTTCGAGAAAAAATCATGTCGAGTTTTAAAACAGATGATACACAGCTATTTCGTGTTGAAGTTGTTTCGTTTGGTTTTAAATATGGTTTGCCAATTGATGCTGATGTGGTAATGGATGTCCGATTTTTACCAAATCCTCATTATATCGACAATTTACGTCCGTTAACAGGGATGGATAAACCAGTTTACGATTATGTTATGCAACAACCTGAAACGGAGCTTTTTTACCGAAAATTTATTGATTTATTAGAATATGTATTACCTGGATACAAAAAAGAAGGTAAAAATAATGTGACAATTGCGATTGGTTGTACAGGTGGGCAACATCGATCAGTAGCATTATCTGAAAGAATCGGTCGTCAATTGATTGCAGATGACTACAAAGTAAATATTTCCCATCGTGATAAGGGGAAACGTAAGGAGACTGTGAATCGCTCATGACAACAATTAAACGCAATCGCAAACCAAAAATGGTTGTAATTGGCGGTGGAACAGGACTTCCTGTTATTTTAAAAGGATTAAAAGCACAGAATGCAGATATTACCGCAATCGTCACTGTAGCGGATGATGGTGGAAGTAGTGGCACATTACGTAATTATGTAAATGTTGTTCCCCCTGGGGATATTCGAAATGTATTATTGTCACTTTCAGATATTCCTGAGATGCAACAAGAGATTTTTCAATATCGTTTTGATACAGAGGATGATTTTTTAGCAGGTCATGCCATAGGAAATTTAATTATTGCAGCGATTTCTGAAATGCGAGGCAATGTTTTTGAAGCAATTCAAGTGCTATCTCAAATGATGCGCGTGGAAGGACATGTTTATCCAGCCGCCGAAGAAGCCTTGATTTTACATGCAATTTTTGAAGATGGCACTCAAGTTTCTGGTGAATCTAAAATAGCTTTGGATCGAAAAAAAATAAAACGCGTGTTTGTTACTCCAACTGAAAATAATCATGAAGCGAAAGCATCACGTGAAGTTATTGCTGCTATTATGGATGCGGATATGGTTGTTTTAGGACCTGGTAGCTTGTTTACAAGTATATTGCCAAATCTGATGATCTCAGATTTGGGCAAAGCTGTAGTTGAAACAAAAGCAGAGGTTGTTCACATATGCAATATTATGACTCAACTAGGAGAAACAGAGAATTTTTCTGATGCAGAACATATTCGTGTGTTGCATGAGCATCTTGAGGCTAAATTTATTAGCACAGTTTTGGTAAATACGGAGCATGTTCCAGAAGGATATTTGGATAAAGAACGCTATGATGAATATCTAGTTCAGGTTTCCCATGATTTTGAAGGCTTAAGAAATGAAGGCTGTAAAGTCGTTTCGGCAGACTTTTTAGAGTTGAGAGATGATGGTGTCTTTCATGATGGCGATAAAGTAGTTGAAGAGCTCTTTCGCCTAGCATTTGGTGCTAAAGTATAAAAGTACTACGTGCCGAGGCTAGTAGTGGAAAGGGGGAGCTTAGTATGTCATATGCTTCAGATGTGAAAAAAGAATTAACGACTTTAGAAGTTCATAAAGAACATGCAAAAGCTGAGTTAGCTGCATTAATTCGAATGAATGGTGCTGTAAGCTTATTGAATCAAAAATTTATTTTAAATGTTCAAACTGAAAATGCAGCAATTGCTAGACGTATTTATGTCTTATTAAAAGATCATTATGAAGTTGAAAGTGAATTGCTTGTGCGTCGTAAAATGAAATTAAAGAAAAACAATGTGTATATTGTGCGTTTGAAACAAGGGACAAAAGAAGTTTTATCTGATTTATCGATTATGGATGGTTTACTTTTTCATGCCCATGTTGCAGACGAAGTATTATACAATCCACAAAAAATTCGCTCTTATCTAAGAGGTGCATTTTTAGCTGGGGGTTCAGTTAATAATCCCGAAACAAGCCGGTATCACTTAGAAATTTATTCAATTTATGAAGAACATAATAATGATATTTGCCAAATGATGAATCATTTTGGTTTAAATGCGAGAACACTTGAGCGTCGAAATGGCTACATTACGTATTTAAAAGAAGCTGAAAAGATTGCTGATTTTTTAGCATTAATCGGGGCTTCAACAGGAATGTTAAAATTTGAAGATGTTCGTATTGTAAGAGATATGCGAAACTCAGTTAATCGCTTAGTGAATTGTGAAAATGCCAATTTAAATAAGGTGATTAATGCAGCAGGCAAGCAAATCGACAATATAATGTACATTGATGAAATGTTAGGGTTGGATAAATTACCAGAAAAATTACGAGAGATTGCTGTTGCTCGCGTAGAAAATCCGGATATCAGCTTAAAAGAATTGGGTGAGATTGTTCCAAGCGGGGCAATTAGTAAATCTGGTATTAATCATCGTCTACGAAAATTAAATGAAATTGCAGATGATTTAAGAGGGAAAGAGCTAGTTAATAAAGTTTAATAAAAAAGCGAGAAATGTATGTTGGAAAATAAACATATATTTCTCGCTTTTCTATTTTTTTTATTTACAGATGCATTAATGGTTTTCCTCATATTTTTATAACTATGTCTCCTGAGGGAATCGAACCCCCATCTCAAGAACCGGAATCTTACGTGATATCCATTACACTAAGGAGACTTTTCAGAAAAGCTCAACTACTACATTTTAGCTGAATTTTATAAAAAAGACAAGAAGAACTTACAAGTAATGCAAAATAAGAAATTATTATTTTTCATCTCTTTTAACCATTTATTGTATAAATAGACACTTTTCTTCATATTAGTAACTAAATCGATTTTCTCGCTTAATTATAAGTAAAAAAAATTGACCTTTATTGACCATTAGGTTAAAATACAATTAGTAACAGTTCTATTATTTATGTTACAATAACTAATGAAGTGAAACCTATGAAGGAGGAAATAACATATGAACTTAGTACCTACAGTCATTGAACAATCATCTAGAGGGGAACGCGCTTACGACATTTATTCTCGTCTTTTAAAAGATCGTATTATTATGCTAAGCGGAGCTATTGACGACAACGTCGCAAATGCTGTTATTGCCCAACTTTTATTTTTAGATGCTCAAGATTCAGAAAAAGATATTTACATCTACATCAATTCTCCCGGTGGAAGTGTAACATCTGGCTTAGCCATCTACGATACAATGAACTTCATTAAAGCCGATGTTCAAACTATTGCAATGGGAATTGCAGCTTCAATGGGAAGCTTCTTATTAACAGCTGGAACTAAAGGCAAACGCTTTGCTTTACCAAATGCTGAAATTATGATTCACCAACCACTTGGTGGGGCTCAAGGACAAGCAACTGAAATTGAAATTGCCGCTCGTCATATTTTAAAAACACGCGAACGTTTAAATAAAATTTTAGCTGATCAAACTGGGCAACCAATTGAAGTAATTGAAAAAGATACAGATCGCGATAACTTTATGAGTGCTGATGAAGCCAAAGCCTATGGTTTAATTGATGAAATCATGGTAAATAGTAAATCTTTACCTAAATAAATCGCAGAGACTAGAAAGGTAAATTCGCCTTTCTAGTTTTTTATAGGCTAAAAACGTGTATACTCTGTGTATTCAAGGTACAATGAAAGAGTAAAATTTAAGGAGGAATTAAATATGGATATTAGTAAAATTAAAGCTTCTGAAGTTGGAACCACATTTGGAATTAAAATTGGAGAAGATAAAGCTCCTGTTAAAGTCATTGAATTTATCAATTTACGTTGCCCGTATTGCCGGAAATGGCATGACTTATCGAAAGATGTTTTAGCTAAATATGTTGCTGATGGAAAAATACAGCGCATTGTAAAACATTTTGATAAAGAGAAACCTTCTCTACAAAAAGGCAACGTTGCACATCACCATATTGATTATTCTGACCAACAAAAAGCAGTCACTACAATTGATTATCTTTACGATCATCAAGATGATTGGGGCGATTTAGAAAACACTGAAGTTGCTAACTACGTGGAAAAAACACTTGGATTAGCAGATCAACCTAACGAAAAAGAAATAAAAGGAATTATTGCTGAAGCAGAAGCTGCCAATATATTCTTTGTACCAACAGTTATTATCGGAGAGCACATCTTTGATGAACATAGTACAACAGCTGAATTAACTGAACTAATTGAAGCTGAACTAGCTAAATAGTCGTTAGTCTACCTATGGCTGTTTATCAGATAGTATATTGCTGGATTTTTCAAAAGAATGAAAGCCAGAAGCATTCAGGCAGTTTTGAGGAAAATTCTCAAACTGCTTTTTTAACTATGCTATAAGTTAATAAAACCTTTCTTCTGAAGATATAAAGATTCTTTAAACAAATGTAATTTATTTTAGCATGTGATTTTAATGATTATTCCTTAAAGTAATTCGTATTAGTACATAGACAAAAAGTTAACGAAAATATTGTTCTTATACTTTTTCAACTTTATTAAATATTTATAGTGGAATGTTGTTTGGTATCTTGCAAGTAAATAAAATATCAAACATATAGGACTGTTACTTAGGTTGATGGAACCATACCTAGCTTATGGTTTATAAAAAAAACAGTTTAATAATGATTTATACAAATAAAACTGATCTTCAAATCGTGAAGTATTTGGATAGAATTTATAGAATATATGTAAGGAATTAACAAGTCTTCTGTTATTGATTATTGTTATTATGAATATACAAAAAGAAAGGGGAATAAAAGTATGAACTATAAAATTGATATCGTTAATGCACAGACAAACAGTTTAAAGCCACTGGGTGCGGTTATCCATAACGATGCGGGAAGCATGACGCCATTTCAGTATATCGAGTGGTTAAAAGGACGAGATTTAGAATTAGGTTTTGCACATTTTTATATCAATCGGAATGAAAATTATCAAGCGATGGAAACAAATCGTGTTGCATGGCACTGTGGAAATTCATGGGGGAATGGAAATTTATTGAGCTACGAAGTATGCGAAAGTTTTTCAGCATCTGATACTGATTTTTTAGCAAATGAAGAAGCTGTTTTTCAACAAGTAGCAAAAGATTTCAAACTGTATGCTATTACACCCAATAGAGATACTGTCCGACTTCATAAAGAATTCTTTAATACTGCATGTCCGCATCGTTCTTGGGATTTACATGGAAAAGAGTTAAATGCAGTTAAAGATTATTTTATTTCTAGAGTAGCTCATTATATGGGGTTAATTAAGCCAGAAACTATTATTCCGGTTGGTGGAATTTCAGTGGGAACCAATATTTATGCGAATTTTGGTTCATTAGTAGATTCATCAGTAAAACCGTCTCCAGGCCCAATTGGACCAGTTAATTCAGCTTGGGTAACTGATTTTATACCTGGTCGACCATCACCGTATGAGATTTCTAGAGATGGAAAAGTAGCGGGTTATACTGCTCGAGCGAATATCTCTCGAGTAAATCAATTACCTGCTAACTCAATTCCAGAAGGAAGTAATGTTACTTGTTATAGAAATTCAGTATCAGCTGATCGTACACCATTAAATCCAACGGGCTATCAAACCTACTGGGTCGCACAGTATCTAGATGGAGGCAAAAAAGCGCCTTACCGTTTAGTGAAAAATGGAATGACAGCTGGGTTTGCAGATCGTGACAATATCCAGTTAGTTAACTAAAAAAAGAGGCTGGGACAAAACTCTCTTCTAAACTAAAAATAGTGGTCCACTAGTTTTCCTAGTGGACCACTATTTTTAGTTACACAAAAACGGCACTTCCTGTTAATATTAAAGTGACTAAACCAAAAGGGAGTGCTGTTGATGTATCAAAATTATACCATGAACCAATTTATTCTACCATTAAATTTAGAGATGAACATTCCAGAAACGGATTTTGTTCGTGCTGTGAATGTGGTTAGTTGAATTCGTACATATATCAACTAGAAACAAAAACTGGAGGGCTCGGTATCATCCCTAAACTGATGCTTAAGGTTCTTTTATATTCCTATACTCAAAATCAATTTCCAGGTCGCAAAATCGAACGAATGATGACCGATAGTATTCGGATGATGTGGTTGGCTCATCATGAAGTTGTGAGTTACTGTAGGTTGAACCGTCTTCGAGCCACTCCTCATACCGCTGCTCTCTTTCAAGAATGCTTTAATTTCGTTCTCAACTCGCTCAAGCAGATTTAATCAACAATCATGCCATTTATATTAATGGCACAAAAATTGAAGCCAATGCGAAAAGTAAAAAAGCTCTGAATTAAAGAAAAAACGATGAACCTTAAAGAGATTCAATCGGAAAATCAAAGAAGATTATTTACCTAGAAAACAGAATTATATGGATTTTTTAGAGCCCTCTCAAAACTGAAATAGCTACTCGGAAATCGATCACGACGCAACCTTTATGCGAATGAGGGATGACTACATTAAAAATGGTCAATTAAAACTAAGCTACAACTTACAAATTACGACCGAAAACCAATTTACTTTTCCCTATGAAAAATTTTAAAAAATGGTTTGTTACTGAAACATTATGCTGTAATTGTAAAACGCATGTATTTTATAATTAGTTTGTAACTTATTTGTATTTAATTAAGAGCCTTTTTAACTAAGTCAGATGCTATTCTTAATGTGTTGAATGAGCGGCTAGCTATTAGATACGATAGCTGGATATCATTTAATAAAAATAATAAGGAGGTAGTAAAATGGCAAATGTAGAAGCAGTAATTAATTGGTTTCAGGCAAGAAAAGGAAAGGTAAGTTATTCAATGACTAACCGACTCGGACCCAATAGTTATGATTGTAGTTCGGCAGTATTTTTTTCACTAATTGAGGGTGGATTTTTACCTCAAGGAACAGGAATCGGAAATACTGAAAGTTTATACCAGTTAGAAGGATCATTATTAACTGAAATTAGTCGTTCTCAAGTCCAACGAGGAGATATTTTTGTTGCCGGAGCTAAAGGTGGAAGCGGTGGAGCCAATGGACACACAGGAGTATTTGTGAACAATGCAAGTATTATTCATTGTACAGGTGGTCGAGGGATTGTAGAAACTGTAGCAGAAGGTTGGATGGGCGGTCCGCCAGTTTATTTTTATCGCTTAAAAGGAAATACAACAAATCCACCAACTGGAACAGCAAGACTAGATCAACAATACGGGATTGATATTTTTAATATTACTCAAGCTAAAGCAGTGGAAATGGTGCCTAAACTACAAGAAACTTTTGCACTTACTTTTTTAAGTGACATTGTTAGTATTGTTCAATCTAATAATGCTTATGAAATTAAAGTAGTAGCATTGACGAAACCACAAGCGGTTAAATATGTACCAGTAATTCAACGTTTAGTTGCTGGAACTGTACCAAATTATAATTTGATGGATACCTTTGGAGTTCCTCAAAGCAATGGATCTTTTTGGATTCGAGCTATCAATATTCGAACAGCGAATGAAGCGAACAAATTAATTCCTTTAATTAGACGAACAGTAGCTTTAGATTTAATGGGACCTTTTGTATTTGGAACAACCATTGATGGCAAGCAAGGAATTCGAATGAAACACCTTTCGAAGAATGAAGCTGAAATTATTCAGCAACAAATAGTAAAAAAATGGCCAGAATTAGATATGCATACTCGAATTGAATTTGGAAAATAAGCAAAGAGTTCAACTTATTTTAAGTGAAAGAATCAACTAATAAAAAACTGTTAAATCAATAGATTTAACAGTTTTTATTAGTTAAATACAAAATTAGCTTAAACGTGAAATAATTCAAGCTGTCTCCCAATTTATTTTAAAATTATGGTATGATAGCAGTAGATGAGGAAGCTTAGGTTAAGAAGGAGGAATTCCTGTGAATTTTGAACAAAAATTCAGCCAGCAACAAAAACAAGTTCAGAAAATGGCTATGACCCAACAACTGCAACAATCTATCCAAATGCTACAATATAATGCAGATGAGTTGATTAGTTTTTTAGAACAGAAAGCTTTAGAAAATCCGTTGATAGAAGTAACTGTTGAAAGAGATTTTGCTGAGGAAGCTGCACTTTATCCAATTCAAAAAACAAACTATCAAAATAGCTCTGGTCAAGATGAACAGAATTATTTAAATCAAGTTCCAGATACCAGCACATCCCTATTTGAATTCCTACTAGAACAAATTCATTTAACTATGCGTGATACATATTTACGCGAGCTCGTGCTACTTTTAACCGAAAATATTGATGATAACGGCTATCTGAAAATTGATTTAGTTGAAGTTGCCAAGTCAGTTGGGGCAGAAGAAATCCAGATGCTTGATGCTCTAACGTTGTTACAACAATTGGACCCACCAGGTGTAGGTGCGAGAAATCTACAAGAGTGTTTAATGCTCCAAATCGAAAGAGACGACCGTGCTCCGAATATGGCTTACGTTATTATGGAAGAAGAGTTTGAAAATTTTGCTAATCGCAAATGGAAAGAAATTACAAAAAAATTTGATGTTAGCTTAGCTGAGATTCAAGAAATATCAGATTATGTTCAGACGTTAACTCCTCGCCCTGGAGCAGTTTATGATGGCACAAGAGAACAGTACATTCGACCTGACTTAGTTGTGAGAATTGAGAATGAAAGTATTAAAGTCTTGTCAACAAAAACGGGTCTACCAGTTGTAAACTTCCAGAAAGAGTATTATCAAGAGATGTCTCAGTTTAAGGATAAAGATGTTACGCATTTTATGAAAGAGAAATATAATGAGTATGAATGGATTAAAAGGAGTATTATGCAACGTGGTGAAACGATTGTTAAGGTAGGAACAGCAATTGTTGAACGTCAAAAAGAATTTTTTATTAATCCAGAGCATCCAATCAAATCCCTAACTCTAAAAGAAATTTCAGAAAAATTAGGCATTCATGAATCGACGGTTAGTCGTTCTGTTAATGGCAAATACTTGGAAACTAGTTTTGGAATTTTTGAACTGAAAAGTTTCTTTACGAATTCATTAGGTAACCAAAATGATGGGACAGAGACTGAAGAAGATATTTCTGGAGATAGCGTTAGAAAGAAACTGCTTGTAATTATTGAAGAAGAGGATAAAGGAAAGCCTTTATCTGATCAAAAAATTGTTGAATTAATGAAAGCAGATGGAATCGATGTATCACGTCGCACGATTGCAAAGTACCGAGATATATTGGCGATTCCGTCATCATCTAAGAGAAAACGATTTGATTAGAGTTATAAAGTTGAAAGAGTGGGTCGTTTCGAGACCTACTCTTTTTATTTTATTTTAAAAGAAAAAGGTTGTTTCATGAAACGAAACAGCTGTTTCACACCTTAATCTTAATTTGAGTCTTTTTTTTAAGTGAAGGATGACACATGCTAGTCACAAAATATAAAGAACAATCTTAAGTAAATATTTATAAACATTTTAGTTGAAAGATAAGGGGAAAACTGTTAAAATGAATTGGTAAGAGATGAGAGCAGTGGATAATTACTGTGTAGAAATAATAACAAGTAGATTGAAGAATCAGATAGATGTTGTTGTTTTAATAGAATCTCTTCTTTTTTTAGTCACTTAGGGTCGCTAAACGACTTACATGGTCGTTGTGTGACCAACGAAGGAAGAGGCAATCATATGCAGGATGTATTATCTATTATTGAAAAAGTAGCACCTGATATCATGGATACTTTGCGAGAGCGGTACCAAATTTTGCGGAATATTTATTTGCTGGGTCCAGTTGGAAGACGGGTTCTTGCTAGTAAAATGGATGTGACTGAGCGTGTTTTGCGCACGGAAACAGATTTTCTAAAAAAAAGAAATATTATTACAAGTTCAAAAGTCGGCATGGAGCTATCAGCTTCTGGTGAGGTCCTTTACCATGAATTAGATAAAGTCATGGGTCAGCTTTTGGGAATGCGCGAAAAAGAAAATCAGTTAGCAACTTACTTTCAAATCGAACATTGTATCATTGCAAGTGGTGACAGTGATGAGCAACAAAAAGTGATGGATGAATTGGGTCGAGCAACAATGGAGTCTTTAAACTACTTATTACCAGAAGGCGATAATATTATTGCGGTAATGGGTGGGACGACAATGGCCGAAGTTGCAGATCATATGACAACGATTCTATCGAATAAACGTCATCTTGTATTTGTACCAGCTAGAGGTGGACTTGGCGAAGCTGTTAGTATTCAAGCTAATTCGGTAAGTGCACAGATGGCAAAAAAAACCGGTGGAGAAAATCGTGTGCTTTACGTGCCTGAACAGGTGAGCGAAGAAACGTATAAACCTCTTTTACAAGAGCCGGCAGTGTATAATACACTGAAAATGGTCGACAAAGCGAATTGCGTGCTCCATAGTATTGGAGATGCGAGATTGATGGCAGAGCGTCGTGGCATGAGTTCAGATGTCCTAGCTCTAATTGAAAAAGAAGCCGCAGTTGGTGAAGCTTTTGGGTATTTCTTTAATGAAACTGGTAAAGTGGTTTATAAAATTCCACGAATTGGTTTACAGTTAAAAGATTTAGCCCGTGTTCCTTGTGTCCTGGCAATAGCTGGAGGGAAATCAAAAGCGAAAGCAATTGAAGCTTATATGAAAAACGCACCGAATCAGACTTGGTTAATTACCGATGAAGGTGCTGCTAATCAGATTTTAAAAGGGGTAACCCTTTAAAATAAATATATTTAAGAATTCCTAAAGGAGGAAATCTAGTTATGACAGTAAAAGTAGGTATTAATGGTTTTGGACGTATTGGTCGTCTTGCATTCCGTCGCATTCAAGAAGTAGAAGGTATTGAAGTAGTAGCAATCAATGATTTAACAGATTCAAAAATGTTGGCTCATTTATTAAAATATGATACTACACAAGGCCGTTTCAATGGTGATGTGGAAGTTCATGATGGTTTTTTCAATGTTAATGGTAAAGAAGTTAAAGTATTAGCTAACCGTAACCCAGAGGAATTACCATGGGGCGACTTAGGTGTTGAAATCGTATTAGAATGTACTGGTTTTTTCACTTCTAAAGAAGGCGCTGAAAAACATCTTAAAGGTGGCGCTAAACGTGTTGTAATTTCTGCTCCAGGTGGAAATGACGTTCCAACAATCGTTTACAATACTAACCATGATATCTTAACAGGTGAAGAAACAGTTATCTCTGGTGCTTCATGTACGACTAACTGTTTAGCTCCTATGGCTGACGTATTAAACAAAGAATTTGGTATCGCTGAAGGATTAATGACAACTATCCATGCTTATACAGGAGACCAAATGACTCTTGATGGTCCTCACCCTGGTGGAGATTTCCGTCGTGCTCGTGCTGCAGCTGAAAACATCGTTCCTAATACAACTGGAGCTGCTAAAGCAATTGGTTTAGTAATCCCTGAATTAAATGGTAAATTAGATGGAGCTGCTCAACGTGTTCCTGTAGCAACTGGTTCTTTAACAGAATTGGTAACTATCTTGGACAAAAAAGTAACAGTAGACGAAGTTAATGCAGCAATGAAAGCAGCAGCTAACGAATCTTACGGTTATACTGCAGATCCAATCGTTTCTTCTGATATTATCGGAATGACTTACGGTTCTCTATTCGACGAAACACAAACTAAAGTAATGTCAGTTGGCGATAACCAATTGGTTAAAACTGTTGCTTGGTATGACAATGAAATGTCATACACTGCACAATTAGTTCGTACTTTAGAGTATTTTGCAAAATTAGGTAAATAAGCTTAATTTTAACAGCTTAATTTCATGAGATTTGTGAAAAGCGGGGAGCCATCGCGCTTCCCGCTTTTTCTTTATGCTTTAGAAATTGTTAAAGCGATTTTTAACTTTTTACTATACAGGAGGTATACACATGGCTAAAAAAGTTGTAACAGATTTAGATTTAAAAGATAAAAAAGTTTTAGTACGTGCTGATTTTAATGTACCAATGAAAGATGGCGTGATTACTAATGACAACCGTATTGTCGCAGCATTGCCAACTATTGAATACATTTTAGAACAAAATGGTAAAGTAATTGTATTTTCTCATTTAGGTAAAGTTAAAACTGAAGAAGATAAGGCGGATAAAACGCTTCGTCCAGTTGCTGAACGTTTGAGCGAATTACTTGGTAAACCAGTTACTTTTGTACCTGAAACTCGTGGAGCTGAACTAGAAGCTGCTATCGCTGCAATGAAAGATGGCGAAGTGGTGATGTTTGAAAATACACGTTTTGAAGATATCGAGGGTAAAAAAGAAAGTAAAAATGAACCAGAACTAGGTAAATACTGGGCTAGCTTAGGTGATGTATTTGTAAATGATGCATTTGGAACTGCTCACCGTGCGCATGCTTCAAACGTTGGAATTGCTTCTAACCTTGAATCTGCTGCTGGTTTCTTAATGGAAAAAGAAATTAAGTTCATCGGTGGTGTCGTTGATGCTCCAGAACGTCCATTAGTTGCTATCTTAGGTGGCGCTAAAGTATCAGATAAAATCGGCGTTATCGAAAACTTGTTAAAAGTTGCAGATAAAGTTCTTGTTGGTGGTGGAATGACTTATACATTCTATGCAGCACAAGGTCGTGAAATTGGGAAATCATTAGTTGAAACGGATAAAATTGATTTAGCTAAAAGTTTGTTAGATCAAGCAAATGGCAAATTAATTTTACCAGTTGACTCAGTTTGCGCAAAAGAATTTAGTAATGATGTACCAACTGAAACTCATGATGATGTTCCAGCTGATATGATGGGTCTTGATGTAGGTCCTAAAACAGTTGAATTATTCACTAAAGAGTTACAAGGTGCTAAAACAGTTATTTGGAATGGTCCAATGGGCGTATTTGAAATGAGCAACTTTGCCAATGGAACAATTGGTGTTTGTGAAGCAATAGCTAACTTAGAAGGTGCTACAACAATTATTGGTGGAGGAGATTCAGCAGCTGCAGCGATGCAATTAGGTTTTGCTGATAAATTCACTCATATTTCAACTGGTGGCGGAGCTTCTCTAGAATATCTAGAAGGTAAAGTGTTACCAGGTGTTGCAGCCATTTCTGAAAAATAAAACGAGTAAGAGAAGGAGTTTTAATAGATGCGTAAACCAATTATTGCAGGAAACTGGAAAATGAATAAAACAGCAGCTGAAGCATTAGCTTTTGCTGAAGCAGTTAAAACAAAAATTCCAGCTAACTCAGCTGTAGATTCAGTTATTGGATCTCCAACTTTATTTTTACAAGAATTAGTTCAAGCAGCGAAAGGTACTGACTTAAAAATTTCAGCACAAAACTGTTACTTTGAAGAATCAGGTGCTTTCACTGGTGAAACAAGCCCAGCTGCTTTAAATGATTTAGGTGTGGATTACGTTATTATTGGTCATTCTGAACGTCGTGAGTATTTCCACGAAACAGACGAAGATATTAACAAAAAAGCACATGCTATTTTCAAAAACGGTATGACACCAATTATTTGTTGTGGCGAAACGTTAGAACAACGTGAAGCTGGCGAAACAAATGCATGGGTAAGTGGTCAAATTGAAGGAGCTCTTAAAGGCTTAACTGCTGAACAAGTAGCAGTTTCAGTTATTGCTTACGAACCAATTTGGGCAATCGGAACAGGCAAATCATCAACTTCTGCAGATGCAAATGATACTTGTGGAGTTGTTCGTCAAACGGTTGAAAAACTTTATTCTAAGGAAGTAGCTGAAGCAGTTCGTATTCAATACGGCGGTTCTGTGAAACCAGAAAATATTGCTGAATACATGGCTCAATCTGATATTGATGGAGCTCTTGTAGGTGGCGCTAGTCTTGAAGTTGATTCTTTCTTAGCATTATTGGAGGCTGTCAAATAAATGAGTAAATCACCTGTTGCAATCATTATCCTTGATGGATTTGGATTGCGTAATGAAACTGTAGGAAACGCTGTTGCTTTAGCCAATAAGCCAAACTTTGATCGTTATTGGGAAACATACCCACATGGTCAATTGAAAGCTGCTGGTCTTGACGTGGGTCTTCCTGTTGGTCAAATGGGAAACTCAGAAGTTGGACACACAAATATTGGAGCAGGACGAATTGTTTATCAAAGTTTAACGCGTATTGATAAAGCGATTGAAGAAAAAGAATTTCAAGAAAATGAAGCTCTTAACAATGCTTTTACCCATACAAAAGAAAATAACTCTGATTTACACTTATTTGGTCTTTTATCTGATGGTGGGGTTCATAGCCACATCAATCATTTAATTGCTTTAGTTGAAACAGCAAAAGCGAAAGGTGTTAAAAACGTTTATATTCATGCTTTCTTAGATGGTCGTGATGTAGCACCTGATTCAGGACATAAATACGTTGAAGCATTAGAAAAAGCGTTAGCAGATCTTCACTTTGGTGAAATTGCAACGGTTTCTGGTCGTTTTTATGCAATGGATCGCGACAAACGTTGGGAACGTGTTGAAAAAGCATATAATGCCATTGCACACGGAACTGGCGCAAAATTTGACTCAGCTAAAGCTGCAGTTGAATCTAGCTATGCTGATGGAAAAATGGATGAATTTGTTCTTCCAACTGTAATCGGAAAAGATGGAGAACCTGTTGCAACAGTTAAAGATAATGATGCGATTATTTTCTTTAATTTCCGTCCAGATCGTGCTATTCAATTGTCAAATGCGTTTACGGATACTGAATGGGAACATTTTGACCGTGGAGCACGTGCTGAAAATGTTAAATTTGTGACAATGACACTTTACAATCCAAGTGTTGTTGCAGAAGTTGCATTTGCACCAATTGAAATGAAAAATGTGATTGGTGAAGTTCTTTCAGACGAAGGATTAAAACAATTACGTATTGCTGAAACAGAAAAATATCCTCATGTAACGTTCTTTATGAATGGTGGACGTAATGAAGAATTCCCAGGTGAAAGCCGTATTCTAATTAACTCACCAAAAGTAGAAACGTATGACTTAAAGCCTGAAATGAGTGCTTATGAAGTTACGGATGCTTTGGTAGCTGATATTGAAGCAGACAAACATGATGCGATTATTTTAAATTTTGCAAATCCTGATATGGTTGGTCACTCTGGAATGGTTGAACCAACAATCAAGGCGATTGAAGCTGTGGATGAAAATCTTGGTCGTGTAGTAGATGCATTAATTGCTAAAGGCGGTTATGCAATTATTTTTGCCGATCACGGAAATTCTGAAACAATGACGACCCCAGAAGGAAATCCTCATACAGCTCATACGACTGTACCGGTTCCTGTGATCGTTACTAAAAAAGGTGTTAGCTTACGCGAAGGCGGCCGTCTAGCGGATGTAGCACCAACAATGTTAGATTTATTAGGTGTTGAAAAACCAGTTGAAATGACTGGTGAAAGCTTAATTCAAAAATAATAGGTAAGAATGCCTTGGATTTGACGAAATTCATTGCATCTAGCAGTAAAATTGACTAAAATGAAGCTAAGGGACCTTGTTCCTTAGTAATAAAAATTTTCTAAACTCAAAGGAGAGAAATTAAATGCCATTTATTACAGATATTTTAGCACGCGAAGTTTTAGACTCACGTGGAAACCCAACAATCGAGGTAGAAGTTTACACAGAAAGCGGAGCATTTGGCCGCGGAATGGTTCCATCTGGAGCTTCAACTGGTGAACACGAAGCTGTTGAATTACGTGACGGAGACAAATCTCGTTACCTTGGTAAAGGAGTTCTTAAAGCAGTTGATAATGTAAATAACATTATCTCTGAAGCTATCTTAGGTTTCGATGTTCGTGACCAAATGGCGATCGATAAAACTATGATCGAATTAGATGGTACTCCTAACAAAGGTAAATTAGGCGCAAACGCGATTCTAGGTGTTTCAATTGCCGTAGCTCGTGCAGCAGCTGACTATTTAGATGTACCTTTATACCAATATTTAGGTGGATTTAATACTAAAGTTTTACCAACTCCAATGATGAACATTATCAATGGCGGATCTCACTCAGATGCTCCAATCGCATTCCAAGAGTTCATGATCGTACCAGTTGGTGCTCCATCATTTAAAGAAGCTTTACGTATGGGTGCAGAAGTATTCCATGCATTAAAATCAATCTTACACGACCGTGGTTTAGAAACTTCAGTTGGTGATGAAGGTGGTTTCGCACCTCGCTTTGAAGGAACTGAAGATGCTGTTGATACAATCGTTCAAGCAGTAGAAAAAGCTGGCTACAAAATCGGTGACGATGTTCGTCTTGGTTTTGACTGTGCTGCTTCAGAATTCTACGAAAATGGTGTTTACAACTATGCTAAATTCGAAGGCGAAGGCGGAGCAGTTCGCACTAGCGCTGAACAAGTAGCATTCTTAGAAGAATTAGTTAACAAGTACCCATTCATCATTACTATCGAAGATGGTATGGATGAAAATGATTGGGATGGTTGGAAACTATTAACAGAAGCTCTTGGCGATAAAGTTCAATTAGTTGGTGACGATCTATTCGTTACAAACACTGCTAAACTTTCTGAAGGTATTGAAAAAGGAATTGGTAACTCAATCCTTATCAAAGTTAACCAAATCGGTACTTTAACTGAAACATTTGAAGCAATCGAAATGGCTAAAGAAGCTGGCTACACTGCGGTAGTTTCTCACCGTTCTGGTGAAACAGAAGATGCAACAATTGCTGACATCTCTGTAGCTACAAATGCTGGACAAATCAAAACTGGTTCATTAAGCCGTACTGACCGTATTGCTAAATACAACCAATTATTAAGAATTGAAGACCAATTAGGTGACTTAGCTGTTTACCGTGGTTTAGGTTCTTTCTACAACTTAAAAAATAAATAATTTTCGATTTTTAGACTAAGTTGACTTAGTTTAAAATTTAAAAAACCTACCTTGATTGAAAAATTGAGGTAGGTTTTTTTATTCTTTACTTTAGGAGTAAAAAAATAAATAAAGAGAAACAAGTTGTGGACTCTATCACTGTGAGAGGCTTTATACTATAATTAAGTTAAAAATCAAGCAAATTATTTTTAATGGAGGAAATATGATGTTTAAAATTGGAGATTTTTCAAGACTAGCAACAACTAGTATTCGAATGCTACGCTATTATGACAAAATAAAACTTTTAACTCCAGCGATAATTGATGAAGCTACGGGTTATCGTTATTATACGGCTGCACAGCTTAGTCAAATCAATAAAATAAAAAAGTTGAAAGACATGGGTTTTAGTCTAGCAATTATTAAAGAGCTCGTAGCAATTGAACAAGATCCAAGACAAGTTGAAAATTATTTAAAAACTCGTGAAAAGGAATTACAGGTAGAACTAGATGAGCTAAACCAGCAGCAGAATTTATTAAAAAGCTCTTTAAAGCTCGTGAAAGAAGATGAGTTGGAAATGGACTACCATGTTAGTGTGAAGCTTATACCAGCTCGACATGTCATCAGTGTGCGACGGATATTAACTAGTTATCATGAAGAAGGTCAATTATGGAAAATTGTTGGAAAAGCTTTAAATGAGTATCAACTCAAACCAGAAAATCCAAGTTATAGTTTAGCTATTTTCCGTGATGAGGAATATAAAGATGAGGATGTTGATGTAGAAATTCAAATGGCGATTTCAGAAACAGATCCGCTTAAAACAAACGTATTTGAAATTAAAAAATCACCCTCCATCAAGGTGGCGTCTGTGATGATGAATGGAAGCTATGATCAACTACCAGCAGTTAATGAAGCAGTAGCTAAATGGTTTGAAGTCACAGGTGAAAAGTTAAAAGGCCCAATGTTTAATATTTACCACGTTTCTCCAGGGCAAGACGCTAATCCTGTTAACTGGGTAACGGAAGTTTGTTATCCATTAAATAAAAAATAAGAGGTGTGGAAAATGAAATATGAGTGGCGGAAAAAAGATAAGTTAATTTATATTCCAAAAGCTATTCCAACACAAATAACGTTACCCAGTTATAACTATTTGACAATTGAAGGAAAAGGTAATCCTAATTCAGCTGAATTTCAAGAGGTAGTTGGAGCGTTATATGCTTATTCTTATGCAATTAGAATGTTGCCTAAAAAAGGAATTATACCTGAGGGGTACTTTGAATACACTGTTTTCCCATTAGAAGGTTTTTGGACGTCAGAGGAAAAACCTAAGCCAGGGGAAGCAGTAGATAAGGATACACTGATTTATCAATTAATGATTCGCCAACCCGATTTTGTATCCAAAGAATTAGTGGCTAGTTTGAACGAACAAGTTGCTAAAAAAATTGGTGTAGAACTAGCAGAACAAGTTCAATTTCAGCAAATTGAAGAAGGGCAAGTCTTGCAAATGTTACATGTAGGGAGTTATGATACTGAGTCTATAACTTTTGCTGAGATGGAAGCCTATTGTGAGGAGAATAAGCTAGAAAAGATTGGTAAATGGCATAAAGAAATTTATCTTTCTGATCCTCGAAAGGTAATTCCAGATAAACAAAAGACAACTTTACGTTTTCCAATTAGACCCATTTAAAATCCTGGGACTATCTTACTTAATAAGATGGTCTCAGGATTTTTATATCCTTTTAGTGTTAAAAATACAAGTAAATAAAACTACTTACAAAAAATAAGCGAAAGTTCTTGCTTTTTTCTTTAAAAGGGTGTATAACTATAGATAAGAGGTTGGTCAGTAATGGTCAAACTCGTAAATGGGCTAGCAATTGCTAACCAAATCAATCAAGGAGGTTTGTAAGTTATGTCAAAACAACATTATGAAAGAACAAAAGAACACGTTAATATTGGAACAATTGGGCACGTTGACCACGGGAAAACAACGTTAACCGCAGCAATTACTTCTGTTTTAGCTAAGAAAGGTCTTGCAAATCCCCAAGATTATGCGAGCATTGATGCAGCCCCTGAAGAGCGTGAAAGAGGAATTACAATTAACACGTCTCATGTAGAATATGAAACTGAAAAACGTCATTATGCGCATATTGATGCTCCTGGTCATGCGGATTATGTGAAGAATATGATTACAGGTGCAGCGCAAATGGATGGAGCAATTTTAGTTGTTTCCGCAACAGATGGTCCTATGCCACAAACACGTGAGCACATCTTACTTTCCCGCCAAGTAGGGGTAAATGATTTGATTGTCTTTATGAATAAAGTCGATTTAGTTGACGATGAAGAATTACTTGATTTAGTTGAAATGGAAATTCGTGAGTTACTTTCTGAATATAATTATCCAGGAGATGACATCCCGGTAATTAGAGGTTCTGCTTTGAAAGCACTTGAAGGAGACGAAAAAGCTGAGGCAGCTATTTTAGAGTTGATGGATACGGTTGATAGCTATATTCCAACTCCTAAAAGAGAAATGGATAAACCTTTCTTAATGCCAATTGAAGATGTCTTTACGATTACTGGTCGTGGAACTGTGGCTAGTGGCAGAATTGATCGAGGTGTTGTGAAGGTTGGCGATGAAGTTGAATTAGTTGGTTTGTTCCCTGAAACGAAAAAAACAGTGGTAACGGGTATCGAAATGTTTAGAAAAATTTTGGATGTTGGTGAAGCTGGTGATAACGTTGGAATTCTATTACGTGGAATTGGTCGTGAGGATATTGAACGTGGGCAAGTTATTGCGAAACCAGGTAGTATTACACCTCATACAAAATTCAAAGGTGAGGTCTATATTCTTTCCAAAGAAGAAGGTGGACGTCATACTCCTTTCTTTACTAATTATCGTCCACAATTTTATTTTAGAACCACTGATGTGACAGGGGTTATTGACTTGCCAAGTGGTACTGAAATGGTTATGCCCGGCGATAATGTCACCATTGATGTTGAATTGATTGCACCAATTGCTGTTGAAGTTGGAACAAAATTCTCCATTCGTGAAGGTGGTAGAACAGTTGGTGCCGGAGTGATAACTGAAATCGAAAAATAACAGAAAAAAGTCTGTTGAATCCTAAAATATAAGGGTTCAGCAGACTTTTTTGTTTAGTTTTGAATGACTTCAATTTTATATCCATCAGGATCTTGGATAAAGTAATAACTTGGCTCTGATCCAGGAAGGCCTTTTAAATCAGTTACTTCATAGTTAGCAGATTTATGAGCAACGTGAGTTGCTTTTAAATCATCCACCCCAATAGCGATATGACCATAACCATTTCCAATTTCATAAGGTTCAGCTTGATCATAATTGTATGTTAATTCTAATTCATAACCGCCTTTTTCAAAGGCTAGGTAGACTAAAGTAAATTGATAATCCGGAAAATCTTTACGACGCATTTCTTTTAAGTTTAAAGCTTTAGTATAGAAGTCCATTGATTTTTCTAGATTTTGGACACGGACACAGGTGTGTAACATTTTTTTTGACATAAATAAAAACTCCCTTCGAATCTTACTTTACTATTGTACTAGACAATAACGGGAATATCAAAAAAAATGCCGAATGTTTAGAAATTCCAAATCAAAAAAACACGAACGATTAAACTTTTAAAGTTTTTATAATTCGTTAAAACTGTTGACACTTACTTGTTAGATTGTTAAAATAAGAATATGTTAAAAGTGAACAATTAATGTTTTTTAGTTTTTAATGTTCATTTTTTGTAGTGTGAGAAAGAGAGGGATTAGTCAGTTGGAGAAAAAAGCTCTTATATACGAAGGAAAAGCAAAAATGTTATTTGAAACGGATCATGAGAAACATATTTGGGTTAGTTATTTAAATCAAGCGACTGCACTAAATGGGGCTAAAAAAGATCAGATTAGTGGGAAAGGTCAACTAAATAATCAAATTACAAGTATCATTTTTGAAAAGTTGAAGAAAAAGGGCATTGAGAGTCATTTCATTCAGCAACTTTCAGCAACAGATCAGTTGATTGAGCGCGTGACCATGTTTCCTTTAGAAATTGTGATTCGAAATGTAGCAGCAGGAAGTTTTTCTAAGCGTTTAGGTATTGTTGAAGGTACTCCACTAACTTTCCCAATTTTGGAAATTTATTTTAAAGAAGATAAGCTAGATGATCCGTTGATTAATGACGACCATGTAGCTGTTTTAGGTTTGGCTAAAAAAGACCAGTTAGTTGTGATTAAAGAAAAAGCACATCAGATTAATCTTGAATTACTTGATTTATTTCAAGAAATTGGGATTCGTTTAGTTGATTTTAAGCTTGAGTTTGGTCAACGAGATGACGGAACAATTTTGTTAGCAGATGAGATTTCACCAGATACCTGCCGGTTATGGGACAAGGAAACAAATGAACATTTAGATAAGGATATTTATCGTCGAGATTTAGGGGATTTGGTTCCCGTTTATGAGGAAGTTTTACAACGTTTAAAAAATAAAAAATAGAGGGGTTTAGGAATCATGTATTTGGTTAAAGTTTACGTAATGTATAAGCAATCTGTTTTAGATCCACAAGGTGAGGCTGTTAAAGGGGCAGTTCACAGACTTGGGTATAGTGAAATTGAAGATATTCGAATTGGAAAATATTTTGAAATTAAAGTGGCTAAATCCGAAACTAAAATTGAAACAACGATTGAAGAAATTTGTGATAAATTGTTAGCCAATGTTGTGATGGAAAGTTATCATTATGAAATTCAGGAGGTCAGCTAAATGAAGTTTGCTGTCATTGTTTTTCCAGGATCAAATTGTGACATGGATATGCTGTCTGCTGTGACAGATATTCTTGGTGAAAAAGCAGAATATGTTCAGCATTATGAAACAAGCTTAGCTGGTTTTGATGGTGTGCTATTACCAGGTGGATTTTCTTATGGCGACTATTTACGCTGTGGTGCAATTGCTCGATTTTCAGCGATTATGAGTGAAGTTATCCGTTTTGCAAATGAAGGGAAACCTGTCTTTGGAACGTGTAATGGATTTCAAATTTTGTTAGAGGCAGGCTTATTACCGGGTGCGTTACGACGCAATGAATCGTTACATTTTGTCTGCAAAACAGTTGGGTTGAAAGTTGTGACGAATAAAACCAATTTTACATCGGAATATGCAAAAGGCGAAGTTATCCAAATTCCAATTGCTCATGGAGAAGGGAATTATTATTGTGATGCGGAGACGCTAGAAGGGCTAAAAGCGAACAATCAAATTATTTTTACTTACGAATCAGAAAATCCAAATGGTAGTTTAGCAAATATTGCTGGAATTACTAATCAGGCTGGAAATGTTTTAGGAATGATGCCACATCCTGAACGAGCGGTTGAGGAACTATTGGGTTCTAATGATGGATTACGTTTTTTTAAATCAATTGTAGCAAATTACGGAAAGGTGACAAATACATGATAATGGTACATGAACCAACCCCAGAAGAAATTAAAAATGAGCGCATTTATCTTGAATGGGGTCTAACCGATGAGGAATATCAACTGATCTCCGTTGATATTTTAAAACGTTTGCCTAATTATACAGAAACCGGCTTGTTTTCAGTTATGTGGAGTGAGCATTGTTCTTATAAAAATTCGAAGCCTGTGTTAAGAAAATTCCCGACAAGTGGTCCACAAGTGTTACAAGGTCCAGGAGAAGGTGCTGGTATTGTTGATATCGGTGACGGGCAAGCAGTTGTTTTTAAAGCAGAGAGCCACAATCATCCTTCCGCAGTTGAACCTTATGAAGGGGCAGCAACTGGAGTTGGAGGCATTATTCGTGACATTTTCAGCATGGGAGCTCGACCGATTGCGATTTTGGATTCGCTTCGTTTTGGTGAATTAGACAATGAAAGAACCAAGTATTTAGTCGAAGAAGTTGTTGCTGGGATTGCGGGTTATGGGAATTGTATTGGGATTCCGACAGTTGGTGGAGAAATTGCTTTTGATTCTTGTTACGCTGGAAATCCATTAGTAAACGCTATGTGTGTAGGTTTAATTGATCATAAAGATATTCAAAAAGGTCAAGCTAAAGGAACTGGGAATTCCATTATGTATGTGGGAGCAAAAACAGGGCGTGATGGAATTCATGGCGCAACATTTGCTTCTGAGGAATTTAACGATGAGGAAGAAGCACAACGTTCAGCTGTACAAGTTGGCGATCCATTTATGGAAAAACTCTTACTAGAAGCTTGTTTAGAATTAATTTATGATTATCAAGATATATTAGTCGGTATCCAAGATATGGGAGCAGCTGGTTTAGTTTCTTCAAGTTCAGAAATGGCTTCTAAAGCTGGAAGTGGTTTAGTTCTGAATTTAGATGATGTTCCACAACGGGAAACAGAAATGACTCCTTATGAAATGATGCTTTCGGAATCGCAAGAGCGCATGTTGATTTGTGTGAAAAAAGGTTCTGAAAAAAGAGTCGAGGAACTTTTTCAACGCTATGAACTTGAGGCAGTAACTATTGGACATGTAACAGACGATGGCATGTATCGTTTATATCATGAAGGGAATTTAGTTGCTGATTTACCTGTTGATGCTTTGGCAGAAGATGCACCAACCTATTATAAAAAGTATGAGGAGCCGGCAAGAATCCAAGCATTTAGTGCTTTAGAAAAGTATCAACCAAAGACTACTAATCCAGCTGAGACATTAAAAAAACTTTTACAACAACCGACAATTGCTTCTAAACGTTCTATTTTTGAAAAGTATGATTCAATGGTGCGTACGAATACTGTTGTTGGACCAGGTAGTGATGCCGCTGTAGTGCGCATTAGAGGAACTAAAAAAGCTTTAGCTTTAACGACAGATTGTAATGCACGGTACCTCTATTTAAATCCTGAAAAAGGCGGACAAATTGCAGTTGCGGAAGCAGCTCGAAATATTGTTTGTAGTGGTGGTAAACCATTAGCGATAACGGATTGTTTGAATTATGGGAATCCAGATAAGCCAGAAATTTTTTGGGAACTATGGACCTCAGCTGATGGTATTGCAAAAGCCTGTGAAGTCCTGGATACTCCGGTTATCTCCGGTAATGTTTCTTTGTACAATGAATTTAATGGCCAAGCCATTTACCCTACTCCGATGATTGGTATGGTTGGTTTAATTGAAGATTTAGCACATGTTACAACACAAGAATTTAAGCAAGCAGGGGATCATATTTTTGTAGTGGGAACAACAAAAGCTGATTTTAATGGTTCTGAATTACAAAAAATGGAGCTAGGTCGCATAGAAGGTAAATTAATGGATTTTGATTTAGTAGTTGAAAAGGCGCATCAAGATAAAGTTTTAGCAGCAATCAAAGCTGGTTTAGTTACTAGTGCTCATGATTTAGCTGAAGGTGGTTTGGCTGTAGCTTTAGCAGAATCCGCTTTTGGAAATGACTTAGGTATCGAAGTGGCAGTTGATATGCCATTAAACTGGTTATTTAGCGAGACACAATCTCGTTATGTAATTTCAGTCAAAACTGAAAAAACATCTGCATTTAAACAACTTTTTGATGATGCTGCAACAGAAATTGGAAAAGTAACAAATGACGGAAAGTTTAATTTGACTGCGAAAGATGGAAATTTACAATTAGAAACGAAGCAACTAAGAGAATTATGGGAGGATGCGATTCCGTGCTTACTGAAGTCAGAAGTTTAAATGAAGAATGTGGCGTTTTTGGTGTTTGGGGACATCACGATGCAGCTAGATTGAGTTATTTTGGTCTTCATAGTTTGCAACATCGGGGACAAGAAGGAGCCGGCATCGTTGCCAATCAAGCTGGAAAATTAAAAGGCCATCGAAATGTTGGATTAATTGCAGAGGTTTTTAAGGATGAGGCTGATTTGCAACGTCTAGAAGGGCATGCTGCGATTGGACATGTTCGTTATGGAACAGCCGGAAGCGATGGAATCAATAATATTCAACCCTTTCTCTTTAAATTTTATGATGAAGAGATGGCTTTAGCGCATAATGGCAATTTAATTAATGCTAAAAGTTTACGTTTTGAATTGGAACGTGAAGGAGCTATTTTTCATTCTAATTCAGATACAGAAGTGTTAATGCATTTGATTAGACGAAGTAAAGAAGCCACTTTTTTAGATAAGTTGAAAGAAAGTTTAAACACTGTAAAAGGCGGATTTGCCTATTTAATTTTAACACCAGAAGCACTAATTGGAGCTTTAGATCCCAATGGTTTTAGACCGTTATCGATTGGCCAAATGCAGAATGGAGCCTATATTTTAGCCAGTGAAACCTGTGCAATTGATGTAGTTGGAGCCAAGTTTGTTCGTCAGGTAATGCCTGGTGAAATTGTCATTATTGATGACTCGGGGTATCGAATTGAAACATATACAGATGAAACGACTATGTCAATTTGTTCGATGGAATATATTTATTTTGCGAGACCGGATTCAGATATTGCTGGGGTAAATGTTCATACAGCTCGTAAAAATATGGGACGTCGCCTAGCTGAGGAAGCGCCAATTGAGGCGGATATTGTGATTGGCGTGCCAAATTCATCTTTGTCAGCAGCCAGTGGTTATGCAGAAATGAGTGGTATTCCTTATGAAATGGGCTTAGTTAAAAATCAATATATTGCTCGTACGTTTATTCAACCGACGCAAGAATTGAGAGAGCAAGGTGTCAGAATGAAGCTTTCCGCAGTTCGTGGTGTTGTTGCAGGCAAAAAAGTTGTGATGGTGGATGACTCAATTGTTCGTGGGACAACGAGTCGCCGAATTGTAAAATTATTAAAAGAAGCTGGTGCTGCTGAAGTTCATGTAAGAATTGCTTCGCCACCGCTGCGTTATCCGTGTTTCTATGGGATTGATATTCAAACAAGACAAGAGTTGATTGCAGCCAATCATTCGGTTTCTGAAATTGAAACACTGATTGGGGCAGATAGTTTAGCATATTTGAGCCAGGATGGGCTAATTGACTCGATTGGTTTAAATTATGATGCTCCCTATACTGGATTATGTATGGCGTATTTCAATGGTGATTTTCCAACGTCTTTATATGATTATGAAGCTGAATATTTAGCTTCTTTAGAAGAGGAACCAGCAATAACTAAAATCTAAAAGAACAGGTGGAGGGATTCCTAAAAATGACAAATGCATATGCAAAAGCAGGTGTAGATGTAGCAGCAGGATATGAAACTGTTGAACGAATTAAAAAGCACGTGAAACGAACAGAACGTCTGGGTGTAATGGGTGCTCTGGGTGGTTTTGGAGGTTGCTTTGATTTATCTATTACAGGTGTAAAAGAACCAGTTTTGGTTTCTGGAACAGATGGTGTCGGAACAAAATTGATGATTGCTATTGCTATGAATCAACATCAGACGATTGGAATCGATTGTGTGGCAATGTGCGTCAACGATATTATCGCGCAAGGAGCAGAGCCACTTTATTTTTTAGATTATATTGCAACAGGAAAAAATAAGCCAGCTAGATTGGAACAAGTTGTCGCTGGTGTCGCTGAGGGATGTATTGAAGCAGGAGCCGCTTTAATTGGTGGAGAAACGGCTGAGATGCCAGGAATGTATGAGGAAGATGACTATGATTTAGCTGGTTTTGCGGTAGGGGTCGTGGAGAAAAAGAATTTATTAAATTCAAATGATATTCAAGCAGGAGATTGTTTGATTGGATTGGCTTCAAGTGGTATTCATTCCAATGGATACTCATTAGTTCGAAAAATATTCTTCCAACAAAACAACTTCACTTATGACAGTCAGCTCGCTGAAATTTCTGGTAAATCCTTAGGTTCAGAGCTTTTAACTCCAACTAAAATTTATGTAAAACCCTTGTTAAAAGCACTTCAAGCTGATTTAGTCCATGGCATTTCGCATATTACTGGTGGCGGATTTGTCGAGAATATTCCGCGGATGTTGCCAGAGCATTTAGCTGCTGAAATCCAGTTAGGCACTTGGGAAGTGTTGCCAATATTTAAAGCTTTAGAAAAATATGGGCAAGTTCCAACTACTGAAATGTATGAAATTTTTAATATGGGAATTGGAATGGTTGTAGCTGTTTCGGCAGAAAACGTAGATGAAGCGTTGGCTTTATTTCATGAAGCTGGAGAAGGAGCATCTGTGATTGGGAAGGTTACGGAAAAACAAGAAGAGTCTATCATTTTTAAAGCTGAGGTGTAGGAATGAAAATAGCAGTCTTTGCGTCAGGGAATGGCAGTAATTTTGAAGCGATTGCGAATCAGATTCGAGCAGAAAATAATGAAGCAGAACTGGTCCTTTTATTTTGTGATAGAAAGCAAGCATTTGTTATAGAACGAAGTCGCCAATTAGGCATACCCAGTTATTCATTTAGTCCAGCTGATTTTACTAGTAAAACCGAATACGAAGAAGCTATTTTGGCTCTTTTACAAGAAAATCAAATTGAGTTAATTGTTTTAGCAGGTTATATGCGTTTAATTGGTACCACTTTGTTAATGGCTTATCAGCAGAAAATCCTGAATATCCATCCAGCATTATTGCCTGATTTCCCCGGACTTCATGGGATTCGTGATGCATTTGAAGCCCAAGTAAGTCAAACCGGTGTAACCATTCATTTAGTAGATGATGGAGTGGATACAGGGCCGATTATAGCTCAAGAAGCTGTTTCGTTAGAAGTAGGAGAAACATTGGAATCTTTGGAGAGAAAAATTCATCAAGTTGAGCATCGTTTGTATCCAATTGTCATTCAACAGTTTATTGAAGAGTTGGAAATGAGTAAAAACTAATTTAAATGAAATGGGAGCGTTGTGACATGAAAAGAGCACTAATTAGTGTTTCAGATAAAAATGGGATTGTAGAATTTGCGAAAGCCTTGATTGAGAATGATATTGAGATTATTTCAACAGGTGGAACTAAAAAAGTTTTAGAAGAGGCTGGTATTCACACAAAAAGTATCGAAGAGATTACTGGTTTCCCCGAAATGTTAGACGGTCGAGTGAAGACTTTGCATCCTTTAATTCACGGTGGGTTATTAGGACGAAGAGATTTAGCTAGCCATTTAGAAGCGATGAAAGAACACAATATTCAACCCATTGATTATGTATGTGTCAATCTTTATCCATTTAAAGAAACAATTATGAAAGCTGATGTTACAACGGCAGAAGCGATTGAAAACATTGATATTGGCGGGCCAAGTATGTTACGTAGTGCAGCAAAAAACTATGCAGCAGTAACGGTTGTTGTAGACCCTTTAGATTATCCAGTTGTCATCGAGGAAATTCAAAAGGAGGGCGAAACCACCTTAAAAACGCGAGAAAAATTAGCGGCGAAAGTCTTTAGACATACTGCTAGCTATGACGCGTTAATAGCTGGATTTTTAACGAATTTAGTTGGAGAAACAGAGCCAGAAAAAGTTACATTAACCTATGATCGCCAACAAGGTTTACGTTATGGTGAAAATAGTCATCAAGAAGCTAGTTTTTATAAAGAACCATTAACTGTTGACTTTTCAATTACGAATGCTAAACAAATTCATGGTAAAGAACTTTCTTATAATAATATCAAAGATGCAGATGCGGCTATTCGCATAGCGAGAGAATTTTCTGAGCCAGTTACAGTTGCAGTGAAGCATATGAATCCTTGTGGTGTTGGGATAGGCGCAACTGTTTTTGAAGCGTTCCAGCGCGCTTACGAAGCCGATTCAGTTTCAATATTTGGTGGAATTATTGTATTAAATCGAGAAGTTGATTTAGTAACTGCAGAAAAGTTACATGGTATTTTCTTAGAAATTATTCTGGCACCAAGTTTTTCTGAAGAAGCACTTGCTTTATTAACTAAAAAGAAAAATTTACGTTTAATGACCTTAAATTTCGATCAAGCAGCAGTTAAAGGCAAAGAAATGACAAGTGTCTTAGGCGGCTTATTAATTCAAGATCAAGATTTATTGAGTCCAACAGAAACGCCAAAATGGCAAGTTGTCACTGAACGCCAACCAACAAAAGAAGAATTAAAAGCGATGGAATTTGCTTGGAAAGTTATGAAACACGTCAAAAGTAATGGAATTGTAATTGCTAATGACCAACATACATTAGGGATTGGTGCTGGACAAATGAATCGTGTTGGTTCTGTAAAAATTGCTTTAGAACAAGCTGCTGGTCAATTAGATGGAGCCGTTCTTGCTAGCGATGCCTTTTTCCCAATGAGTGACAGTGTGGAGTATGCAGCAAGCCAAGGAATCAAAGCGATTATCCAACCAGGAGGAAGCATCAAGGATCAAGAGTCTATTGATGCAGCCAATGAATCTGGCATGACAATGATTTTTACCAAAACTAGACATTTTAGACATTAAAAAGGTGTGGAAAAAGCTGTTCTGTAAAAAAGAAATAAAGATTCATAAATTAAAGGACTGAGGAATGATTCCCCAGTCTTTTTCTATTTTGAATAAATGTAGTTAAAATTTTTAGTTACAAAGGAGTGCGTTAAATAAATGGATATTTTAGTAATTGGCAGTGGTGGTAGAGAACATGTGATTTGTAAAAAAATTAGTGAGAGTCCATTGGTAGAAAATGTTTATTGTGCAAAAGGGAATGCCGGTATGACAATTGATGGGATTCAATTGGTTGATATTAAGGAAGATAATCATGATGGTTTAATTGAATTTGCTAAAGAAAAACAAATAACATGGACTTTTGTTGGACCGGAAGTTCCACTTTTAAATGGTATTGTAGATGATTTTGAAGCAGCGGGTTTAAAAATATTTGGTCCGCGTAAAAATGCAGCTTTAATTGAGGGCTCAAAGAATTTTGCTAAAGAAATTATGATGACTTATGCTATTCCAACAGCTTACTATGAAACTTTTACAGAATATGAGCAGGCTTTAGCTTATGTAACTAAACATGGTACCCCGATTGTTATTAAAGCCGATGGGTTGGCAGCTGGGAAAGGTGTGGTTGTTGCAGAAGATTTAAATGAAGCAACGCTAGCCTTAAAAGATATGCTAATAGAGCAACGTTTTGGTACAAATTCTCAAAAAGTAGTAATTGAAGAATATTTGTCAGGTGAGGAATTTTCATTGTTAGCTTTTGTAAAAAATGATAAGGTATACCCAATGGTTATTTCTCAAGATCATAAGCGTGCTTATGAAGGTGACGAAGGACCAAACACTGGCGGCATGGGTGCCTATACTCCAGTGCCACAGATTTCAGAGTCTATTGTAAATGAAGCGATAGAAACAATTTTAAAACCAGCAGCAATTGGGCTTCTTAAAGAAGGACGACCTTTTACTGGCATTTTATATGCTGGAATTATTGCAACAGAATCTGGGCCAAAAGCGATTGAGTTTAATGCTCGTTTTGGCGATCCAGAAACTCAAGTTGTTTTAAATCGTTTAACTAGCGATTTTGCGCTTATTATAGATGATCTATTAGAAGGGCGTGAACCAAAAATAAGTTGGAAAACAACTGGTTTTGAAATCGGTGTTGTCGTTGCTGCAGATGGTTATCCAACTAGTTACACAACGGATATTCCTTTACCAGATTTTACTCAGTTTAAAGATGTTAAAGTTTATACAGCTGGGGTAAAGGAAAAAGGTGGACACCTAGTTTCGGATGGCGGACGAATTTACTTAGTCTCAGCTAGCGGAAATACATTAGAAGAAGCGCGAGAAAAGGTTTATTCAAATCTAGAACAAGCAGAGACTGATCAAACTTTTTATCGAATGGATATTGGCAGTAAGGCAATAAACATGCACCCATTTTAAGCTGGAAAAGTAGGTGAGCAGATTTATGGAACGTGGGAATAATTTAGAAACGGTGGCTTATTTAACAATTAAAGAAAAAATAATTACAAAAGAGTGGCCACCGCAAGCCCATTTAACTGAAGTAAAAACAGCAAAGTTATTAGGTATTAGTAGAACACCGGTTAGAAAAGCATTTTTTAAGTTAGAATCGGAAGGCTATTTAATGATAGAAGCTCATAAAGGAGCTAAAATACTAGAACAGAAAATTGATGTAAGAGGCTATTTGGAACGCCTTGAGTTTTTAGAACTACTTTTTGTTCAACAAATCCATTTTATTGAATTAAAAGAAATTCAGCTTGATTTTTCTAAATTAGACGCAAGTTTAAATGAATTATTTCAGCTTGTTGAGCTAAATGATCCAGAGGTTTATCAAGGTAAAGAGCGTGATCTCCTAAAAGACTTTTTAGGTTACGGCCGAAATCAATTTAAAACGGCACTAGTCATTGATACATTACGCAATTTACATTTACAAAAAAATCATGAGATTGAAACCTTGATGAAACGAACGTTAGCAAAAAAATTACAACATTACTCAAAGACGTTAGACTTACTACGAAAAAAAGAGTATGGGCTTGCTAGGAAACAAGTGAGGATCATGATTAATCAGTTGATGCTAAGTGCAGTGACAGAAGAATAAATTATAATAATACTACTTTTCTTTTAGAGAACCTTTGGATAAATCAACTTGATAAGCAATTTTTCAAGTTGTTTACATATAGTATAAGTGAAAGGGATTTAACCTTTTAAAAATTGAGGTTCATAGTGAATTAGTATATAATGAAGATAAGAAAATGGCGAAACTTATCTAATCTATGAACGAACAATTTGTCGTGAAGGATGTGATGTTTTGTCAAATCAAAAAGTAACACCTGCAAATGATATTCTCTTCAAAAAAGTATTTGGAAGTCCCAAATACCGTCATATTTTAATCGGTTTTATTAAAGATATCTTGGATATAGATGTTGAGGAAGTCACGATTGAAAACCCTTATAACATTGATACATATTACCAAGCCTCACAAGAAAAGCAGCTATTGCAAACAGAAGTAGATGTATTAGCAAGGTTAAGCGACCAAACTTTAGTCACAATTGAAATTCAATTACGTGCCCAGATTTATTTTAAAGAGCGAGCGCTTTATTATGCCGCAGAAAAATATATCTCTAATTATGGACAAGAGGACGTCGCAAGGTTAGAAAATAAAAAAACAGGCGCAAAATATAGTTCATTGTATCCCGTTTACGGTATCAATATTTTAGAATTTATTTTGTTCAAGGAAGATGAAAATCCGCATCATTCCTTTACATTGTATGACAACAATCAAGAGTTGTACTTTGTGGATGAAAACAACCGCCAGTTATTCACTTTGGCATTTTTAGAATTAAAAAAACATACGAACAAAACCCAAAAGCATTTACGTTATTGGATTCAGTATTTCACAGGTGAAAAAGTAGCTGAAAGTGCGCCAAGCTATATTAAAGAAGCCTATCAAATAGTTGATTATCAAAATCTAGAAAGGGAGGAACGAACCATGATAGATGCGGCAGAAAAGGCACGTGAAGATCTAAAAGCGACGATTATTTACGCGGAGCGAGAAGGAATCCAAAAAGGAATCCATGTAAATCAAATAGAAATAGCAGAAAATATGTTAGGAAAAAATTTTACAGTTGATTTAATTCATGAAATTACAGGATTAGAACAAAAAACAATAAACTCTTTAAAAGTATAACGTCACTAAATAGTTGAACTAGAATTTGATAGTTACCAATTGTTCAAATATATAAGGCTGAGACACCTGTTTCAGCCTTATTTTTTTATGGATTTTTCATAAAAATCAGAATTCTTAATTATTGATTAAAGTTTCAACGACTCTTATTCTTTTTTTAAAGAAGTTTTTGCTTTTTTTTGCTATAATAGTGTAATGATTATAATTGAACTAGTTGTGCATAGAAAGTCCTTGACGATTTTTTATAAGGAGTTCCTTTTTTTGCAAAAGTTCGTGATGTAGATACATTTTTTCGATGCTACTACACATACAAATAAAAGAACTAGTATTCGGTAATAGAGGATGAAACTGAGAGGATGTTAGAAGTTGGTATCAAGAGATGATTTAATAAGTGGAATGAATCCAAGACAAAAAGAGGCCGTTATCGCAACAGAAGGACCTCTTTTAATTATGGCTGGTGCTGGAAGTGGGAAGACACGAGTATTAACGCATCGTATTGCCTATTTAATTGAAGAAAAACAAGTGAATCCATGGAATATTTTAGCTATTACCTTTACAAATAAAGCGGCTAAAGAAATGAAAGAACGGGTAAATCGGTTAAATGTACGTGGGGGAAATGATGTTTGGGTATCGACTTTCCACTCAATGTGTGTGCGTATTTTACGTCGCGATATTGATAAAATTGGATACAATCGTGCTTTTACAATCAGCGATCCAAGTGAGCAACAAACTTTAATGAAACGCATTTTAAAAGAGCGAAATATTGACCCTAAAAAATATGACCCAAGATCAATATTAAGTCAAATAAGTAATGCTAAAAATGAATTGCAAACGGCGGAAGAGTACCGCGAATATGCATCAAGTATTTTTGAAAAAATTGTGGCTGATTGTTACGATGACTATCAAAAAGAATTGCGTCGTAATCAAGCAGTAGATTTTGATGATTTGATTATGTTGACAGCACGTTTATTTAAAGATAGTCCTGAGACACTAGATTTTTATCAAAATAAATTTCATTATATTCATGTTGATGAGTATCAAGATACGAACCATGCGCAGTACACATTAGTAAACACTTTGGCTAAACGATTTAAAAATCTATGTGTCGTTGGGGATGCGGACCAAAGTATCTATGGTTGGCGTGGTGCGAACATGGAAAATATTTTAAACTTTGAAAAAGATTATCCAGATACAAAAGTTGTTTTGTTAGAGCAGAACTACCGCTCGACTAAAATGATTTTAAAAGCAGCCAATGATGTTATTGGGAACAATTCAAATCGTCGCGATAAGAATTTATGGACAGACAATGCAGACGGTGAAAAAATCACTTATTATCGTGGCCAATCTGAGCATGATGAAGCTCGCTACATTGTTTCTAAAATGCAAGAAGAAATGCGAACACGTAAATTAAATTATGGCGATTTTGCCGTTCTATACCGAACAAATGCTCAATCACGGGTAATGGAAGAAAATCTGTTGAAATCAAATATTCCATATAAAATGGTTGGTGGTCATAAGTTCTATGATCGTAAAGAAATACGCGATATTTTGGCTTATTTACGCTTAATTGCCAACCCAGAAGATAATATGAGTTTTGAACGAATTGTTAATGTTCCAAAACGTGGGATTGGTCCTGGTACAGTTGATAAGTTAAGAACAGCAGCTAACCAGTATGGTTGGTCGTTATTGGAAACAGCTCTTAATGTAACCATTACGCCAATTACGGGTAAGGCAGCTGGAGAATTAGAAGGATTTGCCTTTATGTTAAAAGATTTTCATAAAATGCAAGAGTACTTGCCTGTAACAGAACTCGTTCAAGAAGTTTTAAAACGTAGTGGATATTTAAAAGCGTTAGAAATAGAGAAAACATTAGAATCTGAATCGCGAATTGAAAATATTCAAGAATTCCTTTCTGTAACGCAACAATTTGAAAAAGACAGTAGCGAAGATAAGAGTTTACTAACATTCTTGACGGATTTAGCTTTAGTTTCTGATTTGGATAATTTAGAGGAAGAACAAACGAGTGAAGTTACTTTAATGACACTTCATGCAGCCAAAGGATTAGAGTTTCCAATCGTTTTCCTAATTGGTGTGGAAGAGGGCGTATTCCCACTTTCCAGAGCGCTAATGGAGGAGAATGAACTAGAAGAGGAACGCCGATTAGCTTATGTTGGAATTACTCGAGCTGAGCAAAAACTTTATATTACGAATGCTTATTCACGGATGTTGTATGGTCGAACGCAAGCAAATGCTGCATCGCGCTTTATTGCAGAAATTAGCGAAGAAGCATTAGAATCTGGCAATCAAATGTCAGGGAATTTGCCATTTGGACGTAGTGGCAGTTCGATGGGAGGCAGCAGTTTACTAAATCGCAATCAAACGCAACGTGCGACAGCTTCTACCTATAAGTCACCTGTTTCTCAAAATAAAGTAGAAAGTGGTGCAGAAAAACTACCATGGACAGTTGGCGATAAAGCGATGCACAAAAAATGGGGTGTCGGAACGGTCGTGAAAGTTTCTGGAGATGCAGATAATTTAGAATTAGATGTGGCCTTTAAAGAGCAAGGCATTAAAAGGTTGTTAGCAGCCTTTGCACCAATAGAAAAAGCTTGAAAATTAACCAGTAAGAAAGAGGGATTTGAAAATGAGTGAACCGATATCCTTTGAGGAAGCCAAAAAAAGAGCTGTAGAATTACGTGGGGAATTAGATCAATATAGCTATCAGTACTACGTTAAAGACAATCCATCAATATCTGATCATGACTACGATGTGCTTTACCATGAATTGGTTCAATTAGAAACAGAGTATCCTGATTTAATTACAAGTGATTCTCCGACTCAAAGAGTTGGGGGTCAGGTATTACCAGGTTTTACAAAGGTTGTTCATGAAATTCCGATGCTAAGTTTAGGAAATGCGTTTGATCGCGAAGATTTAATTAGTTTTGATGAACGTATTAAGCGACTTTTACCAGATGAAGACATTCAATATATTTGTGAGTTAAAGATTGATGGTTTAGCAATATCCTTAAAATATGAAAATGGACAGCTTGTCCAGGCAGCAACAAGAGGAGACGGGACGATTGGTGAGGATATTACTCAAAATATTCGCACCGTAAAATCAGTGCCATTGCGTTTACAAAAACCTTACTCAATTGAAGTTCGTGGTGAATGTTATATGCCTAAGTCTTCATTTATAGCTTTAAATAAAGAGCGTGAAGAAAATGGTGAAGATGTTTTTGCGAATCCGCGGAATGCTGCTGCTGGTGGCTTGCGTCAATTAGATCCTAAATTAGCGGCTAAGCGTAATTTAAATACCTTTTTGTATACTATTGCAGACTTTGGTGAAATTACAGCTACAGGTCAAGATGAAGCCTTAAATGAATTAGATCAATTGGGGATACGAACCAATCATGAGCGTCATTTATGTAATTCAATTGACGAGGTATGGGAGTATGTTGAAAACTATCATGAGAAGCGTGTTGATTTGCCTTATGAGATTGATGGAATTGTAATTAAAGTCAATAACTTTGCTACACAAGCAGCCTTAGGTTTTACAGTTAAAGCCCCACGTTGGGCAATTGCCTATAAATTTCCAGCAGAAGAAGCCATTACAGTGGTTCGTGAAATTGAATGGACAGTCGGGCGGACTGGGGTGGTGACACCAACAGCGATTATGGACCCGGTTCATTTAGCTGGAACGACAGTGCAACGAGCAAGTTTGCACAATGTTGATTTAATTAAAGAACGTGATATACGTTTGTTAGATACCGTTGTGATTCATAAGGCTGGGGATATAATCCCTGAGGTGACACGAGTTATAACGGATAAACGCGAACCCAATAGTCAGCCTTATTTAATGCCCACCCATTGTCCGGCTTGTCAAAGTGAACTGGTTCATTTAGAAGAAGAAGTCGCATTGCGTTGTATAAATCCGAAATGTCCAGCTCAAATTACAGAAGGGTTATCCCATTTTGTTTCACGAAATGCAATGAATATTGATGGTTTAGGTAATCGAGTTATTGTACAAATGTATGAAAAAGAGCTTGTTCATGATGTCGCTGATTTGTATCAATTAACCTTTGAGCAATTGTTGACATTAGAAAAAATTAAAGAGAAGTCTGCTAATAATATTTTAACAGCGATTGATAATAGTAGGCAGAATTCAATGGAACGTTTGCTATTTGGTTTAGGAATTCGTCATGTTGGTGCTAAAGCTGCCAAGCTTTTATCTGAACGGTTTGAATCGATGGCGGAGCTGAGTCAAGCGACTAAAGAAGATATTATTGAAGTAGATGGTATTGGCGAGATTATTGCTGATAGTGTCGTGACCTACTTCGAATTGCCAGAAGTGGCAGAGTTATTAGCCGAACTAGAGCAATGCCAAGTTAATTTAACGTACTTGGGTAAGAAAAGAGCTGAATTAGCTGAAAGTGATTCCTATTTTAATGGAAAAACAATTGTTTTGACAGGGAAACTAACCCACTTTACTCGTGAAGAAGCTAAGGAACGAATCGAAAACTTAGGTGGAAAAGTAACAGGGAGTGTTTCGAAGAAGACTGATTTAGTTGTTGCAGGTGCTGAAGCAGGAAGTAAATTAACTAAAGCGGAAAAATTAGAAGTAGCTGTTTGGAATGAAGATCAGCTATTAGAACAGTTGGAAGGAGAGGAAGAATCTACATGAATAAAAAATTAATGGTCTTGTTAGCAATGTGTGTGGTAGCATTAGCTGCTTGTGGCAATGGTGCAACTCCAAATGAAGCTAGTAAATCAGAAAGTTCAAAAGGTACTGAGAAGACTACAAAAACACAATTATCGACTGATTATTATCGCACAGTCATGAAAAATGATAAAGAGTATCAAACAAGTAAGTCACGAGGTATCAGTCTAAGTTTGAATTCTGGGTACAATATGAAAGCTTTTGAAACAGGATTGATTAGTCTATCTCAAGAACCATTTCCAACGGATAGTTATTATTTTAGAGAAGGTCAAATGCTTGATAGCGGAACGATTAAAAGTTGGATTGCTAGACAGGCAGCTGAAGAAGATCCAAATTCAAATAACGGACCGAATGGATTAAATCCAGCTGACAATGGTCAAGTTGAACCAGATACAAGAGCACCACGTTATTTAGCTCAAATTTTAGAGCAAAATTACATGGTGAAAGAGGGCGACGATTTTAAACTAGCTGGTGTGAGTATTGGACTAGCTATGAATAGTGTGGATTATTACCAAAAAGTATTATATGGTGCAGAGTTTCAAACTGAAATTTCACGTGCTGACTTAGAAGCTCAAGGTAAGGCGATGGCAAATGAAATTATTGCTCGAATGAGAAAAATGGAAGGTATGGGAAATGTTCCTATTATGATTTCTTTATTTGAACAATCACCAAGAGATACACTAGCTGGTGGTGTTTATTTTGCTTCGGCAGTTAGTAAAGATGGATCAACTACTGTTGGGGATTGGACGGCAATCAATGAAAAGAAAGTCATTTTTCCAAATAATGAGGACGATTCAAATGAAGAAAAATCAAAATTTGCTGATTTTAAATCTTCCGTTCAAGAATTTTTCCCAAATTTAAGTGGAGTAACGGCAGAAGCATACTATAAAGATGATGTGCTTACAAAGATGACGGTCAATATTACGACTCAATTTTATGGAGCCTCTGAAATCATTGCATTCACACAATTTGTAGCGGATAAAACCAATTTACTTCCATCAGGAATCCCAATTGAAATTTCCATTAACTCAATGCAAGGAATGGAAGCTTTCCTAAGCAGAGAACCTAATAGTAATGAATTTAAGTATCATGTTTTTGATTAATAAAGAAGAAAATGCTGAGAACTTTCTCGGCATTTTCTTGTATTTAATCAGATAAAAGAAATAAAGAGAAGGAACTTATTTTCAAAAGTAAGTTGTTTTCGTTGAAATAGCACTAAAAACTTAAGATTTAGATAGTTAGTACATCAGGTTTATGCTAAAATAGGAGTTGAGTTTTTATGATTGAAAAATCAAAAGAAAGAGGGTTGAGATATAGTGGCAATTAATGAAAATGAAGTGAAGCACGTTGCAAAGCTATCTAAACTAGCTTTTAAAGATAGTGAGATTGCACATTTTACAGAACAAATGGATGAAATTATTGGAATGGTTGAACAATTAGAACAAGTTGATACAACAGGAGTTCCTGTAACTACTCATGGTTTAGAAATCGTAAATGCAATGCGCAAAGATGTTGCTGTACCTGGAACAGAGCGCTCAGAATTATTTAAAAACGTTAAAGCTGAAAAAGACGGCCTAATTGAAGTGCCTGCAATCATGGATAATGGGGAGGCTGGAGCATGAGTTTATTAGATAAAGAACTAATTGAGTTACACAATTTACTTGTATCAAAAGAAATTACTGCAGAAGATATCATGAGAGAAACTTTTTCACGTATTCATGAAACAGAAGATAAAGTCGGATCATTTATTACATTAAATGAAGAGGTAGCCTTACAGTTAGCTAAAAATATGGATGCTAAAGGCATTACTGAATCAAATGTTCTAGCTGGTTTACCAATTGGTATTAAAGATAATATTGTGACGAAAGATTTACGCACAACAGCAGCCAGCAAAATGCTAGAAGATTTTATGCCAATTTATGATGCAACAGTCATGAATAAAGTTTACGAAGCGGACTTAATTCCTGTTGGTAAATTAAACATGGATGAATTTGCTATGGGCGGAAGCACAGAAACCTCGTACTTTAAACAAACAAAAAACCCGTGGGATTTAACTAAAGTTCCAGGAGGTTCATCAGGTGGATCTGCAGCTGCAGTAGCAGCTGGACAACTTTTAATTAGCTTAGGTAGTGATACTGGTGGAAGTATTCGTCAACCAGCGGCTTTTACAGGTGTTGTTGGGATGAAGCCAACTTATGGCCGCGTGTCACGCTTTGGTTTAATTGCTTTTGCTTCAAGTTTAGATCAAATCGGACCATTTACACGTACAGTTAAAGATAATGCCTATGTTTTAAACGCAATTAGTGGCTATGATGCAAATGATTCAATGAGTTCTGGTACAAGCGTTTCAGATTTTACAGCTAATCTAACTGGAGATATTAAAGGTATGAAGATTGGTGTACCAAAAGAATACTTACAAGAGGGTATTGATGAAGAGATTAAAAAATCTGTTTTAGCTGCGATTGACACTTATAAAGAATTAGGTGCAACAGTTGAAGAAGTTAGTTTACCTCATTCAAAATATGGGATTGCCGTTTACTATATTATCGCCTCAAGTGAAGCGTCATCTAATTTGCAACGCTTTGACGGTGTTCGTTATGGTTATCGTTCTCCAGAAGCTGAATCGTTAGAAGAGCTATATGTTATGAGTCGTTCAGAAGGTTTTGGTATGGAAGTAAAACGTCGTATCATGTTAGGAACATTCTCATTAAGCTCAGGTTATTATGATGCCTATTTCAAAAAAGCGGGTCAAGTTCGTACATTAATTAAGCAAGATTTTGCAAATGTTTTTGCGGACTATGATTTAATTTTAGGACCAACTACTCCAACAACGGCCTTTAATCTAGGTGAAAATATGGATGATCCATTGACTATGTACATGAACGATATTTTAACGGTTCCTGTTAACTTAGCGGGGGTTCCTGCGATTTCAATTCCATGTGGTTTTGCAGAAAATGGCATGCCAATCGGGTTACAATTAATTGGAAAACATTTCGACGAGGAAACTATCTATAAAGCGGCTTATGCTTTCGAGCAAGCAACTGATTTTCATCAAAAAAAACCAAACTTGTAGGAGGAGAAAGCTAGATGAATTTTGAAACAGTAATCGGACTTGAAGTCCATGTAGAATTAAAAACCGACTCTAAAATGTTCTCGTCTGCTCCAGCTCATTTTGGTGCAGAACCGAATACAAATACGAACGTTGTTGACTGGGGTTACCCTGGTGTATTACCAGTTGTTAACCAAAGAGCAATTGATTTTGGAATGCGTGCAGCCTTAGCTTTGAATTGTACAATTTCACAACATACTAAATTTGACCGTAAAAATTACTTTTATCCAGATAATCCCAAAGCATACCAAATCTCACAATTTGATCAACCAATTGGACATGATGGTTGGATTGAAATTGAAGTTGAGGGTGTAACGAAGAAAATCAGAATTGAACGTGTACACTTGGAAGAGGATGCTGGTAAAAATAACCATGGTTCAGATGGGTATTCTTATGTTGATTTAAATCGTCAAGGTACGCCATTAATTGAAATTGTTTCAGAAGCAGATATGCGTTCACCAGAAGAGGCTTATGCTTATTTAGAAGCAGTTAAACAAATTATTCAATTTACAGGTGTTAGTGATGTGAAAATGGAAGAAGGCTCAATGCGTTGTGATGCCAATATTTCTTTACGTCCAATTGGTCAAGAAGAATTTGGGACAAAAGCGGAGCTTAAAAACTTAAACTCATTTAACTTTGTTCGTCGTGGGTTAGCTCATGAAGAAATTCGTCAAGCAAAAGTATTATTATCCGGTGGTGTAATTCAACAAGAAACACGTCGTTATGATGAAGTAACCGGCGAAACTATTTTAATGCGTGTTAAAGAAGGTTCAAGTGATTATCGTTATTTCCCAGAACCTGACATTCCCAATTTAGAAATTGATGATGCGTGGGTGGAACGGGTTCGTCAAAGCATTCCAGAGATGCCTAAAGCTCGTCGTTTACGTTATGTAAATGAGCTAGGTTTACCAGAGTATGATGCGATGGTTCTGACGCAAACAAAAGAAATGTCTGATTTCTTTGAAGAAATGCTAAACAAAAAAGCTGATGCAAAACAAGCATCAAACTGGTTAATGGGTGAAGTATCTGCTTATTTAAACAGTGAAAAACTTGAATTAGCTGAAACAAAATTAACTCCTGAAAACTTAGCTGGTATGATTACCTTAATTGAAGATGGGACGATTAGTTCTAAAATTGCGAAAAAAGTTTTCCGTGAATTAATTTTAAACGGTGGAGATGCGAAGAAAGTGGTTGAAGCTAAAGGTTTAGTTCAATTATCTGACCCAGCGCAACTATTACCAATGATTAATGAGGTTTTAGATAATAATGCACAATCGATTGAAGATTTCAAAAACGGAAAAGATCGCGCAGTCGGTTTCTTAGTTGGTCAAATTATGAAAGCTACTAAAGGACAAGCAAATCCTGGTGTAGTAAATCAATTATTGAACCAAGAATTGGCAAAACGGTAATTAATTGGAAATAGATATTTCCAAAGGAGGATATTTATGAGAGCAAGAGTCATATATAATCCAACTTCAGGAAGAGAAGTTCTTAAAAAAAGTTTAGTCGACATTTTAGAGATTCTTGAAGCAGAGGGTTATGAAACCAGCGCATTCGCTACAACTGCAGAACCAAATTCAGCCAAGAAAGAAGCCGAACGAGCTGCTTTAGATGGTTTTGAATTAATAGTAGCAGCTGGTGGGGATGGAACGATTAATGAAGTTGTTAACGGCATTGCGCATTTAGAAAATCGTCCGAAAATGGCCATTATTCCTGCTGGAACAACTAATGATTATGCAAGAGCACTTCATGTTCCACGAAATGATGTTGTTGCTGCAGCAAAAGTTATTCAGAAGCGCCAAACCATTAAAATGGATATCGGTAAAGCCAATGAAACTTATTTTATAAATATTGCTGGCGGTGGGAATTTAACTGAATTAACTTATGATGTTCCATCTCAATTAAAATCGATTTTTGGCTATTTAGCTTATTTAGTCAAAGGGGCTGAAATGCTACCGAGAGTCAAACCGATTCCAATGCGGATTGAATATGATGAAGGTGTCTATGAAGGAAAAGCTTCGATGTTCTTATTAGGATTAACAAATTCAGTTGGCGGTTTTGAGCAAATTGCACCAGACGCCCATTTAGATGACGGTTTATTTTCGCTAATGATCATTAAAACTTCTAATGTTGTGGAAATTCTACATCTTGTGGCTTTAATGTTAAATGGTGGAAAACATATTGATCATCCAAAACTTCTCTATGTAAAATCGAGTAAAGTAAAAGCTGAGCCAATGGATGGATCAAGAATGATGATTAATTTAGATGGTGAATATGGTGGAGATGCACCGATGACTTTTACAAATTTACATCAACATATTGAAATGTTTGGTGATTTAGATGCTATTCCTGATGATGCTGTTATTGGTGAAGAAGAGATAGAAGCCGCTGAAGAAGCCTTCATTAAAGAAATGGAACACTTAACGAATGAAGATATTGACGGGGATGGAGTTATTTCAAAACCTGATAAAAAGTAGAAATTACGAATTAAACGACAAATTATTTTGAGTTTGCTGTCCTTTTGTGAGATACTCTAAAAGGACAGCAAACTTTTTGAATGGAAAAGTGACGAGGATTAGCGGAACTTAGTCTTTTGTTACTTGTGATTCAATTTTGTGATTGTCCTTAAAATAAAAACATACATCCTATTTAAATAAAGTTAGAACCTTGAAAATTGTAGGACATAAAACACTGCTTATTACTGTTGAATAGACATTGTCAAGCGAAAGGAGCTTTTTAATGAAAGAAGAAAGAATTATACCCGTTAAAAAAAATGAAAAACATACAGTTAAGGTTGAGGATTTAACTCATGAAGGTATGGGGGTTGCTAAAATAGAAGGTTACCCAATTTTTATCGAAAATGCTTTACCTGGGGAACAAATGGAAATTAAAATCCATAAAACAGGTAAATCTTTTGGTTACGGAAAAATGATGAAACGTTTGACTTCAAGCCAAAGTCGAGTAGAAATTAAAGATGAAAATTATACTAGAGTGGGAATTACGCCTCTACAACATATGACTTATGCCTCTCAATTAGTTTTTAAACGCCAACAATTACGAAATGTTATGGAACGAATTGCTAAAATGCCAGAAGTTCCTGTTTTTGAAACAATCGGAATGGCAGAACCTTGGGGTTATCGTAATAAAGCTCAAATCCCAGTTCGTAAACAAAATGATAAACTAACAACTGGCTTTTTCCGTAAAAATAGTCATGATTTAATTGCAATGGAAGATTTTGTCATTCAAGATCCAAAAATTGATCAAGCTGTTGTGATTGTACGCGATATTATGCGCGAATTTAATGTGAAACCTTATAACGAAGCAGAAAATACTGGGAATTTACGCCATATTGTTGTGCGCCGTGGTTATCATACAGGCGAAATCATGATTGTTTTAGTTACTAGAACAAATAAACTATTTCCAACAAGTAAAATTTTACCTGCTATTACAGAGGCATTACCAGAAGTGGTTAGTATCATTCAAAATGTAAATCCAAGTCGTACAAATAAAATATTAGGACCTGAAAATATTGTTTTATGGGGTCAAGATTATTTTACTGATACGCTATTAGGCAATACTTTCCAAATTTCAGCATCTGCTTTTTACCAAGTAAATCCAACTCAAACAGAAAAATTATATCAAACAGTTTTAGAATATGCTGAGCTAACTGGAAAAGAAACAGTTATTGATGCGTATTGTGGAATTGGAACAATTTCTCTTTCATTAGCTAAAGAAGCGAAAGAAGTTTATGGTATTGAAGTAGTTGAAGCAGCTGTTGAGAATGCTAAAAACAACGCAAAACTAAATGGCATTGAAAATGTAACTTTTGAAGCTGGTTTAGCTGAAGAGGTAATGGTTGAGTGGGCTGAGAAAGAATTAGCAGTTGATTTGTTAGTTGTGGATCCTCCTCGTAAAGGGTTGGAAGGTAGCTTTATTGAAGCAGCACTTACAATGAAACCTAATAAAATAATTTATGTAAGTTGTAATCCAGCAACATTGGCAAGAGATTTAGCTTTACTAGCTGATGGTGGGTATAAAGTTGAGAAAGTTCAACCAGTTGATTTATTCCCTCAAACAAGCCATGTGGAATCTTGTAGTTTGTTAACAAGAATAGAAGCTTAAAAACGTTGTAAATAAAGGAGATAGAGTGGTTAAAACTTCCATTCTATCTCTATTTTTTCGTTAAAAATTGTAATTTTCTCAATTGATTTCGAAATGATAGTCTTAGTTTCTTCATGAGTAATTGTATTCCAATCTACTTTTTTTAAGTTATTAAATATTTCTACTTTGTCTATGGTATCGTCTATTATTTCTGTTGCGCTTTCGTTTATTATCTCGTTTAATTTTGATTTTTCACTGTTTAAAGAATTAATCTTACTATTCAATACGTCTAGAGGAACATTGCCGAATTGATATAGTTCTAGGAGCTTGTTAATTCGATCTTCAATTGACTTGATTTCGTTTTGTATAACTGTATTGTCAGTGTCGCTATCATCAGTGAATTCACTATCAATCTCTATACTAATATCTGTTTTAGTTATTTCTTTCATTTGAGAAATAACGTATTCATCTAATATTTCGGTTCTATTAATTTTAGAAGGGCAATTCAGGTCCTTAACCATGTGTGAAGGTGATCCAGCTCTTGAATAGCAGCTATAATAAGATAATCTAGTGCCATCTTTTAGTTTAGACGACCCCGTCCCTTTTACTCGTGCGCCACAATGTCCGCAATAAGTTATGCCAGTTAGCAAATACTTAGATGTGAACAATTTTAACTTACCAGTTGTACGCCGTTTAAATTCGTTCTGAGCCTTATCAAAAATATCTTTAGATATAATAGGTTCGTGTTTACCTTCATAGACTCCATCGTTAAATTTAATTAATCCTACATAAAGATTATTCGTTAGAATAGACCTTATGAGAGATACCCCAAACTTTCGTTTGCTTGGAAACTTATCTCTTATTTCGTTAGAAATAGAATTCACGCCTTTTCCAGAGTTATACAATTCAAATATAGAACGAACAATTTCCGCTTCATATTCATTTACTTGTAGCAGTCCATCTATATAGTCATACCCTACAGGTATTCTAGCAGAGCCGCCTCCATGAAAGTAACCTTCTTTAGCTCGTTCAGTCCTCCCCATGCCCATACGCTCCGTTATAGTGTCTCGTTCCAACTGAGCGAATACAGATAGTATGCCTATCATTGCTCGACCAAATGCGCTGGTAGTATCAAAAGATTCTTGCATAGAAACGAAATCTACATTGTTTCTCAAAAAGACATCTTCTATTAAGAATAGAGTATTTTTTTGAGACCTAGAAAGCCTATCTAATTTATAAACTAAAACGATGTCAATTTGATTGTTTTCTATATCTTTCATCATTTCTTGCAAGGCAGGTCTATCTAGTTTAGCACCTGAGAAACCTGGATCAGTATAAGTTTTGATTATGAAATAATCTTTGGCCTTAGCATAGTTTATTAAACGCTCTGTTTGAGCTTGGATTGAGTAGCCTTCATTAGCTTGTTCAGTTGTTGATACTCGAACATATAAGGCCGCTTTTAATTTGTTGATTTCCATTTTAACCACTCCTATTTTATGGTACAATAGGCATAGAAAAGAAGCCTTATTGTAAGGTGATTTTTTACCGAACATCCTTCAGCCGCCAAGTTGAGTAGGATGTTCTTTTTTATTGAACTGTTATTTCTTCAGTGGCTACTTCTTTACCAAACATTCCATCTAAAAATTTAAGAGTAACTGGTTTAGTTTCGTCTGCTAACTCATACATATAAACGCCCTCGATAGTAGCGTTTGGATTGATGTCTTTTTGCAACATGTCAGTTTTATCTTGATAAGGATTTTCAGTCATTATTGCATATTGTAGATCTTCTGTTGTATCGCCTGTATTTTGTTCAGCCTTAATATAACTCATATAAGCTATTTGCACATTTTCGGGTTCTGATTTTTTGTTAGTTAACTCAAAATGAACAATCATAGCAGGTTTATCATTATAGTCTACTCCTTTTTCAATGCTAGTGATTTTAACTTTTCCATCTTTATTTTCGATAGTTTTATCAGAATAAGTGACGTCATCTGTTTTTTTCTTTTCTGAAATACTTTCTTTTTGAACCTGAGAACTTTTTTGGTCAGAAGCTTTTTCGCTTTTTTCCTCTGGTGCACCACAAGCTGATAACGCAACAACACACAAGCTAATAAAACCTAAACTAATAATTTTTTTCATTTTAAATCTCCTTTGTGTTATAATATTTTTATACCATATCCTAATATGTGAGTATGAAACCCTAGAAGTGTATCAGCACTTACTAGGGTATTTTTATTTACCTAAAACTTTACCGATAATTCGTATATCCTCAACAGGAAACACCATATCCTCATAATCATCATTAACAGACTCTAGTGTAACAGTTCCTTCTGCATCATCATAGTACACTTTTTTACAAGTTATACCATCATCTAAAATCGCAACAATTGCTATTTCTCCGTTTTCAACTGAAGGTTGATGTCTAATAAAGACTTGCTCTCCGTCCATAATCAGTGGTTCCATAGAATTACCTTTGATTACTACTACCTCGTCTGCTCCGTTAGGCACTTTAGAAGCTTTCATGACTGTACTAGTCATGTTAGAATCATCACCGAGTATCGCAAATCCTGCCGCTGATTCATGACCACTAAGTATCTCGATTTCTTCGTCATCTTCTATAATAGGAAGATGAACAACTTTAGGTTTTTTGTTTTGTTCTTGAAGTTGTCTTTCAGCGAATTTATAAACGACTTTTTGTCTAGGCGGTTCTAATTCGTTATATATAGAAGTAATAGTTGATTTCCTTTCTATAGGGACATCTAAACCAAGTAACCATGCTTCGTCTACGTTTAATGCATTAGCAATAATGAAAATTTTATCTTGTTTAGGCTCGTATTTACCAGATAGCCATTCGCTGATAGAGGACCGAGAAATGCCAGTCATTTCAGATAATTCTTTTGCTTTTACGTTTCTATACTTTAAGGCATATTTAATTCTAGAAGAAATATCATTCATTTTTCCGAACCTCCTTTAATAGGATTATATACTATTATTCAAAGCGTTTCAAGAAAAATTAATAAATATATTCGGAAACACGAACTTTTATGTTGACAATTAAATATCGGTGATGTAAGATTGTGTTAGTTCGGAAAACCGAAAGGATGTGATTAGTATGAAACCGACAGAAATTAGATTCAATTATGACAAGCTAAGAGGCTTGATGAGAGAAAAGAAAGTTACACAAGATGATTTGGCAAAAGCGATAAATTTATCAGCAACATCCCTAAGCGGAAAATTAAACAGCAAAGTCATGTTTTCACCAAAAGAAATGTTAGGAATTCAAAAAGCGCTACAAATTACAGATAATGATTTCAAAACTTATTTTTTTTCATTAGAAGTTCGGAAAACCGAAAAATCAGAATCGCGTAGTAAACAACCATCCTAGGAGGTAATTAAAAGAACGATTACAATTAGTTTAAGGAGGAAATAAAATGAGCGAGTTAATTTTAACTAAACGAGAGCTTAAAGCAGAAACAAAACCAATTTTCGTCAGCTCGGAAATACACGAGCAATTAAAACAACTTAAAGATGAAACGAATATGACCATCGGAGAAATAGCAGAAGCGTTTATCAAACACGGGATTAACAACGTGACAGTGAAGGAGGTGTAAACGATGGAAAAACAAACAATCACAGTATCAGCAACTTTAGAAAACGTAGAACAAGCAAAAGAGCTTCTACTTGAGATAGAAGCCCTTTCTGAAAAGTACGAAGTTAATGTCTCTTTTGTTATTTCTCCTCAGGTAAATCTTGAAGAGTGTTATAAACCGACTTGATTACAGCGTTAATCGAATCAAGACCAAAAGGTTACATCAAAAGTTTTGTTGCATTTCGGACAAGTTGTTTTCATTCAGCATAAAGGAGGAAAGAGATGCCGAGCAAAAAGAAAATTCAAGAAGGAACTGTATTGATGTTTTGGATTACAGCATCGATTGTATTGCTTTTAATAGCGTTAGCAGTATATCTAATTTGGCAGGTGAAACTAGCACTGCTATTAGCTGCAGTGCTAGGTATAATATTCATTTTCTGGATAACAGTGTTTTATTTTTGGATAAAGCAATTTAAAAAAATAAATTAAGAAAGTCCCATTTGCTTAGAAATTATGTTTGTCAGAACATTTGAAGCAACGGTTTCAACCATAGTAATAGAAACACTTGAAAATTTTGAGGTTACTTTTTTAGTATCAGTCCAAACTTTGTTATCTCTAATTGTATCAAGGAATTTATGACCTTCCCAAGTCATGTGTTTTAAGTCATCCATTATGTTTTGAGCGTGATCAAAAGTAATGACTCCATCTATATAGGATGCATCCACAAGTTGAATTATTGTATATTCAAGGTCTTCTTGAGAAAAAATAGACAACCTAGAAGATTTAATTATTTCATAAAAAGCTAAACCTAATCTCGCTTGTTGGTATGGTATTTCTTCAATTGAAAGCAACATTTCTCTAACGCATTCATGGTTTAATTTCATTTTATCACCTCGTTTCAAATTAATTATAACAGATTTAACTAAAAAAGATAAAGGAGTGTTAAAATGTCAAACTTACAGAAATTCAACAATGAGTTATTCCAATTAGAAGTAAAATCAGAAAATGGCGAATCTTTATTTAATGTAGAAAGTGTAGCAAGAAGTTTGGGTATTACCCAAATTGCAAAAAGCGGAAATGAAGTAGTTCGATGGGAAAGAGTAAATAAATATTTAAACTTGTCATCCCCACAAGTGGGGACAGTGATTTCCCAAGAAGTTGGGAAAAATGATTTCATCAGCGAACCAATGGTATATAAATTAGCTTTCAAAGCGAACAACGAAGTCGCTGAAAAATTCCAAGACTGGCTAGCGGTTGAGGTATTGCCATCTATTAGAAAAAACGGAATGTATGCCACAGACGAGCTGCTAGACAACCCTGATTTATTAATAGAAGTTGCAACCAAGTTAAAAGAAGAACGCACCTTGCGGCTTGTAGCTGAACAGAGAGTAGCAGAGTATGAGCCTAAGATTAGCTATTTAGATAGCATTTTAGAATCAACTGATACTGTAACGATCACTCAGATAGCAGCGGATTACGGTCTATCAGCAGTTGCGATGAACAAGCGATTAAATGAATTGAAAATACAGCACAAAGTTGGCGGTCAATGGATTTTATATACAAGACATCAACGTGAAGGCTACACCAAATCACATACTACTCGAGTTCCAAAAGCAGATGGAAAAGAAAAAGTTGTGATGAACACGAAGTGGACCCAAAAAGGCAGATTATTCATTTACGAGTCATTGAAAGAAATAAATGTATATCCGTTAATGGATATTGAACAACTACAACTAGCGTAATACAAATATGAGGAGGAAACAAAATGAAAAAACAAGAAATCACAGGATTTTCAGTCGTAACAGAAAAAAATGAGTTAATCGCAAGTATTGATTTTTTAACTGATAGCATTATTTACATCGACGGATACAAGGTTTTAGAGCATACAAAAGAAGAACCTGCCATGTTTAAAGAAGCAGGCTCTTCCGATTCGAATTAGCATAGGGGGGTAAAGTTATGCCAGCAAAAAAAGAAGTTCCTAAAATGGAAGTCATTAACATATTAAAAGACGGAACAAGGACTCATTCAATGAAAGACGTTCATGTTCCTGATGAGATTGCATTAATGATTCTAAGTGTCGTAAATGGTTGCAAGGTACGCATAGCTAAAAAAGAGGTACGGTCATCATGACTCAAAGAGTAGTGTTCACAGTATTACAACATCCAGAGATTCTCATATTCTTATTTCTACTAAGCTTGGCTAGCTTAATCTACTGCGTAATTAGTTTGATCAACATCTACAAGGAAGAGCGAGAGTTTCGTGTTAAGAAGTATCTAAATAGAAGGAACTGGAGGGACAAGCGATGAAATTTGTAAATAGAATTATTCCGTTGTGGCTAATCGAACTTTATTTAAAAAAAGTAAAACGCCCACCATGCGTCAATTGTAACGAGGTAGGCATATTAAAACTTGAAGATGGTAAATATATTTGTACTAATTGTGCTCAAATTCAAAGTGAATTATCTGATATGTGATTATAAATTATGGAATTGGAGGAACAAGCGATGAATGATCAATCAAAAAAAGATAGTACTCCTGAAGAAGTAACTATCAAATGTACTAAATGTAAAAAAACAAATCATGATACGGATGCAAATTATTGTGAAAACTGTGGGAATAAATTAGAGTTTACGCCCGATGAAATATTGCTTCCACTTTTGAAATTTGCAAGCAGTTTACACGAACTAACGCAAGATTATTTAAACGGCATCTTATCTCAATTTAAAACGGAAAAAGAGGCTAGAGATTATTACAAAGAAGTCTCTGCAAGTTTCCGAAGCAATAGTAAAGAGCTAGGTAACGCTGATGGTGATTTGAGGAAACATAATTTCGATATGGCAGTGGTCCTCTTAATAGGTTACATGACTTTTGAAGAAGAGTAGTTTAGATCTTTTTGTAATGAATTTTAAGAGCATCGAAAAGGTCTTCTAGTCTATTCAATTTATCTTGAGTCGTGTTTTCGTAATATTTTTGGTAAGAAAGCCAGAAAAAATTAGCTTTAAAAAGGTACGAATCAATTTCGTTGACTCTGTTCGTTTCCCAAGTAGTTAAAATAATTTTGCAAGCATCATGATAACTATCTAATAAGCTAGAAATAGACGCTAATTCTTTTTTCTTTATGTTAGGTGAGCTTGGGATATCCAAGCTAGTGCTTTCTACTAGCGTTTCTAAGTTCGATTGAATTAATGAACAGAGAGATTTTAACTCCTTTAAAGCTTCGGGTTTAGTCTTAATCATACAATCACCACCTTTCAATTTAATTATAACAGGTGATTATTAAAAGGCATACAGAAAGAAGGTAAGCGATGAACAACTTAAAATGGCAACTCAAACAACTAGAATTAACCACAGATTACTTGCTAATCAGCAAGAATTTAAAAGCCCTCTGGGCGAATATGCGAGAGATCGAGAAAGTCAGAAAACAAATATGGTGGGAGGAAAACAGAAATGGAGTTTAACCAGTTTGTACTCATATGTATGGTAGCATTTGTCCTTTTCATATTACTGATACTATCAATTGCTTACCGTAATCGTCCTATCGTACATTCTTATGACTGCTACAAGGACGTTCGGAAAGATGTGGCTTATATGAAACAGAAAGGCTACAGAGCAAACTATGTATCTGATAATCAAGTTGAGTTTTTGTGGGAGTGTAAGAAATGAATATTTTAACACCTCAACAACTGCAAAATATCCTAGCTTATCTAAGCCTAGAATATGGAAATTTAACTATTGATGAAATAGCAAAGCAAGCTAAAACCGATGGTTTGGGTTGGAGCTACAAAAAAGGAGAGATTTAAATGAATAAACGAATCGAAAAAAAGATAAGTCGCAAAGGTATGAGTAAAGAAGGAAAGGTATTCTTTAACCGGATTAAGACCTATCAACGTATTTTAGATGAACTTGATAAAACTTGTTTAGGTATTAGGCGTGAAATGCACGTGAAATCTGAGGATTTAATTAAATATTCTGAATTTTGCGGAGAAACTCCAACGTATCAAGAAGCTAACGGCCCGTATTCAAAATATGAGTTTAAATTTGAAGGAATTAGATATTTCAGTCTATTTAGTAAAGAAGAAGAGTATGAGTTTTTCAATAAAAGTTCTCGATCAGACGACACAATCGAAATCAACGGCGTTAAATACAAAAAAGCTGACTAGGCGGCAACCTAAATCAGCGACTTGAAAAAAACATCTAACAAAAGTATATCACAGAATGGAGCAAATTAAAAATGAAGATGGATAAAATCGCAGGAAGTGGAAACGACGAATTTTTTACACCCAAATATGCAGTGAAACCTATTTTAGAATATGTGAAACAAGGTTCTAAAATTTGGTGTCCTTTTGATAAAAAAGAAAGTTTATTTGTAAAAATGCTAGAAGAAAAAGGCTGTGAAGTTATTTGTACCCACATTGAAAATGGAGAAGATTTCTTTGAAATCAGTAATTCTGAAATTGCAGATTGGTGTGATTATATCATCAGCAATCCTCCTTATAGCTTGAAAACAGAGGTTTTACAAGCGCTATTTGAAACAGAAAAGCCTTTTGCAATGTTGTTGGGTGTGGTAGGTATTTTTGAAAGCCAAAAACGGTTTGAGATGTTTCGAGATAATGAATTTGAAATTATGTATATGAATAGACGAGTTGCTTATATGAAAGACTATGAATCAGGTAAAACGGCTTTGAATCCTCCTTTTTCTAGTGTTTATATTACATCAAAAATGTTGCCTGAAAAAATAATTTTTAAGGAAATTAATAAGAAAGAAATTCTTTAATTAAATAAATTCTAAAAAGAATGGAGCAAATTAAAAATGACTAAAATTGATGAAAGCAAACAATATAAATTTAGCGAGATTATTGCAATGTTGGAGAATAAGGAATTGCCAATAGGTGCTTGTGTTTTCAACCCGCAAGGCGATAATTACAATGTTAAAAAATCAACTTTAAATTATTTTGGATTAGCAAAAAAACAACATATACCTGTGCAAGCTATTATATCTGCAAAAGATATCAATGATTTATGGTCAATCGAACTACCTAAAGAGGAAAGGTTTTATTTAACTACTCCTGGTTGTTTTGATGGAGAGCATACTTTGAATCAGTGGCTTGGAAAGTATTCTTTTGTTCGTGGTAGAGATGCTGGCGGAAAACAATCTCGATTTACTCAAAAACAAATTGATGACATTCCTTTTGATACAACATTTTTTGAAAAAGTGAAAGCGGAGCAAGCCGATGAATGATGAATATACCTTAACAGACTGGCTAGGAAATGAGCTGACAGGTTGTGAATCGATTTTCATTATTACAACTCAAGCAGGCATAGATTACGTGTTGCCGAGAGAGTTTGGCGCCTATGTAATTGAAATGGAAATGAGCGATAAATATTGGGAGTTTACAGAATATAGAGTGAATGGAGTGGGTTTAAATGAGTGATGGACAGATGTCAATAAAGTAGACACAAAAATAGATACAATTTAGATAGACCCAAAATAGATTTTTTCTTTTTCATTCGGGGTCATCATATTGTTTGCTGAATGGGGGCGTTTTGAATTGTAAAAACCCTCTATATATTCAAATGAAGATTGTTCAACTTCTTGGATTGTTCTAAATGTTCTGCGGTTCAGTTCTTCTTTTTTCATATATTTAAAAAAAGACTCGTTTACGGCATTATCCCATGGGTAAGCTGCTTTGGAATAAGATGGAACGAGGTTATGTGTGTCTAAAAATTGACGAACACTAGTCGCACAGTATTGGCTTCCACGATCTGTATGGAATAGAACAGGCTCTTTGGGATTTCTTTGATTCACAGCTGTTTCAAGTGTCTCAAGGACTAAAGAAGCTTCCATAGTTGGACGAACGCGCCATCCTATAATTTTCCTGGAAAATAAATCTAAAATGACACAGAGATAAACAAACCCTTTATTAACAGGAATGTAAGAAATATCGCTCGTCCAAACTCGATTCGGTTCAGTCGGATTGAATTGTTGGTTTAAGTGATTTGAGTAAGCTAAAGAAACCTTTGGTTTCGCATATAAAAATTTCGGCTTAGCTGTAGACATTTTTGGCAAATCCATTGATTTCATTAATCGGTACACTCGCCCAACACTAATGAAAATTCCAAAATCACGCTCAAGAACAACTTTTATTTTCGCAGCACCTAATCGTTTTTTAGAATCCATATAGATAGAAAAAATGGTTTGTCGAAGCTGTTGATTTTCAACAGTTCTAGGAGCAGGAGTTGGGTCAAAGTGTTTATAATAGGTACTTCTATTTACGTTTAAGACTCTACAAAGGCGCACAATAGAATGATCAAAACGTAATAAATGAACCGCATCTAATCGTTGTTTGAGTGTGGCGTGAAGATGGCAATCGCTTTTTTTAAGATGAGGTTTTCCTCTTCTAATAAAGCATTTTTCTTCTGTAAGTCTTTAATCTGTTTAGCAGTAAGGATAGAACCATCTTCAATTTGAACTTCAGAATATTGTTTTACCCAGCGGGATAACGCTGTAAAGGAAACGCCATAGTCTTTACACAACGAAGTTTGTGTTTTACCTCCATGGTAAAGATTAACAAGGCTTTTCTTAAATTCTTCATCATATTTTTTGTAATTGGACATTTGAATCATTCCTTTCGTTTTAGTGTCTACTTATAAACAGTATACCATTAAAAATACTGTCTACTTTATTAGTATATATCCAATATGCAAAAGGTTAGATGTGGCTGAGTCAACATTCAACAACTATAAAAGAGAGTTTTCGGAGTTAATGGAGTCCCTAAAAAAAGGGAAAGAAATTGCTGACTACCAAGTTGAGGATGCTTTGTACAAAAGAGCTATAGGTTATGAATATGAGGAAGAGACAAGGCAATTGACAGAATCAGGGGCTTTTACAACAACTAAAATAGTTACCAAGCACGTTTCGCCAGATACAGGAGCTATTGCGTTGTGGCTTAAGAACAGAAAGCGTGATAGTTGGCAAAAACACAATAGTATTGATGAAGAGTTCAAAAAAGAACAAATCAAATTGGCGAAAGCTCAAACTAAATCTATTGAAAATATGCTTGATGAAGAATCAAGTGATACTGAAAATATCACTATTGTAGATTCGTGGGGTGGTGCGAGTGAATAAGGTTGTAGTAATACAAAATGAAATAAATCCTCATTTTAAACCAGTATGGACCACTGAAAAACCGTATAACATATTAAAAGGCGGACGTAACAGTTTTAAGTCATCTGTTATTGCGCTTCTTTTGGTTTATATGATGATTAGTTACCTTGTTACAGGAAAAAAAGCTAATGTTGTCGTTATAAGAAAAGTGGCTAGCAACATACGTGATTCGGTTTATCTGAAAATACAATGGGCTTTATCGAAGTTCGGAATTATGGATCAGTTTACTTGTACTGTATCTCCTTTTAGGGTTACGCACAAAAAAACTGGGTCTACATTTTTCTTTTATGGGCAAGATGATTTCCAAAAGCTTAAATCAAACGATATAGGTAATATCATATCAGTTTGGTATGAAGAAGCTGCTGAATTTAAAAATGCTGAAGAATTTGACCAATCAAATACAACTTTCATGAGACAAAAACATCCAGATGCAGATATGGTTAGGTTCTTTTGGAGTTACAATCCACCTCGTAATCCATATTCATGGATAAATGAATGGGTTGAGTCGTTAAAAGGTCTAAGTAATTACCTAGTGAATGAATCAAGTTACCTTAATGATGAATTAGGGTTTGTTACACAGCAAATGCTTGACGATATTGAGCGAATTAAAAAAAACGATTACGATTACTATCGCTATTTGTACTTAGGCGAACCAGTCGGGTTAGGTACTAACGTATACAACATTGATTTGTTCCAAGCTTTGGAAGAGTTGCCAACTGATGATAGGATAACCAGCCTGTATTACGCCACTGACGTAGGTCATCAAACATCTGCTACAGTTTGCCTAGCTTTTGGTTTAACAGCCAAAGGGAAGGTTATATTGCTTAATATGTACTATTACAGTCCGCAAGGCAAAGCAGTTAAAAAAGCTCCTAGTGATTTATCTAAAGATTTATACGAGTTTGTAAAAAAGACTGCCAATCATCCAAGCGTTGGAAATGCACAAGTTAGGCAAAGGACCATTGATTCTGCTGAAGGTGGATTAAGGAATCAATACTACAAAGATTATGGGCAAAGATGGCATCCGGTTGCTAAGAAAAAGAACATAGATATGATTGATTACGTCCATGATTTGTTAGCGCAGGGGCGTTTTTATTATTTAGTTCCTACTATTAAGACTGGGTTAAGTAATTGCGACGATTTAACACTCTTTGTTGAAGAACACAAACGATACCAGTTTAAAGAGACAACATTGAATAGCGATAACCCAGATGTAATTAAAGAGTTTGACCATTCTGTTGATGCTTTTAAATATGGTTGTATTGATAACGCTAGAGAGTGGAAATTGAAGGTGTAGGAGGGTAGTTTATGACGTTTATGGACAGAATCAAAAATATGTTTAAGAAAGGAGGTTATGCCTTGAATAGCGAATCACTTGGTACTATCAATGACCATTGGAAAATTAACATAGATCCCGAAGAGTTAATTAGAATTGAAAATAACTTTAGAGAGTACAAAAACGACTATCCAGATATTGAGTATATTAACTCCAACAACCAAATTGCTAAGCGTAAGTATATGGCTCTTAATTTAAGGAAAATGACTGCTGAAATGATGTCATCGTTGGTTTTTAATGAACAAACTGAGATTAAAGTTGATACAAAAGCTAACAAGGGTGCTAACGACTTCATTCAAAAAACATTTGAACATAATGATTTCAAACGTAATTTGGCTAAATATTTAGAACCGATGTTTGCGATTGGAGGGTTAGCAGTTAGGCCATATGTTGATACTAGCATAGGTGAAGTCGAGTTTAGTTGGGCTTTGGCAAACTCTTTTTATCCGTTAAGAAGCAATTCTAAGGGAATTACAGAGGGTGTTGTCGTCTTTAAAACAGTTGTGAACAGTGGCAAGAAAACTTACTATTATACCTTGCTAGAATTTCACGAATGGGAAGACGGAAACATAAAGATTACGAATGAGTTATACGAATCAGAAGATTCAACTATTGTTGGTAAACGAGTGCCGTTAGGATATAACGATCAATATAAGGATTTGCTCGAAACAGCCACAATAACTGAACCTAGTAAGCCTATTTTAAATTATCTAAAGCCAAGTGGTTTCAATAATTTCAGCTTATATAGTCCTTTAGGTATTGGTTTATGTGACAATTCCGCAAGTGTTGTAAAGCAGATAAATGATACATTCGACCAATTTAACTGGGAAATTAGAATGGGGCAGCGAACTGTATTAGTAAGCGACCATATGCTTAATTACGTTCCTGATGAAAAGAATCAAGTAATGAAGCCTGTATTTGATCCAGATGTAAATGTGTTCAAGTCTTTAAGAATGGACGACAATAACGAAGCGATTAAAGATGTCACTAGCGATATTAGAACCGACCAGTATATTTCAGCAATCAATCAATCGTTGAAAATGCTAGAAATGCAAATGCAATTATCTGTTGGAACATTTAGTTTCGATGGGAAGTCATTTAAAACAGCTACGGAAGTCGTTAGCGAAAACTCATTAACATACAGAACTCGTAACATGCAGTGTAACGAGGTTGAAAAGTTCATTAAAGGATTAATTGTATCTATTTTGGAAGTGTCTAAAGCAACAAAGGTTAATGGGAAAGCATTATACGATGGTGATATTCCGACGTTTGACCAAATTAGCGTTGATTTTGACGATGGTATTTTTGGGAGTAGAGATCAGAAGTTAGAGTTCTACAGTAAGGCTAAAACTGTTGGGTTAGTACCTACTACAGAAGCTTTGAAAGGTATTTTCAAACTAACTGATGAAGAGTCCCAAAAATGGTTTAAAAGGATTCAGATGGAAGAGACGGGTCTTGATAGCATTGAAATTGATGATTATTTAGAGAAGAAAGAACTTGGGAGTGATGAATAATGGCTGGCAAAAAGTTAAGGATTATACGTGATGGAAAAATAGACCGTATGTTTCTGGATGGAGTAGAAATTGATGGTAAATATCTGGCTAAATCTACGTTAACGATGGATTACGGTAGCTGTTATGTTCTTAATTTAGAATATCATATTAAAGAAGTTGATATTGAAGGAATAGAAGTTACGGAACAGACTAATAAGGGGTGATTAAATGCCAATTACACCTTATCAACTTGATATATGGTCTAGTAACATGTCGCATATCTATCAATCGTTAGAAGGCGAAATATTAAAGATAATCATTAAACAATTAAATACTAATCCAGATAACATTCAAGACTGGCAACATCAGAAGTTAAACGATTTAAAGTTAATTAACAAAGATACAGCTAAAGTTGTTTCTGATGCTACTGGATTATCTCAAAAGCAAATCGAGAATATATTTGGTGAAGTTGGCCCTAAGATAATTAAAGATGTTGATGGTGCTGTGCCTTATGATGATTTACCTTTGCCAACTGATTTAGACAATATCATGCGAGCATACTACGAACAAGCTTGGGGCGATGTTGACAACTATGTTAACCAAACGCTTATTTCAACGAATAACGGCTATAGAACTGCAATAACTGCAATGTATACGGATATTATCAACAAGACGACTGCTGGATTTAATGCTGGTCTATTTACATTTGAAGAAGCTTTAGAGAAAACTGTTCAAAAATGGGCACAAAAAGGAATTAATAGTTCTTTTATTGATAAAGGTGGTCATACATGGTCACTCGAAAGGTATGTAAGAACCGTTTTAAAGTCAACGCTCGGAAATACCTATAATCAGTTAAGAAAAGATAGGATGGCTGAATATGATGTTCATACGGTCATTGTCACTAGCCATATGGGAGCTCGTGCTGCTTGTTCAAAGATACAAGGTAATGTTGTTGATTTGAGAGAATCTGTACCAGCCAAAGCAGAATATAGGAGTATTTACGATTCTTATTGGAATGCTGAATACGGAACGGCTGGGGGTCATCGAGGTGTTAACTGTACTCATAATCATATTCCTTTTATTCCTGGGGTAAATACGAATAATCAAACTAAATATAACGCTTCAGAAAATGAAAAGGTTGCGAAATTGACCAAAAGGCAACGAGAACTTGAACGAAGAATTGTTAAATTAAAGAAAAATAAAATGGTTTCGGAGTCAATGGATAACACAGATGGTGCGAAAATATGGCAAAGAGACATTATAGCAACGCAACGAGCGATTAGAGAACTTGTTGATAGCAATGAGTATCTATCAAGGAACTACGCAAGAGAAAAGGTTTATACGCCTATAGATTTATTAGTAAAGGATTTCCGATATGATGAATAGGAGAGATAACGATGGAAAGTAAAACGCTAGTAATTTGGTTTAAAGATGGAAAGACAGCTCTTTTTGAACAGGTTGAAAATTTTGATTCTAGAGCAGGTGTAATTTCTTTTGAATATTTTGGAGTTAGCACTGAAACGAAGCGTAAGGCGACATTTTTTTTAGCTAATATAGCTGGATTTGCAATGGAACAATAAGAAAGGGTGATTGTATGTCAGAAGGAGTAATCACAATAAATATAAAGATTAAAAATAAGATTAAAGTTTATATTTTTTGCCTAAGAATGCTTTCGATTCTATTTCCAAAATTGGCAGAAAGATGTATCGATTCTGTGCTTTTAAATATTGAAAATTGCCCGAATAAATATATTGAAATAAAAACGGATGATGAATAGGAGCTTAAAAATTAATGACCTGCCTGTATGTCTCTAAAAGACGGCTCAAATGTGGGAGTTGCCACTCTAAAAAAACTTAGGAGGAAGAAAGATGAAAAAAGAAGATTTAATTGCACTAGGAATCGAAGAAGAAGCGGCAAAATCTATTATGGCGCTCCATGGTAAAACTGTAACACAGCTTAATGCGCAAGTAGCTACCGCAGAAGGGGAACGTGATCAGTTTAAGGAGCAACTAGATACAAATCAAAGTGAACTTAATACTTTGAAGGAGTCTGCTAAAGATAACGAAGAGTTAACAAAGCAATTAACTGAAATCCAAGAAAAAATGGATACGGTGAAAGCAGAAACGGAAACAAAGCTTTTATCTCAACAAAAAGATTTTGCTATCCAATCAGCTTTAAAAGAAGCTAATCCTTTAGATGCAAGCATCGTACTTGGGCTTTTAGACAAGGATACAATAAAAGTATCAGATGATGGAGTGCAAGGTTTAAAAGAGCAGTTAGATGGATTGAAAGAAAGCAAATCATTTTTGTTTAAACAAAAAGAAACAACTGAAACATCACAGCAATTTGTAACTCCTGGTAATCCTGCGAATAATACGCCTGGGAATACCGATCCATTTACAGTGGCAGCAAATAAATTTAAATAACAAATTGGAGGAAATAAAAAATGACAATTAAAATCTATACAAAACAATATGCAGGAATTTTACCTAGTTTGTTTGAGACGAAGACACCTTTTTTACGAGTATTTGGTGGACAATTACAAGTCAAATCAGATGCGGAATATAACGAAGAATTCTTGGATTTAAAAATCACAGACACTGATGTGACAATTCAAGAATACAGTACAGATGCAAACGTTGGTTTCGGTACTGGTACAGGTAGTTCCAATCGTTTTGGGACACGAAAAGAAGTTAAGTCTACAGATAAAAGTGTTCCATGGGAAAAACCTTTATCAATTCATGAAGGTATTGATAAATTTACAGTGAATGATATCCCAGACCAAGTAGTTGCGGAACGTTTAGCTCTACATGGTGTCGCTTGGGCAGAACATGTAAATAAATTCTTAGGTAAAGCAATTTCTGATAATGCTAGTGAAACACTAACTGGTGATTTAACAGAAGCTGGAGTAACTAAAATGTTTGCAGCAGCACATAAGAAATTCGTAAACAATAAAGTTTCTTCAACTATTGCAAAAGTTGCTTATGTGACTCCAGATGTCTTTAACTTTTTGGTAGATAATGACCTTGCTAAAACTGATAAAAACTCGAGTGTAAACATTGACAACCAAACTTTATATCGTTTCAAAGGTTTTGAATTAGAAGAACTTGCTGATGATCAATTTCAAACTGGAGAAAATGCCTACTTTACAGCGATTGGTATTGGAGTTGCTGGAGTCGGTATTGAAGTTGCGCGCGCGATGGATTCAGAAGATTTCAATGGAGTAGCATTACAAGGAGCTGGTAAATACGCTAAATACATTCCAGACAAGAATAAAAAAGCGATTTTGAAAGCTAAACTTACTGTTCCTGCTCCATCGGGGAAGTAATATCGCCACAGTCAAGAGTGGTGGTAATAGACTATAACAGCCTTACCGTTAAACAGTTAAAAGAAAGTCTTGACGAAAAAGGTATTCCTTATAAAACAAGTGATACCAAAAGTGAATTAATAAAATTATTAGAGGGTAGCTAAATGCTTCCCTCTTTTATATTAGGAGGGAATTCATGGCTTATCTAACATTTGAAGAATTCAAAGAATTGACAAATAAAACTGATGATTTTAAAGATACATTTAATAAGTATCTATTGAAAGCATCAGCGATTATTAACAATACAACCAATCACTTTTATCAGTTCAACTCAATCGCTGATGATCCAATAGTTTTCAGAGTACAACAATTTAAATTAGCGTTATGCGCCCAAATTATCTATTTTGGCGAGGTTGGAGCTGATACTCATGAGAGTATTAATAAAGCTCCACAATCGTTCAGCGCTGGTCGTACAAGTGTTTCAAACGGCACTAGATACAATGCTTCTGGTCAAAACGAAAGCAAATCTCTAGTTTCAGAAGATGTTTATATCTATTTAGAAGGAACTGGACTTTTGAACCGATCTATCTACCATTGTTAATGATTTTTTGATATAATGTAATAGTGGATAGGGTAGCTCCTGAAAGGCAATAACCCAATTGCTTTCCACAAATTTTATGGGGATTACTTGGGAGGTAATCAATATGTCAAAAGCAAAAGAACTATCAGGTGAAAGATTCGGGAAGTTGATTGCAATCGAACGGTCAGGGAGCGATAAAAAAGGGAACGCTTTATGGATTTGTCAATGCGATTGCGGAAACCTTACAATATCAAGAACTTACAAATTAACATCTGGAGAAAAAAATAGTTGTGGGTGCTTACAAAAAGAATTAATTAGCAAAACAGCTAAAATTCACGGGTTATACGGAACAAGAATTCACACTATATGGCGGCACATGAAAGAAAGATGTGATGTTGAAACATGCGCTGATTACAAAAACTATGGTGGCAGAGGTATAAGATATTGTGAGGAATGGAAAGATTTGCTTAATTTTAAAAATTGGGCAGATACCCATGGTTACTCTAGTGAATTAACTTTAGATAGAATAGATGTTAATGGAAACTATGAACCCCGTAATTGTCGGTGGGCAAGCCACAAAATTCAAGCCAATAATACTAGAGTTAATAGAGTGATAGAGATAAGCGGAGTCAAAAAAACCATGACAGAATGGTCCGATGAAACAGGTGTTAAAGTCGGAACTATTTGGTGGAGAATAGAAAATGGCTACACAGGTGAAGATTTAATTTATAAAGGTAGATTGAACAGAAGATGAATAGCAAAAAAGACTCACTAATTTGAGTCTTTTTTTGTTGATTAAAAAAGGGGTGAAATCTTTATGATGCCTAAACCACCAATAGAGTTTCTAGTTGATTCTTTTGAGTATAAAGACTATCTAGGTGAAGGTGATTGGAATAAACCCGTTTATACAGAACCTATTTTGATTGAAAACTGTCGCATTGATAAAACACCACAATATACAGCTACCACAAGTGGTAAGCAGTTGTTGTTTAACGCTGTTGTATTTTGTTATCCAGGGCTAACAAGTCCTATCGGTCCATTTAAAGAACAAGGGCTTGTAATATACGATGGCCAAGAACATGTTATTACTTCTGCTATTCCAATTAAAGAAGCTTATTCTGATGACCTTTATTCTTATGAATTAGAGGTGATTTGATGAGTGTTACTGTTAATTTCGGTGGTATTAAGCGTAAGATAAGCAGTCAAAACGTCAAACGTGGTCAATATGCAGTTGCCAATCAAGCTATGGCTGACATGGATAGATTCGTTCCTAGAAAAGAAGGGAATTTGAGAACAGCGGTGCACGTTACAAGTGTGGGTAAAATACTTTATGAAATGCCATATGCGAAACGGCAGTTTCATTTAAACGGCACAACATACTCAACTCCTGGAACAGGTCCTAGGTGGGATTTGAAAGCTAAAGGAATGTATATGGATTCGTGGAAAAAAGCGTTTCTAAGAGGAAGTGGTATTAATTAATGGACTTTATCGAACGGATTAAAGATTCAGTTAATTCTATTGACGAATTGCCTATTAAGTTAAGGAGTGGTTACCTAGGAGTTAGCGAATCATTAGTGATTTATTCATCGGCTGGTAGCACTGCAATTAAAGAGTACATGGACGGTGCAAAAGACGTTAACATGAACTATGAAATTGCTATGAAGTCAAAAGATGGCGATAAGTTACAACAGGTGCTTTGGCTTATATCAGAGCATTTAGACAAAGTAAAAAGCGTAATTAGTCAAGACGATAGTTTTACGTTTAACAAATTAACTATTACAAGCAAGCCGTTCATCAATCAATACGATGAACAAGGTTGGCTTGTTTTTTTATTGGATTTTACAGCGAATATCACAATCGAGGGGGAATTATAAATGGCAAGATTAAAAAATGCGCTAAGAGGTCACTTTATCGCACCTTATGTATTAGGTGAAGAAGCACCAACTGAATGGATGGAGCTAGCTAAATGGATTTCAAACGTATCTGATGATACAGACGAACAAACAGATGATACTGGATATTACGATGGTGACGGTTCGCAGGAAACGACAGTTACTGGTGTCAGTGCAGCATATAGTTTCGAAGGTAGTTTTGATCCAGAAGATAAAGCGCAGGCTTATATCGAAGGGATTAGATTTAAAACGGGTGAGAATCGTAAAGTTTGGCATAAAGTAGTTACTTCTGATGGGAAAAAGACGTTTATTGGGGTTGCGACAGTTTCGGGTATCGTGGCAGGTTCAGGCGATGCGACAGACTTTGAAGATTTCTCTTGCACAATTTCGTATAACCAAATTCCAAAAGAAACAGTAACGCCAACAACACCTGAAACAGCAAAACTTAATTTAAATAAATAACCATAGAAGGGGGCAGATTAATTTTTGCTCCTTTTTAATTCAAGGAGGAATTCAAAAATGGCAATGAATTTTAATGTAGAAGTAGATTTAGTCCCAGTTACGATTAATGGAGAAACTTTTAATTTTGATGCGACTGAAGAAAATTTAATTAAATTTTTTGACTTTGAAAAAGAAGTTAAAGAACGAGGAAATAAATTAAAAAAAGAACTGGATAAGATTCAAGATAACGAATTTAACGAGACTGAGTACAAAAAAGTGTTTGATTTAGCTGTTAAAGACTTAGCTATCAATTACAATTTCTTATTCGGCGAGGGTTCGTTTGATAGATTGTACAAAGTTGTTCCATCATTTTCAAAACTCATTGATTTATTAGATCCTGTTTGTGAAGGAATCGTTTCAGAAATAAACAACATTCAAAAGAAACGCAATAAAGAAATGGAGAAAAAAGAAGCTAAGTATTTAATTGATAAAAAGAAGTCTAAAAAGTAGGTGTGAATAATGTTTTCACTTGCATATAGATTTAACGACAGTATCGAAATTCAAGGCGTTCAGCATGATATAGACATGAGTTTCGATAATGTTTTAAGAGTCATTGAAATGCTTGACGATGAGGATATACAGCCTATCAGAAAAGTAACAATGGGGTTAGAAATGTTACTTGATAAAAAACTAGAATGTGACTTACAAACTCAAGTGGATATTTTTAATGAAATTATTGAAACGAAAGTATACACATCTGAAAAAGAAAAAATAGCTCTTGATAGAAATGGTGATCCTATGCCAGTTGTTAAAGAGGAAAACAAGCAAGTGTATTCCATTAAATATGATGCTGAATACATATTTTCCTCGTTCAAACAGGCGTATGACATTGATTTGATAGAGGAACAAGGCAAGCTGCACTGGGACAAGTTCAGAGCCTATTTAATAGGGTTACCGACTGATACGAAGTTCCAACAAGTTATGGATATACGACAGCGTGAAATGCCTAAAGGTAAAGGTAGCGAAAAAGAAAGAAAAGAATTGAAGAAACTTAAAGAATTATATGCTTTACCAAGCCAAAACTTGGAAGAGGGTGAGTAAGAATGGCAGATGGAAGCATTACTATTGATGTTGATGTAAATGGCGACAGTCTTAACGGATTGAATAGTGATCTTGCCAGTGTAGAGGGCAATGGTGAAAAAGCTTCTCTTTCTATCGGGAAAATTGTTACAGCATTAGGGCTTGTAGAACTTGCAAGTGCTGCATTTGGAGCTTTAAAAGATGGAATTGGAGCTTCATTAAATGAAGGTGCTGCATTACAACAATCATTAGGTGGTATTGAAACACTTTTTAAAGATAGTGGAGACAAAGTAAAAGCTTATGCAGATGAGGCCTATAAAACAGCTGGAATGTCTGCAAACAGCTATATGGAGACTGTAACCAGTTTCAGTGCTAGCTTATTGCAATCTATGGGCGGAGATACTGAAGCGGCAGCAGATACAGCCAATATGGCAATGATTGACATGGCGGATAATTCGAATAAGATGGGAACGTCTATGGAGAGTATTCAAGATGCTTATAAAGGTTTTGCCAAGCAGAATTATGCAATGTTAGATAACCTTTCTCTTGGATATGGCGGTACTAAAACAGAAATGGAAAGACTTTTAGCTGATGCCGAAAAACTAACAGGCGTCAAGTACGACATTAACAACCTAGACGACGTTTATAACGCTATTCATGCAGTTCAGGAAGAAATGGGTATCGCTGGAACGACAGCTAAAGAGGCATCCGAAACTTTTACTGGGTCCTTTGCAGCAATGAGTTCAGTATTTAAGGATGTTCTAGGAGGGCTAGCGTTAGGGGAAGATATAACACCGAAACTAAAAGATTTGGCTTCTACAACAAAGACATTCTTGATAGATAATTTCATCCCTATGTTTACGAATATACTAAAAGGTTTACCTGCTATTTTTGTAGCAGTGTTTAACGAATTGAAACCTTATGTAAAAGAAGCTTTTAGTGGTATTTTCGATTCATTGAAAGCTAAAATACCTCCAGATATTTTGAAAGCTATTACCAAATTAGGTGATGTAGTTTATAATTTCTTACAAAGTTTAAAAAAAGGGTCTGGATCTGTTGACGGATTTGGAATTGCCCTTAAGGTAATCAAAGGTGTATTCCTAACTTTATTAGGACCAATCGGTTTATTTGCAAAAGCTTTTGAGTTAGTTGTGAAAGCTTTAGGGGGCGGCGACGTAAGCAAGGGGATTGACACGATTATGCAATCGTTTGACGGTTTAGCTCAAGGAATTAAATCTAATGGGCCTAATTTGGGTAAATCGTTTGGTAAAGCTCTAGAAGGCATTTTAGGAGCTATCGCTAAAGCTTTGCCAGGGATTGTGTCTGGGGCTTTAAAAGTAGTGGCGGGTTTTATATCCGGAATTGCTAAAGGATTGCCGATGTTAACAGCGGCAGCATTCCAATTTATTACAGCCTTCACAGGTGCAATGTTAGTTCTTATTCCTACTGTTGTGCTATCTGCTACAGCGATTATTGTAGCATTTTTAGGCGCATTAACTACAGCTCTACCACGGATTATTGAAGCTGGTGGAAAACTAATCAATGCAATACTTCAAGGTATCACGGAACAACTCCCAGCGCTAATTACAAGTGCAGCAAGTTTGATAGTAACATGGCTAACAGCATTGAATGAACATATGCCAGAAATTTTACAAGCTGGTTTTAATTTATTAATCACATTTTTACAAGGAATTGCTTTAAATATTGGAGCAATAACAGACCAAGCTATCAGTATTGTTGTTAACTTTGTTCAAGCGATTGTAGCTAGAATGCCTGATATTGTAAATGCTGCAGTTGATTTAATTGTTAGTTTTGTTAATGGGTTAGCTTCAAGAATGCCAGATATTATCGGTTCAGCAGTAACATTAATAGCTAGCTTCATTAATGGAATTGCGAACAATTTATGGCAAATTATTGATGCGGCCGTCAATTTAATTGTGCAATTTGTGCTAGGTATTGCAAATAATATTGAAAAAATTGTTGATGCTGGTATGTACCTTATTGATAAAATAGTCGAAGGATTACTCCAAGCGCAAGATAGGTTGTTTAAAGCTGTTACGACATTAATTAACGGTATGGCTGAAAACATCAGAAACAACAAAGAGGAAGTAAAATCCGCGGCTGTAAATTTATTGGATGCGATTATAGGAGTATTTGTTCCAGATGCTTTATTTGATGTTGGGAAGAATATTATTCAAGGATTAATTGATGGAGTGGGATCTATGATTGATGCTGCTGCTAAAAAAGTTGGAGAAGTCGCTAGCGGAATTAAAGAGAATATAACAGGGGCATTGGGTATTCATTCGCCATCACGTTGGATGCGTGATCATGTTGGTAAATTCATCCCACAAGGAATTGCTAATGGTATAGATGCGGATGCTCGAACAGCTTATAAAGCTATGGATTCGCTAGTCGGCGGTTTGAAAATACCATCAATTAATGCTGAAGCAGCGCTAGGCATTAGTTCTAGAATGTCAATTAGTCCTAGTGGTATAAATGCAGCAATCAATAATAATCATTCAATTAAGCAAAACGAAAACATTGGAGAATTGGTTTCTGCTGTTAATGCTTTAACAGAAAACCCAATAGTCGCAGTCACTTACTTGGATAGTAATAAAGTTTCAAAAGGACTAGGTTCATCAAACGATGAAGTGCAAGGTCAACGAACTAAATTTAGTGGATGGGGGTTAGAAATCCAATGAACAACCTATATGATTACGGAATACAATATAATGGGCGACATAGCTCGGAGCTTGGGCTTGATGTTATCGATAAACAAATATCATTCCCAGGTAAAAACAAAGTATTAATAAGCATTCCCCATTCCAATTACGTTTATGATTTTAGCCAAGTATATGGTACGCAAAACTATACTGAACGTACTTTTACAGTGACATTCAATATTATTAATCGTAGCTTATGGACTAAAGATTCTATGTATATTCAGTGGACTAAAGTTCTTGATTGGTTGATGAAACCTAGTACAAAAATACCTTTATACGATGATATCATGAAAGATTATTATTATTTAGGTGAGGTTCAAGTCAAACCAGATATAGACGAATTGAAATATAGAGGTAAATTAACTGTAGTTTTCCAATGCTACCCCTTTAGAATATATGAACTTCAAGAAGGAAACGATATTTGGGATACGTTTAATTTTGAGTTAGACATGGCGCAACTGGTTAAGCATGATGTCAAAGGTTCAAAATCAATTAGTTTGTTTAATGTTGGAATGTCGAATTTAGCACCACTTGTTGTAGCCAGCTCTCAAATGGAAATTCGCCATAAAGGGAAGTCTTACAAGGTGTTAAGTGGAGAAAATAAAATAGCTGGATTTTATCTGTTACCTGGTATCAACGAACTTGAAGTTATTGGAAATGGAACAATTGAGTTCAAGTTTTACAAGGAAGTGATTTAATGTATCAAGTCTTAATTAAAAATGGTCCTAAAGGCGATGAATTAGAAATTCATTCGCCTTTTTCTAATGATTTAAAATTAATTGAAGGTTCAATAAAAAAAGGAATTAACACCTTTGACAGTTTTAATTTGTCGTTTATTCCTAATAATCCTGCTTTTGGAAAAATGAAACCTTTAACAACGCTTATTAGAGTTTTTGATAGTCAATTGAACAAGAATATATTTAAAGGTAGAGTTTTAATCCCTACTGATCAGATGGAATCAACTGGTGAATTTAACTGTAGCTATACTTGTGCTTCGGACTTGAGTTATTTACAAGACACTGTTCAGAAGTATGCCAAAATCCAAAACACAACACCAGAACAATTTTTCAGATATCTGATAGGCATTCACAATGCACAGGCCGAAGAGCATAAAAGGTTTATTGTGGGTATCGTGACAGTTACAAACAGCACTGACAATGTTTATCGTTATGTAGATGACATGGCAACGACCTGGGAAACAATACAAGACAAATTGATTAGTAGAATCGGCGGAGAAATCCGAGTTCGAGAAGTAAATGGCGTTAATTATATTGATTACGTTACAGAAATAGGAGAACACGTTGATACCACTATTGAGTTAGCTAAAAATCTTATTTCAATTTCTAAAAGTGTTGATCCTACTGAAATTTGTACTCGTTTATTTCCTCGAGGGGAACGTTTGGAAGGAACAGAAGAAACAAACTCTGATGCATCACAACCTAGACTGACAATAGCAAGTGTTAATAACGGAAAAGAGTATATTGATGCACCTCAAGCGTTGATTGACGAGTTCGGAATAATGGAAAAAACAAAAGAATGGTCAGAGGTAACTCAACCGCAAATTCTATTGTCTAAAGGAATCGAGTTTTTAAACAGCCAAAAGTCGGCATTAACTCAGTATCGCATATCAGCACTAGATTTATCGTTAATCGACTTAGATGTCAGGCGTTTTGAAGTTGGTAGCTATCACTTTTTAAGAAATGCAGTTATGGGAATTGATGAAGAGTTAAGAATTGTTGGAATCGGGATTGATATTATTAATCTGTCTACTTCAGATTTAACCTTTGGAGATAGGTTTTTAACTTTATCTCAGTACCAAAATGAAATAAATAAAAAGAATAATGCCTTAAATGATTTGGCTAGTAAAGCAAATTCATTATCTAGAATAACTAGTAAACTTAGCGAAACAACTACTACGCTAGGAAATGAATTAAATAACAGCAATAAAATAATCACAGAACAACAGCAGCAGATCGCTGAAATGAATAAACGAATTGAGAATCTTAAAAACGGAACTAATCCACAAGAAATAGGGAAAATTATTGATGTATCTGAACATCAAGGTCAAATTGATTGGGCAAAAGTGAAGGGAGATAATATAGAACTTGCGATCATACGAGTTCAAGATGGTAGTTCTTATGTTGATAACTACTATCGTTATAACATTCAACAATGCCAACGCTTTAATATTCCTTATGCGGTTTATGCCTTTGCCCGATATGTTAATGAAGCCGATGCAGGACAGGAAGCAACTGACTTTTATAATAGAACAAGGTCGATTGTCGGAACTGGAAAAAGTCCTCAATTCTATATGATTGATTTAGAAGTTGCTACTATGGAAAATATGCGACTAGGTACGGAATCATGGCAAAACAAGATGATTTCACTCGGTGTTGTTCAAGTGAATCAAGTCGCTTATATTGCGAATCATTTATACAAGCAGTTCAATATAAATGTTGCTCGTTTTGGAAGCATCGTGATACCTGCATACAGAAGTACGCCACCAGATCATGCTTTTGATTTATGGCAATACACTTCAAATGGTAGCATAGCTGGCATTGAAGGAAATGTTGATATGAATAAAGAACCATCTGAAAGGTTTAAAAAACAATATTTAGGAAGGTGATAGAATGCCAAAATATTATACTGATCCAACACCTATCGATATTGAAAATTGGGTCGATATGGATAAAGTGGATGAACTTCATAGGAAGTTAGCGAACTGGATTCGTGAAAAAATGTATGGAATTGATGTTCGTGAAGCTTTAGCTCGCTTAGTTGAACAGACATCATCTGATTTATTTGATGCAAATCAAGTGGCATTAGCACTTGAAAAACTAGCAATTTCACTTGAAGAAAAGTGGAACGAAGACTACAAGTTACTTTCTGATGAATGGAAGAACACTCTTGCAGGAGTTACCGTAGATGATGAAGTAATAAATGCGAGAATAGAACTAAGAGGGTTTGTTTATAAAACACTTAAAGAGCGGCTAGATGCTATGCAAGCTATATCCGACAAGTTGAACCCTGTTTCAGAAGTATTTTCCATCGAACACAATCAATTCGGTTACCCAGCCGTACGTGTGTTGTCGCTTGAGTACGGATTAGGAGTTGTACCTTTAGAATCGGAACCAGTTTTCGGAGGTTCTAGCACAATAACTGTTAACAGTGACATTGAGTACGTTGACAGAAATAATCTTAAAGTAAAAGTACCACTAGGTTATATGATGACTAGCCCAAGCATTGAACAAACTTCAGAAAATGAATATTTATTAATTGAAGGCCTAAAGTCTTTAGTTATTGAAATCGGAGAAAAAATTTAAGGAGGAATGTAATAATGAATTTAATGAAAATATTCAAAGGTATGCCAGATGCAGCACAAGTAATCCAAAAAAACTTCGAAGAAATTGAAAAAAAACAAAAAGAAGTAGATAAATATCCTACTGAGTGGGAAAAATTTGGCGATATGCAAGTTAGGTTCTTGAACGAAGATACCGTTCAGTCGAAAGGTACTTTTAAGAGTGGATCGATCATTCTTTCAAATCCAGCTTTAGTCGGTACAATAGATAAAAAATATGTGCAGAATAAAACTTTCTTTATTAGCGCTTTTCAACGAACCGGTTCGGGATTAATGCCCTTGCAAGTAAACGGCGACGGTAAAATTTTTGCACTTGCCAATCCAAATCCTGGAGACTATTTCGAATTAACCTTAGTGACATGGACATTATAGAAAGTAGGTGGTGAATTGATAGATGGTGAAGAACAATTATGGAGAGATATCCTTGTTAAATTAGCTCGCATCGAGGAACAAACTAAAGGACTTGATGAATTAACAAGGGATGTGAGTCGGGCTTTAGCAATATCAAAAGAAAATCAAAAAGCAATTGTAGAAATGAAAGCGAACAATAAATGGGCATGGGGATTTATCATCACCATTGGCATTTCATTTATTACTTATTTCATTACAAAATTATAATTGAAAGGAGGTGATTTGATGAAAGTAAATTGGAAAGTCCGTTTTAAATCAAAAGCATTTTGGGTTGCAATTGTGCCAGCCTTCTTATTGTTAATTCAATTATTGTTAAAGCCTCTGGGATTTAATTTAGACATTGATTTTCTAGGTGGTTATTTCTTAGATGTTGTTAATGCAGTATTTGTATTACTTACAATTTTAGGAGTTGTGAATGATCCAACTGTTTTTGGTTTTAAAGACAGCGAGCAGGCGTTAAATTATGAAGAACCTAAAAAAGACTAGCTCCCGAATTAATTTGGGAGCTATTTTTTATATCAAAAAAGGAGCGTGTAAAATGAAAAAAGTAAATAAAGTATTATTCAGTTTAACCCTGATTTTAGTTTTAATGTTCCCGACCATTGCTGGTGCAGTGAACGTTGAACAACGACTAATGCCGTTTGTGCCGTCTACAGGCCTAAGTACAAATGAATTTGTTATTGCTCACGAATCGGGAAATAGTAATAACGCAGGGCCTGATTCTCTTGAACGAGAAATTTCGTTCATGTCAAATAATGTCAATAGTGCATTTGTTAGTCATTGGGTTGGTGGGGGAGGTCGTGCGGTTCAGATTGCTCCAAGTGGATTCATTCAATGGGGTGCTGGACCTCGTGCTAACGGTAGAGCATATGCTCAAGTAGAATTAGCAAGAACTAACAACGCTGAAACTTTCAAAAAAGATTATGTGACTTATGTTAATTTGTTACGTCAATTGGCAAAAGAAGCAGGCGTTCCTGTTAGTCTTGATGGTTACGGTAAGGGGATTAAGTCTCATTTATGGGTTACTCAAAATCTAGGTGGAACAGATCACTCAGACCCTTATGCTTATTTAGCACAGTGGGGAATCAGCAAGGCTCAATTTGCAGCAGATGTGGCGAACGGTATTGGTTCATCCAATGAAGTAAAACCTGATCCAATTCAACCGCCAGTTAATCCAAGTCCACCAGTTACAACACCGAGTACAGGTAAAACTTTGAATTTACCAGCTGCATCAACAAGTTGGAGAATCTACGGTTTAAATTCTAGTCCTGTTGCTGGTAACGAAGTTGGGTTCTTGAATCCTAGTCTTTTTGGAGGATTAACTTACTCAATTCTTGCTGATCGTGGCAATGGAATTTATGAAATTTCTACTAGAGATTTTGGACGAGTACAAATCTATGGTGCTACTTCAACAGGCGCAACTGTATCTGGAGGAACAATAGCAACGCCACCAGTTTCAGACCTTAATGATGGTAGAATTAGCCAAACTGGCACATTCTTCATGGACCGCACTATCAATGTTCGTCATGGTAGCCCATCAACTTCCGCAAATGTTAAAGCTCAATATTTTGCTGGTGAAAACTTAACTTACGATAGCTATATAAAAGCTGAGGGTTACATCTGGTTATCTTACACAGTTGGAAGCCAGCGCTATTATGTTGCTTGGAAAGTAATTAATGGTGAAGAATGGGGAATCATTAAATAAAGAAATAGCCCACTACAATAAGTGGGCATACATAAAAACGAGTTAAAATTTTTAGTATTTAATAGTAAGAGTTTATTTTTTCTTTTGTTTAATAAACATGAACATTCCATTCATGTGGAGAGTGTGACATTACTAGTTAAAAAATAAAAATATCTGGAGTTAAGATGGATAGTCATCCATTTTAACTCTTTTTATCATGGTTCTCGTTGCTTTGTCATGGTTCTTGTTGCTTTAGCAACTTAGAACCATGATACACATCCATCGAAGATGGACTGTGATCCTAAACACAGTTCCTTTTATAAAAAAACACAGTATGAATCGACCCGAAGAGAAAAATTTAAAATAATCGAAACTAGTACTAATTTTTCCATATAATGAATTTAGACAAGGAAGTTTTTAAAATGAATTTTACCTACTTCTTTCTTAAATTAAAAAATTTCTTAATACTTATTTTGAATTTTTATGCTAAAATAGAAACAACTGTTTGCATTTTTTTGTTTTGTGCATAATTTATATAAGAGTGACTAAGGAGGTTGTACAAATTTATTACTTAAATAAAGACCCTAGAAAAAATCCAACTAAAATAATTGCAATGATTGGAGTAGGGCTAGTATTTATTGTATTCCTTTATTTAATCATTAGTAAGGTTTGGGGACTTTCTTTTTTTCCGCAACAAGAGATAAAAGATTTTCCAATCAAAGGTGTTCAAGTTTCAGCAGACGAAGGTCATTTGGATTGGCAATCTATTGAAGAGTCAAAGTTATCTTTTGGTTATATTCAAGCAACTGAAGGCAGTAGTTACCAAGATGACCAATTTATGGTTAATTGGGATCGCATTAAAGGAACAAATTTACGTCATGGGGCCAGTCATTATTTTAGTTTTGATAGCCCTGGAGCTACCCAAGCAGAAAATTTTTTACAAGTATACCAGCCTACAAATAGTGATTTACCTCCAGCTATAATTATTGAATTTTATGGAAATAAGCAACAAAATCCTCCTGATAAAACAAATGTGGAAACTGAATTGAAGGCGTTTATTTCAACTGTCAGTGAGGCAACACAACAACAACTAGTTTTATGTACAAATCGAGATATTTATGAACGTTACATTAACGGGAAATTTCCTGAAACATTGATTTGGTTAGTGGATACTACAAGTTCTCCAGACATAAAAGAACCTATAAAATGGAGTTTTTGGGAGTATACTGAAGATGGAACTTTAGGCAACAAAGCAATTAAACAAAACAGTTTAGATTTAGTTGTTTATCGAGGTAGTGAAGCAGAGTTTAAGGCATTGGGGCAAAAGTAAATTTAATCATAGTTAGTTGCTAGCGCCTCGGAAAAAGATGAATTCCTAATTCTTCATTCGATCTTGAGCAAAATCAACAAACTTTTTAGTGAGCTACTCGCCTCAACAATCTTTTTTATAAGGCTAGCTCTTATGAACCAACTCATCGAGAAAAAGATAAAAATTCGAGATGGCAAAAAGCGCCATATCAATTTTTCCTATTTTCTTATCGGAGCTACCCGGCTCAACGAGCTTTTTATTACAAGGAGGAATCAGATTTTGTGGACTTATTCTATCATTTTAATTGTGTTAATTTTAGCAGTATTAGCTATCTATTTATATAATCAAAACCATTGGGTTGGATTGACACGATTTCAGTTAACAATTCCATATTTAGCTACGTCATTAAAAAATAAAAAAATTGTTCATATTTCTGATCTGCATATTCCAAGGAATAATGTTTCTTTGGAAAAAATTATTAATTTAACAAGGGATGAAAAACCAAGTTTGGTTGTTTTAACGGGTGATTTAGTTGACGTTCGAGGAGAGCTACCTAAAATTGAATTGGCACAGTTTGCAAAAGAATTAGTTGAAATCGCACCAACTTTTGCAGTAACTGGAAACCATGATTTGAACAGTGGGCATCTTCAAGAATGGGAAAATATATTAACTGCTGCGGGCGTTCGTGTATTAATTGATGAAGCAGAATGGATTCAAATTGAAAATGCAGGTCTTGTTGTTATGGGGTTATCTGAAAAAGAAAATTTTAAGACCTTATCGGTTCCGTTACTAAATGGAATTCAATTAAATGAAGGTATGCAAGAGCAGCCTAAACTATTGCTAGCTCATCATCCAGAGTTTTTTGAACAATATTACCTTGATAAGACGAAAGCGCCAGATATTACGTTTACGGGTCATGCACATGGTGGTCAAGTTCGAGTGCCGTTCATTGGTGGTTTATTCGCACCAGGACAGGGACGTTTCCCGAAATATACAAGTGGAGTTTATTATCATCCAGAAATGAAAAGTAAACGAATGGTTGTTAGTCGTGGAATAGGAAACTCTAGCTTTCCATTTAGAATCAATAATCGACCTGAATTGGTTGTCGTGACCTTGAACTAACTATTTTGTAAGATTAGATTCTTAGTTTGTAAGAAGAATCGTAGGACTAATTTTCTGATTTTAGATATACTTAAAATCAGAAATGAGGGATTTTAAATGAAAAAAATAATTAGTATAGTAGTGCTCGTATTACTTGTAATTGGTGGTAGTTATTATTTTAAAAATTATACAGGTCAAGATCTATATACAAAAGTTAATGCTCCTATAGAGGAACTTAAAACAAAAGACAATAAAGGGAATACTGTCCTTGATTATCGTTATAAACTGAAAGCAATTGATGAAAAAGGAAAGATAACGATGATTGATTTCACTGGAAGTATCGGGCGTCCATTGCGTGAAGGTGCGTATTTAAAGGTGAAATATAATCATAAAAAAGGCGTTTTATCATGGGAAGAAACAAGTAAATCTTCAATTCCTAAAAAAGCGTTACTTGAAATTGAATCAAATCAGTAATGAGAGTAGCTGTTGACAAAAGTCAGCACTACTTTTTTTGTTGTTTGACAGTTTATTTAAATTTGGTATGATAGGAAAGAAGTATTTAAAAAGTGAGGACAAGCAAAATGGCAGAGTATGCAGCTATCATACCAGCAATTTTTATTGAAAGGCCCAACCGTTTTATTGCTCTATGTGAAGTTGATGGGGAGCAGAAAGTAGTCCATGTTAAAAATACAGGACGTTGTAAAGAATTATTAATTCCAGGTGTTACAGTCTATTTAAATTATGTTCCTTCAAAAACAAGAAAAACGGATTATGATTTAATTGCTGTTAGAAAAGGACCTTTATTAATTAATATTGATAGCCAAGTACCGAATACAATTGCAGTTGAGGGATTACTAGCTGGACAAATTAAATTACCACAAGTTAAAGGCAAGATTATTCAGCTAAAGCGTGAAGTAACTTATTTGCATTCTAAATTTGACATTTATTTTGAAACTGATTTAAATGAGAAGATATTTGTTGAAGTTAAGGGAATGACCTTAGAAGATAGTGGTATTGTATCATTTCCAGATGCACCTACGTTACGTGGTTTAAAGCATGTAAATGAGCTGAGTTTAGCTATAGAAAATGGTTACCAAGGAGCAGTCTGTTTTATCGTTCAAATGAGCCAGGCAAATTATGGAACGATTAATCGAAATATGCAGCCTGAATTAGCTGTTGCAATTAAAAAGGCACAAGAAAAAGGCGTAGCAATAGTAGTTTATACTTGTCATTTGACCCCAAGTCAGATTACAATAAAGGAAGAGATTCCATTTAAGCTAGAATAGGAAATCACTTAAGGGAGAGTTGTCCAATGTTAAATTTAGGAATTATAGGAACAAACTGGATTACAAATCAATTTGTCGATGCTGCGATTGCAACAGGAGAGTATCAGTTAGTCGGTGTCTATTCACGTAAATTAGAACAAGCTGAAAAATTTGGTGCACCTTATCAAGCAACTATTTTTGAAAACGATTTAGAAAAATTCGCACAACATCCTGAAATTGATGTTGTTTATATTGCTTCACCTAACAGCTTACATTTTCAGCAAGCTGTTACATTAATGGAAGCTAAAAAGCATGTTATTATAGAGAAACCTGTATTTTCTAATCCTAGTGAATGGGAATTAGCTGTTGAAGTTGCTGAGAAAAATAATGTTCTTATGCTAGAAGCAGCAAGACACATCCATGAAGAGAATTTTGCAATTGTGAAAGATGAGATTAGTAAATTAGGAACGATTGCGGGAGCAACCTTTACCTATATGAAATATTCTTCACGATATGATCAAGTTTTAGCTGGGGACGAGCCTAATATTTTCTCACTACTTTTTTCAGGTGGAGCATTATCTGATTTAGGTGTTTACAGCGTTTATGCGGCTGTTGGTTGGTTTGGCATGCCAGAAAGTTGTCATTATTTCCCACAAAAAATAGCTACAGGTGTAGATGGTATGGGGACAATTATCTTACGCTATCCAACTTTCAATGTAACCTTGATTACTGGTAAAATTGTTCAATCGTATTTACCTTCAGAAATATACAGTTTAGATAAAACTATCGTAATGGATGGCGTGAATGCAATTTCATCAATTGAGGTAGTAGATTGGAAAAATGATCAAACGATGCAATTAGCAGCTGCACCAAAAGAAAATCCAATGGTAGATGAAGCTAAAGCTTTTGCAGATGTTATTAATGCACCTGATACAGAAGAAAATAAAGAAAAGTATGCAAGTTGGTTAAAATTAAGTCGTGAAGTCAATCAAGTTTTAAAAGCATTGAGAGACGATGCAGGAATTGTGTTTGAGGCTGACACAGAAAAATAGGTAAGAATAGTGAATATATAAATTATTGATAAAGGGGTGTATCTAATGTTTCGTTAGATATATTCCCTTTTTGCCATGGCTCTAGGCGCAGAGCGCCGTAGAGCCATGGCATGCAAACCGTAGAGAGAAAGGAAGCAAAGTCTCACTATGTTCGCTTTGTACCAATTCGCTAAAGGGCGAATCCCTTAACCTCAGTGGCATAATCCTAAAAGTATTTCGGCTCTAGACGCAAAGCGCCGTAGAGCCATGGCATGCAAACCGTAGAGAGAAAGGAAGCAAAGTCTCTCTGTGTTCGCTTTGTACCAATTCGCTAAAGAGTAAAAACAAAGGATCAAAGTCGTCTTAGCAGCCGCTTTGTACTAATTCACTAAAGGGTGAAACCCTTAAGTGAATTAGCAATTTCATGAAAATCAGCTAAATTTGACATTGAATCAATACAATTCCATTATTTTAAAGTATAATAGGATTGAATGTGATGAACATTAGAGAAATGAGGAAATTAGATAATGAAATTAGAAGCAAAAGAGTTACAAGCCTACTGGGAAAAATTAGGGTACCAAGAACCTTCCGTGATTCAAGAAAAAGCCTATGAACCAATGAAAGAGGGAGCGGATGTCGTTGGGATTTCGCCTACTGGGACAGGGAAAACGGTTGCCTATACGTTACCTATTTTGGCGAAAACAGTTGTTAAAGGTGGACTTCAAACAGTTATTATCACGCCTTCACAAGAGCTAGCAGTTCAAGTTGCTGCAGTTGTAAAAGAATGGGCAAAAGAGGTAGGTATTACCGTTCAACCTTTAATTGGTGGAGCAAGTATTAAGCGTCAATTGGAAAAATTAAAACAAAAGCCTGAAATTGTTGTAGGTACTGCAGGTAGAATTTTAGAAATTTCAGAAATGAAAAAATTAAAATTGCATCAAGTAGCAACTGTAATTTTAGATGAAGCCGATCAGCTATTGCAGCAAGATCAATTAGCAACTGTTCGTAAAGTTGTCGCTAAAATTCCCAATAAACCACAGTTAGCTTTCTTTTCAGCAACAAGCAATGAATTAATGCAAGATTTACCAAAATGGTTTAATGTAGAACCACTTTGGTTAGACGTAACTGCAGAAGATACCTCAGCTGGTAAAGTACTGCATGCTTATATTGAGACGCCAAATCGTAAGAGAACAGAAATGCTAAAACGTCTGACTCAAATCTCAGATTTTCGAGCATTAGTTTTTATCAATAATGTTGCCAATTTAGTAACTGTAGCTGAAAAATTAAGTTTTGAAGGAGTTTCTGTTGCTGTTTTACATGGTGAAAAATATAAAACAGAACGTCAGCATGCTTTACAACAATTTAGAAATGGTAAGGTTAAGTTATTATTAACGACAGATGTGGCATCTCGTGGATTAGATATACAAGGTTTGCCTTACGTAATTCAGTATGATTTACCTGTAGCAAAAGAAAGCTATGTGCATCGTTCTGGTAGAACAGCTAGAATGGGGCAAGCAGGGACCGTCTTAACACTGGTGAATGAACGTGATTTACGTGACTTCAAAAAAGTAATTGCTCCTTTAGAATTAGAATTAACGCGCTTGTATTTATTTGGTGGTGAATTAATGAATGAACGTCCTGAAACGATTACGGATGAAGTAACTACTAAGACAACTGAAAAAAGTAAGGCTAAAGCGAAAGAAAAAAATACAGAGCAATTAAAACCAAGTACTAAACCGGCTGCTGTAGTGAAGAAAAAGCATAAAAAGAAAGATCAAAAAAATAAAGGTGCACGCAAGAAGAAAATCGATAAATAGAATTTAAACAATAAAAGTAAGTCGTTTTACTTGCTTTAGCTCACTGAGTGGATAGATAATACTTAAGCTCAGTGGACTATTTTTTGTAGTCTAGTATTTTGATTGAACAGGGGGATTTTTATTGTGACGAATCGAAAAGCAACGGTATTTTCATTTTTAGAAAGTCGTTCTGAAAAAATGACAGCGGTTGAAATTGCGGCGGGATTAGATTTAGACCGAGCTAATGTAAGTCGATACTTAAATGAATTATATAAAGCCTGAATAATTCATAGCTTTAATTCTTTGGTACATTTTATTGAAATATGTATCACTAATATCCCTATCAACTGATTTTGACTAAAAAGTTACTTCAAACATTCACTGTTCAAAAATATTGAGGAATAAATTTTGGGTGTAAGGCATTTTGAGCATACTTCTCCCTGGATAACTTCCCAGTAAAAAAATCGTTAGATTGTTGGATTAGATCCATTGACTGGCTCGCCTCAGGCGAGCAAAGACCCTGTAGAATTCATTCTGATACACATGATAACTAGATAATTTGAGATAGACTCGTCTACCCGTTTGGACTAATTTCCCAGCAACTTTCAGAAACTTCAATCGAATAGAATGAATGGTCATTCCCTTTTGGACTTCCTCAAAGCCAATCGTTCTTAAGAAGTTGACTAAGTTGTAAGCTATCAAGCTGAGCATCATTCGGACATGATTCTCCAAAAAGCGAGGACTGTCTGTCTTGTCAAAGTAAAAGCCAGCTTTCGCTTCTTTAATGAAGTTCTCCATTGTGCCACGTTTGGCATAGAGAGAAAAGATGGTATCAGGAGAAACATTTTCTGATAGATTCGTCACGATAAACTCATGTCGAAAGAGTAGTTCGCCCGCTTCACGTGTTGAGCGTATACACACGCGACGACTTTGTGACCAGGATTGTGCTTGATAAGTGGTGGAGAAGTACTGAACTTCTCGTTCTTCCCACTTTTGATTATCGCCATAAAGTACTGATTTCTCAGCTATTTGACCTAGTCTACGATTATTCTTCAGTCGAATAACATAATGACTCTTTTTTGATTCACACGAATCATACACACCAGGTGTAGCGAACCCGCTGTCTCCACGAACCAAGATGTCAGTGTTTGGTAGAGAGTGATTATAGTGCTCTAATAAAGGTGTGAGAAACTCCTTTACGCCTTTTGATGTATATTGATTTCCTGAACGTAGTTCAGCTTTTAAGAAGTCACCAGTCAATCCGTCAAAAGCTACCAATGGATGATAACCATAGGTTTGGTAGTGGGTATTATAATCCGTTTGTTCTTGGTGACCAAATGTATCTGAATGGGTCGAATCTAAATCAATGATTAATTCCGTATCATTACGGATGAGGCGTGCTTTATCAATAAGTTCTTGGTTCAAAGCTTGAAGTTCATGGATATTCTCCTCAGATAGTCGATCTAAAAATCGAGAAAGTGAAGATTGAGAAGCGAGTTCTTTCCTATCTAAAACAGCTTTAAACACAGGATCTTGTCTCAGGAGATTAGCTGCAGAATCAGCTGAGTAACCAGCAATTAATTGCATAATGAACTGCTCAAGTATGGATAAGTTGTCATGAGTAAAATATGCTCGTTCGTCTTCAATGTGAATGTGTTGCTTAGCCAGTTCAGAAAAACCGAAGGTGTTCATCAGCTCTTTCACTAGGACGAGACCCGAATCACTCGATAATTGACCACCTGTATGAGAAATAGTGATATTTGAATTGAATTTTACTTGGTTTTTGTGTAAGCTAGTCATTAGAAGAACTCCTTTCTTTTGGTTGGTTTAGTCACTTTAACCATAGCAGAAAGGGGTTCTTTTTTCATCACTTAACGGGTGAAGATGAAAAAGTAATTGTAAGCTGCCGTGAGGCAGTTTCACATGGTTTTAATTAAAAGTATGAATTATTCAGGATAAAGAAAAGAAAATTGAAAAGATTAACGGACGTCCGGTTTTGTATCAACGATTAGAATCTAGTCCTATAATAAGTCAAGAAGAGGAACCAGAAGAGTCTTTTTCACATTTAATCGGAAGTAACGAATCTTTGAAAGTGATGATTCAGCAAGCTAAAGCTGCAATTCTATATCCACCTCGAGGCTTGCACACGATTATCTTTGGAAAAACTGGAACAGGTAAATCGTTATTTGCTGAATGCATGTATCAATTTGCGATAGAGGCCCAGACCTTACCGAAAGATGCACCTTTTATTTCCTTTAACTGTGCAGATTATGCTCAAAACCCGCAATTATTATTTGGACATATTTTTGGTATTAAAAAGGGTTCCTATACAGGGGCTTCAGAAGATCGAGTAGGTCTAATGAGTAAAGCAGACGGCGGGATTTTATTCTTAGATGAAATTCATCGCTTACCGCCAGAAGGTCAAGAAATGCTGTTTACTTTTATTGACAAAGGAACTTACCGTCCATTGGGAGAAAGTAGCCAAGTTTATGAAGCTAGTGTCCAAATTATTGGTGCAACAACAGAGAGTTCAGATACTTTATTATCAACTTTTAATCGCCGCATCCCAATGATGATTACGCTCCCACCTTTAGATCAGCGGAGCCTCGATGAACGGTATGAGTTAGTTGCGACTTTTTTGCAAAAAGAATCCAATCGTTTAGGGCAAAAAATTGTTGTTGAAAGAGACGTGTTGTTAGCTTTTATGCTCTACCATGCCGACGGAAATATCGGCCAAGTTCAGCGCGATTTAAAATTGGTTTGTGCGAAAGCCTTTCTACATTATCGAACACATCAAGAAGAATATTTAAAAATTTCGCAAAAAGATTTACCTTTGCAAGTTCAAAAAGGATTGTTACGGGTTAAAGAAGCACCAGAAAAAATGGAGCGTTTAATCGATAATAAGGTTAATGACTTTACGTATATCCCAGTTGACCAAAAAGGACAATCAGAAAATGATCTATCAGCTGATATGAGTGTTTATAATGTTATTGAAGAAAAAGTCGGGGAAATCATGGCTGAAGGTGGTATTCAAGACATTGATTTAGAAGAATTAATGGCAACGGATATGACGAAATATTTCCGTGATTATGTTGAAAAGTTATCAATGAGTGATGCTCATCAAGATTTGATTTCTAGTCAGCTTAGAAATTTGACAGATCGCTTGTATGATGTGGCGGAAGAACGACTAGATCGTAAGTACAATCCAAAAGCACGTTTTGCATTTGCCTTACATTTACAAAGCTCTCTTGAGCGCATCAAAGAAAATCGTCAAATTGTTCACCCTGACTTAAATAATGTCCGAAAAAAATATTCTAAAGAATTTCAAGTAGCAATCGATTTATCTGGGATGATTGAAGAGGAATACCAAATTGAAGTGCCTTTTGATGAGATTGGATTTATTACGATGTTTTTAACGTTGGATATCAGTGATACAGTTGTACCTAAAGCTGAATTGGTTTCGATTATGGTTTTAATGCATGGTAAATCAACAGCAACAAGTATGCTCGAGACAGTTCAAGATTTATTAGATACAAATGTTGGTGGTGCGATAGATATGCCCTTAACAATGGAAGTCCAAAAAATGTATGAGAAAGTCAAAAAAACAATTACGGAAAATCCAGAAACATTCAAAAATGGTTTGTTAGTTCTTAGCGACATGGGATCTCTAACTTCTTTTGGAAATATGATTTCTGAAGAATTAGGCATTCGTACAAAATCACTTTCGATGGTAAGTACTCCTATTGTTTTAGAAGCTGTTAGAATGGCTTCTGTTGGTCGGACGTTAGAGGATATCTATCAAAGTTGTCAACTGACTTTTGAAAATATGGTTAAGTCCAGTTTAAAAACAGAAAAACCTCAAAAGAAAGCTGTGTTAGTGACTTGTTTCACTGGTGAAGGTGTAGCTAAACATTTAAATGAAAGAATTAGTCCGGTTATAGATCAAAGCCGAACAAAAATTATTCAACTGCAATTTTTACACCGTGAGGCTTTCAAACAACATATTGATGAGTTAATGGAAGAATTTGAAATTAAAGCTATTGTTGGGACTGTTGAATTTGATTATCAAAATATTCCTTATTTTTCTGCATATGATATTTTCGATAATGAAAAATTAAATATTTTGAAACGTATTGTGGATGAAGATATTCCAATCGAACAAATGATTCAATCGTTAGAAGGAACGATTCGTAATGTTGGTTCTGTTCATAAGTTAGTCATGCAATCACAAAAAATCGTTCATCAATTACAAACAGATATGCATATTATTGTGGAGCCAGGGGTAGATACTGGGATTATCATCCATTTAGCCTTTTTAGTTGAACGTCTTAAAGTAGGTTCAATGATTCGAGAATTTCCAAATTTAGAAAATTATGTAAAAAAATATCGTTTAGAGGTTGATTTAGTCAAAGCAGCACTAATGACATTGGAAAAGCAGTATAGGGTAGTTATGGTTGAAGATGAGGTAGCTTATATTGTTCAAATGTTTATTGACAATCAAGTTCAATTAACAATCAATAAATAAAAAAACAAACTTTGTAGACGATTTCATATGTGTGTAAAAAAAGAATGTAGTGTGTAAATAAATGAAAGAGTAGAAAATGCTTTATTTTAAAGGGTTTTCTACTCTTTTGTTTTTGGCACGCTATTTGCATATATACTTAGTGTACAAGTAAATAATGAGATAACGCGTTTTTAGTAATGAGTTAGACGATTACTTGTTAAATGAAGGAGGAAGTTAAAATGGACGGTTTTATTAATTTTATGGAAAAGCACTTTATTCCAACAGCTTCAAAAATTGGAGCTCAACGCCATTTAGTCGCAATTCGTGATGCATTTATGGTGACAATGCCTTTAATGATTTTAGGATCATTAGCAGTATTATTAAACAACTTACCAATTCCTGGATTCCAAGAATTGATGAATTCAATTTTCGGAGGAGAGGCTTGGAAAGGCTTCGGTGGAAGTGTTTGGAACGGAACTTTTGCAATTTTATCTGTGCTTATTGCATTTTTAATCGCACATAACTTATTAAAAGGCTACGGTAAAGATGGCGTAGCTGGTGGAGTTGTTTCTGTCGCATCATTCTTTGCCTTAGGCGGAGCAACAGGAATGTCATCAAACGGTTTGTTTATTGCTTTAATCGTTGGTATCACTTCAGCAGAAATCTTTAATCTATTAGTTGGCAATCCAAAATTAATCGTTAAAATGCCAGATGGTGTTCCACCGGCTGTAGCAAAATCATTTGCGGCATTATTCCCTGCAATGATTACAATCAGTATTTACGGTTTAATCGCAGCAATTTTTGCTGGATTTGGCGTGACTGATATTATCGCTTCATTCTATGAATTAGTTCAAAAACCATTTATGGGTCTAGCTAGTACTTGGCCATCAGCTTTACTATTAGCATTTATTACACCATTCCTATGGTTCTTCGGTTTACACGGAGCAAATATGATTGAGCCTTTAATGCAATCAATCAATTTACCAGCAATCACTGCTAACCAAGAAGCAATTGCTGCTGGAGATGCAGCACCTTATATTGTGAACAAACCATTCTTTGATTCTTTTGTTAACTTAGGTGGTACTGGTGCTACTTTAGGATTAATTATTGCTATCTACTTGTTTGGTCGTCGTAATAAAGCGCACATGGTTGTAACAAATTTAAGTGCAGCTCCTGGAATTTTCAACATTAACGAACCAATGATGTTTGGTTTACCAATTGTTTTAAATCCAATTATGTTTGTACCATTTGTCTTAACACCAATGATTTTAGTAACAGTTGCTTATTTTGCAACAAGTACTGGACTTGTTCCAGCAGCAATTGCAATGCCACCATGGGTAACACCACCAATTATTGGCGGATTTATTGCTACAAACAGCATTGCAGGTGGAGTATTAGCAGCAGTAAACTTAGTAATTGCTATTGTTATCTACGCACCATTTGTTAAAATTGCTGAAATTCAAGAATTAAAAAAAGAACAAGCAATTTAATTTAGTAGGAGGCTGAGAATTAGGTTCTCAGCCTCCTTAATTTTTAGATAATAATGGTAGCCCTTTCAAGGTGTTGTATGGTAAAATAGAAGTGTTAGATGAATAAGAGTTTAGAAATTATTTTAAATTAGAGATACGGGGTTGAGAAATTTTGCTCAACTTAAATGAATTAAAAAATTAGGACGGAGTGAAATAAAATGGCAGAAAAAACAATTATGTTAGTATGTTCAGCAGGTATGAGCACAAGTTTATTAGTGACAAAAATGGAAAAAGCAGCAGAAGCTAGAGGTATAGATGCAGAAATTTTTGCAGTATCAGCTTCAGAAGCTGATTCAAATTTAGAATCAAAGAATATTGATGTAATGTTACTCGGACCACAAGTTCGTTTTATGAAAGCTCAATTTGAGCCAAAAGTAGCAGCAAAAGGAATTCCATTAGATATTATAAATATGCAAGATTATGGTATGATGAACGGTGATAAAGTTCTGGATCAAGCTCTTTCTATGATGAAATAATTAATAAAGTAGTGGGAGTTTGTGCGAAAGCATAACTCCCCTTTACTTTTCCTAAAGGAGATGTAGCTAGTTTTGGCGAAACAAACAATCGTATTGGTGTGTTCAGCGGGTATGAGCACAAGCTTATTAGTATTGAACATGGAACGAGCAATTGAAGCTAGAGGGCTTGATATTGATGTTTTTGCTATTTCAGGTTCAGATGTGGCGGATTTTTTAGAAAAACGACCAATTAATGTCATGTTATTAGGACCACAAGTTCGTTTTATGAAGCGACAATTTGGTCCGATATTGGAACCACGAGGAATTCCAGTTGAAGTTATTACCATGAAGGATTATGGTTTAATGGATGGAGAGAGCGTGCTAATCTGGGCTGAAGAATTAATGAAAAGCGCCAATTAAAAAGTGTTAAAGAATTTATCAACTGCTAGTAATTAGGTGATAAGTTCTTTTTGTTATATCAATAAAAAAAGCAATGAATCATTTATTAAGTAAACTTATACCACAGATTAGGTTACATTAGTGTGTAACTGTACGAAACTAAAAGTGTGTAGTGAAAAAGCTCTATAAATAGCTTTCTGACAAGCTTTGAGTTTTTTAAAAGTTGGCACGGTACTTGCATTATAATAAGGTGTAGAGATTAAATAATGAAATTGGAGTGAATTAAAATGGCAGAAAAAACAATTATGTTAGTATGTTCAGCAGGTATGAGTACCAGCCTATTAGTAACTAAAATGGAAAAAGCAGCAGAAGCACGCGGATTAGACGCAGAAATTTTTGCAGTCTCTGCTTCAGAAGCTGATACACACTTAGAATCAAAAAATATTGATGTGATGTTATTAGGACCACAAGTTCGTTTTATGAAAGCTCAATTTGAACCAAAAGTAGCAGCTAAAGGAGTACCTTTAGATATTATTAACATGCAAGATTATGGCATGATGAATGGTGAAAAAGTATTAGATCAAGCATTATCATTGATGAAATAATAATAAATTAAATAACGAAAGGGTGTAATATTGTGGGAGATCAAGAAAATTTAGAAACAATTATGGGATTAATTATTAATGGAGGAAATGCTAAAAGTGACGCAATGGAAGCTATCCAAGCAGCTAAAAAAGGTGACTTTGAATTAGCAGATCAAAAATTAATTGATTCAGATAAAGCGTTAGTGGAAGCACACCATTCTCAAACAGGTATGTTAACACAAGAAGCTCAAGGGGATCATGTTGCAGTAACATTGCTAACAGTTCACAGTCAAGATCACTTAATGAACGCTATCACTTTCCGTGACTTAGCAAAAGAAATGGTTGATTTATATAAAAAAATGGATGGAATTCCAGTAGCCTAAATTTAAGCTTGTATAAAGGGGAAGAATGAATCTTCCTTTTATACAAGAATTGATTTGAAAGCGGATTCTAATTTGTGGAATTTATGACTATTTTTACTTTACTTAGAAAAGTTATCTATTACAAAATTGTTAAATAAATAATTAGGAAAGAAGGAAAGAAAAATGATCGTATTTAATGCACCAGTTCAACAAGATAAAATTATTGAAACATTAACAAGCTTTAATGAAGAGGGAATAAGCTACGAATTTGTTGAGAAAAAAGGAATTAAATTGTACTTTAAGTCAGCAACAGATGATCAAGAAGCCGCGGCTAAAAAAGCCAAAGAAATCATTAAAGGAACTCCATATGGCGGAGTCTTGTACTTTCAAGTAACAGTAGAGGAAGGATGAGTTAAATGCAAAAAAATGGATTGTTTGTAATGAGTATCGGAATGTTGACAATCATGTCTAGTGCTTTTGGAGCTGAAATGAAAATAAACTATTTCATTCTAATTACGGGTCTATTTTTAATAGGCACAGGATTTTTTATTTTCAGAAAAGGAAAGTCACAAGGAAATGAAAAGACGGAGGGGAAAAAATAGATGGAACTGATTAAAGAATTAAATGTATCCGCTGAGTATTTTTATGGACGAGTGATGGAATCTGTTTTATATGATATTCGTCAACATACTGAAAAATCAATGAGTAAAGATCAACTTTCTGGTTTCTCTTATAGCAAACAATTCGCTCCAAAATCCTCAGGAAAGATTATTATTACTGAAATTTTAGAGAATCAAGTATATGCATTTAAAACAATTACAAGTCGAAATGAATTTGATGCCAAATATGTAATTGATGCTATTGATGAAACACACTGTCGCGTAACTTATACGGAAAAAATGGAGTCGAATGGAGCATTCCAAACTATGAATGATCGAGTAGTAGGGACATTATTAAGTTATTTCCGTAAAAAGAATATGAAAAAGATGCTACTTTCAATTGAGCAATTATAAGTAGAATTCTAAATAAAAACAAAGGTTGGTTTTAACTAATCTTTGTTTTTTTGTTTGAAAGAGGTGTTTAATTTTTTATTAAATTAGAAATAGTGAAATTGAAAAAAAGCAGATACTGACTAGACAATTGTGAGCTTTCATGAGAAAATATAGCTTGTGAGCTTTTGAAGTTCCTGTAGCTCAGGGGATAGAGCACTCGTTTCCTAAACGGGGTGTCGCTGGTTCAATTCCAGTCAGGAACGTAACGGAAAATATGATAAGATAAATTTGTTAATAGATTTTGTTTAAACTCTATTTTAGCAATGAAAATAGGAGGTTCAGAGTAGTTTCTACTCCGAACCTCCTATTCAGATAGACTACTTGGCTACGAATAGTTCTTTAAAAACATTTAGAACAAGGTTCCAAACCTCGACTGAGAGCATCTTCTAAGCTTGCGTCTGTATATGTTCCATTGCCGCATTTACGAATATGGTATTTAGATCCAGTTGGCGTAACTAAAACACGTTGGCCAGTGTTATCTTGTTGCGGGGCAGCAGCTGCAGCTTGAGCAACTCTATTTTCTTCAGCAACAGCTCGTTCATTTGCAAGTCGTTGTTCTTCAGCAACTCTTTGGGCTTCTTGAACTCTTTGTTCTTCCGCTATCCGCGCTTCTTCAGCGGCAATTCGCTCAGTTTCAGCTTTTTCCTTAGCCTCAGCTACAATCTTTTCTTCAGCTTCAACGGTTTGTTTAACTGTATCTAATCGAGAAACAATAGTTGAATCCTTAGTTGTTAAAGCAACAACTAAAGTACTCGCTTTATTATAATTTTCGCGGGTAGGTGTAGCTTCTGCAAGAATTAAAGCATCTGTTGCTTCTTTTAATTTTTCGGCTTGCAACTCTTTTTCAGCTTGAATTTTATTTTCAGCTGCTAACTTTTCTTCGCTTGCTTTTTTTTCTTTTTGTTTTTTGATATCACTCGCGCTAGTATCTTTTTTACTACCTGGATTTGGCTTTGATCAGACTCTACTGATTCAGTTGTGGGGCTCAAAGCTAGACTAGAACCAAACAATAAAACACTAGCAGTTAAAAAACTAATTTTCTGTTTTTTTGGACTACTTTTAAAAGTGGCAATAAAATATAATAAGGAACCAAAGCTACTATACCAAAATAGAATAAAAAGTCCATCAGTAAAAGTAAACAGAGCTGTAAGAAGTCCTAGAAAAATACTAATTCCATATTTAAGATGGATGTTCCAACTACTATATCTCCACATAAAGTAGGCTCCTAATGGAAAAAATAATACCAACCATAATATAACTTTCCAATTTTTCATTTTCTACCTCCAAATTATTTTAGTTTTACAATGTAATTATAACATAAACTCGATTATTACTCTATATAATCTATTTAATTTGGATTTGTATGAATAGAGGCTTTAGTCGAGTAGCTCATTAATTTTATTAGGTAAATAAAAGCATAAAAAAACAAGCTAAAATAAAAATCATTTTAGCTTGTAATGAACTACTTTATTTTATGCCCAATTGCCTTTACGGAAAATAGGAACACGGGTACCATCTAAACGAATTCCATCAACATCCATTTCATTTGATCCAACCATGAAATCAACATGGACATCACTACGGTTCAAACCAGCAGCAATTAGCTCTTCTTCTGTCATTTCCGTTCCACCTTCTAAACTAAAGGCATAGGCAGAGCCTAAAGCTAAATGATTAGAGGCATTTTCATCAAAAAGAGTATTATAGAAAACAATTCCTGATTGTGAAATTGGGGAAGGATCTGGAACTAATGCAACTTCACCTAAGCGCTTAGAACCGTTATCTGTTGCGATTAGATGCTTAAGAACATCTTCCCCTTCTTTTGCAGTTACATCAACTACTTGACCATCTTTGAAAGTAAAAGTCATATCTAAAATAGTTGTACCTGCATAACTAAGTGGTTTTGTACTTTTAATTACACCATCCGCTCGATTTGCATCTGGAGCAGTAAAAACTTCCTCTGTAGGCATATTTGCCATGAATTTTTCACCGCGAGCATTAAAGCTCCCAGCACCTTCCCAGCGATGACCTTTAGGTAATCCAATTGTGAAATCAGTACCTGGTGCAGTGTAGTGTAGCGCATCAAATTGTTCTTTATTTAATTCATCAGCTTTTGATTCAAGTAATTGATCATGAGCATTCCAAGCCGCAACAGGGTCTGGAGTATAAATTCTAGTTGTTTTAAAGATTTGGTCCCAAAGTGCATCAACTTGCTCTTCACTAGTCGCTAAATTAGGGAAAACTTTTGCTGCCCATTTCTCACCTGAAGCAGCAACAACTGTCCAACTAACTTTATTTGATTGAGTAGCAATACGCATAGCTTTAAGGGCTTTTCCAGCAGCACTTTGATAAGCAGCAACTTTAGTTGAATCAACACCTGACAGTGCATCAGGGTCAGCAGAACGGACGCTAATACGGCTAGCGTTCTTTTCTAGCTGGTCTAAAGATTCATCAATCTTATATTGTGGAATATCTGTTAGGCGTTCTTCAGGTGTGCCTAGGAAGATCTCGCGATTGATTTCATCATCTGTCCATTTTACAATGACCTCAGTAGCCCCTTTTTTATAAGCAGCTCGAGTAATAAGACGTGCAAGAGGTGCTTGTTCAACATCAATTTGTAAAACAACAGTTTGTCCTTTATCAACGTTTACCCCCGTGCTAACGATTAAATCAGCATATTTTTGTAAATTTTCTTGAAAATTTGGTAGTACCATAAAAAAATCCCCCAGTTCTTGATAAAGTATTTTTGTATCAATAACTAAATTGATTGACTAGATAATGATAGCATAGCCTGTTTTAAGAAACAATTTTTTTAGAAAAAATAACAAATAATAACAGATCAATTTAATGAAAGAAGAGTATTTAAGGGCATTTTGATAAAATAACTGTAACAAATTGTTAATAATTTTAAAATAAACGGCCTTAACACTAAAAAAGTTCTTTTTTTTATGCTACAATGATGTTAAAATAACAATAACGTTTATTTTTATATGGAATGGAGGAAACTCGGTGACTAGGAAAAAAGTAATCATGAAGAACCAAATATTAGATGCAGCTTATTCAATAGCAAAAAGAGACGGTTTATCGTTGATTACTGCTCGAAATGTAGCGAAGGAAATTGGATGCTCAACGCAGCCGATTTATCTTGAATTTGAGAATATGGATGAATTAAAGTCGGTCCTCTTAGATAAAATTCAGCGCCAAATGTCAGATAAATTGATGGAAAGAAAAGTGACTGGAAATCTATTTACAGACGTGTCATTAAATTACATTGATTTTTCTAAAAACGAGAAAAAATTATTCGAAATATTATTTAATGCTAATTTATTAATTGTCGATTTAACGAAAACTGAGTCATATCAATTTTTGTTAGAATCATTAGTTGAAGATATAACGGAACAATTAACTAATGAAGAAATCAAAACGTTATTCTGTGATTTATGGATTGTTATTCATGGTTTAGCTTCATTAACGACTGTGGGACAAGTAAATAATGATGATGCTGCTAATGAAAAATACATTAAACGTGCTAAATCTGGTATCATTGAAGCAATTAAAGGATCAAAATAGTGCTCGGCACTAGTGAGATAATAAAAAGTAAGTTTTTCTAAAATAATGAAACGAGGTGTAGCCTAATGGCTAGAAAGAAAACAATTACAAAACAACAAATTTTAAACGCAGCATATGATGTTGTTAGAACAGAAGGTTTTGGTGGATTTACGGCTCGTAATATCGCTAAAAAAATGAAATGTTCAACTCAACCAATTTATTTAGAATTTAAAAATATGGATGATTTAAAAAATGAATTATTCGAGAAAATTAAAGGTTATTTAAAAACTGAAATTTATTCTCATGAACACACAGGGGATCCACTTTTAGATGCCTGTTTAAATTATATTTATTTTGCTGATACTGAAAAAGTTTTATTCCGAGCTTTATACATTGAAAATCATTTAGGCATTGAAAAAATGCATAAAATTTCATTAGACTTTGCCATGAAATTAATGAATGAAAAAGAAGAAACAAAAAATCTTTCAGATGCAGATAAATTCCAAGTATTTACAAAAGTTTGGATTGTTGCACAAGGAATTGCTTCATTGTTATCTTCAGGCTTATTGCCAATGGATTCTGAACAAGTTGAAACAAGTTTACGTGAATCATTGTCAGACATGATTTTAGGCGCTCGTTACGACGCTTAAACAAAAAATAAAAAAGTGAGTTAGCTAATATCCATTAGTCGACTCACTTTTTTTCGGATTAAATATATAAGATATACTCTTGGTAGAAATAGTTTTAAATAAATGATGAGTCACTATTCGTTTGTTTTATTTTTAGTTAAGAAAGAAGAGTAGCTATACAAAAAAATTCCTGATTATGATATGCTACCAATGAGGTGATAAAATGAAAATTAGATACCAGCAGAATTTAATTAGGCTATTCTTTATTGCCTATATGTTTGCGATTTACTTTATATCTTATCGGTATCAGCTAATGTTGTTGAATGGATTATTAGCTTACATACCTATTGAATTATCTTTTTGGTTGACGAATAAAAAACTTAAATCTACTAGTCTTTTTTTTATTATCAGTGCTGTTTGGCTTGTTTTTTTCCCAAATCTGCCCTATTTATTAACAGACTTAGTTCATCTAAGTTGGTTACGACCTTATATTCAAGATAGTTATGCTTTGCTAAGTGCACCGAATATTTGGAAGGACTTTTATTTACTGTTAGCTGGAGTGATTGGCTTTTTGATAGTGGGTTATCATAGTTTGAAAGCTTTTGGAGATGCATTGGCAATTCGGTTTAACTTTAAAAAGAACTATTATGTTCATCTTTTTTATCTATTTATTTGTGGGATTTCTAGTTTTGGAATTTATTTAGGGCGTTTTTCAAGGCTTCATACGGTCTATTTAATTACTGACCCAATCGAATCAATCAGAGCGATTATTGATGCATTTGAGCCAAATATGTATCTATTTATTTTAGGTTTTACTATATTACAGCTTATTCTATTTTATGCAGTTAGCTTTATACGGCTGGATAATACATCATTTAAGGCTTGAAATAGCGGTTGAAAAGTATCTTTAGATTAAAAAAAAGAGTTAAAAATCAAATTGAATTGATTTTTAACTCTTTTTTTATAGTTTGCTAACTAATTCTTTAGCAAATGCTTCTAATTTTTGGATATCCTCTTCTTCAGCAGCGAGGTCAATTTTGACACTTTCAGCACCTTTAGTCGCTCCAGTTTCAATAAATCGTTCAGTAAAGTCATCAATCGATTTACAAAAATCGTCATAAAATGTATCGCCAGATCCACAAGTCCCAAAAATTTTACCAGTTAAATCAACATCAGCTAAGTCTTCATAAAAATCGACAATTTCATCTGGTAAATCACCGTCGCCGTATGTATATGTAGCAACAATACATAAGTCAACATTTTCAAAGTCATCAGGTTCAGCATTAGTGCACTCAACAGTTTCAACATCAATGTTTAAATTTTCAAGCGCTTCTGCGACCACATCGGCAATTTCTTCTGTATTTCCCGTCATACTTGCATAAACAATTTTAGCACTTGGCATTTCAATCATCCCTCCATAGTTCAATTCAACTATTACATCCTTCAAATTATAACAAATATAGCGTTACAAATGCAATTAAAATCACAAATAGTTTTTTTTGCTTTCAAAGACTCTTTAAATAGAAATAAATTATTCTTAAATCTGACTAAATAGTTGATAAATTCAGTTTTTATTAGGATTTTTAAAATTCTTTAAACAAGATTGGTTCACAAAACAGAAAAATGCGTTATAATAGAGAAGATGAAAGCTTAAGCTACATGTAGTTTAAAAGAAAAGAGGAATTGTATGATAACATTAAAATCTCCACGTGAAATTGAAGCAATGGCGGAATCAGGTGCTTTACTGGCTAATGTGCATATTGCTTTGCGTGATTTTATTAAGCCTGGCATTACAAGTTGGGATATTGAAGAATTTGTAGATAAATTTATAACAGATCATGGAGCAATTGCTGCACAAAAAGGCTTTGAAGGCTATAAATATGCAACTTGTGTTAGTATCAATGATGAAATTTGTCATGGTTTTCCTAGAAAAGAAGTCCTAAAAGATGGTGATTTAATTAAAGTTGACATGTGTGTCGATTTAAAAGGAGCATTATCAGATTCTTGCTGGAGTTATGTCGTTGGAAAATCAACGCCAGAGCTAGACCATTTAATGGAAGTAACGAAGAAGTCATTATATTTAGGGATTGAGCAAGCTCAAGTAGGTAACCGGATTGGTGATATCGGACATGCAATTCAAACCTATGTAGAAGGCGAAAACTTAGGCGTAGTTCGTGAATTTATTGGTCATGGTATTGGCCCAACAATCCACGAAAGTCCAGCTGTACCTCATTATGGTGAAGCAGGAAAAGGGTTACGTTTAAAAGAAGGTATGGTTATAACAATCGAACCTATGGTCAACACAGGAACTTGGAAATCTAAAATGGATGACAATGGTTGGACCGCACGCACAAAAGATGGCGGAATTAGCTGCCAATTTGAACATACTTTAGCTATTACTAAAGACGGCCCTCGTATTTTAACCTCACAAGGCGATCAATAAAATAAGTTTAAAGAGGGTACAACTGAAATTAGTTGTACCCTCTTTTTTTATCCAGTTCTCCAGCTTAACGAGCTTTTTATTTAGGCTAGCTCTTATGAGCCAACTCCTTGAGAAAAAGATAAAAATTCAAGGTGACAAAAAGCATCACATTAATTTTTCCTATTTTCTTATCAGAGCTACCCGGCTCAACGAGCTTTTTATTTAAGTAAATACTTTCTTTTTTCTATCTTTTAGCTTAGAATTGAAAGGCATAACAAGTTTTTTAGATGTCTTAAGAGTACGAGGAGTAATAAATGACTAGCTCAAAAAAAATGAATAAGTATTTTAATAAAAAGGAATGGTTACGTTTTTTTGAAACCATTCAGAGGAAGTATCAAGAAGCTGAAGTAACAAACTCTTCAGTAGTTATTGCCTACTATTTATTATTATCTTTCTTCCCAATTGTAATCATTATCGGAAATTTACTGCCATTGCTGAATCTAGATATCAATACGATTTTACCTTATTTTTCTACTATTATTCCTGAAGCCATTTACCAAGAAATCGTTGAAACCATTCATCGTTTGTTGACTTCTAGTAGCAGTGGAATGTTATCTTTTGGTATTGTTGCCGCTTTTTGGGCTGCTAGTAAAGGTATGAATGCGATGCAGGTAAGTATGAACAAAGCCTATGGAGTTGAACCAAGAAAGAACATGTTTGTAATTCGATTAGCTTCATTGGCATTTACTTTAATTTTAGTTTTAGGCATTGTAGCATTAGTTTTAGTGTTCAGTTTTGGACAAGTGGTTTTGAATTATTTAACTCCACTTTTACAGTTGCCAGAAGAATTAGTAGCTATTTTTCAAAGTGTCAAATGGCCAGTTACGCTGTTTGTCTTATTATTTGTATTTACCTTAGTTTATTACATGGTTCCTAATGCGCAAGTAAAGGTTAAATTTGTTTTGCCAGGTGCTATATTTGCTACAATAGGTTGGGTATTGTTATCACAAGCATTCGCCATATATGTACGCTACTTTTCAGGTAGAACCTTAAGCTACGGGAGTGTAGGGATTTTTATTGTTCTAATGCTTTGGTTAAATGGTTCTGGAATTGTTTTAACCTTAGGCGCAGTTATTAATGCTTCAATCGATGAATTTAGACATGGAAAGATAGAAAATAATAGTAGTCGAATCGGTGATTACTTCGAACGTCAGATTAATAAAGGTAAAGATAAGTTAACAAATAAGAAATAAAATAAAAAGCTATAGATGTTACTCTTTTGTAGAGTGCCATCTATAGCTTTTTGATTGTAAATAGAGTTTAAGTCATATGTGAAACAAAAATTTAATGAACTTCTGATGAATCGGAAATAAAAGGACTGTCTTGTTTCGCGTTTTTTTATTCTAATGAAGCAGGTGTAGGTAATAAGTTTCTTTTTTTACTGTTATATAAGAAAAAAAAAGAATGGAAAATTCAATGGAAAAAGAGATAATGTGATAAGGTTTAAGAATTTTAACCGTTGTTATTAACTAAAATAAATTATAAATATTTTAATGATTTGTTTTTCTATTAATTTAGTATACATATATATTTAGAATTATCATTTTATTTAGCCCTATTTAGCCCACAGAGTGGGGAGAATATGATATAATTATTAAGGTCTAGTTTGTAACTAAATATAAAAAAAGAAACTTAAAATGAATAGTTTATTAGTAGGAGGAAAAAATGGAAGAATCGATTAGTTTAACAGAGCTATTTGAGGTTATAAGAAAGCGTTTAGCTTTGATCATTGGTTTAGGTTTAGCAGGAATAGCCTTAGCTGCAGTAGTAACTTTTTTCTTGATTACGCCAAAATATAGTGCCACAACACAATTATTAGTTAATCGAGCGAATGAAGAAGGGCAATCAACCAATCAATTGGCAGACTTGCAAACAGATGTTCAAATGATTAATACGTATAAAGATATTATCAAAGGTCCGGTTATTTTGGACGAAGTAAGAAAAGAGTTGAAAACCAATTTGACTACAGATCAATTGAAAAGTCAGATTGAAGTGATTACACAACAAAATTCACAAGTATTTACAGTTCAAGTTACGGATGCAGATCCGTATGTAGCTGCAGATATTGCAAATGCTGTAGCTACGGTTTTCCAAAATAAAATCGGCGATATTATGAGTGTGAAAAATGTAACACCGATTTCTAAAGCTGTTCCTAATTCTTCACAGATATCTCCTAACTCAACCATTAATATGCTGATAGGCTTAATTATTGGATTATTACTAGGTGTTGGTGTGGCTTTTGTCCTTGAATTTTTAGACAAAACGGTTCGAGATGAAAAATTCATTAATGATACGCTAGGATGGACTAATTTAGGAGCGGTTTCTGAAATGGATGAAGAAGAATTGACAGCAATTTTACCTGCTGGAGTAAATACTAGACGAGCAGCACGAAGCCGCGTATAAAGGAGATTGACTAGAATGTTTAAATTTAAAACAAATAAAGAACCCTGAATAATTCATAGATCTAATTTTTTTGGGAAAATAACGTTTATACATCGATTTGAGTTGAATTTTCTTTTTTCAACCGGTTTGTACTTGCGAAAACAGATTTCCTTTTGTTTTTTTAACGAAGATAGGGAATCTGGAGCTGTTTTTGGGCGCACGAATCCCTTAGTGATTCCATGTCTTTTTAAAAGCTGATTGCTATTTTACGCTTGCCAACTGAGTTGCTGGATTTTATCCAGTAACTGATAAAACAAGTCTTGATAGACATGATAGGAGCTCATCCGTAAAAGCAATCTTCGGCCACTGTGGACTAATTTACCCGACACCTTGAACAGGCGGAGCCGCAATGTGTCGACTTGGAATGTCGCTTCCTTTTCAGGTAGACAGATGGTCTTCATGAAGTTGACCAGGTTGTAAGCCAACAGGCTTACCATCATCCGCGCATGATTTTCCAAGAAGCTTGAGCTATCCGTCTTGTCGAAATAGAACCCATTTTTCGCTTCCTTGATGAAGTTCTCCATGGTGCCACGTTTATGGTAAATCTGGAAGATGGTTTTCGCGGATAATTCCTCGTGAAAATTAGTGACCACGTACTCGTGACTGAACACCAGCTGATTCGCTTCCCGAGTCGATTTGATACAGATTCGACGTTTTTGGGGCCAGCTATTGGCTTGATAGAACGCGGAATAGTGGTGGACTTCCCTTTCATCCCAGGAATGGTTGTCCCCAACCAGGACATAGGATTCCGCTAGTTTTTCCACGACTTTATTTGATTTCAGGCGGATGACATAGAAACTTCCGTTGGATTCACATGTATCATAGACCTCGGGCGTCGCAAAGCCGCTGTCTCCCCGGACCAAAATATCAGTGCAGGGAAGGACTTGACAGTAATGTGCGAGCATCGGTGCCAGAAAATCTTTTACACCTTTTGACGTATACACATTGCCAGAACGAAGTTCTGCTTTCAGAAAGTCTCCCGTGAGGCCATCGAAGGCCACCAACGGATGATAGCCCTGTGTGCCGTAATGGGCATTGTACTCAGTCTTTTCTTGGTTCCCGAACGTATCCGAATGTGTGGAATCTAAATCGATGATCATTTGGGTATTGTTCCGTTCCATGCGGACCTTGTCCAGCATGGCTTGGTTCAGTTCCTGAAACTGTGCAATGTTCTCCTCGCTGATCCGGTCCCAGAAGCGGGATAGTGAGGCCTGGGAGGCGATGGCTTCCTTATCCAAAACCAACCGAAAAATGGGATCTTCCTTCAAGAGATTGGCGGATGAATCCGCGGAATATCCGGCAATCAACTGGAAGAGCAGCTGTTCGAGCAGGGAGATGTTGTCATGAGTCCAATAAATACGGTCCTCATTGAAGTGGAGGAATTGCTTCGCGAACGAATAAAATCCAAGCGAATCCATGAATTCCTTCACCAAGATGAGACCGGCATCCGACGAAAGATTACCACCGGTGTTTGACACCACCATTTTAGAGTTGAATTTTACGTGTTTTTCCTGTAATGTAGCCATTGAGAGAACCCCTTTCTTGGTTTAGTTTAGTCACTTTAACCATAGCAGATTGGGGTTCTTTTTGTACACCCAAAGGGTGCGGAAAAAGAAAAGAAGAACCGCGCGTTAATAGGCTTTTAATAGAGTATCAGAAATTCTATGAATTATTCAGGAGAACAATTGATTGAAAGTCAAAAAAATGGTGCTAGTTTAGTCACTGTAACAAAACCTAATTCTGTTGTTGCTGAACAATTCAGAACCATTAGAACGAATATTCAATTTTCAATGATTGACCGAGATTTAAAATCATTAATTTTCACTTCGTCAGGACCAGGTGAAGGGAAATCAACAACGTCAGCTAATTTAGCGGTTGTCTTTGCGACACAAGGCAAGAGAGTTTTGTTAGTGGATGCAGATATGCGAAAACCATCTGTTAATAAAACCTTTAAGTTATCAAATCATGAAGGGTTAACAACACTGTTAACAGAAAAAGAAGTCGTACTTGGTGATGTTGTCCATGAAACCAATACTGAAAATTTATTTATTTTAACTTGTGGCCCAATTCCTCCTAATCCTTCAGAATTATTAGATTCAAAAAAGATGAATCGTGTAATTGAAATTCTAGAAGAAACTTTTGATTTAGTTATTTTTGATATGCCACCAATTGTATCTGTAACAGATGCGCAAATAATGGCATCAAAAACAGATGGAACAGTTTTTGTTATTCGTAATGGAATTGCTACTAAAGAAGCAGTTTTGAAAGCTAAACAATTACTTGATATAGTCAACGCTAATGTAGTTGGAACAATTTTTAATGCATTAGAAAAAAGAAAAGTTAAAGCTTACAAGTATTATGGAATTGAAGGTGAAAACTAATGATTGATTTACATTGTCATATCCTACCAGGTATTGATGATGGGGCTCAATCATTAGAAGATTCCTTAGCTATGGCTCATATGGCAATAGCTGAAGGAATTACACATATTTTAGTGACACCTCATCATAAAAATGGTGTTTTCATCAATGAAAAAAACGAAATCAATCAAAAATTGATAGAGTTGCAAAACGAATTTGATTTACGAGAAATTCCAATCAGCTTATTTCCAGGGCAAGAAGTACGAATCAACGGCGAGTTAATGGAAGAAATAGCTGACGGAAAGATTCAGTTTATTGATGAGGAAGACCAGTATTTATTAATTGAGTTTCCAACAATGTCTGTTCCAGCTTATTCAGAAAATTTATTTTTCGAACTAAGTAAAAAAGGTATTATTCCAATCATTGTTCACCCAGAGCGCAACCAAGTATTTATGGATAACCCTAATGCATTAAAACCATTTATTGAAAGAGGGGCTTTAGCACAGTTAACAGCTGGGAGTTATTTAGGTAAATTTGGTAAAAAAATTCAAAAAGTGAGCAAACAAATGTTGGAGGCAAATCTTGTTCACTTTATTGCGTCAGATGCACATAATACGACTTCTAGAAGCTTTTTAATGAAAGCAGCTTATGACAAGTTGGGGCAAGATTTTGGAAATAGAAAAGCTGAAAGTTTTAAGCAACTAACAAAAGATTTAATTAATGGTGAAATAATTAATGTAAATGCACCAAAAAATGTAAAAGAACATAAAATTTTTGGCTTGTTTTAAAAGGAGGAGTATCAAAATGATCTTGACGAGAAATGTCAAAAAAATCATTTTAATCAGTCTTGATAGTTTAGCGATAATCTTATCAAGTATTGCAGCATATATTTTTTTAACCCCATATATTGATCCTTCTAATAGTTTTTATATTGGTGTTGTTGGAATCTGTCTGTTTAGTTATATGGGTTTAGCGACATATTTTAAATTGTTTTCAAAGATAAATCGTTATACTAGCCTAAAAGAAATTTTAAATGTTTTTATTTGTGTTAGCTTGGCTTTCTTTTCTGCTAGTTTAGTATCTTTGTTAGCGATTAATAATATAAGTTGGAGATTTCTAGTACTTATGTATGTATTTTCTTTGTTCATAATTGCCGGTAGCCGAATTGTATGGCGCATTTTGATTGAGATGAGAAATAAACACTTAGATGGTGAGCAAAAAGTAAACAAAATAAGAACATTGGTTGTTGGAGCTGGAGAAGGTGGCAGTGTCTTTATTAAAAGTTCAAGAAAAAATGATAATGAACTTAAGATTATTGGGATAGTAGATAGTGACCAAACAAAACAAAATACTTATTTATATGAAATACCTGTTATCGGTCTGATTGAAGATATACCGGAACTGGTTCATGAGTATGATATTGCCCAAATTACAATTGCTATTCCTTCTTTAAAAGCAATTGAATATGAATATATTTTAGATATCTGTAATCAATCTGGCGTTAAATTCAATTTAATGCCTTCAGTTGAAGATGTTTTAAATGGTAAATTATCAGTTAGCCGTTTCAGAAAAATTGATGTAGTAGACTTACTAGGTCGCGAAGAAGTTAAGTTGGATATGCAGCAAATTTCTAAAAAACTACACGGAAAAACAGTTTTAGTCAGTGGAGCAGGTGGATCAATTGGATCTGAAATTTGCCGTCAAATTATGAAATTTCATCCCAGAAAATTAATTTTATTAGGACATGGTGAAAACTCAATTTATTTGATCCACAAAGAATTAGGTCAGATTTTTGGAAGTGATACGGAGATTATTCCGGTTATTGCAGATATTCAAGATCGTGAACGTATCTTTGAAATCATGAAAGAATATAGACCAGATCGAGTATACCATGCGGCTGCTCATAAGCATGTACCGATGATGGAGTGTAATCCAAAAGAAGCTGTTAAAAACAATATTTATGGCACAAAAAATATGGCAGAAGCGGCAAAAGCTGCAGATGTTGGAAGTTTTGTCATGATTTCAACAGACAAAGCAGTAAATCCACCTAATGTGATGGGAGCGACAAAACGGATTGCAGAAATGATTGTAACAGGCTTAAATGAACCGGGTGAAACTAAATTTGCTGCTGTTAGATTTGGAAATGTACTAGGTAGCCGTGGTAGTGTGGTTCCTTTGTTTAAAGAACAAATTGAAAATGGTGGGCCGATTACAGTTACTGATTTTAGAATGACACGCTATTTTATGACAATTCCAGAAGCTAGTCGATTAGTTATTCAAGCGGGTGCTTTGGCTAAAGGTGGAGAAACCTTCATTCTAGATATGGGGGAACCCGTTAAAATAGTTGACTTAGCCAAAAAAGTTGTAAAATTAAGTGGGTATACTGAAAAAGAAATTGCGATTATTGAAACAGGTATCCGACCTGGTGAAAAATTATATGAAGAGTTGTTAGTTGATGGTGAGAAAACAAATGAGAAGGTCTACGATAAAATATTTGTTGGTAAAGTGTCATCGACTAGCATTAAAGAAGTAGAGCAATTTATTGCAGAACTTAGTAGAAGCGATGAGAGTAAAATTAGAAAAGATATTTTAAACTTTACGAATGTAAAATAAAGGAGGAACAAGTATGTACAAAAGTTTTTTTAAAAGATTAATTGACTTTAGTTGTTCCTTACTATTGATAATCATACTTAGTCCAGTTATTATTTTAACTGCCTTTTTTGTCGCTATATTCTTAGGAAGACCAATTATATTTAAACAACAGAGACCGGGTTTAAATGGAGAAATATTTACAATTTATAAATTTAGATCTATGAATGAAAAAAGAGATAGTAACAATAAATTATTTTCTGATGAAATTAGGCTAGGGAAGTTTGGCAAGTATCTTCGTAAATTAAGTTTGGATGAATTACCCCAACTTTTTAATGTGTTGAAAGGTGATATGAGCTTTATTGGTCCACGTCCCTTATTGGTTGAGTATTTACCATTGTATTCACAAATACAAAAAAAGCGTCATGAAGTTAAACCTGGAATCACAGGTTGGGCACAGGTAAATGGTAGAAATGCGATTACTTGGGAACAAAAGTTTAAATTAGATGTTTACTATGCGGAAAATTCTAGTCTGTGGTTGGATATTAAAATTATCTTTTTAACATTCTACAAACTAGCAAAACGCGCAGATATAGCGAGCGAAAATCATGTAACTGTTGCTAAATTTACTGGATCAAAGGATTGTGAATAGTATGGGAACTATTTTAGTTATTGGAAATGGTGGACATAGTAAAGTTATCAGAATGATGATTGATAGAAGTTCAAACAAGCGATTAGCAATTCTTGCTGACGATACGATTGAAAATCAATTTGAAGAAAATAAGATTATATATTCGCCCTTAAGCGAAATTAAAAATAATAAAAATCAGTTTGAAGAGTCAATCATTGCGATTGGAAATAATCAAATAAGAAAAAAGATATATGAACGATTTTCTGAGATTAACTATGCAACATTGATTGACCCATCTAGTATGATAGCTCATGATACAATTGTTGGAACTGGTTCAGTTGTGATGCCGAAAGTGATTATTAATCCTAATGTACGAATAGGTATGCACTCTATAATCAATTCAGGAGCGATAGTTGAACATGATTGTAAAATCGGTGATTTTTGTCACATTTCTCCAGGAGCGGTTTTAACTGGCGGAGTAAAAACAGATAATTTGGTGCATATTGGAGCTAATGCAACGATACTACCAGGAATCCATATAGGTGAAGGTGCCGTGATTGGTGCAGGTGCTGTAGTCACGAAAAATGTGCATAAAAACCAAGTTATGGTTGGAAATCCAGCTAAAGAATTAGGAAACTAAGGAGGAATTATAAATGGTAGCTGAAAACAAAAGAATTCTTTTATCATCACCACATATGTCAGGTAATGAACAAAACTATATAAATAACGCATTTAAAGAGAATTGGATTGCACCTTTAGGACCTAATGTTAACCAATTTGAATTAGATATAGCAGCTTATGCTGGCGTTAAAGGAGCATCAGTGACAAGTTCTGGAACTGGTGCTATTCATTTAGCTCTAGATATTTTAGGAGTTAAACAAGGGGATTCGGTGTTCTGTTCAACCTTTACTTTTGTCGCAAGTGCCAATCCAGCTTTATATTTAGGCGCTGACATAACCTTTATTGACTCCGAAGTTGAAACATGGAATATGTCTCCATTTGCTTTAGAACGAGCACTTTCAGATGCAAAAAAAATGGGGAAATTACCCAAAGCTATTATTGTTGTAAACTTATATGGCCAAAGTGCGCAGATGGATGAACTTTTGGAAATTGCTAATAGTTACAATGTTCCAATTATTGAAGATGCTGCGGAATCATTAGGAGCAGAGTATAAAGGCAAAAAAAGCGGGACCCTTGGAAAAATTGGTATCTATTCTTTTAATGGAAATAAAATCATCACGACTTCAGGGGGTGGTGTTTTAATTTCTGATGATGAAGAAATTATTGCTAGATCTAGATTTTTAGCTACCCAAGCACGTGATGAGGCCCCTCATTATCAACATTCGATGGTTGGTTATAATTATCGCATGAGCAATATCTTAGCAGGTGTTGGAATTGCACAATTACAAGTATTGGATGAGCGTGTGGCACGTAGGAGAGAAATATTTGATACGTACTATCAAGAGTTAGCAGGTATTGAAGATGTACAATTTATGCCAGAATTAAATGGAACAAAATCAAATCGTTGGTTGACGACTTTAACTATTGATCAAAAAATTATCCAATTAAATCCTTATGAGATTATGGATAAAATGAATGAAGCAAATATTGAAACCAGAGCATTGTGGAAACCACTTCACATGCAACCTTTGTTTAAAGATAATAAATTCTATAAAGACAAAAATTCATTAGAATCAACGGCAGGATTGTTGTTTGCCAATGGGCTTTGTTTACCATCTGGATCTAACATGACAAATGCAGAACAAAACCGAGTTATTGAAGCTATAAAAAAAATAGCACTCAACAAAAAATAGGAGTTTTTTGATGAAAAAAGTATTAATTTTAGCCAACAATGACATAGGATTGTACAATTTCCGTAAAGAAATTATAAAAAAGTTAATAGAAAGTGGATATAGTGTATATATTTCACTTCCTCAAGGAGAAAGAATTCAAGATTTGATTGATATGGGTTGTATATACTATGAAACGCCAATAGATAGACGTGGAATGAATCTTATTAAAGATTTAAAACTACTTATATTGTATGAAAAAATTGTGAAAGAAATAGATCCAGATGTCATTTTAAGTTATACAATTAAGCCTAATATATATGGTGGCTTAATTGCTAGGCTCAAAAAGAAAAAATATATCGCAAATATAACAGGAATTGGCAGTGTGTTTCAGGCGGAAAATTTAATAAAAAAAGTAATCTCTTTTTTATACCGATTTAGCTTGAAAAAAGCTGAATTTGTTTTCTTTCAAAACCAAGAAAATATGGATATTTTTGAGGGAAATAAAATTAGAGGGAAGAAAAAACTTTTAATTCCTGGATCTGGTGTTAATATACATCAATTTTTACCAATTGCTATTGATCAAGAAAAAGAAAGCCTTGATTTTATTTTCATTGGTAGAATAATGAAAGAAAAAGGTATCGAAGAGTATTTATATGCTGCTAAAAAAATTAAAGAAGAATATAAATATTGCAAATTTCACATTATCGGTAGCATGGAAGAATTAGAATATGAAAAAGTATTACGTAAATACGTTGAAGAAAAGATAATTATATACCATGGATTCGATAAAGATATTCAAAAATACATTAATAATAGCGACTGTGTCGTGTTACCTAGCTATCATGAAGGAATGTCTAATGTATTGCTAGAATCTGGAGCATCTGCTAGACCATTGATTGCATCTAACATAAGTGGTTGCAAAGAAATTATTGATGAAAATAGTAATGGTTATACTTTCAAAGTTGGGGATAAGGAAGATCTAGTTAAGAAAATCAATCAATTTATTTCATTAAATAAGGATGAAAGAAAGTGTATGGGACAAAAATCTCGTAAAAAAATTGAAAACGAATTTGATCGTACTATTATTGTTAGTAAATATAAAGTAGTCATAGATAACCTTATTGGAGGAGATTGTAATGATTAAAATAGAGGATATTATTAAGAAAAAAGAAAAAATTTCATTAATTGGATTAGGATACGTAGGTATGCCAATAGCAGTTTCTTTTGCTAAAAAAGTTGACGTAATTGGATTTGATTTAAGTGAAGAAAAAATTAATACTTATAAATTAGGGATTGACCCAACTAAGGAAGTTGGAAATGAAGTTATTCGTAAAACTAAAGTGTACTTCACTTCAAATCAAGAAGACTTGAAAAAAGCGAGATTTCATATTGTTGCTGTTCCTACCCCTATAAAAGAGGACAAAACGCCAGATTTAGGTCCGATAACTTCAGCTAGCGAATTACTTGGAAGAAACTTGAAGAAAGGTTCGATAGTTGTATATGAATCTACAGTTTATCCAGGTGTAACTGAGGACATCTGCATTCCTATTCTTGAAAAATTTTCTGGCTTAAAATGTGGTATTGATTTTAAAGTTGGGTACTCGCCAGAAAGAATAAATCCAGGTGATAAAATTCATAGATTAGAAACCATTATTAAAGTAGTTGCAGGAATGGATCAAGAATCTTTAGATATAATTGCTAAAGTTTATGAATTGGTTGTCGATGTAGGAGTTTATAGAGCGGAAAGTATCAAAGTTGCTGAAGCTGCTAAAGTAATTGAAAATTCTCAAAGAGATATCAATATTGCTTTTATGAACGAATTATCTATTATTTTTAATAAATTAGAAATTGATACACAAGCTGTTTTGAAAGCAGCCGGAACAAAATGGAACTTTTTGAACTTTCAACCTGGTCTAGTCGGTGGACATTGTATCGGTGTTGATCCATATTATTTAACCTATAAGGCTGAAGAATCAGGATACCATTCTCAAATAATTTTAGCAGGTCGGAGAATTAATGATGGCATGGGGAAATATGTAGTTGAAAATACAATTAAGCAATTAATTAAAACTGATAAATTAGTTAAGCAGGCTAGAGTAGGTATTTTTGGTTTTACATTTAAAGAAAACTGCCCTGATACAAGGAATACAAGAGTAATAGATATTGTAACAGAACTTAAAGAATATGGTGTGGAGCCTTTAGTTTTTGATCCAGTAGCCGATAAGACAGAGGCATTACATGAATACGATTTAAAGTTAAATAACTATGAGGAAATGAAAGAGTTAGATGCGATAATAATTGCAGTTAACCATGAAGAGTTTTGTTCATACTCTCTAGAAAATTGGAATTCTTTTTATAACGCTGGCAAAGAAAAAGTGATTTTGGATCTTAAAGGAATTTTGAACAAGGCAGATATGAAAGAAAATAATTTCAATTATTGGAGGTTTTAGTTATGGGCTATAAAGATGTTAAATTTCCAGAGAATTCATTATTCTTAATAACTGGTGGAGCAGGATTTATTGGATCTAATTTGTGTGAAGCACTTTTGAGAATGGGTTATAGCGTTAGATGTCTAGATGATTTATCTACAGGGAAATTGGAAAATATCCAACCCTTTTTTGAAAATGAAAATTTTGAATTTATTGAAGGTAGCATTGTAGATTTTAATACATGCAATACAGCTTGTAAAGATGTTGATTACGTTTCAAATCAAGCTGCGTGGGGAAGTGTACCTAGAAGTATAGAAATGCCTTTAAAATATGAAGAAATAAATATAAAAGGCACTTTAAATATGATGGAAGCTGCTAGACAAAATAATGTAAAAAAATTTGTTTATGCATCATCATCTTCGGTTTATGGTGATGAGCCTAATTTACCAAAAAAAGAGGGAATAGAAGGCAATGTTTTATCTCCTTATGCTTTGACTAAAAAAGTTGCTGAAGAATATGGTCGCTTGTATTCAAATTTATATGGTCTTGAAACTATTGGTTTGAGATATTTTAATGTATTCGGAAGAAGGCAAGATCCATATGGCTATTATGCTGCTGTTATTCCTAAATTTGTTAAGGCTTTGTTAAATGATGAAGCGCCTATTTTTAATGGAGATGGTAGCCAATCTAGAGATTTTACTTATATTGAAAATGTAATTGAAGCTAATTTAAAAGCGATGATTTCTTCTAATGATGTGCAAGGAGAAGCTTTTAATATTGCGTATGGTGGACAAGTTAGTTTAATAGAATTATTTGAAGAATTAAAGGGATTGTTAAATAAAGATGTTAGTCCAATTTTTGGCCCTGAAAGAGTTGGAGATGTAAAACATTCCAACGCAGATATATCAAAAGCAAAGGAAAAGTTAAGTTATTTACCAGAATTTGATTTTTATATGGGAATAAGAGAGGCCGTAAATTGGTATAAACACAATTTATAATATATTTTAGGATGAGGTTACTAACTTGAAAAATAATAAGATTCTGTATATAGGTGGTTTTGAATTACCAGATAAAAACGCTGCCGCTCATAGAGTGCTAAATAATGCAAAAGCATTAAAAAAGTTAGGACATGAAATTGATTTTATTGGAGTGACTAAGAAAAATGCGTATATAGATAAAAAAATCATATATGGATTTCCCTATTATGAAGTTGACTACCCCAAAAATTTGATGGAATGGGTAGTTTTCATAGCATCAATAAAAAATGTTAAAAAGATAATAAAGCGGACAGGGAAACAATACGATACAATTATTTGTTATAATTTTCCTGCTGTAGCAATGTATAAGCTATATTTATACTGCAAAACTAACAAAATTAAACTGATAGCAGATACTACAGAATGGTACACTCCTGATAAAAAAAATATACATGGCTTAATAAAATATATTGATACTGAAATCAGGATGCGCTATATCACAAAGAAATGTTTTGGTATAATATGTATTAGCCAATTTTTATTTGATTATTATAATTCATCTGAAAATGTAATATTAATACCACCTTTAGTAGATAAGAGTGAAGAGAAGTGGCTGTTAGAAAATTGTAATAGTGAACAACATGATAAGAAAATAAATTTAGTTTATGCAGGTTCTCCAGGAATGAAAAAGGATAAATTAAATTGGATTATTGATCTTTTTAATAATATGAAAGATGGTGAAAAAAAAGCAGAGCTTCTTATTATTGGAGTAAATAGAAAAGAATTAAACAATATATATCCGCAATATATTAGTATTGATTTGGAGAAAAAAGGGATATATCTAATGGGAAGAATTGAACATTCTGAAGTTCTACCAATAATAAAAAAAGCTGATTTTTATATTTTTTTAAGAGAAGTAAATAGAGTTAACATGGCTGGATTTCCCACAAAGTATGTAGAAGCAATGTCTCTTGGAACTCCTGTTATAACCAATAAAACTAGTGATTTACAAACTTATATGGATAATGGAGTTAATGGATTTTTTATAAATACAGACGACAAACTAGATCAAGATGAATTTGACTCTATTCTTAATATGTCAGCTAGTGATCTATTGGATATGAAAAAAAACTTTAAATATCAGAATATATTTGATTATAACAATTATATCGAAGAGTTTTCAAAGCTATTTTTAGAATAAATAATAGTCAAAGTGTATATAGAAAAGTACATTGTTAATATGGAGTTAAAAGATGCCGTTAAAATATGGTATTATAACATCATAGAGATAGCTATATTATTTTTTAAATTTTGGTGAGAGTTGTATTCTGTTAGCTACACTCTAAGCAAGTTTTAGCTTGTAAAAAGTAATGGTATACTAAATTTAGAAACTTTAACTAATTATAAAAAGCTAATTAACTAATTGTTGGATAGCGAAAAGGAGATAACATGCAAATATATTTTATTTTAATTTTTTATTGGTTATGCATAAATCTGATTAAAAACCAAATAAATTTGGATTTTAGCTTACCTAAAAATAAAAAATATAAAAAAATGTTCGTTTTTTTTATGGGCTTAGGAATTTTTTTAGTCATGTCTTTAAGAGGAGAATATGTAGGGAGTGATTTGTCAAACTATAAATTTCAATATTATACTGATGTGCTAAGACCTACAGAGCTAGCATATTCATATTTAAATAATTATTTAAGAGATTTAAATTTATCCTTTCAACAATATTTAGCCTTATTAGCATTATTCTGTACGCTTGTCCTATCAATTTTGTATTATAAATATTCCAAAAATATATTTTTCAGCTTTTATTTATATTTAACAATAGGTATGTTTGCAATGTCTTTAACAGGATTAAGACAAACGATAGCGGTTATGTTTACTGCGCTTGCCTTTATGCTTATGCGAAAAAACAGGCCTGTTTTATTCATAATATTCATTTTTATAGCTTATTATTTTCATAATTCAGCAATAATATTTTTTCCTGTATATTTAGTGAGAAAAATAAAGTTAAATAAAAAAACAGCAACTATAGTCTATTTATTTTCTATTTTAACCTTTATTTTTAGGAAAAATATTGCTAGTTTAAGTTTAATGGTTGTGCCAGAAAAATACCTTAAGTATAGCCATTCCTTTGAAATAATAAATGTAAATCCAATTGTAATAATAGTTAGTTTGCTAATCCCTTTAGCTTGTTTATTTTTTTGGAAGAATATAGATAAAAAAGATGAAAATCTCATGTCTATTGTATTTTTTTTCTCATGTGTAACTATAGTTCTAAATATATTATCTTTGGAAATTAATTTACTTGAAAGGATGAGTTATTATTTTAGCTTTTATGTCATGATCCTAATTCCTAATGTTATTGAATCTATAAAAAATAACAAAGATAGATTCATTGCAAAAACTTTATGTTTAATTTTTCCTTTACTAAGTTTTATTATTTCTACCCCTGGAAGCTCTTTAAAGATTGATGATTATAAATTCTTTTGGCAATAGAAATAAACAGAAAAGCATCATGATATTTTCAATAAATAACTTTGTAAAGATAAGGATGGAGTGATTATTATGAAAAAAAAGATTATGTTAATCCATCATTCTGGTTTAATAGGTGGTGGGAGCATAAGTTTACTTAATATCCTGAAAGAACTTAAAGATGATCATGAGGTAGTTTTGTATCTGACTACTTATCCAAATGATTTTCATGAGTACTTAAAAAAAGAAAATATAGAGTCGGTAGAATGCTCAATAAAATTTGCTAAAATTACTTATTATAGTGGTGGTAATAATATTTTTAATCCAAAGTTTTGGTATCATTCTTTAAAAATATTAACTCAAAAAAATTATTGGAATAAAATTTTAGAAAAAGAATCACCTGATTTAGTTATGGTAAATTCTAAAGTGATGTGTTGGTTTGGAAAATTAACTAAGATTAAAAAAATAAAAAGTATATGTTTTGTAAGAGAGACAGTTAAAGGAAATCCTAAAAATCTCATTAATAACTTGATTAATAACATGTTGGATAATTTTAATAGTGTGATATTTTTATCAGAGTTCGATTCTTCTCAGGCTAATTTAAAAAAAGCAAAAAAAATTATTTCTCATGATTTTATAAATATGTCTGTGTACAACAGTAATTACTCTAAAGAAATGGCTTGTAAAGAATTAGGAATCAATTCCTCTGCGTTTAATATTCTTTATGTAGGTGGCGTGAATAAAATAAAAGGAATTTATACATTACTGAAGGCATTAAAAATATTAGAACATGAAAATATAAAAATTATAATAGCAGGTTCTGGACTAAAAGAAGGCAGTAAGAAAGAATGGATTATGAGAACGGGCCAATTATTATTTTCAAAAAAAATAGAAAAGTATATTGAAGTTAACAGATTACAAGGAAAAATAGAGTTTATTGGGGTTCAAAAGAATATGAGTATTCCCTATACAGCATGTGATATTTTGGTGTTTCCTATGACCAAATCTCATCAAGCCAGACCTGCTTTTGAAGTGGGGTTATTCAAAAAAACTGTTCTCATTTCTAATTTCTCCAATATATATGAATTTATTACAGATTTAAAAAATGGGCTGTACTTTGATAATCGTGATGAAAAAGATTTGGCTGATAAGATAATGTTAGTAAAAAATAACTCTTTACTGAGGGGACAACTAGGAGAAGCTAATTTTGCTAATACTATGAGCAAACATTTACCTGAATTTGCGTTAAAAGAACTGCTAGAAGAAATAGATCAATTGTTAAAGTAGAATAATATATTTTTAATCCAAATAATTAACTATCAAGTTGAAAGGATTGTTTATTGTGAAAAAAATAAAATATATTGGTTTTTATGACAGAGAAGAAAATAAAAAAGAAAATAGAAATTATGTATTATCAGCTACCAATAAAATGGATTATATTATTGACTCACTTGTCTGTGAAGAGTTTTCTGTTGACATTATTTCCCCTTCATGGACATATAACAAACAGAAATATTCTGGTAGCATAAGTGAAATAAGAAAAGATGTTAAACTTAGACTCTTCAAAACACTACCGTGGGGAAATAAATTTTTTAAGTTTATTAGTCTTTTTTATAGTACTATTTCTTTATTTTTTTTTATAATGAAAAATTCTGAGAAAAATGAAAAAATTATTGTTTACCATTCGCCATATCTTTTTTTGTGCGTATATTTACTAAAAAAAATAAAAGGTATCTATTTAATTTTAGAGCTTGAAGAGAAGTATAGTGATGTTAAAAATGTTAATTATTTTTTTGAAAAAATGGAAATGGCGGTAATAAATAGTGCAGATGCATTTATTTACTCAACAGAGCTATTTAGAGAATCTATAAATAGTTCTAAACCTACAGTTATTTGTAATGGCATATATCTAAAAAAAGAAATAAATAAAGTGAAATTTAACGATAATAAAAAACATTTAGTCTATTCAGGTATAATAGATAAATATAAAGGGGGAGCTGATATTGCTCTAGACGCAGCTCTGCATTTAAGTAATCTATTTCATCTTCATATTATTGGTTTTGGAAGAGAAGAAGATATTGGTGACCTGAAAGACAAAATAAAAAAATATAAGAATAAAACAGAGTGTGTTATTAGCTATGATGGAGTTTTTTTTGGTGATGATTATAATAAATTTCTTCAAAAATGTGATTTAGGGTTAAGTACCCAAAGATCTAAAACAAATTTTAATGAAACATCATTTCCTTCTAAAATATTTTCTTATCTAAGTAACAATTTACGCGTTGTTTCAGTTAGATTGAAGGTGTTGGAGGTATGCAAAGTCAACCATCTTTTATATTATTATGAAGGTGATTCCCCTATTAATCTTGCTGATAGTATAAAAAAAATCGATTTTAATGATGAATACAGTGGAATAGATTCTATTGGTAAATTAAATCGTGAATTTAGAAGCCAGTTAAAAGATATAATTTGCGAAGGAGAAAATAATGATTCATAGAATAAAAGAGTACCTTGAAAAGTTAGGAAGTTCTAATAAACAGATTTTATCAAATATATTTGGTTCTTTTTTGATAAAAGGTGGGGCAATGCTTTTAAGTTTGTTTACATTGCCAGCATATATGAGATATTTTGATAATCAATTAATTTTAGGCTTTTGGTTTACTGCTTTATCTGTTTTATCTTGGATACTTACTTTTGATTTAGGGATAGGAAATGGTTTAAGAAATAATTTGGTAACGGCTCTAGTAGATAGAGATAAAGATAAAGTAAAGAGATACATCTCTTCCGCTTATCTAGTTATGTTTTTAATTGTTTGTATATCATATGGTGTTAGTTATTTTATTTTTCCAATCATTGACTTTAATCTGATTTTTAATGTTCCGAAAGATATACTATCTGCGGATGTCTTATTGAAGGTTTCACAAATAATTTTTATTGGAATCATGATTCAGTTTCTATTAAGACTTGTTATTTCCATATTTTATGCACTACAAAAAGCCGTTGTGCCTAATTTGTTAACTCTTATTTCGACTATTATTCAATTGATGTATGTGCTTTTCGCTCATTCCTCAACAGTGGAACAAAATTTAATTAATTTTGCTTATGTAAATATATTAGCCGTTAACCTTCCTTTATTAATAGCTACAGTATTTATTTTCACTGGATCTTTAAAGGGGTGTGCTCCAAATATTAAATTTTTTACAAAACAATTAGCTTACGATGTGATGAAACTAGGAGGTGTTTTTTTCTGGATCCAAGTCATGTATATGATTTTAACCGCAACTAATGATATTATGATATCTTGGTTTGCTGGTCCAGATAAAGTTGTAGAGTATCAGGTGTACAATAGATTATTTACTTTAATTGGAACTTTTTTTTCATTAGCATTAACCCCTATTTGGTCAGCTGTAACAAAGGCGTTTTCAGAAGAAAAGTATTCTTGGATAGTTAAATTATACCGAATACTAAAAAAAACAGCTGTTTTAGCTGTTGTGTTGGAAATTTTACTAATTCCTTTCTTACAAGCACTAGTTAATCTCTGGTTAGGAAAAAATACAATTGAAATTAATTTCACATATGCTTTTATTTTTGCAATATTTGGTAGTCTAATGATATGGAATAGTGTTCTTTCTAGCATAGCAAATGGTATGGGAATATTAAAGACTCAATTGCTTTTTTTTACTGTAGGTGCGATAATAAAATTGCCGATAGTTTATGTTTTAAATTATTTTTTCAATAGTTGGATTGTTGTAATAATGGCTAATATTTTGGTTTTAATCCCTTTTTGTATCATTCAACCCGTTACAATAAACAATTATTTAAAAGAAAAGACCAGAATTGAATCCTCAAAAAATAACGAACTGTGTTAATTTTAAAATGCATTTACAAGATAAGGAGATAATTGTATGTCGAAAACAAAAAAAATTTTAATAATGTTATTGTGTTTATTTTTACTCATAATTGGTGCAATTGGTGTATATGCTTTTAAAGTCTATCGAGATGTTACTAATACGACCGATAATATTTATGAGAAAGTTGATAAGGATGAGGTCCGTAATGACCCAGTTAGTGTGGATAAAGGTGAAGACCCATTTTCAGTATTACTATTAGGAGTAGATACTGGTGATTTAGGTAGAACAGAGCAAGGTCGCTCAGACTCTATTATGGTTGTTACGGTTAATCCAAACACTAATGAATCTAAAATAGTAAGTATTCCTCGTGATACTTATACTGAAATTATTGGACAGGGCACTACAGATAAAATTAACCATGCGTATGCTTTTGGTGGAACTGCGATGGCTGTTAATACAGTTCAAAATTTATTGAATATACCTATTGATTATTATATAGAAGTCAACATGCAAGGAGTTAAGGATTTAGTTGATGCTGTTGGTGGGATCGATGTAAATAGTCCGCTTGAGTTTAAACAAAATGGATTTGAGTTTACTAAAGGTCCGGTTCACTTAGATGGAGAAAAAGCACTAGCTTTTTCTAGAAATAGATATGATGATCCAACTGGAGATTACGGTCGCCAAGGACGTCAACGACAAGTTATTGAAGCAGTAGTTAAAAAAGCTGCAACTTTTTCTACATTAACGAATTACAAAGATATTTTAAATGCACTACAAAATAACATGAAAACAAATTTAACTTTCGATAATATGTATGACATTCAAGCGAAATATAAGGCGGCAGCCGGTAATATTGAACAAGTACAAATGCAAGGAACTGGAGAAATGATTAATGATATTTCTTACCAAATCATTTCTCCAGATGAATTAGCACGAGTATCCGGTATTTTACGTAATAATTTAGAACTTTAATAATTGCAAAAGGAACACTGAAGTAGTGATTCTTTTACTAGAAGGAAAAATAAAATGAAAAAAGTAAAACCCCAGTTGTGGGCTTAGGCACACACTTCTTGCCAGCAACTAAAGCTTTGATGAAATAAATGTTACTGATTGTTGATAAGCCAACGATTCAATTTATTGTCGAAGAAGCAAAGACTGATGGAATTGAAGATATTTTAATTATTACGGGTAAATGTAACCCAACGATTGAAAATTATTTTGATTAAAATCCAGAATTAGTTGAAGAATTAAAAAAATCTGGATATGCTGCTACTGTGGTTATAGCAGAAAAATCAAATAATATAGATAAAACAAAAGTGACTGTTGAAAATGATATTGAGGTTTTGAGAGTCAGAGTTGGGAATCAATTTGCTGTAGGTCTAGTTGAAAAAGGTATTACAACCCTAAAAGTGAAGCCGTTATTAAAAAAACTATCAATATTCAGATAGGATTGGTTGTATGTCTAAGGCAAATATCAATTTTATCAATGAACAAGAAAAATCTAAGCTTAGTAATAAGTTTGAACTATTTCCGAATGCAATGAGAATAGATGACCAATTAGAAGTGAATATGAGTTGCCTTTGAATCGGCGAATATTCATTTTTGGATGGAATACAGGAAAACCGTAAGCAATTGATTTTTTATTAGCGTCTATTCATATTTTAGCTAATTACCAAGAATCTTATTTTTAATCGTTGGAGATGGAGCTGAAAAAATAAAATTTTAGACTATATAAACAAAGAAAACCCAAGTAACTTAAAATTTATATCTAAACTACCACGAGTAGAGTATGATAAAATTATGAAAGCAAGTGATGTAGGACTAATTTTATTAAATTCCCAACTTACAATTGCTACCTATCCTTCCATGACATGAAAGTTTCCCATATTGGCAGCGACAGATACCGTTATAGATCTAAAGTCATTGATAGAGGATGAAGCCAAGTGTGGCTACTGGTGTGAGTCAGTAAATCATGAAGAGTTTGTGAATCAAGTGAAATTATTTATAGAAGATAAGAATTTATGAGATAGTCTTGGTAATAATGGTAGAGATTATTTAGTAAAGCAATTTGATGTGAAAATATCCGTTAAATTAATAGAAAATTTTATTATGGAGGATTCCTAAATGTTTAAAAATAAAACACTTTTAATAACTGGTGGAACTGGTTCTTTTGGAAATGCAGTTCTTAAAGGATTTTTAGCAAGCGATATTAAAGAAATTCGTATTTTTTCTAGAGATGAAAAAAAACAAGATGATATGCGAAAAAAATACAATAATCCTAAAATAAAATATTTCATTGGGGATGTTAGAGACATTAACAGTGTGAAAAATGCGATGTATGGAGTGGATTTTGTGTTTCATGCTGCTGCATTAAAGCAAGTACCTTCGTGCGAGTTTTTCCCAATGGAAGCAGTTAAAACAAATGTCATTGGAACTGATAATGTATTGACTGCTGCAATTGACGAAGGTGTTAAAAAAGTTATTTGCTTGTCAACAGATAAAGCCGCTTATCCGATTAATGCTATGGGAACTTCAAAGGCTATGATGGAAAAAGTATTTGTAGCTAAATCAAGAAATATTGACCCTGATAAAACATTGGTTTGCGGAACTCGTTATGGGAATGTAATGGCATCTCGCGGTAGTGTGATACCTTTATTTGTAGAGCAGCTAAAACAAGGGAATCCAATAACAGTTACAGAATCTAGTATGACCCGTTTTATGATGAGTTTAGAAGAAGCAGTTGATTTAGTTATTTTTGCTTTTAACAACGCTCAACAAGGTGATATTATGGTTCAAAAAGCACCCGCTAGTACTATTGAAACGTTAGTAGCGGCCTTGCAGAAGATATTTAAAACAAATGTACCTGTTGAAGTTATTGGGATACGACATGGAGAAAAAATGTATGAATCATTATTGACCAAGGAAGAAGCAGCTACTGCTATTGATATGGGTGATTTTTACAGAGTTCCATCGGACAAGCGCGATTTAAATTATGGCAAATATTTTGATCATGGAAATACTGAAGCTGTGCATATCGATGAGTACAACTCTGATAATACAGAGCAATTAGATATTGAGGGATTAACAGAATTATTGCTGAAATTGGACTATATTCAAAATGAGTTAGATAAGTGGGGAAATTAAAGATGAATATACTAGTTACTGGTGCAGATGGCTTTATAGGGAAAAATTTAATAGCACAACTGAAAAACGAAGGTTTTTTTAATATTCAAAAATATACCTCGGATGATTCATTAGAAGATTTAGAGAAGTTTACCAAACAATGTGATTTTATTTATCATTTGGCTGGTGTTAATCGTCCAACAAATGATTCTGAATTTTATGAAGGAAATACGAATTTCACAGAAACTTTAATTTCTCTTTTAGAAAAAAATGAGAACCATGTGCCGATACTTGTATCTTCATCTATTCAGGCAATAAATGGTAATCCCTATGGTATTAGTAAACGCCAAGCGGAAGATATTATTTTTAGTTATGGAGAAAGAAATAATTGCGAAGTCATGGTATATAGACTTCAAAATCTTTTTGGAAAATGGAGTAAGCCAAATTACAATAGTGTAGTAGCCACGTTTTGCTATAATAGTTCAAGAGGGATACCTTTAGAAATAAATAATCCATCTTCTGAAATTACTCTATCCTATATTGATGACGTAATCAAAGAGTTTATTCGTGCCTTAAAAGACCAACCGACTAGAAAAAATAATTTTTGTATAGTTCCTATAGAATATAAAAGTACCGTAGGAGAATTAGCTGAAAAAATAATCCAGTTTAACGAGAATCGTAAAACTTTAGTCATGCCATCATTAAAAAATCAATTTAATCGAGATTTATATGCAACCTATCTTTCTTATTTGGATGAATCTAATTTTTCATATAATTTGAAAAAAAATAGTGATGACCGAGGTTGGTTAGCTGAATTTATTAAATCAAAAGACAATGGTCAAATTTTTATTTCAACAACCAAGCCCGGAATTGCTCGAGGAAATCATTGGCATAATACTAAGGTAGAAAAATTTTTGGTTATAAAGGGTAGTGCTAGTATAAAATTTAGAAATGTAAATGATGATAAAGTGATAGAATACAAAGTAACAGGTGAAAATCTTGAAGTGGTTGATATACCTGCTGGATATACGCATTCTATTCAAAATAGTGGTGATGAAGAGCTGATTACATTATTTTGGGCATGTGAAATATTCGATCAGGATAACCCTGATACTTACTACGTGGAGGTATAAATTTAATTATGAAAAAACTAAAATTAATGACTATTATTGGAACTAGACCAGAAATTATTCGATTATCTGCTACTATCAAAGCATGCGACAGATATTTTGATCATATTCTTGTCCATACAGGACAAAATTGGGACTATACATTAAACCAAGTTTTTTTTGATGATTTAGGCTTGCGACAACCAGATTATTTTTTGGAGAGCGTCGGTGATAATTTAGGAGAAACTATGGGAAATATTATAGCTAAGTCATTTGGGGTGTTGGCAAGTGAACAACCAGATGCATTATTAGTTTTAGGAGATACAAATTCTGCATTGTCTGCAATTAGTGCCAAACGTTTGAAGATTCCTATTTTTCATATGGAGGCTGGAAATCGTTGTTTTGATCAAAATGTTCCGGAAGAAATTAACCGAAAGATTGTCGATCATATAAGTGATATAAACTTACCTTACACAGAACATTCAAGAAGGTATTTATTATCAGAAGGATTTAAAAAAGAGCATATATATGTGACGGGTTCTCCGATTCAAGAAGTTTTACAAGAACATATGAGCAATATTGAAAAAAGTACAATTGTAAAAGAGTTAAATTTAGAAAAAAATAAATATATGATTGTATCTGCACATAGAGAAGAAAATATAGATAATGAAGAAAACTTTTTTGATTTAATGAATGCGATTAATAAAATTGCAGAAGAATATCAACTTCCAATTATTTATTCAGCACATCCTAGAAGTATGAAATATATTGAAGGTAGAAAGTTTAAATTTCATCCACTTGTAAAGACGTTAAAACCTTTTGGCTTTTTAGATTATAATCAACTGCAAAAAAATGCTTTATGTGTTTTATCTGATAGTGGAACATTATCAGAAGAAAGTGCAATGTTAGGATTTACAGGTGTATTATTAAGAACATCGACTGAAAGACCTGAAGTATTAGATAAAGGTACTGTGGTTGTTGCAGGGATTAAAGCTGATGATGTACAGCAAGCAGTTGAATTAGCGATAGCAATGGCTGAACATGATGAAAAAACAGTGCTAGCACCTGATTATGTAGATACAAATGTTTCTATTAAAGTAGTCAAAATTATTCAAAGTTATACAAAAATAATTAATCAGTTTACTTGGAGAAAATAGAAAGTAAGAATTTTATGTATGAGGTATTCTTAAAATGTAATAATCAAAGCTAATTTTTGTAAAGAATAACTTCTTTTTCGGAGGGAAATATGGAAAAATTAAATAGGGACAGTGGATTAAATAAAATTATGAGTGGAATCATTATAATTTTCTTCTTCTTAGTTACCTTGATACCTAGAAGTCATTCAAATATTAAATTACCGTTAATGGTTATTTTACTTTTCACATCAATTTTATTTTTGATGGTACCCAAGCGTTAGCATTTTCACGTATGCGTTATGATGATCCAACTGGTGATTATGGTCGCCAAGGACGTCAACGTCAAGTTATTGAAGCTGTAGTTAAAAAAGCTGCCACATTCTCTACATTAACAAATTACAAGGATATTTTAAATGCATTACAAAATAACATGAAAACAAACTTAACTTTCGATAATATGTACGACATTCAAGCGAAATATAAGGCGGCAGCCGGTAATATCGAGCAAGTACAAATGCAAGGAACTGGCGAAATGATTAATGATATTTCTTACCAGATCATTGCTCCAGATGAGTTAGCACGAGTTTCAGGTATTTTACGTAATAATTTGGAATTAAAATAAATACAAAAGGGACACTGAGATAGTGAATTTTGCTATGCAATAGTGTTCCTTTTATTAGAAGGAGCATAACCATGAAAAAAGTGAAAAAAGCAATTATTCCAGCTGCAGGTTTGGGTACACGTTTCTTACCAGCAACTAAAGCTATGGCGAAAGAAATGTTACCGATTGTTGATAAACCAACGATTCAATTTATTGTCGAAGAAGCAAAGGCTGCTGGAATTGAAGATATTTTAATTATTACGGGTAAAGGTAAACGACCGATTGAAGATCATTTTGATTCAAATCCAGAATTGGAAGCTAATTTAAGAGCTAAAGAAAAATTTGAACTTTTAGAATTAGTTGAAGAAACAACTGGATTAAATTTACATTTTGTGCGCCAATCGTATCCCAAAGGTTTAGGGGATGCTGTTCTTCAAGCTAAAGCTTTTGTTGGAAATGAGCCTTTTGTAGTCATGTTAGGTGATGATTTGATGGAAGATAAAATTCCTTTAACAAAACAATTGATGGACAAGTATGAAAAAACACATGCTTCTGTCATTGCGACAATGAAAGTACCTTATGAAGAAACCTACAAGTACGGAATTATTGATCCAGAAATTGAAATTGAAAAGGGTCTTTACAATGTGCGTAAATTTGTTGAAAAGCCTAAAGTAGAAGATGCACCTAGTGATTTAGCTATTATTGGTCGCTATTTATTAACTCCAGAAATTTTTACAATTTTGGAAAATCAAAAACCTGGTGCGGGTAATGAAATTCAATTAACCGATGCGATTGATACATTAAATAAAACGCAACGTGTTTTTGCTCATGAATTTAAAGGCGTTCGTCATGATGTTGGTGACAAGTATGGTTTTTTAACAACGAGTATTGAATATGGTTTAACACATCCAGAAGTCAAGGAAGATTTGCGTGCTTATTTAATTGCATTAGCAAAAGAATTAAGCTAAAGGATTGCTCCTAAATTTATTGGAATTTTAAATAAATCTTCATCCTTATGAGATAATTTTTCTGTAAGATAACTTTACTGAGGTGAAGGCTATGGAGTTTTATCGTGGAATTAGAAATGCTTTTTTATTAGCTATTCCTTGCTGGATAATTATTATTGCTCTACTAATTCATTATTTAGCTAACTAAATGAACGATTATGACAACCTAATTTTTAGGTTGTCTTTTTTTGAACGAATAATTGAAGAGACTATGGTATAATGAATTTGATAAGCTTAACTATTAACTAAGAAACGGATGGGTTATAATGAAAAAAATAAAAGTCATGACTATATTTGGAACAAGACCAGAAGCGATTAAAATGGCTCCGCTAGTCTTAGAGTTGGAACGCCAACCAGAACGCTTTGAATCGATTGTGACAGTTACGGCGCAACACCGTCAAATGCTAGATCAAGTTTTAGATATCTTTCAAATTAAACCTGATTATGATTTAGATGTGATGAAAGACCGTCAAACATTAGCAGATATTACAGCAAATGTATTAATTGGGTTGGAGTCAGTCATGAAAGAAGCAAAACCTGATATTGTTTTAGTTCATGGAGATACAACAACAACTTTTGCAGCTGGAATTTCAGCTTTTTATAATCAAATTAAAGTTGGACATGTTGAAGCAGGATTGCGGACTTGGAATAAATATTCACCATTTCCAGAAGAAATGAACCGTCAAGTTACAGATGTTTTAGCAGATATGTATTTTGCTCCGACTATTGAAAGTGAAGCGAATTTGTTGCAAGAAAATCATCCAGCGGATAAAATATTTATCACTGGAAATACGGCTATTGACGCATTACAGGAAACGGTCAAAGAAGAATATCAACATGAAGTATTAACGAAAATTGCTTCAGGAAATCGTCTGGTTTTAATGACTATGCACCGTAGAGAAAATCAAGGTGTACCGATGGAAAGAGTTTTCCATGCAATTAGACAAGTTGTTGATAAGCATGAAGATGTAGAAGTTGTTTATCCTGTTCATTTGAACCCGGTTGTTCAAGAAGCAGCAGACCGAATTTTAGGCAATCATCCACGAATTCATTTAATTGCGCCTTTAGATGTAATTGATTTTCATAACTTAGCTTCTAGAAGCTATATGATTATGAGTGATTCTGGTGGTGTTCAAGAAGAAGCACCATCGTTAGGTGTTCCAGTATTAGTTTTAAGGGACACAACAGAGCGCCCAGAAGGTGTTGCTGCTGGAACCTTACGTTTAGTTGGTACAGAGACAGATGCTGTCTTAGAGGCTATGACTGAGTTATTAGAAGACCCTAGTGCTCATCAAAAAATGGCTGAAGCAAGTAATCCATACGGTGATGGACTAGCTTCAAAACGAATTTTAGATGCAATTGCTTATGAATTTGGTTTAAGTACTGAAAAACCAGCATCTTTTCAAGTGAAATAAACAAATAAAAAATGACCTTGAGACTCGAATAATGTCTCGAAGGTCATTTTTTATGCTTACTCAGATGAATTAGTTCTATCTTACGTTCTTTAGCGTTTCATTAATCAAGGCGATTACTTTTTCAGCATCAGCCGGGTTTTCTAAATCATGATTATCAATGTCAATTACTAGTGTAGGGCTTTGATCATACTCTTCAAACCAGCCATCATAACGACTGTGGAGATGGGTATAGTAATTTAATAAATCTTGATTTCCGTCAATTTGTTCAAAACTTCGACCACGCTTTTTGATACGACTTAAAACAGTATCCAATGAACCACGAAGATAAATGAGTAAATCAGGTGACTTTTTAGGCATACTAGCTAATTCTTCCATCATGTTATCTAATAAATCTAAATAGGTATCCATTTCAGCATCACTCATATTGCCTTCTTCAAAATTAATTTTTGTGAAAAGGGCATCTTCATAAATAGAGCGATCCAAAACATTATTTTGATGTTGTAAAGCATCTTTAATACTTCTAAAACGTGTATTTAAGAAATAAATTTGTAATGAAAAGGCCCAACGTTTAGGGTCCTCATAAAATTTTTCTAAGATACGATTATCATCGACACTTTCATAAAAAGCCTCACTGCCTAACGCATCTGAAATAAGTTTAGTATAGGTACTTTTTCCAGCACCAATCATTCCAGCTAAAACAATCACAGCATTATCTGCTCCTTTCAATCCGTTCACACTCCTATCAAAGAGTTCAGTCTTCTCTTATTTGCAATGATTAGTATAACATAAATTTTAGAGGAGAAACTTAGAATTATGGAAACTATTTTAATTACCGTAAGTCATTAATTTTTTGTTGCTGCTGAAAGAGGTAAGAAAACAACGAAGTAAAAATAGATAACGAGTTGTTTCCTAAATGAAGTAGTAGTACTATGAGTTCCAATCTTAAATGATTTAGATGATAGAACAAAGATAGGTTCATTTTTTTCTGTTTTTATGAAAAAAAAAAACTAGTCAAACTAGCATTCAAACTTGCTAATTTATTAAATAGTGATTAAAATTATATTAAATAACGGGATTTTTCAGAAATATAACAAATCAATAGTCAGTAAAGGAAGGTAGATGAAATGAATTCTAATAAATTAGTTGGAGGTCTGTGCTATTTAAGTATCTTATTTGCCCCCATTTTCTTTCCATTAATTGTCTTGTTTATCAGTACAGATAAAGAGGTTTCAAAAAATGCTAGTACAGCGCTGGGACTCCATATTGCTCCTTTTATTATTACCATCGTAGGTGTTCTTGCAATGATTTTGTTTGGGGTAATTTCTAGCAGTGATGATATTTTTAGAGGTGTTGTTTTGGTTGTCTTGATTTTGATTGCTATATTTGATGTTGTTATTTTTATTGTAAACATTGTGAAAGCAATAAGATTATTTTTAAGTTAGGTAGGTTAGATAATGAGTAAGGTAGTCAATTATTTTTTCTTAGCAGTGGGTATTATAATGATGATTTTTGGATTGTGGTTAATTTTTAATCCAAGAACAACCTTATCTATAGTAGTGGTATTAATGGGAATTGTTTTATTGTTAAATGGAATAAGTGAAATTATTTCATACGTAAGTGAGCGTAAAACGTGGAGTATATCAGTTTGGTATTTGTTTGATGGACTTCTTTCAACGATTTTTGGATTGCTCGTTCTATTTAATGGTCAAGTAGGTAAAAATTTCTTGATTTTATTATTTGCAATTTGGATTTTAGCTTCAGCAATTTTCCGTATTTTATTAGCTTTTTCGGTTAAAAGTGTCAGCAATTGGTTTATTATTTTGATCGTAGGAGTGTTAGGTCTGATTGTTGGAATTGTATCTTTATTTAATTCAATTTTCGTTTCAGTTGCCTTAGCGGTTGTTTTAGGCGGATTCTTCATTTTCCAAGGCTTAACGTGTATTTTTATTTCTAGCTTTTTACGTAGAAATCATTAAGAGTGAATAGGGAGGTTTTTAGTATGGCAGTAGAAAGAGTTGTCGCAACATTTATTGAATTAGTCAAAATTGATTCAGAGTCAAAAAATGAAGGAAAGTTTCAAGCGTATTTAAAAACGAAATTTGAAAAATTAGGTTTAGATGTATATGAAGATGATACGATAGCGCAAACGGGGCTAGGTGCTAATAATTTAGTTTGTCGTTTGGCAGGAAATACAGCAGCTGATGCGTTGTTTTTCTCTTGTCATGTTGACACAGTAACGCCAGGCGTAGGAATTAAACCTATTATTAAAGAAGGTGCAGTTTATTCTGATGGAACAACTATTCTAGCAGCTGATGATAAAGCTGGGATTGCAATCATGATCGAATTAATTGAACAGTTAAAAGAAAATAACGAACCTCATGGAACAGTAGAATTTGTTCTTTCACCAGGTGAAGAAATTGGTTTAGTTGGTGCAAGTGCTTTTGATGTAGGAGTACTAGAAGCTGATTATGGTTTTGTGCTAGATAATGGTGGACCAGTTGGGAGCATTACGGTAGGGAGTCCAACTCTTTACGGAATTGAAGTAACTATTAAAGGGATTACGGCACATGCAGGCTTAGAACCTGAAAAAGGCGTTTCGGCTATTGAAATTGCAGCCAAAGCAATTGCTAAAATGAAATTAGGGCGCCTTGATGCAGATACAACAGCAAATATTGGAACGATTAATGGTGGAACGGCAAGTAATATCGTTGCTGATGAAGTCAAAGTTTTCGCTGAAGCACGCTCGATTTCTCATGAAGCCTGTGAGGCACAAGTTAAACATATGACTGATCTGTTTATTGAAACGGCTAAAGAATTAGGCGGTACGGCTACAGTTGTGACAGATATTAAATCAGTAGGATATCGTTTTACTAAAGAATCAAAAACGGTTAAATTAGCAGCTGAAGCAATCACTAAAATCAATCGGACGCCTAATTATGACATTAGTGGTGGTGGTAGTGATGCCAACGTGTTTAATGCTAAAGGCAAAGAAACAGCGAATTTATCAATCGGTTATGAAAAAATTCATACTGTTCATGAAATGATTCCAATTATTGAACTTAAAAAAGCCGTAGAACTAGCCTATCAATTAGTGAAAGATGTGGGACAAAAATAAGCTACTAAGGCTAGTCAAAGAAAGAGGTCATTTGTATGAAAAGTGTTATTAAGCAAATTCCATTAGTTACTTTATCTTTAGCGTTAATTGGAATTAGCATCAATATGTTTTTGGCTCCACATCATATTGCAGCAGGTGGTGTGAGTGGGATTGGTGTTTTAGTTGAGCAAGCTTTTGGAATCAATCGAGCAACAACCGTTTTAGTATTAAATTTATTAATGCTCATATTAACGTTTTTCTTTTTAGGAAGACCAGTCTTTATTAAGACGGTAATTGGGAGTATGCTACTTCCGATTTCATTAGCAGTAGTACCTGAGATTAAGGTTGTTGAAGATCCATTTTTAGCGGTTATTTTCGGAAGTGCTATTTTTGCGGTTGGAGTTGCAATCTTATACAAAATTGGAGCATCTAGTGGTGGAACAACAATCCCGCCGCTTATTTTTCAAAAATACTTTGGAATTAGCACATCACTAGGATTGCTTTTAACTGATGCTGTTATTGTGATTTTTAATATTTTTGTTTTTGGTACTGAGGCCTTCTTCTTTGCGATTCTGTCGCTAGTGTTGACATCAATTGTGATGAATTATATCGAAACAGGAATGAAGCGTCGTCGAGCAGTGATGATTATGAGTGAAAATCATATCGATGCGATTAAAGTAGCCTTATTAGAAAATTTAAATCGAGGTATTACGGTATTTTCAGTTTCTGGCGGATATACTGGTAATGAAAAAAATATGCTAATGATTATTTTGACGAATCAAGAATATCAATCAATTTTGAAAGTGATTGATGAAATTGATAAAACCTCCTTTATTATTGCATATAATGTGTCAGAGGTTCATGGTTTAGGGTTTAGTTATCAACCTGTAGTTTAGGTGAGTTGCAATAAAAAATGAGTATTTGGAGGGATTTATATGAATGCCGTATTAGCATTTACAATTATCATGTTGGTTTGGACCGTAAGTGATTTTGTCTCTAAGAAAACAAAATCATTGCTTTCGTCATTATTAATTGCATCATTAATTTTCTTAATTGGCTTTAAAACAAGTATTTTTCCAGAAGATTTATTAACAAGTTCGTCTTTATTAACATTAGGGACAACGGTCGTAGGATTTATTATTGTCCATATTGGAACAATGATCAGTATTGCAGAGTTAAAACAGCAATGGAAAACAGTTATCATTGGAGTAGCTGCAATTATCGGAATTGCTGTGGCTTTGCTAGTCTTTGGGCCATTATTTGAAAGTCGAAACTACGCAATTGCAGCCATTGGAGCAGTAAGTGGCGGAACGATTTCAATTATCCTAGTACAAGAAGCGGCTTTAGCTTTAGGTTTAGTCTCTGTTGCCGTATTACCAGTTTTGATTTCAGCATTTCAAGGAATCATTGGTTTTCCGTTAACCACACTAATTCTGCGCAAAGAAGCCAAGAATATTCAAAAGGAATACCGTGCTGGAACGCTTAAAGTAGCAGAAGAAGTCAAAGTTGATAAGGCTGGTAAAGAGCCAAAAACGAAACTTCCAGAAGCATTCCAAACAACAGCAGGAACATTATTTGTTGTAGGTGTCGTTGTTTTAATTGCGACCTATTTAAGTGGTTTAACAGGTGGTATCGTAAACACGTTCATTATTGCTTTATTATTCGGGGTTATTTTACGCGCTACAGGTGTCTTTAAAGCAAATATTTTAACAGGTATTGATGCATATGGGTTAATGATGTTAGGTATTTTAATTATTATCTTTGGCCCATTAGCAACTATCTCTCCCCAAGATTTATTTGACCTAATTGTTCCCTTAAGCTTATCATTTCTAGTTGGTGTGTCAGGTAGTGTCATTTTTGCTATGATTGCAGGTAAGCTATTGGGTTACAGTATGTCAATGTCAATTGCAGTTGGCTTAACTTCTTTATATGGCTTCCCGGGAACCATGATTTTAAGTCAAGAAGCAGCTAAAAGCGTTGGTGAAAATGAGGAAGAAATCAAAGTTATTGAAGGCCAAATTTTACCGAAAATGATTATTGCAGGCTTTTCAACAGTAACGATTACTTCGGTATTTGTCACAAGTATCCTAGCTGGTTTTATTCAATAAAGTGTGACCTGTTTCAACTAAACTAATACAAAGAAAGACTGAGGATTTGTCCTCAGTCTTTTTTAAAGGAGAATGAAAATGAATACAAAAAAGAATAACAATCTAATTAACGGCTTAAGTTATATCAGTATCTTATTTGCTCCAATTTTATTTCCATTAATTGTTTGGCTAGTTAGTCCTATTACAGATGTTAAGCAACATGCTAAGTCTGCGCTATGGCTTCACATCTTACCAACGATACTGACTGTTGGAGCTCTATTTATTTTAATCACAACAGGATTATTAACCAACAGCCAAGCTACATTAGGAACCTTAACAATTATTCTCTTTTTTACCATTATAATAATTGACTTTGGTTTGGTTATTTGGAATATTTTCAAAGGAATCAAATTATTTTTAAGCTAATTAAAGAAGGTAGGAAGCCAGATGCGAGAATTAAAAAAGTCAAAAATTTTATCGATCATCATCCATTTACTAGCGGCAGCAACGCTAATTTTGGTTTGCACAAAAATTAGTTTTTTATTTAAGCCAGTTGGAATTTTTATCTCAACTTTATTTGCTCCAATCATTATTGCAGGATTTTTTTACTATGTCATGAACCCAGTTGTAGGGTTACTTGAAAAATTCACTAAAAAAAGAAGTCGAGCTATTTTAATTGTGTTCATTCTGATTGCTTTGGGATTTGTATTTTTTATTGGGATAATCATCCCTAACTTACTCAGTGAAGTAACCCAACTAGCGAGTAGCATGCCCCGTTTTATGCGGGAACAACAAATGGCTGTTACTGAATTACTGAATAGACCAGAGCTATCTAATGTAGATATTCAACGATATTGGAACGAACTAAATATTTCTACTGGTAGAGTTATTAATGGAATCGTAAATGGATTTACAACTAGTATTGGTAGTGTGATTTCAGTTTTATCGCGCTCGATTATCTTAATGGTAACAGTACCTGTGATTCTTTTTTACATGTTTAAAGATGGAGAACAATTACCAAGTGCCATTCGATGGTTTATCCCAGAAAAACAACAAAAAAATGCAGAAGAATTGATACAGACAGTCAATAAAACGTTGTCGTCTTACATCAGTGGGCAAGCACTGGTTTGTTTATATGTGGGAACAGGTGCTTACATTACCTTTAAATTATTAGGGATTCCTTATGCCTTTTTACTAGCATGTATTGCTGGTATGATGGATATTATTCCTTATATTGGTCCCTGGATTGGAGTAGCGCCAGCTTTTATTATTGCTTTTGCCAATTCACCCCAATCAGCCTTAATTTTAGCCTTGAGTATCATCGTCATTCAATTAGGTGAATCATACTTGGTTTATCCATTGATTATGGGGAAATCACTAAATATGCATCCTTTAACGATTATTCTAATTCTATTAGTAGCTGGAAACTTAGCTGGTTTAGTCGGTATGATACTAGCCTTGCCAACTTATGCTGTCGTGAAAATTATTGTATTAAGTGTCGCCAAAATATTCAAACTTGGAAAATATAAAGAAAAAATAGTTGAAGAATCGCTCTAGTATTTGTTAGAATTAAAAAAGCTTTAATTACGACTCAAAAGAGTTGCAATTAAAGCTTTTTTTGTTATTTTGCCGTCAATCTAACAACAACTTCACAACGTGCTGTTTGTGGAAACATATCAATTGATTGGAGATAATCAATTGTATAGACTTTACTTAAATCGACTAAATCACGGGCCAAGGTTGAAGGGTTACATGAAATATAAACCATTTTTTTCGGTTTTGTTTTATTGATAGCTTTAATCAATTCACGATCCAATCCAGTTCGAGGCGGATCAACTACTAAAGCATCAGGTTTAAATCCGCGCTTCATCCATAAAGGAAGTAGAGATTCAGCTTTACCAACTTCATAACGAACATGATCCAAGCCTAATTTTTTAGCATTTTTAGTTGCATCTTCAATCGCTTCAGGGATAATATCCATCCCACGAACTTCCTTAGCTTCTTTAGCTAAGCTAAGCCCAATTGTTCCAACTCCACAATAAGCATCAACTAAAGTCTCGTTAGGTGCTAATTTAAGGGCTTTACGAGCTTCGTCATATAATACAGCAGTTTGTTCAGGATTCAATTGAAAGAAAGCCCGAGCAGATAAATCAAAAGCAAAATCATCAAGTTTTTCAGTAATACTATTTTTTCCAGCTAAATGTATTGTTTCTTCTCCCATAACAAGAGAAGTCTTTTCTTGATTGACATTTTGCATAATTGAAACTACTTCTGGTAAAAGGATTTTGATTTGTTCAAGGAATTGTCTTTTCTTAGGCAATTTTTTACTGTTCGTTACTAAGACCAGTTGAACTTCACCCGTTTGAATACCGACACGACAAACAATCGTTTTCACAATCCCGCTATGTTTAATTTCATTATAAATTGGGATTTCAAGTTCAGCTAAAAGTCCTTTTACTACTTGAATAACCTTAGTCGTTTCAGGTCGTTGGACGATACAATTATTAATATCAACTAACTTATGCGTACCTTCACCATATAATCCAGCAATAATTTGATTTTCCTCTGTCATTCGGACTTGAAATTGAGCCTTGTTGCGGTAACGCCAAGGATCATCCATTCCGATAGTAGGACGTAAATCAAATTTTTCATAGCCAGCAGGTTTAAATTTTTCTAAGGATTGGAGAACCATATCACGTTTAAAATCTAGTTGTTTATCATAAGCTAAATGTTGTAATTGACAGCCACCACAGGCTTCATAAACATCACAAGGTGGTACGACACGACTAACTGATTTTTTACGAATTTTTTTAATTGTCGCTGTTGCATACTTAGGCATAACCTCTGTAACTTCAGCAACAACTTCTTCTTCTGGTAAAGCGCCTTTTACAAAAACAATCGTCCGTTTGTAGTAGCCGATACCTTCGCCATTAATCCCAAGACGTTTAATTGTTAATGGGAAACGTTGCCCTATTTCTATTGTATGTTGTGGGTTCATAAATACCTTCCAATCTGTTCATTTTAGTCAAGCACTATTATAGCACAAAAAATGGATGACGTCTGAATTAGACTTAATTCTAACTGTTCACTTTTTTAACCTTTGATTAATTTGAGTATTTATATAGTAGTATATTATAAGAAATCATTCGTCATTAAATTCAAGAAGGAAAGATAAATAAAAATTTACCTTAAGGGCTAGAAAATTTTAGAATTGTGGGGTAAAGTGAATAGAGGAACAAAAACCGAACATGTAAATGCTAACTAGTCGATGATTGAATATTGACTAGTATTATAGAGTAATGATTAAACCATTTAAAAGGAGGACAATATGGCTGAAAAAAATAAGCTAGAGCAACTAACCCAGAAAAATGAGAATACGTTTCCTCTTATTACTAAGATTGAAGTCCAAAAAAAAGCAAAGGAACGTTACAATATTTATTTAAATGGCGAGTACGCTTTTCCTGTAGATGAAGCAATTTTAGTGAAATATATTCTGCACAAAGGTATGGAGATTTCGCCAGAATTTAGAGCAGAGCTTGAAGAACAAGATGGTTTTCATAAAGCTTATAATCGTGCTTTAAATTATCTAAACTATGGTTTACGCTCTGAAAAAGAAGTTCGGGACGATTTGATTAAACATGAAATAACTTTTGCCACAGCACAAGCGGTAGTGGATAAATTGAAAATGCAAAATTATATTAATGACAGTACCTATGCGGAAAGTTATACTAGAACAGGAGCTAATCTTGGTGGTAAAGGGCCAAGGGTCATTACACAAGAATTAAAAAAACGCGGAATAGGCGATGAAACTATTAGCCAAGCGTTAGAGCAGTATCCATTTGAACAAATGTTAGAAAATGGGTTAGCTTTGGCTGAAAAAGTAGTTAAACGAACTGCCCGTAGTTCTTCTAGAGAAACTAAAAATAAAATTCAACAAAATTTAATGCAAAAAGGTTTTTCTAGTGATATTATTCAAGAAGTTTTACAAAATATAGATACTCAAAAAGACGATGAAGATGAGTATGCAGCTTTAAAGGATCAAGGAGATAAATTATGGCGCAAACATAGTCGTCTAGATTTAAGTAAGAAAAAGCAGAAAGTAAAAACAAGTTTATTTCAAAAAGGTTTTCCAGGTGATTTAATTAGCCAGTTTGTAACGGAAAAAGAAATGGAAGAAGAGGACGAATGACTGAAGAGAAGTTAAGAGTAGATACTCAAAAAACAGAAATAACCATGTGGTCAGAAAAAAAAATCACTGATTTTAGAAGCCATTTTTTAAGTTGGTATGATTTAGAAAAACGCACTCTCCCTTGGCGAGAAAATAATGATCCTTACCGTATTTGGGTATCTGAAATTATGCTACAGCAAACACGAGTGGATACAGTAATTCCATACTATTTAAATTTCATGAAATTATTTCCAACTACCGCCGATCTTGCTGCTGCAGAAGAAGATACATTATTAAAGGTTTGGGAAGGCTTAGGATACTATTCAAGAGTCAGAAATTTGCAAAAAGCAGCAATCCAAATTATGAATGAATTTTCAGGAGAAATGCCTACCAACCCAGAAGATATTGCAACCTTAAAAGGAATTGGTCCGTATACGACAGGAGCAATTTCGAGTATGGCTTTTCAGTTGCCAGTCCCAGCAGTGGATGGTAATGTTATGCGAGTTGTTAGTCGCTTATTTGAGATTAGTGAAGACATTGCAAAGCCAGCATCACGAAAGACTTTTGAAGCAATCATGAATCAAATTATTGATCCATACAAACCAGGGGATTTTAATCAAGCGATGATGGATTTAGGTTCAAGTACTTGTACTCCAACTACACCAACATGTAATTTATGTCCTATCAATGAGTTCTGTCAGGCATTCGAAGCTGGGACAATGACTCAGTACCCAGTGAAAAGCAAAAAGAAAAAAGCTAAACCAGTTTATTATGCAGGACTATTAATTCAAAATGAACGAGGTGAGTTTCTGATTGAGAAACGACCAGCAGAAGGATTACTAGCTAATATGTGGACTTTTCCATTATTGCCAGAAGAGTTATTGACAGTTGGAACAGGTCTGAAAATAGGCAAATTAAATGATAAATTACCCGAAACAATCGAAACACAAGTACTCAACAACCTTTCAGTAGAGAGTAGACAACGTTATCAAATAGAACCAATTTGGTTAAAAAAACCCTTTGGAGAAGTTGTTCATTTGTTTAGTCATTTAAAATGGTTTATCACTTCCTACTATGGAAAAATGTCCAGTGAAATGCTTACGGAAGCTCCAGAAAACTGCCTTTGGGTCCATCCTAGTGACTTTGAAAACTATACTTTTCCTGGTCCTCAACAAAAAATGTGGAAAAGCTACTTGACTAAATTTGAGAAATAGAGTATAAGAAAAAAAAGCCTGTAAATGTTATATTTACAAGCTTTTTTTTATTATTCTTAATAGTCAAGTAAGAATACTCTTGCTTTTTATCAATTTTTTTGAAAAAAATACAAATTAGAGATAATTACTTGTAAAAAAACGCTGTAAATACTGATAACATTGGTATTTATGCCTAGTTATTTGATGTTTTAAGCATTAGCGATAAACAAAATAGTACATATAGTTAAAAAAAAATGCTATAATTCAACAAAAGTAAGATTTTTGATTTGTGACAGAATTTCAACAAATTAAAACTTATGATGAATTAAAATGAGAGCTGGAATAAATAAGCCTCATCCCCTTAAAAACATATAGAAGAGGAGAATGACCTATGTCAACATTAGTCGAACAATTAATTAAGAGCGTGGTAGAAAAAAATAAAGAATATGCAACAAATTCAAAAAAAGCTGCAGTAAAAAATGCAAAGAGCCACCAAAAAAACTCTTAAGAACTAAAAGAGAACTTTGTCATTGAGATAGAGCTAAATTCATCCTCAATTAACTAGATAATTTCTAATACCTAATTAAATAATTGGTTAAAAAAAAGAGAAACGAAACTGTTTCTCTTTTTTTTAGTTACAGGTAGTATATAATAGATACATAGGCTAGATAAAAGTTCGTACTTAATTTCTAGTTAAGATAGGAGTAGAAGTGTAAAAATGAACTATTTTTTGGATAAACTACAAACTAGAAAAATTAAATTAATTAAACTACTTAAAAATGAATATCCTAATCGTTCCATTGCTGAAATTTCTAAAGAATTAGATTGTTCAAATCAGACCTTAATGACAACGATAGAATCTTTAATAGAGGACTTAAAAAGTTTTGAGATTAATACAGCGAGAATTAGAATAGTTTCGAAAAGAATAGAGGCAGATTTTGACGTCAATTTTTCAGTGGATTGTTTGATTCATGAGTACGTTAGAAAATCTTTTGAATATCAAGTTATTTTAGATTGTTTTTTTAACACAACTAAAAGTATATCTGATTATGCAAAAGATTTCTTTTTAAGCCAAGCGTCGACGTATCGTAAAATAAATGGAGTCAAAAATATCCTAAAGAATTTTAATATAGAGTTGCAACAGTCAACGACTTTACAAATTGTAGGGGAAGAAAAAATGATTCGCTACTTCTATTTTTCTTTTTTTTGGGAAACACATTCCAATATTAATTGGTCTTTTGAATTCAGCAAAGAGTTTATAGCTTCATTTAAAAAAGTCATTCATTCAAATGCTATAAAAGCTGATCATACATTAGTAAATCAAAATAAAATAGATCTTTGGTTTGGCATAATTTTAACAAGAATTGCAAGTGGATATTCAGTTGGAGTCATTCCGCAAATTAAAAATATTGGAGATTTTAATGTAAATTATCTCGAGAAAACAACCGAAAGCCAAGCTTTTTTTAATCAAATAAACCCAAAATTATCAAGAACAAAAAGCTTGGATGAGTTAAATTTTTGTTATTCTATAGAAATTATAAACACACATTATCGCGTGTATAATCCAACAATGGAGGGTTTGTTAAACAAGATTAAAGCAAATGACCAAATCTATAAAGTTGCTTCTCAACAATTTATTGAGAGTTTGGATAAGTATCTATCACAAGCTTTGGATAAGGAAGCACAAGCAATTTTGTTAGCAAATCTTTTTAGTGTTCACTTATCAGTTTTTTTATTTGATAATGTACTATCGCCTTTTTCCGAAAAGTTAAAACTCCACCGCTTTGATCGGATCTACCCGTCTGTTTATAAGATGCTAAATAAAGCGTATCAAGATTTTATTCGACATAAAGCAATCGCCAAAGTCTATCATGATAAGGAACTATTATTTCCTAGCTACCTATTAATTTTATATCTTTCTGTAGATGTTAAAAATTATACAGAACCGATTATCATTTATCTCTATTCAGCTAATAGTACCTTACTAGAATTTTTACTAAAAAAAGAGCTACAAAAAATGTCTCAATACAATTTGATTTTTACTGAAACGGTTACTGCAGAAACTGATTTGGTGATATCAGATACCTTTAATACACCTTTTTGTTTAAGCCAAGAAAGTACGTTAATTTGGGAATCAGTTCCTAGCGATAGCGATTGGATGAATTTACGTAATAAACTAAATGAAATCAAAAAAGAGAAAGAATTTTCACGGTTAGAATAAAGGATTGATAAATGCTGTTCAAATCAAATGAATAATTTAGATAATGAAATCATTTTATGATATAATAATTCATGAGATCGGATTTTTTAAATTCGTGTAGATAACTAATTCTCTTAGCTTACAGAGAAAAAGAAAGTTGGGTATGGGATGCGTATTCCAAAAGAAGGAGAATACATCACCATCCAAAGCTATAAACATGACGGTAGTTTACATCGAACATGGCGAGATACAATGGTTTTAAAAACAAGTGAGCAATCAGTTATTGGTTGTAATGATCATACACTTGTTACGGAGGCAGACGGCAGACGTTGGCTAACGAGAGAACCAGCGATTGTTTATTTTCATAAACACTATTGGTTCAACATTATTGCAATGATTCGCGAAAATGGCGTTTCTTATTATTGCAATTTAGCTTCACCTTATACAATGGATGAAGAGGCGTTGAAATATATTGATTATGATTTAGATATCAAAGTTTTCCCTGACGGTGAAAAACGCTTATTGGATGTAGATGAATACGAAGCCCATCGAAAAAAGTGGCAATATCCTAATGATATTGATCATATTTTAAAGGAAAATGTAAAGATTTTAGTCGAATGGATTAATGAAGAAAAAGGCCCATTCTCTGAAGAATACGTTAAACTTTGGTATGAACGCTATCAACAATTGTCTCGTAAATAATGTGGGTTTTAAAAAGGATGAAGAGTGCTATTCTCATCATTAAGAATACCTTTTTGAGTGTAAGAAGGTATTCTTTTTAAATCTGTATAGGTAAGCTACTTATGAAATTAGTTGCAAAAATTATGATGTACTTGGCCTGATAAATTTTTTATTAAAAGGAGTCGGAGAATTGAATAAAAAAAGTTTGATTTTACTTTTTATTGGTTTGATTTTAACAGGAGCAATTATATTTTTAGGGAAAAATTATTCAATAACGAAAAAAAATGAATTATTACGACAAGGTGAAGCCCAAGAAAGTCTTGTTCAAGGACAAGAAGAAAAGCGTACAATGAATGAAAAAAACGACTTAGAGGCAAAAACAACCGAATTTCAAAGTAATCGTGCTAATCTTTCTATTAATGATTATTTAGTATTAATTAATGCTAAAAATAGCAAAGCAACTCTTGCTTTTTATGGTGATAATGTTGAATCAGAACAATGGACTAAGAATATCAAAACAGCAACCATTGAAAAAACTGGACTAGCTAACTTAGAAATGAATCGTTATTATTTCCCAGGTTATGATTCGTTACGCCTAACGAATGAAAACACAAGCGAAAAATTAGTTGATTTGAAACCCGATGTTGTTTTCTTTTTTATTCCAGTAGTTGGGAATCAAGCGGTTGATATTTCTTTGGATGCATCTAGCCAAGCTATTTTAGCAAGTTATCTGGCTTTAAAAGAACAGCTTCCTGATAGTCTTATCGTAGCAGTTACTCCAGTTCCAAGCAGTAGTTTAATGAATAAATTTAATTCGAGAACATTAGATTATACTAGCTATGTAACAGATGCTGTCACAGTGTTAACTGAAAATGAAGTCCCATTGCTTGATTTACACAGCCTATATTTATCTGAATTAGAAACGACAAATCAGTTGTTAGCTAGTACTTTAGAAGCTGATGGAATTCAGCTGAATGCACAAGGTGTTACGTTAGCAACAACTCTATTTTTAAATCAATTGGCTAGTCCAAGAGATACAACTAGTGGGATTGATTAATAAAAAACTTCTTCCTCATCACTTATTAAAGTATTGAGGAAGAAGTTTTTTTATTAATGTTCAACATTTTCGATATTGGAAATATCTGTAGTTGGATTCCAATTATTACCTTTGTAGCTAGTTACTAAGGTGTTTAGATGCTCGAGATATTCTTCGTAGTTTAAAATACTTGAAAGAATATGAATAACAGAGTTACTTTGTAAATATCCATCTTTAAAATTTTCATCTGTATTTGCAGCTTCAAAAAAGGAATCCATAAACTCTTTTCGTAAGGAACGATTGTTGGCAATAAAGTTAACACTATTAGGAGGTACGCGACCGTTAAACTTTAATAATATTTGTTCATGAGCACTTAAAAGTGTTTCTAATCTTTCGCGAATAAGCACACGAAGTTCTTTAGGGAAGTTAGAAAAAGAATTTTCATTTTTGTGCATCGTTTTTAATAAATTATATGAAGCTTTAGTAGTTGAGATCATTTGTCGATAGACGACAATTTTTCTCAAATTTTGAAATCTTTTCTTTTTAGAATAGCTACCTTCTTCTTTAAATAAAGAGTAATAAAAATCCATTTTCATCATTTGGTTACGAACCCATTGCAAGTCTTTTTTTAGAAATGGATACTCAGTATTATTACGAACGCTAGCTCGAATCCATTTTAAAATTTCGCTTGTAGCAAAATCGACGACATGATAGAGTTTTTCTTCATATTTTGGTGGAAAAAAGACACTGTTAATAACGAAAGCTGTTAGAATCCCGACCATTGTTGAAGAAAAACGAAGGATTGCATAAAGCATAAAATCATCACCAGTTGTTGTCATAACTACAATTAAAGTTACGGTGGCTAGTCCAATTACTTGATCTAACTCAAGTTGGTGAAGAATGGCAATCAATATAATTGCAGCGAATCCAATTAGTACATATTGTTTTCCTAGTGTTAAAACGGTGATGATAGCAACACCTGCTCCGAGAATATTCCCAATTGTTTGATCGCGTAATGTATTAAGCGATCGTTTAACGGAGGGCTGCATTGCGAAAATAGCAGAAATAGCTGCAAAAGTTACAGAGGGAATTCCCACCCATTTTGAGACATAGAGAGCAATAGCGACAGCTAGCCCTGTTTTTAAGGTTCGGGCACCTAATTTCATAGTAATCATTCAACTCCATTTTCGTTCTTCTTACTATATATAGTAAGCTATTGAAGCTTATTTAGCAAAGTTTTTTATGTAAAGAAAACATTAAAATCAGCAAGGCGTGAAAAAAGTTGTTATGTACTAAGTAAACTTTTAGAACCAAGTTAAGCAAGGTGTGAAAAAAGTTGGTATGTATCTAGTAAATTGGAAATAAAAAGAGGCTAGGAAATAAGTTCCTACCCTCTAAAAATATTAATCTAATTTTGCAAAAACGCGATTTATCGCTTCAATAGTTGCATCAATATCTGCCTGTGTATGCATAATTGTTAAGAACCAAGCTTCAAATTTACTTGGTGCTAAGTTGATACCCTCATCTAACATTAGTTTGAAAAATTTCCCAAAACGAATCGAATCTGTATTTTTAGCATCATCATAGTTGAAAATTGGACGCTCTGAAAAGTAGACAGTCAGGGATCCACCAATTTGATTGACGACTGTGGGAATATTATTTTTCTTTCCTGCTGAAAGTAAGGCATCACGAAGTTGTTCAGCGAATCCAGCCATTCGTTCATAGATGCCAGGTTCTTGGAGAACTTCTAAACAAGCAATTCCAGCTTGCATTGAAAGTGGATTACCAGACATCGTTCCAGCTTGATAAGCTGGTCCAAGTGGGGCAACAGTATCCATGATGTGTTTAGGTCCACCGTATGCACCAATTGGGAGTCCGCCTCCAATTGATTTACCAAATGCTGTTAAATCAGGAATAACTCCTAGCATATCTTGGGCTGCACCATAATGGAATCTAAAATTTGTAATAACCTCATCATAAATCACTAGGGCGCCATGTTCATGGGTAATCTCATTAACCGCCTCTAAAAATCCAGGGACAGGGGCGACCATTCCAAAATTACCAATAATTGGTTCAACTAAAACAGCAGCTACTTTATGCCCCCATTTTTCCATAACAGCTTTATACGGTTCAATTTGATTGAAAGGAACAGTGATAACTTCTTGAGCAGTTCCGTTGGTTACACCTGCAGAGTCACTAGCGCCAAGAGTTGAAGGACCACTACCGGCTTCAACTAAAACTAAATCAAAATGTCCATGATAAGCTCCTGAAAATTTAACAACTAGCTCACGATTTGTGAAGGCTCTTGCAATACGGATAGTAGACATGACTGCTTCAGTCCCAGAATTTGTAAAACGAACTTTATCCATTGAGGGAATAGCATCTGTTAACATCTTTGCAAATGTAATTTCATGCTCTGTTGGTGTTCCAAACAACACACCAGTATCCGCAGCTTTTTTGATTGCTTTGACAATATGAGGATGATTAAAACCAGTAATAATAGGACCGAATGCAGCAAGATAATCAATATATTTATTTCCATCGACATCATATAAGTAACAACCGTCTCCTTTAACCATAGTAACAGGATTGCCACCACCAACGCCTTTGAAAGAACGACTTGGACTATTTACACCGCCTACGATAACTTTTTTTGCCTGTTCAGCGAGGCGATTGGATTCAGTATGGTCTAACATTAAAAAACCTCCTATAGATATTATTTATTCATTCTCTATTGTACGTTGGCTGGAAAAGAAGTGCAAATAAACTTCTAAATAAGTTGAAAAAAAAGAGAAAATATTGCAAAATCAATGAAATAGCGGTATGATAGTACTTATAGATAATTAATATGTAACTTTAAAAAATTCGTCAGCTTCCTTTTAATTCAGGTGAAGCATATAATTTTAGAACTTTAAAAATAAGAACTGCGTTATTAGAAAAAAAGAACTTTAAATTAATGAAACTAACTAGTGTTTTTATTCACATAAGGAGGAAAAAGAGATGAAAAATTCGATGGTCGCCCATTCAATTGAAAAATTAAAAGCATCGAATATTCGCATTACACCACAGCGATATGCTATTTTAGAGTATTTAATTGAATCTGAAAGTCATCCAACAGCTGATGAAATTTATCGTGCCTTAGCAGAACGATTTCCTAATATGAGCGTTGCCACAGTATATAATAATTTGCGTTTATTTACTAAAATTGGTTTTGTTCAAGAAATGGTTTATGGAGATTCTTCTAGCCGTTTTGATTTTACATCAACGCAACATTACCATGCAATTTGTGAAGAGTGTGGGAAAATTGTTGATATTTACTATCCAGGATTAGATGATGTTGAAGTTGTTGCTTCTAATTTAACCGGATTTGAAGTTTCACATCACCGGATGGAAATGTATGGAACATGTCCAGATTGTTTGGCAAAGCGTCAAGCTGAAACTAAAGAAAAAACTGAAGCCATCTAACCATTTTATCGTAATAGAAGTGCTTCGATTAACTAAAAAAAGAGATTGGGGAAAATTATTCCCAATCTCTTTTTTAGTTTTATAGAGACAAATGGAAAACATTTGCTATAATGTTAGTATTAGTGGAACGAATAAGGTGGGAATAGAAATGGCAACATTAAATGATGTGGCAAAAAAAGCGAATGTTTCTAAGATGACAGTATCTCGAGTTATCAATCATCCGGAGCAAGTGACTGATGAGTTGAAAGAACTTGTTTTTAAAGCAATGAAAGAGCTAGATTATCGCCCCAATGTTGCTGCAAAAGCACTAGCAAATAATCGTACTCAAATTATCAAATTTTTCATTTTAGAAGAAATGGATACAACGGAACCTTACTATATGAATTTACTAACTGGTATTGCTAAGGAATTGGATAAACATCATTATACATTGCAACTTGTAACAAAAAATAACTTTGATATTGGAGCTTGCGATGGTTATATTATCACTGGTATGCGTGAAAGTGACTATGCTTGGATTGAACGGGCAACTAAGCCGGTTGTCCTTTTTGGTGAGAATCACCATGGTCATGACTTTGTTGATACAGACAATAAAAGTGGCACAAAAAAAGCAACTGAACACGCAATTGCACAAGGTTATGAATCGATTATCTACATTGGAATTGATGTAAAAGAACCCTTTGAATATTCAAGAGAGGCTGGTTATATCAATACGATGCAGCAAGCTGGCCGAGTACCAGAAATCAAACGTTTTTCAAATCGTTCAAGATATTCAGCTCAATTTATTCTTGAAAATTGGTCTGATTTTCCAACAAATACGGTCTTTATCTGTAGCTCAGATCGATTAGCAATTGGAATTGAACGTAGCATACTTAAACTTGGGGGACAAATTCCTAAAGAGTATGGGATTATTGGTTTTGATGGAGTTTTCTTAGATCAAATAGCTTCTCCGCCTTTAACGACAGTCAAACAGCAAGTGATTGAAATGGGGGTTGCTTGTGCAAGAATGCTCTTAAATAAAATTGATCAAAGTGGTGCCCCACAAGGTAATCTGCTATTTGAACCTGAATTAATTATTCGAGAGTCAACGGTTGAGCGAAAAGACTCATAATAACACTTTCCTTTAATTAAAAAGTTTGTTGAGATAGTTGAATATGGCGAAAAAGGAGAAAAATCCCTACAAAGTTTCTTTTCACTTTGTAGGGATTTTATCTTTTTTCTAAGCTAGGGTTTATAAGAACTGATTGATCAAGATAGATTTGGTTTAATAACAGAAATTTTGAAATTTCTGTTACCGTTAACAGAGCGATTCCTGTTGTCAGAAAAGTAATTATTGTTTAAGCTTAGTTAGAAAGTAATAGAAACTATAGATTGAGGTGAGAATATGTCTCGTACCAATTGGTGGCAATCCGCCATTGTATATCAAATTTATCCACGAAGTTTCCAAGACACGAATAATGATGGAATTGGAGATATAAAAGGGATTATTCAACGACTTGATTATATCAAATCACTAGGAGTCAATACAATTTGGCTGAATCCAATTTTTATATCGCCTCAAATTGATAACGGTTACGATATTTCGAATTATTATGGGATTGATCCAATTTTTGGAACACTTAAGGATGTACAGGAATTAATTTATGAAGCACATCAGCGTGAATTGAAAATAATTTTTGATTTTGTTTTGAATCATACTTCAGATCAGCATCCATGGTTTCAAGAGGCATTAAAAGGTCCAGATAACTTGTATCGTGATTATTATTTATGGGCAGATGGTAAAAAAATGGAGCAGAACCCCCTAATAATTGGGCTTCATTTTTTGGTGGTTCAACATGGGAAAAAGATCTCCACAGTCAACAGTACTATTTTCATTTATTCGCGAAAGAGATGCCAGATTTAAATTGGGAAAACCCCGAAGTTCATGTTGCTTTATTAGATATTGCAAAATTTTGGTTAAATGAAGGAATCGACGGTTTTAGATTAGATGCTTTTATTCATATGGCAAAAGAAAAAGGCTATCCTGCACTTCCAAATCCGACCAATGAGAAGTATGTGATTGCGGAAGAATATTATGCTAATTTACCTAAGGTTCAAGAGTATTTAGCTAAATTTATTCAAGCATTACGTGAAGTGAAGCCCGATGTATTTATTGTTGGCGAAGCTGCCTCAGCAGAAGTTAAACAAGCAGTGGAGTATACAGATCCCACTAAAAATCAATGTGATACTGTGATTACATTTCGTTATTTTCCAGAGCGTGAGGAATTGAAAGATAGTCGATTACCTTTGGGAATGCAACCAGGAACTTTAGATAGACAGCAATTTAAGCAGGTTATGGCAGAGTGGCAAAAAGAAATGGCATCTGTAGGTGGACCAACTTTGTATTGGAATAACCATGATATGCCACGAGTCGTATCTCGATTTGGTGATGACGGTTTGTATCGAGAGACAAGTAGCAAGATGCTAGCAACTTTAATGTATTTACAAAAAGGTTTGCCTTTCTTGTTAAATGGTGAAGAAATAGGTATGAAAAATCGAATCATTCAATCGATCAAAGACTATGAAGACCCAGGAGCAGAAGCTTTTTATCATCAAGCTTTAGCGCTAGGTTATACAGAAATAGAAGTATTGGAGTTATTAAATGCAAGTAGTAAAGATGCCAGTCGTGGCGGAATGCAATGGACTAAAGAACCCTATTCAGGTTTTTCAACAGTGAAGCCATGGAGCAGTGTAAATCAAGAAGAAAACTATACAGTTGAGGCAGAAGAAGCTGATGAAGGAAGTATCTTACATTATTATCGCCGCTTGTTACTACTTAAAAAAAGAGAACTGTTCACTAAAGGCAGTTTTAGTTTGTTAGAGACTGGTGATGAAACATTTTGTTATGTTCGAAACTGGGATAACGAGGAAGCGGTAGTTTTAACGAATATGACCAACGAGCCTGTCCAATTAACTTGCTTAGAAGAAACACTATTTAATGGAAAAATTTTACTATCAGCAGGCGACCATGAACTAACCAAGAAGCAAGTAACATTAGCTCCTTATAGCTGTGTCGTTATTCAAACTAAAATGAAAAAGTGAGGAAATAAAATGATGGAAACAGCAGCAATTTTACACAGACCAGATAGCGAGTATGCATACTTATATGAGGCGGATAATTTTCATATACGTTTGAGAACAAAAAAAGATGAGGTCAGCCAAGTTGGATTGATTGGTGGAGATCCCTATTTATTTGATGTAGACGAGTGGTATAAAAATGAAGAACCAATGAAGCTCCTTGCTAGTACAGATGTTCATGACTATTGGTTAATAGAAACAACTGCACCTTATCGTCGTTTACAATATGCATTTCATGTTGTTGGAAAAGATGGGACAGAGGTCTTTTATGGGGATCGTGGCATTTTTCCATATACAGCCGAAACTTTAGCAACCCCCGGCTATTTTTTCAGAATGCCTTATTTCCAAGAAATTGACCGTTTTAAATCACCAGATTGGGTTAAAGAGACTGTCTGGTACCAAATTTTTCCTGAACGGTTTGCAAATGGAAACCCTGCTATTACTCCCGAAAATGCTTTACCATGGGGAAGTAAAGAACATCCAGGGCGTGAAGATTTTTTTGGCGGTGATTTACAAGGTGTGATTGATCACCTGGATTATTTAGTTGATTTGGGGATTAACGGCATTTATTTTTGCCCAATTTTTAAAGCGTCTTCTAATCATAAATATGACACGATTGACTATTATGAAATTGATCCAGATTTTGGAGATAAAGAAACCTTCAAAAAATTAGTCGATGAAGCTCATAAAAGAGGCATTCGAATTATGTTAGATGCTGTGTTTAATCATACGGGAGATATTTCACCTTTATGGCAAGATGTCGTCAAAAATCAAGAAAAATCAAAATATGTAGACTGGTTCCATGTGCATAGTTTCCCAGTTGATATCGGTAAAAATGGCAATTTTGAAGGGGAGCGTACCGTTTCGTATGATACATTTGCTTTCACTCCACATATGCCTAAATTAAATACAGCCAATCCAGAAGTTCAAAAATATTTACTTGATATCGCCACTTATTGGATTCGCGAGTTTGATATTGATGCATGGCGTTTAGATGTAGCCAATGAAGTTGATCATCATTTTTGGAAGGAATTTTTTAAGGCTACAACAGATTTGAAAAAAGATTTTTATATTTTAGGCGAAATTTGGCACTCTTCACAAAGCTGGTTACAAGGTGATGAGTTTCATGCCGTAATGAATTATGCTTACACTGAAACAATTGAAGATTTCTTTGTTAAGAAAAAGATAGATGTAAGTAAAATGGTTGCTGGTTTAAATGAACAACTGATGCTTTATCGTCAACAAACCAACGAAGTTCAATTTAATATGTTGGACTCACATGATACTGCACGCCTTTTAACTATTTGTGGAGATGATAAAGAGTTGGCTAAAGCAACATTGGCCTTTACTTTCTTGCAACATGGTTCACCTTGTATTTATTATGGTACAGAAATAGGAATGACCGGTGATAATGACCCAGATTGCCGAAAATGTATGATTTGGGATCAGGAAAAACAAGATTTAACAATGTTTGATTTCACTAAAAAGCTAATTTCTTTAAGAAAAGAGAAGCAAGAAGTTCTGAGTTACGGTAGTTTGGAATGGAGCTTAGTAGCAGACCAAGAAAAATGTGTTGGTTTTAAAAGAGTTGGACAAAATGAAGTCTTAACATGCTATTTTAATCAAGGTAGTCAAGAAACAACGATTGATAAAATAGAAACTGAAGAAGTATTGTTGTCTAATTTAACAACAAATAACCCAACAAGTATAACTATTGAACCGAACGGTTTTATCATTTTAAGTAGTAAAATATAAGGTACTTCAGGAAGCTAGAATATAAAAATTCTAGCTTCCTTTTTATCATGGTTCTTGTTGCTTTAGCAACATAGAACCATGATACACATCCATCAAAGATGGACTGTGATCCTTAAACGTTGGTTTGTTGAGGTTCTTGTTGCTTTAGTAACTTAGAAACATGATACACATCCATCAAAGATGGACTGTGGTCCTTAAATGTTGATTGTATATCTATTAAGTAGTGTTATTTTTTTGTGATACGTAACAGAGATAGTTAAGCTAGAGTGAGGGAATATCCTGCGTAGCGAGTAGAAAACTTTGATTTCATACGTATTTGATACTCTGATGTAACTTGTTAGCGGTAACAAGAAGAAAACGTTTGCGAAAAGACTATTTAGACTGCATAATAATGAATGTAAACGAAAACGTATTCAAAAAAGTTGAGGAGGATTTTCAAATGAATAAAAGAAATTTGAAGAAAATTGGTTTAGGCTTTTTATCTGCTGGTGTTATCTTAAGTTTAGCAGCATGTGGCGGAGGCAGTGATTCAAAAAAAGATGCTGCAAAGGAAGACAATAAATCTTTAACGATTTCAGTAGCAGAAGGCTATGTTGATTATGTAAATGATATTAAGGCTGATTTTGAAAAAGAAAACGATGTCAAAATCAAAGTTGTAGAAAAAGATATGTTTGATCAACTAGAAGCTCTATCTCTAGACGGACCAGCTGGTAAAGCGCCAGATGTGATGATGTCGGCATATGATCGAATTGGACCCTTAGGACAACAAGGTCATTTAGCAGAAGTTAAATTAGGGAATGATTCTGATTATGATGAAACAGATAAGGCACAAGTAAAAATAGATGGAAAAATTTTTGGTGAACCTGCAGTTATTGAGACATTAGTTTTATATTACAACAAAGATTTAATTACAGAAGCACCAAAAACATTTAAAGATGCGGAAGCATTAGCAAAAGATCCACGTTTTGAATTTGCAGCAGAAGCTGGAAAAAATACAGGTTTCTTAGCAAAATGGACTGATTTCTATTATTCTTATGGGTTATTAGCAGGATATGGTGGTTATGTATTCGGTAAAGATGGAACTGATCCTTCTCAAGTTGGTTTAAATAATAAAGGAGCTGTTGAAGGTATTACCTACGCAACGAAATGGTTCCAAGATGTATGGCCAAAAGGGATGCAAGATACTACTGGAGCTGGCGATTTTGTAACGAATCAATTTACTACAAACAAAACAGCGGCGATTATCGATGGGCCATGGCAAGCACAAGCATATAAAGAAGCTGGAGTAAACTTTGGTGTCTCTGAAATTCCAACATTAGATAATGGCGAACCTTATCAACCCTTTGGTGGCGGTAAAGCTTGGGTAGTAAGTAACTATTCTAAGAATAAAGAAGTAGCACAAAAATGGTTAGATTATGTCACTAACAAAGATAACCAAGTTAAATTCTACGAAGCAACAAATGAAATCCCAGCAAATCAAGCAGCTCGTGAAGTTGCTAAAGGTAAAAATGATGAATTAACTAATGCAGTTATTGCACAATATGCAAATGCTCAACCAATGCCAAACATTCCAGAAATGGCAGAAATTTGGTCTGGTGCAGAAAATCTAATGTTTGATGCGGCTTCAGGCAAGAAAACACCACAAGAAACAGCCGATGCTGCAGTTAAACAAATTAAAGAAAATATAGAACAAAAATATCAAAAATAACAAAGTGCGATAAAGGCTGATCTGCTTCGGTTAAACTGGAGGGAAATCGAGGCAATCGTGGTTTTCGATTGAAGGGATTTACTGAAGTTTACGAGAAGCAAGTCTTTAGAGCCATTTAGACTAGATAAAAAATAAACCATTCAGGCAGAGGGGCTTTGACAGATCTCTGCCATATTCATTAAAAAATGACATACCAACTATCTATATCCATACTTAAAAATTAAAAGGAAGTCTTTTAATTAAATCAAAGAAGATACTTGTTTGATTATTTTAATAAAAGGGAGTTACACATCATGGACTCAGAAAAAAGAGAGAATCAAAATGTAAAAAAAGCCATGCTTCTATCCATTATTCCTGGTTTAGGACAATTTTATAACGGGCAAAAATTTAAAGGTTTCATATTTCTAGGTTTAGCCATCATTTTTGTAGTTGAGATGATTTTATTTGGTTTTAGTGCTTTTAACGGATTAATCACGTTAGGTTCTACACCTATGGAAGATCATTCACTCTTTCTAATGATTGAAGGAACATTACAATTAATCATTACAATTCTATTTATTTTCTTTTATGTGATTAACATCAATGATGCCAAACGTGTTGCAAAAATTTGGCGTTCTGGCGGTAAAGTAAACCAAACAGCAAAAGAAATCATCGCAAATATGTTAGATAATGGATTTCCTTATTTGTTAACTTTTCCAGCCTACATTGCTATGATATTTACGATTATTTTCCCAGTATTAGTGACGGTATTCATGGCCTTCACAAACTATGATTTTTATCATATTCCACCAGCAAGTTTAATTGATTGGGTTGGATTTAAAAACTTTTTTAGTATCTTTTTCTTAAGTGCGTATCGCGATACGTTTGTCTCTGTTTTTAGTTGGACATTGATTTGGACACTTTGTGCATCCACGTTAGCGATTGTTCTTGGAGTATTTACGGCGGTTATAGCCAATCAAGATTTCATTAAAGGAAAAAGATTTTTTGGAGTAATTTTCTTATTGCCATGGGCAGTACCTGCATTTATTACAATTATGAGTTTCTCAAATATGTTTAATGATAGTATCGGAGCGATTAATTCTCAAGTTATTCCGATGCTGAATCATCTACCATTTGTAGAAATTGGTGCAGTTGCTTGGAAAACAGATCCTTTTTGGACAAAAGTTGCCATCATTATGATTCAAGGTTGGTTAGGCTTCCCTTATATCTATGTTATGACTACTGGGATTCTTCAGTCAATTCCAGGTGAATTATATGAAGCAGCTAAAATTGATGGAGCAAATGCGATTCAACGATTTACACAAATTACAATGCCGATGATTTTATTTGTAGCTGCTCCAATTTTTGTCACTCAATACACTGGAAACTTTAACAACTTCTCGATGATTTACTTGTTCAATGCGGGTGGCCCCGGAAGTGTGGGTGGCGGAGCAGGATCGACAGATATCTTAATTTCTTGGATTTTTAAACTAACGACAGGGACATCGCCACAATATTCAATGGCGGCAGCTGTAACCTTGATCATATCAACAGTCATCATTACTGTTTCCTTGATTATCTTCAAGAAAACAAATGCATTTAACATGGAGGAGTTGTAAAATGAAAAATTTAGCGAAATCACAAAAAAATAGCCGTCTAATTTCTCGTTTTTTAACGTATTTATTCATGATTGTGCTATCGATTATTATCATCTACCCAATTTTAATTACAATTAGCTCTGCATTTAAATCTGGTAATATCGCAGCATTTAACTTAGATTTTAATAGCAAATGGACGCTCCTTAATTTTAGTCGTCTATTTAATGAAACTCTCTACGGCAGTTGGTACAAAAACACATTAATCATTGCTATATCAACTATGATTGTTCAAGTAACTGTGATTACATTAGCAGGCTACACGTATAGTCGATATCGCTTTGTTGGACGTAAAAATAGCTTACTTTTCTTTTTAATTATTCAAATGGTTCCTACAATGGCAGCTTTAACAGCGTTCTATGTTATGGCATTATTATTAGGTGCTTTAGATCAATATTGGTTCTTAACCTTAATTTATATTGGTGGCGGAATTCCAATGAATACTTGGCTTATGAAAGGTTACTTTGATACAGTTCCGATTGATTTGGATGAATCAGCTAAATTAGATGGAGCAGGTCATTTCCGAATTTTTGCTCAAATTGTCTTACCACTAGTTCGACCAATGATTGCTGTTCAAGCACTTTGGGCTTTTATGGGTCCATTTGGAGATTATATGCTAGCCAAATTCTTACTGCGCTCACCAGAAAATTTAACGGTTGCAGTCGGTTTGCAAACCTTTATTAATGATTCACAAAATCAAAAAGTTTCGTTGTTTGCAGCAGGAGCTGTTTTAATTGCCTTACCAATTTCTATTCTATTCTTTATGCTTCAAAAGAATTTTGTATCAGGTTTGTTGGCAGGTGGAACAAAAGGATAGTTTGTGACCATTTAAAATTAAAATATGCAATGAAATGATGTGAGCCTAATGAAAAAAATGCCTTTTCCTTTAAACTATTTCAACAGTATTGCAACACCAAAACGAGTATTTAAGGGACGTAAAAATTTAAGCTGGATACAAAATATAGTGATTTTTATCTTTTTAAATGCCTTGTTGATGTTCCCTGTTTCCTTATATTTTAGTCAGAGTACTAACTTTCAATTACAAGAAATTATGCCACATACGCTGCGCTTAGTTACAGATGAATTTGCGACTAAGCTACAGGCGGTTGAATTTGAAAACGGAAAACTGATTTCAGGAGAACCTTTTACTATCGTAGAAGATACTGGGGTTGTAGGTGTTGAAATTCCGAAAAGTGTAAAAAAATCAGAAAAAAATTTAATTAGTTTTGAAAAGGATCATTTACTTTTAAAAGATGAGTCTGGTTATCAATTTGAGGTACGTTATACAGAAAATTTCAGTTTAAAAAATAGTCAGACAAAGAGTGCGTTAAAAGAACAAATTAAAGAGCAATGGTTTAAGCAGAATAAAGCTTTTGTTTCTTTTACCATGATGCTAATGACCGGAATAATCATTAGTTTTAGTAATGTTTTAGTCATGTTTATTGCAGCTTTCTTTATTTGGATGACAAAAAGAAGTGCTTTATCATCAATTCGAACATATAAAGAATCTTTTAATTTAATTCTAAATGCTAGTGGAATAGGGACTTTATTAGCTGTTTTAATTGGTTTAGTTCATTTTGATATGACGATTATGATTGGCTTTCAGTCTTTAGGGTTAGTGATTATGCTAACTGCAGTTTTTGCGGTCACTCATTTTAGTGATACACCGATTAAAAATAAACGTAAAAGAAATGAGGAAATAAAATGATTCAGCGATTATTTGATATTGATTCTTGGAAAGTAGCAACAACTAAGTTAGATAAGGAACATAAGCGTCTGCAAGAAAGCTTAACCGCAATTGGCAATGGTTATATGGGGATGCGCGGTAATTTTGAAGAAGGATACTCTGGTGATTCACATGTGGGAACGTATTTAGCAGGTGTTTGGTATCCGGATAAAACGCGTGTTGGTTGGTGGAAAAATGGTTATCCAGATTATTTTGGAAAAGTCATTAATGCAACTAATTTTATCGGGGTTGATATTTTCGTTAATCAACATAAAGTCGATACCTTTGTTGATGAAATTAAGGATTTCCATTTAGAGTTAGATTTACAAACAGGAATTTTACATCGCCACTATACATGGGTCTCTGGAGAAATAGAAATTAAATTTAGCTTTAAGCGCTTCGTAAGTGTTGCCCAAAAAGAACTTTGCATCGTTGAAGTTGCTGCAGAAGTTTTAAAAGGAGAAGCCTCAATTCAATTTAATGCTAAATTAGATGGAAATGTAACCAATGAAGATAGTAATTATGATGAGAAATTTTGGTTGGAAATGGATCGTGGGCTAGGAGAATATAGCTATTTAACAACGAAGACTATTCCTAATGATTTTGAAATCCCGCAGTTTACTGTCACAATAATGATGAAAAATAGAGTGTCAGATGAGAAGAAGGGTCACACTACAGATCAAGAAATGCTAGTTCAAGAGCAGTTTGACTACCAACTTAAAGCTGGAGAAAAAGCTAAGTTAACCAAGTTAATTGCCGTTGTGACAAGTCGTGATATCGAACCAAATCAGCAAGTTGCTAAGGCAGAAGAGCTATTACGTGTAGCTGAAGATGCTGGAATCAGCAAATTGGAACGTGAACATAAAATCGTTTGGGGCAAACGTTGGCATAAAGCTGATGTAGTGATTGCCGGTGACCCTGAATCACAACAAGGCATTCGTTTTAATATTTTCCAATTGTTTTCGACTTACTATGGAGAAGATGCTCGCTTAAATGTTGGACCAAAAGGTTTTACTGGTGAAAAATATGGTGGTGCAACTTACTGGGATACAGAGGCGTATATTGTTCCAATGTATTTATCTGTTACAGAACCAGAAGTATCGCAACAACTATTAAAATACCGTCATGACCAATTACCAGGGGCACTGCATAATGCTAGACAACAAGGATTAAAAGGTGCACTTTATCCAATGGTAACGTTTACTGGTGTAGAGTGTCATAATGAGTGGGAAATTACTTTTGAAGAAATACACCGGAATGCAGCAATTGCCTATGCTATTTATAATTATACCAATTACACAGGCGACGAAGCTTATCTACTTTCTGATGGAATCGATGTTTTAACTGAAATCTCAAGATTTTGGGCAGATCGTGTGCATTATTCTAAACGAAATGAAGCATACATGCTACACGGTGTAACTGGTCCAAATGAATATGAAAATAATGTGAATAACAACTGGTATACAAATACGATGGCAACTTGGGTACTACGTTATACTTTAGAGTCATTAAAAAAAGTTAGCAAAGAAAAATTAGTTGATTTACAAATTACAGAAACTGAAAAAGATCAATGGCAAGATATCATTGCTAAGATGTATTATCCAAAAAATCAAGAACTAGGAATTTTTGTACAGCACGATACATTCTTAGACAAAGATTTAAGAGCAGTCGAAACGTTAGCAGCAACAGAACGTCCTTTAAATCAACATTGGTCATGGGACAAAATTTTACGCTCATGCTTTATTAAGCAAGCAGACGTTCTGCAAGGTCTCTATTTCCTAAATAATGAATATACTATAGAAGAGAAAAAGAAAAATTTCGAATTTTATGAGCCAATGACTGTTCACGAATCGTCATTATCTGCTTGTATTCATGCTATTTTAGCAGCAGAAGTTGGATTAGAAGATAAAGCAGTTGAATTATATGCTCGGACAGCACGGTTAGATTTAGATAATTACAACAACGATACTGAGGATGGGCTGCATATTACCTCAATGAGTGGAAGTTGGTTAGCGATTGTCCAAGGCTTTGCTGGAATGCGAACTTATGAGAATCAATTGCAGTTTAAACCTTTCTGTCCAAAAGGCTGGGATGGCTATGAATTTAAAATTAGCTACCGTGGACGTTTATTAAAAATAATTGTAACAAAGACTACGGCATCAGTTATCTTAGTTGAAGGCGAAGCACTTGATTTAACTTTATGCGGTGAAAACGTTCGTGTTACAGACCAAGTTCAACAAGCGATTTAATTTAGGGTGGGCTGGAATTAAGTTCCAGCCCTATCTTAGATTCTTATTAACTAAAGAGGTGGATTAAAATGATAAAAGGTTTTATATTTGATTTAGATGGTGTCATTACAGATACTGCAGAGTATCATTACTTAGCTTGGCGTGAATTAGCTAATAAATTAGGGATTTCAATTGATCGTAAATTTAATGAACAACTAAAAGGTATTAGTCGGACAGATTCATTAGAAAAAATTCTGAACTATGGTGGAAAAAGTCAAACTTACTCTGAAGCAGAAAAAAACGAATTAGCTGATGAAAAAAACAAGGAGTATCAAAAGTTAATTCAATCTATTACCCCAGCAGATTTATTACCAGGCATGGCAGAATTTTTAGCAGAAATAAAAGCAGCTAATTTAAAGTTAGGTCTAGCTTCAGCAAGCAAAAATGGTCCTTTTATTTTAGAACGCTTAGGCATTGCTAATTTATTTGATACCGTGGTCGATCCTGAAAGTCTTAAAAAAGGGAAGCCAGATCCAGAGATATTTACTAAAGGTGCGAAACAATTAGGCTTAACTATTTCCGAGTGCGTAGGGATTGAAGATGCAGAAGCGGGAATCGAGTCGATTAATGCTGCTGGTATGTTTTCTGTTGGTGTCGGAAGTCCAGAAGCAATGAGGTTTGCCGATATTTACGTAGCGAAGACAGCTGAATTGAATTTAGAAATGATTCAAAAACAAATAAAATCATAAAGAAATAGGTGATTAAAGTGGAAAAATGGTGGCAAAGCTCGGTCGTTTATCAAATTTATCCAAGAAGTTTTCAAGATAGCAATGGTGATGGGGTAGGTGATATTGCAGGTATTACTAGTAGATTAGAGTATCTTGAAAAATTAGGTATTGATGTGATTTGGTTAAGCCCGGTGTATAAATCGCCTAATGATGATAATGGCTATGATATTAGTGATTACGAAGCTATTCTACCAGAATTTGGAACGATGGCAGATATGGATGAATTGATTAGAGAAGCTAAGCAACGTGGTATTCAGATAATTATGGATTTAGTTGTGAATCATACATCTGATGAACATCCTTGGTTTAAAGAAGCTAAAAAGAGTAAAACGAACCCTTATCGTGATTATTATATTTGGCGCGATTCAGTCAATGGAGGTCCGCCTAATGATCTACAGTCTATTTTTAGTGGTTCGGCGTGGGAGTTTGATAAAGAAACAAATCAATACTACTTCCATTTATTTAGTAAGAGACAACCAGATTTAAATTGGGAAAATCCTGCAGTACAAGAAGAAGTATGGAAGTTAATGAATTTCTGGTTAGCAAAAGGAATCGGCGGCTTTAGAATGGATGTAATTGATTTAATTGGGAAAATCCCAGATAAAGGTATCACTGGAAACGGTCCTAAACTTCATGAGTATTTAAAGAAGATGCATAAGGAAACTTTTGGTAAGTATGATGTTTTAACTGTTGGCGAAACATGGGGAGCAACACCGGAAATTGCGAAGCTATACTCTAACCCAGATAGAGAAGAGCTTTCAATGGTCTTCCAATTCGAGCATATCAGTTTAGATGAACTGCCAGGTAAAAGTAAATGGGATTTACAACCTTTAGATTTTATTCAATTAAAAGCAATTCTTTCTAAATGGCAAACAGCACTGGGAGATGAAGGTTGGAATAGCTTATTTTGGAATAATCATGATTTACCAAGAATTATTTCAAGATGGGGCAATGATAGTCCTAAGTATAGAGTAAAGAGTGGTAAGATGTTAGCGACTATTTTACACTTAATGAAGGGTACCCCTTACATCTATCAAGGAGAGGAAATAGGGATGGTCAATACTCCTGTTTCTTCTATAGAAGAGTTGGATGATATCGAGAGTTTAAATATGTACCGAGAACGATTAGCTGCTGGATACGATAAAGCGGATATTTTAGCTTCTATTAATAAAAAAGGGCGCGATAATGCACGTCGCCCAATGCAATGGAGTAATCATGAGCATGGAGGCTTTACAACAGGTACTCCGTGGTTAGAGTTAAGTCCACGATATTCAGAAATTAATGTTGAAAATGAGTTAGCTGATTCAGAATCGCTATTCTATCATTATCAACGTTTAATTCAGTTACGTAAAAACAATCCTTTAGTGGTTTGGGGAACCTATCAAGAGCTTATTCCAAATGATACTCAACTATTTGTGTATGAAAGAAGCTATGAGAATGAAACTTGGTTAATTGTAGCTAATTTTTATGAAGAAGAAGCTGATTTTAGTCATGAGTCACATAAAGTCAAAGAAATAATTTTATCAAATTACTCTGATAGTTCAGTTGATTTAGCTAATTTACATTTAAGAGCATATGAAACAGTTGTCTATCGTTTAGAAAAATAAATTGAATTAACCGTATTTAAAAGTAATAAATACGGTTAGTTTATCTTTATGTATGTAGAGATGCTGTTTTCTACATTATTAATTTTACGAACACTACTAGTTAAGCAGATAACGATTCTTGATTATATAAAGGGCTGGCTGAATATATATACGACTTTTAAATCTAATTATTTATAGATTGTTCGCTTTTTTATTTTTTTGCATAAATTCTGTATGTTTTAGTTGACCGTGCTTGAATATCTTGGTATAGTAGTTGATGTCGCTAAGACAGTTAGTTAAAACAACCGCTCAAAACAAAATAAAAATTATTTAAAAAAGCAGTTGACAAAGCCTTTTGAAACATGATAAGATGTTTTAAGTCGGCAGGAGAACGAGCTGTAAACTGGCATTTGAATAAATATTCATTACTGAAAAAAATATTCAAAAAACTTTTAAAAAAATGTTGACAATAAACTGTCGAGATGGTAATATTTAGAAGTTGTCAAAACGACCAACGAAACAACTTAGACCTTTGAAAACTGAACAAAGTAAGACGAACCAAATGTGTAGGATGACTCAACAAGGTTGAGTCGAATAAGCAAGAAAGTGAATAATTATTCGCTAGCAAAAACTAATGAGCTTCAAGCATCATTTTATATGAGAGTTTGATCCTGGCTCAGGACGAACGCTGGCGGCGTGCCTAATACATGCAAGTCGAACGCACGAAGTTGAAGAGCTTGCTCTTTAACCAAGTGAGTGGCGGACGGGTGAGTAACACGTGGGTAACCTGCCCATTAGAGGGGGATAACATTCGGAAACGGATGCTAATACCGCATAGTTTCAGGAATCGCATGATTCTTGAAGGAAAGGTGGCTTCGGCTACCACTAATGGATGGACCCGCGGCGTATTAGCTAGTTGGTGAGGTAATGGCTCACCAAGGCAATGATACGTAGCCGACCTGAGAGGGTGATCGGCCACACTGGGACTGAGACACGGCCCAGACTCCTACGGGAGGCAGCAGTAGGGAATCTTCCGCAATGGACGAAAGTCTGACGGAGCAACGCCGCGTGAGTGAAGAAGGTTTTCGGATCGTAAAACTCTGTTGTTAAAGAAGAACAAGGATGAGAGTAACTGCTCATCCCCTGACGGTATTTAACCAGAAAGCCACGGCTAACTACGTGCCAGCAGCCGCGGTAATACGTAGGTGGCAAGCGTTGTCCGGATTTATTGGGCGTAAAGCGAGCGCAGGCGGTTCTTTAAGTCTGATGTGAAAGCCCCCGGCTCAACCGGGGAGGGTCATTGGAAACTGGAGAACTTGAGTGCAGAAGAGGAGAGTGGAATTCCACGTGTAGCGGTGAAATGCGTAGATATGTGGAGGAACACCAGTGGCGAAGGCGACTCTCTGGTCTGTAACTGACGCTGAGGCTCGAAAGCGTGGGGAGCAAACAGGATTAGATACCCTGGTAGTCCACGCCGTAAACGATGAGTGCTAAGTGTTGGAGGGTTTCCGCCCTTCAGTGCTGCAGCTAACGCATTAAGCACTCCGCCTGGGGAGTACGGCCGCAAGGCTGAAACTCAAAGGAATTGACGGGGACCCGCACAAGCGGTGGAGCATGTGGTTTAATTCGAAGCAACGCGAAGAACCTTACCAGGTCTTGACATCCTTTGACCACTCTAGAGATAGAGCTTTCCCTTCGGGGACAAAGTGACAGGTGGTGCATGGTTGTCGTCAGCTCGTGTCGTGAGATGTTGGGTTAAGTCCCGCAACGAGCGCAACCCTTATTACTAGTTGCCAGCATTTAGTTGGGCACTCTAGTGAGACTGCCGGTGACAAACCGGAGGAAGGTGGGGATGACGTCAAATCATCATGCCCCTTATGACCTGGGCTACACACGTGCTACAATGGATGGTACAACGAGTCGCAAGGTCGCGAGGCCAAGCTAATCTCTTAAAGCCATTCTCAGTTCGGATTGTAGGCTGCAACTCGCCTACATGAAGCCGGAATCGCTAGTAATCGCGGATCAGAACGCCGCGGTGAATACGTTCCCGGGTCTTGTACACACCGCCCGTCACACCACGAGAGTTTGTAACACCCGAAGCCGGTGAGGTAACCTTTTAGGAGCCAGCCGTCTAAGGTGGGATAGATAATTGGGGTGAAGTCGTAACAAGGTAGCCGTATCGGAAGGTGCGGCTGGATCACCTCCTTTCTAAGGAATATTACGGAAATCCCACACATTCGTTTTTACTTTGTTCAGTTTTGAGAGGTCTAACTCTCAAAACGATTCATCTCTATTCATTAGAGGTCAATCACATTTTGTTCTTTGAAAACTGGATACTGTTTAAAAAGTAATTAAAGTAAGAAACCGAGAAAATACCGCGTTTTAAATAAGTTTTTTAATTAGTTCTTATCGTAAGATAATGAATAAAATCATTGACTAACATCATGAGATTCCTTCGGGAATACCATCGATAAAAATTTTGTGCTAATGCGAAGCAATTCGAGGAAATGAGTGTTTGAGAAACGGAGCGTACTAGCGTACGTGAGTATCACAAAACACGAAATTAACGAAGAAGTGTGAAGTAGTAGTGCCAAAATTAGGTTAAGTTAATAAGGGCGCACGGTGGATGCCTTGGCACTAAGAGCCGATGAAGGACGGGACTAACTCCGATATGCTTTGGGGAGCTGTAAGTAAGCTTTGATCCAAAGATTTCCGAATGGGGGAACCCAGCATTTTTTATAGAATGTTACTGCTAGCTGAATACATAGGCTAGTAGAGGTAGACGCAGAGAACTGAAACATCTAAGTAACTGCAGGAAGAGAAAGAAAATTCGATTCCCTGAGTAGCGGCGAGCGAAACGGGAAGAGCCCAAACCAAAGAGCTTGCTCTTTGGGGTTGTAGGACACGACATTAAGAGTCATAAATGAGTTTTGTAGAAGAAGCGATCTGGAAAGGTCCGCCGAAGAGGGTAAAAGCCCCGTAATCGAAACAAAGTTCACTCTGTTGTGTATCCTGAGTACGGCGGAACACGAGAAATTCCGTCGGAATCCGCGGGGACCATCCCGCAAGGCTAAATACTCCTTAGTGACCGATAGTGAACCAGTACCGTGAGGGAAAGGTGAAAAGAACCCCGGAAGGGGAGTGAAAGAGCTCCTGAAACCGTGTGCTTACAAATAGTTAGAGCCCGTTAATGGGTGATAGCGTGCCTTTTGTAGAATGAACCGGCGAGTTACGATTACATGCGAGGTTAAGTTGATAAGACGGAGCCGTAGCGAAAGCGAGTCTGAATAGGGCGAATGAGTATGTGGTCGTAGACCCGAAACCAAGTGACCTACCCATGTCCAGGTTGAAGGTGCGGTAATACGCACTGGAGGACCGAACCCACGTATGTTGAAAAATGCGGGGATGAGGTGTGGGTAGCGGAGAAATTCCAATCGAACTTGGAGATAGCTGGTTCTCTCCGAAATAGCTTTAGGGCTAGCCTCGGAATTAAGAATCATGGAGGTAGAGCCACTGTTTGGACTAGGGGCCCTTCTAGGGTTACCGAATTCAGATAAACTCCGAATGCCATTGATTTATATCCGGGAGTCAGACTGCGAGTGATAAGATCCGTAGTCGAAAGGGAAACAGCCCAGACCACCAGCTAAGGTCCCAAAGTTACTATTAAGTGGAAAAGGATGTGGGGTTGCTTAGACAACTAGGATGTTGGCTCAGAAGCAGCCATCATTTAAAGAGTGCGTAATAGCTCACTAGTCGAGTGACCCTGCGCCGAAAATTTACCGGGGCTAAATAGTACACCGAAGCTGTGGATAGAACCTTAGGGTTCTATGGTAGGAGAGCGTTCTAAGGGCGTCGAAGCTAGACCGTGAGGACTAGTGGAGCGCTTAGAAGTGAGAATGCCGGTATGAGTAGCGAAAGACGGGTGAGAATCCCGTCCACCGTATGACTAAGGTTTCCTGGGGAAGGCTCGTCCTCCCAGGGTTAGTCGGGACCTAAGCCGAGGCCGATAGGCGTAGGCGATGGACAACAGGTTGATATTCCTGTACCAGTTTCTTTTGTTTGAACAATGGAGGGACGCAGGAGGCTAAGAAATGCGCACTGTTGGATATGTGCGTCTAAGCAATGAGTCTTGAGGTGAGTTAAATGCTTGCTTCTGTACGGACAAGTTGTGATGGGGAGGGAAATTACAGTACCGAAGTTTCTGATGTCACACTGCCAAGAAAAGCTTCTAGTTAGAAAGAAATTGCCCGTACCGCAAACCGACACAGGTAGTCGAGGAGAGTATCCTAAGGTGTGCGAGAGAACTCTCGTTAAGGAACTCGGCAAAATGACCCCGTAACTTCGGGAGAAGGGGTGCTGATCGAAAGATCAGCCGCAGTGAATAGGCCCAAGCGACTGTTTATCAAAAACACAGGTCTCTGCAAAATCGAAAGATGACGTATAGGGGCTGACGCCTGCCCGGTGCTGGAAGGTTAAGAGGATTGGTTAGCTTCGGCGAAGCTAAGAATTGAAGCCCCAGTAAACGGCGGCCGTAACTATAACGGTCCTAAGGTAGCGAAATTCCTTGTCGGGTAAGTTCCGACCCGCACGAAAGGCGTAACGATTTGGGCACTGTCTCAACGAGAGACTCGGTGAAATTATAGTACCTGTGAAGATGCAGGTTACCCGCGACAGGACGGAAAGACCCCATGGAGCTTTACTGCAGTTTGATATTGAGTGTTTGTACAGCTTGTACAGGATAGGTAGGAGCCATAGAAGTCAGGACGCCAGTCTTGATGGAGGCATTGGTGGGATACTACCCTTGCTGTATGACCACTCTAACCCTAGCCACTAATCGTGGCTGGAGACAGTGTCAGACGGGCAGTTTGACTGGGGCGGTCGCCTCCTAAAGAGTAACGGAGGCGCCCAAAGGTTCCCTCAGAATGGTTGGAAATCATTCGTAGAGTGTAAAGGCAGAAGGGAGCTTGACTGCGAGACCTACAAGTCGAGCAGGGACGAAAGTCGGGCTTAGTGATCCGGTGGTTCCGCATGGAAGGGCCATCGCTCAACGGATAAAAGCTACCCTGGGGATAACAGGCTTATCTCCCCCAAGAGTCCACATCGACGGGGAGGTTTGGCACCTCGATGTCGGCTCATCGCATCCTGGGGCTGTAGTCGGTCCCAAGGGTTGGGCTGTTCGCCCATTAAAGCGGTACGCGAGCTGGGTTCAGAACGTCGTGAGACAGTTCGGTCCCTATCCGTCGCGGGCGCAGGAAATTTGAGAGGAGCTGTCCTTAGTACGAGAGGACCGGGATGGACACACCGCTGGTGTACCAGTTGTTCTGCCAAGAGCATCGCTGGGTAGCTATGTGTGGAAGGGATAAACGCTGAAAGCATCTAAGCGTGAAGCCCCCCTCGAGATGAGATTTCCCATCACGTAAGTGAGTAAGACCCCTGAGAGATGATCAGGTAGATAGGTTGGAAGTGGAAGTACAGCGATGTATGGAGCGGACCAATACTAATCGGTCGAGGACTTAACCAAGAAATAAACGGTGAAGAACGTTTCCAAAACAATTACTTTTTAAACAGTTCCAGTTTTGAGAGATCAAACTCTCTACAACTAAATAATTGAATCGCAGTTTAGTGTCGATGTAACCATCAACCTAAACAAGCATTTTTTATCAAATTGCAAGCTAATCAAGGATGTAACTGAGCGAACCCCGGAATGCACTAGTGTGCATGAAGAGTGGAGTAAAGGAAACAGACGCAGAGTAGCGCCGCAAGTTGTAAAAAAATTGTGTGGTAGCGATAGCGAAAAGGATACACCTGTTCCCATGCCGAACACAGCAGTTAAGCTTTTCAGCGCCGAGAGTAGTTGGGGGTTTCCCCCTGTGAGGGTAGGACGTTGCCACGCAAGATTCAATATTATTCCGCAATAGCTCAGTTGGTAGTAGCGCATGACTGTTAATCATGATGTCGTAGGTTCGAGTCCTACTTGCGGAGTTACATAGAAAGATTGTCTATGGAAAAAGATAATGATTGTTTGAGATTTATTTAGAATCTGGAGAGTTGTCCGAGCTGGCCGAAGGAGCACGATTGGAAATCGTGTAGGCGGTGAAAACTGTCTCAAGGGTTCGAATCCCTTACTCTCCGTATCTGAAATTTTATTTAGGCCCGTTGGTCAAGCGGTTAAGACACCGCCCTTTCACGGCGGTATCACGGGTTCGATTCCCGTACGGGTCATTTAAGCAGTATCTGGGGGTTTAGCTCAGTTGGGAGAGCATCTGCCTTACAAGCAGAGGGTCAGCGGTTCGAGCCCGTTAACCCCCATTAGTTTATCTTTAAGTTATTGATTTGAGGGTAAATTAAATGTGACGTAACACAAATTCATTTTTTGGTCTGGTAGTTCAGCTGGTTAGAATGCCTGCCTGTCACGCAGGAGGTCGCGGGTTCGAGTCCCGTCCAGACCGCCATATTTTTAAAAATTAAATAGATTACCTATAAAAATGGCTCAGTAGCTCAGTTGGTAGAGCAATGGATTGAAGCTCCATGTGTCGGCAGTTCGATTCTGTCCTGCGCCACCATTTTTGGAGGGGTAGCGAAGTGGCTAAACGCGGCGGACTGTAAATCCGCTCCTTCGGGTTCGGCAGTTCGAATCTGCCCCCCTCCACCATTTTTTTTTATAGTTAATTAAATCTTTAGGGGTATAGTTTAAAGGTAGAACAGTGGTCTCCAAAACCATTAGTGTGGGTTCAATTCCTGCTACCCCTGTCATTTATAATGAAATTTAATATGATGGCGATTGTGGTGAAGTGGTTAACACAGCGGATTGTGGTTCCGCCACGCGTGGGTTCGATTCCCATCAGTCGCCTTTTCTATTTTTATTATTAAATGAATTCATGGCGATTGTGGTGAAGTGGTTAACACAGCGGATTGTGGTTCCGCCATGCGTGGGTTCGATTCCCATCAGTCGCCTTTTGTATTATTATTGGGCTATCGCCAAGCGGTAAGGCAACAGACTTTGACTCTGTTATGCGTTGGTTCGAATCCAGCTAGCCCAGTTAGTAAAAGATGCAGAAATGCTTATTTTTTACTTTAAAATTAAATTTTATATAATGGCGGTATAGCCAAGTGGTAAGGCAGAGGTCTGCAAAACCTTCATCACCGGTTCAAATCCGGTTACCGCCTTTATCTTTATAAAGTTTAATATAAGTTACTTTCTTGCCGGCGTGGCGGAATTGGCAGACGCGCTGGACTCAAAATCCTGTGCCCGCAAGGGCGTGCCGGTTCGACCCCGGCCGCCGGTATACTAGTAGTATCAACGTTTCTAACGATTCGTTGGTGCTTTTTTTTGCATTTTTTTTAAAATTAGTCACTAAAAAATCACTAATCTAGAAAAAATCATCTAGTGGATCGCTGACACTTTTTTGTTTATTAGGGTACAAATGGGAATAAGTGTCTATTGTAGTCGTTATACTTGAGTGTCCTAAGCGTTCCTTAATAGTATCGTATTCTTCTCTACCATTGCTTAGATTGATTAATAAAGCCACATGAGAGTGTCTCAAATCGTGTATGCGAATTACTTTGATATGAGGACTCTTTTTTAAATAGTATTTAAATTTTTTATGCACCATATCTTTATTGGTAGCCTTTGGTTGAAATTGATAAACTTGAGTATTGTTATCAACTGTCATTAGATAAGATTCTAAAATATGTTGTTGTTTTTCTTTCCAGAAAAATAATTCATCTACAAGTTTTCTATTGATAGTAATACGTCGAATTGATGCTTTTGTTTTTGGTTCACTAATTATTGTTTCACCTCTAATTATACTAGTTGTTTTAGTAACATTAATTTCTCCAGTAGCAAAATTAATGTCATTCCAAGTAAGAGCCAATGCTTCACCGATTCTCATCCCAGTAAAAAATAGAGTAGTGAATAAATATTTATAGTGTTTGTCTTTATCCTCAATACTATTGATAAAATCTTTATACTCGGTAATAGTCCAAAATTGCATTTTCTTTTTATCGACTTTTAATTTTTTTAAATGCAAACAAGGATTATCAGTTATAAGATCAACCTTAATTGCTGAGTCAAATATTTTTTTGAGGAGTATCATGATTTTATTTACTGTATTGTTTGAAAGTTTTTTTTCATTTGATTGAAGATAGTCCCTAAATTTAATAATATCATCACGTTGAACTTTCTTTATAGATGAATGTTCAAAATATGGTTGAATATGGGCTTTAAAATTATACTGTTGGGTAGATACGTATGATTGCTTTGCATCCTCTTTAATGTTTTCTTTTAACATTAGGTTAAATAAATTATCTATAGTTAAATTATCACTTTTAGAAATATCATTTAATTTGAAAAGTCGAGCATTCATTTCAATTTGAATTGCTTCCTCTTTAGTGCTTATATTTTTCTTTTGAAATCTTTTTTGTTTATTTGTAATAGGATCGAAGCCGTTAGAGACATCAACCATATATTTACCATTTTTATCTTTTCTAATTACCATTAAAACTCTCCTTCGAACGTATGTTTTTTGTATTCTTTAAAAAAAGAATCATCCAATTTTAGAGTTTCAAATTTTAATTCCACCAATTCATAACATAAATTAAAATAGTTAGAAATATCTTTTATTGTGAAACTCTCTAAGTAAATAAATTCTTCTAATAACATATTATCAGTTAATAGTAACTCAGAAGCAAATAAATTTGCTTCTTTTTCTATCTTATCCTCAAAATATAAACTATTGCTGTTAAATTCAAAGCAGTTCATATTCTTGTGTAAAAAATAATGTGCTAGTTCGTGTGCTATAACCATGTCAATTTCAGATTCATTCTCAATATTGTGATTAACGTGGATGATGTATCTGTTATTGTAAAATTGTAAAAAACCTTTTACATTTCCTAAGTTGGATTTTAAAAGGATAATCCCTAAGTAATCTATAATTCTAGTAACGTTATTTGAATTATAGAACTTGATGATTTCATTTGCTTTATCTTTCATTTTTAAATGAATACAGTCAATAAATATCAGTCCTTTTTCTTCATATCGTCTACAGTTCTCATTGCGTTTTTCATAGCGATCTTTATTAGTCTAGCAGTTTCTTCATCGAAATTATCGTCTTTCAAGAATAATAATGTATTTTCTTGTTTCAATTCTTCTATAGTAGAGTTAACTGTTTGTTCAAGTTTTGTCTTTGAAGTATCCTGTCTACCTAATAAGTAATCAGAAGTCACACCAAAAAAATCAGCTAATATATTAATAGTTTCAGGAGTTGGTTGTATTTTGTTACGTTCGTATGCAGAAATTGTACTTTGTTGTAAATGTAGTAAATCTGCTAACTCTTTTTGTTTTAAATCTTTATTTTCTCTTAATTGTTTTAAGCGTGTAGCAAAATTCATTAGAAAAAACTCCTTTCTACAAAGTTATAATATCATTAAAAATGCTTTTAAATGGTTATATATTTAAAATAATCGTTTAAAGTGTTGACAAACAATTTTAAATCGTTTATCATATGATTATAAGTTGTTAATCAATAGTTAAAACGATTAAAAATAGTTTTTAAGGAGGATATTTATGAATCAATTTTTAAATGCTAAAGAAGTAGCTGAAATACTTGGTAGAAGCGAGAACACAGCAAGAATTAGAATCAAAGCATTGAATGCTGAACTTGTAAAACAAGGGAAAAGAGTTGAAAGAGGGTTAGTGAATAAAAAATTCTTTTTTGAAAAATACGGAATTGAAGAACCAGTAAGTCTTTAAAGCAAGGAAAACTTGCTTTAATAAAGCACCTTATGAATAAGATGTTTTGTTAAAACAAGTTTATAGAATCTTATTATTAGAACAAATTACAATACGAGATTCTTTATAATTTGTATATGTTCTTTGAAAATAAAATAGCCGATACATTGAGAACAATGTAACGACCATAATAAAAACTCGACACTTTTATTATACAGGAAGTTATAGTTTTACTCAATAGGTAACAGCTAGGCACTGTTGAAAAACTGCTAGGGAGAGAAACCCTAATGGTGGTAAGCTCATTCCACCGTTACATATATAGCTTATAAAGCTAATATTAATAAACATTGTTCATTCGGATTCAAGTATTACGAATTAAAATAATACAAATTTATTGTCCCTACGTATTCATGTATTGAATTAAAATAATACAAGATATTTTCAACTATGTTATAATTAAGAAATAATAATAAAATTATAAGAGGTGTAAAAATGAAATTTGATAAGTTGAATAAAAAATGGTTGGTTGGTAGTATTTGTGCAGTTGCATTGCTACTAGGGGGTGGCTTAGTTTATGCTAATGCTACTAATAAGCAACAAGAAAAAGAATCTGCACAAGCTGAAATTGCTTTAAGAGAAAGCACAATTAAAGACGTTGAAAAATCTGTGATAGCCCTTTATTCAAATGATAAAAAAGAGGATTTTGCAAAAGATTTAACGAATCAAAAAATTAATGATGTAAAAATTGAAGTTAAAAAAATTGATGATAAAAAAGTAAAAGAAAAATTGAATACCGAACTTAAACAACTAGAATTTATGTTGGAGACAAAAGGTACTATTCAATCATTTTTACCTAATGATATATTAAAAGATGATGTCACGGCTGATAATGTAAATACTTTAGGTAAAAAATATGATGAATCATTAAGCTATAATAAAAAAATTACTGAGAAAAAGAAACCAACGCTTGAAGAAATTAGTAAGCAATTTAACGAGATAAAATCGGCTAATGATAAAACAAATTTATTATTTTTAGATGAATCTAAAGAACAACTGGCTGAAAATGTAACTCAAGAAGATATCGAGAATGTTGAAAATCTAATCAAAGTAATAAAAAATGAAAAAGCTAAATCAGAAATTACAGTTAATTATGAGAAGGCATTTACCATTTATTGGGCTAAAGAAGATGCGAAAACAAGTGAAGAAAAAGAGGGAGAATCTAAATCAGAAGAAACTACTGCTGTAAGTGAAACGAAAGCTAATTCGGGAACTTCTGAAAATACTACTACTAATACAACTGGTTCTACTGGTAATACTGGCGGTGAAACTCAAGGTGGGAATGCTCCAGTTGCTCAAGGTGGCATTGAAGGGCTAATTGCTCAAAGTCCAACGGCAAGTTATGCAGATCAAATTGTTGCAGTTGTTGCCTCTGGTGCAAGTGCTCAAGTATATTTATTTGAAAAAAATGGTAGTCAATGGAATACTGTACTATCTACTGGCGGAATGGTAGGGAGTGAAGGAGTAGGGCAAGCTAGCGAGTATAGAAGTGCTACACCTAAAGGTTCATATGGTTTAAGTTTAGCATTTGGCACAGGTGGAAACCCAGGAGCTTCATTACCATACCGTCAAATTACTCCTAATAGCTATTGGATTTCAAATGTAAATGACCCACAATATAATACGTGGCAAGAACGTCCTAGCTCGGATAGTTCCGATGAACATTTAGCTAGTTACTCTCAACAATATCAATATGCTATAGCATTGGATTATAATGGCGGTGTTGGTGGCGGTTCTGCATTCTTTTTACATGTAAGTAACGGTGCTCCAACTGCGGGATGTATAGCTGTTCCTTTGGGAATTATGCAACAATTAATTACTCGTATCCATGGCGGCGCTAGAATTATTAATGTTAATTCTGAGGCTGAACTAGCAAGCTACTAATTAAATATACTAAACTATTCAAGACTTAACGAGCTATCATTCGTTAAGTCTTTTTTTGTTGCCAAAAATAGGAGGAATAACATGAAAATACCTGTTGAATTAAGTGCTAGAGAAGAGGATATGCTTGATGATTTAAACCGTTGGAACAAAATTTCTTCAAAAAAAAATGAACTTGAATATACCGAAGTTTCTGATTCCTTAAGGTTACGGATAGCACTTGAATATTATTATGATAGTCACAAAAAAATGGGTGCTTGGATAGATGATTGGGGAAAAAATAATTAACTTTAGATACTTAATTGAAGGGAGGTGATTCACTTGGTGTAAGTAGTTAGCAATTTTTTAGTAACAGCTGTCAAAAAAAATAGAAAGAGAGATGAAGAAATGAAACAAACCAAATTAAAAAATAAAGTAATTAACTCAGTTTTAACTCTAGGTATGGTTTGCGGGAGCTTGCTTCCAACTACTGCAGTCTTTGCTGAGGGGATTGAAAAACTTGCTCCAGTAAAACATACAGTTAGTATTTTAGAAAAAGATGTCACATATCTTAAAAGTGATATTGATGGCTTCACACCTGTACGAATGGTTGACCGTTTAAGGGATGAAAATGGGGCTATTAAGTTTTGTATTAACTTTGATTTACCAAGTCCAAACGGCTTAGAATATGAGAGTTATGAGCAATTGGATAATGCTACAACCTATTTAATGGATGCTTATACAAATGGCAATTCTAATTTGACAGGAGATAAAGCAATTGATGAATATATTGTACAAGCGGCAATTCACAATATTAAATCACCCGAATCTTTTTCTCTGGATCGCAACTTTGTAGATGATTATGGTATTTTACCAAGAATAAAAGCATTAAAAGCAGAAGCGTTAAATGCTCCCGCTCCAAGTATTCCAGTATTTGAAAATAAACTATCATTTGATAAAGCTAGTTTATCATTTGAACTCGTTGGTGAAGAATACGTAAGTGATTACGTTGTTACTAATCTAAAAGGAAATGTAGTCTCAACATCTAAGATTGTAGAAAATGCAACACCGAACACTAAATTAATTGACGAAAATGGCAATGAAGTTGTTTCTTTTTCTGATGGTACAAAATTTAAAATGGTGATACCAGAGGCAGAATTAGAAGGGCAAGCATTAACTCCGAGTGTAACAGCGAAAGGAAGTTTTACTAATGCTTACAATGTAGCTGTAAGATATGGCGGGCATGCGGGCTTTCAAGATGTTGCTTCTTATGAGTTGAAAGAGTTCTCAGAAGACAAACAGGAGGCTATTTCGGGCGAAATTGAGGCGGTGAAAGGTTCTGTTAAGTTTATTAAAAAAGGAACGGATGAAAAGTTACTTGATAATGTGCAATTTAAAATTTTAGCTTCTGATGGGGTTACAGTTGAAAAAGAAATTGTTACAGAAAATGGAGAAGGTGAAGCTTCTGGACTAGCCTATGGCGTTCATTATCTAGTCGAAACTGGAACGTTAAGCAGTTATGTTTTAAACGGTGAAAAAATTCCGTTCACTATTAATCATAATCAAGAAGTTATTGATTTAGGTACGATTTATAATAAATTGAAAACAGGTAAAATTGCAGTTCACAAAGTAGATGAAAATGGAAAACCTTTAGCTAATGCAGAATTTACTAAAACAGATAATGAAGGTATTACAGAAGTGAAAACTACAGATGAAAGTGGACTAGTTGAATTTGATATTGAAGCAAACAATGTTTACTCAGTTGAAGAAACAAAAAATCCGCTAGGTTATATCGGAGCGTTTTTACAAGAAAATATTACCGTTGAAGATGATAACCAAGTATTTGAATATACGGTTGCAAACACACTTAAAACAGGTAAAATCATTATTCACAAAGTGGATGAAAATGGTAAAGCTTTAAAAGATGCAGAATTTACTAAAACAGATAGTGAAGGTATTACGGAAGTGAAAACTACGAATGAATCTGGATTAGTTGAATTTGATATTGAAGCAAACAATATTTATTCAGTAGAAGAAACAAAAAATCCTTTTGGGTATACTGGAACGTTTTTACAAGAAAATATTACGATTGAAGAAAACGGACAAGCGTTTGAGTACACTGTGAAAAATACAAAAGATAAAATTATTGAAAAAACAATCATTAAAGAAACGGTTAAAACTGAAAAATCAACGTTCCCACAAACTGGCGAAAAAGCAAACCAACTTGCTTTAATTTGTGGTCTATTTGTCATGATTGCGGGAGTATCAATCTATTTGAGTAAAAAGAAAATAGCACAAAAAAATAAAAATTAAAGGTGGAATTTAAACATGAAAGTATTAATGACGAAAGAAATTATTGAAAAAGCACTAGGAGCTGAAGGCGAAATTTTATTTATTGGGAGTAAAACATCGGCTCTATATGAAAATCAACAAAAGGTTGCGGACGTTGGAAGTGTAACATGTGATATTGGAGCGCCGCTTTATCGAAATGCTACGCAAGAAGGGGCAAGTATTCAAGTCAAAATTGATAATGTGGATAAAAGACCTAATGTAAAACCAATGAAACCAATTAAATTTATTAATCTAGTGTACGATCCATATGCTTCTGTAGCAACTGGTAATAATCCTCGTGGCGTATTAATTGACCGCTTTAGTTGTGATGGTGTAGAAGCTTTGAATCCTCAAGACCGCCTATATGATGAAACTACAGGTGAAATTTTAGGTGCTAAGCCAGTTGAAGCAAACAGTCAAAAAGTTAATGATAAAAAGTAATAAAATCTTTGTAACTAACTGGGTAATCATGAGGCGACTGGGGAGTGTGAGGGGAGGCATGCCCCTCTAGTATTTTGTATAAAAGTAAGTTGATGAAGTTTTGAATGTGTACAACGGTTTTGCTCCTTACAATGTAAAGACCGAGCGCTAGAAAAAGTAATTAACTGGTTTAATCGCTCGGCGATAAGACTACAAGGAGCAAAATGTTATATGTCAATGGGGAAAGGTGGAGATTATTTTCAGCAAAGCGTTTTGAAAAAAATACTACCTGTCCATTGACATGTAACAAGTTATTGAAATAGGAGGGATTCTTTGCAATTTATTGATTGGAAATGGAAAGGTTTCAGAATTAGAAAGAATTATCGGCATTTATTAGCTAATATTTTTAGCTTTATTTTTTTTGTTCCGATGCTAGGTTATTGGATGTGGATGTTATTTAAAGAGTGGAGTTTTATTGGGAATTTTGAATTTGAAATAAAACCATTAATAACTATTTTGGTTATTGGTCTTGTAATTGGCTTAGTATCTTTACTAGTCATGCTAGCCCTTTTTTATAAATTTTGGGCATACCTTTATCATATGCAGAAGCTTTGTAGAATGATTTATAGTAATGAGTTTTATTTAGTCAATAAGATTGAAGACCCTAATATGATGGTTTCCAATCAAAAAAGTATGTCTAGAGACATTGTTTATTTTCCTAAAATGTATTTTTGGAAGCGGAAGGGTATGTTTGAAATAACTATCATGCTCGATGGAAGTAAATTTAATCAATTTTATCGGGAAATGTCAGATACTTTTGAGCAAATGTTTGCTTTAGCTTTGAGTGATACGACTGAACGAAATGGGTTTTATAAGTATGAAATGATTACTGACCCAGTTGTTAATCGCATTGGGATAAAAGAGGTTGTTGTGAAAAATAAATATGTTCTTTCTTTAATGAAGCATATTACTTGGGATATTTCTAAAGTAGCTCATGGTTTGATTATTGGGGGTACTGGTGGCGGTAAAACCCGTTTTCTTACAGCCTTATTAAAAGGACTGATAGAATCTGGTGCAAAACTTTATATTGCAGATGGCAAGAATAGTGCTTTAAGTGATTTAGGGCGTGTTCTTGAAAATGTTTCAACTAAAAACGATGATATTTTAGAAATGCTTAAAACGGTAGTTGCTGAAATGAATAATCGATATGTAATTATGAAAGCTAGACCCGATTATGTTCCGGGGAACGATTTTTCAACGTATGATATGCAACCGATTATTGTCTTATTTGATGAAGTAATGGCAGTCATTGAATCAATTCCAAAGAAAGCGGACAGGGATAAATATTTTGCTGAAATGTATCAGATCGTTATGAAAGGTCGAGAGGCGGGAGTACAGCTAATACTGACAACTCAACGTCCCGATGTTTCAGCTATTCCGGGTGCTATCAGAGATAACTTAGGTCTTAAAATTGCTTTAGGTCAGCTATCTAGTACAGCATATCGGATGATTTTTGATAATACTGAACAAAATTTACGCAGTAAAAAAGGCGTTGGGCGAGGCTATATTTTTCAAAATGGCTACCCGATAGTAAAAGAGTTTTATTCACCATTTGTACCAGACTCCTATAATATTTTAACAGAATTTGCTCAATTGCTCGATGTTGTGCCTCGCGCTTTTTCGCCCCGCGAAAAAGAAAGCGATAGTGCAACAAGCGAGCACTCTTTGCCAGAGCAAAAAATAAGAGAAATCATTTACGAGACGGAGGAAGATACAGAATGAGCGAAGCGACAACCCCCCCTACTAAAAGGGGGGTAATACGAGAAAATGAAAAAAATGAACCTTTGCTAACAGCATTGATTGACTGGTGTCAATTAACTGTTAAAGAAATTAGTCCAGATAGCATTGCGGATGACATACTTTGTATTCCATACAACCTAATGAGAAATGATTTAAGAGGTGGAGTTAACGGCTACAAATCGCTAATGTGCTTTGATGATATTAGAGTGTTAGAAAGTCCCGATGCAAAAAATGAAGAAGGTGACTATGTAAAACATTATCAAATATTAATGTCGGGAAGTGGTTGCCGAAATTTTGAAAAATTCCTTGAGGCACGAAGTGAGACATGGTTTGAATTTTTTGAAAGATGTGTGTCTCATGAGGTTAATTTTACACGCATTGATTTGGCAATAGATGATAAAAAAACGTATTTTACAATTCCAAAACTGATTAAGTTAGCTGAAAAAGGACTTGTGGTAAGTCGCCTAAAACAATTTGTTAAGTATGGTTCTTTTAGGATTAAGGGCGGTGAAAAGAAAGGTCAAACCATTAATTTTGGTTCACGATCAAGTGAGTTCTTCATGACCTTGTATGAAAAAAATTATGAACAAGCTGAAAAATTTGGATTATCAGAAGATGAAATGGAAGAAAAGTGGAATCGTTATGAGTTGAAGTTTCGTCAAAAGCGAGCAAACTCATTAGTTGCAGAATTAATAAAACGCCGCGAGGTGTTTTCTATTGCAATGGAAGTATTAAATGAAAGCATTCGTTTTGTTAAAAAGCCCATTGATACAAAAATAAAGGACGTCAAAAAATATCCTTTATGGAAGCCTTGGGCTTGGTTTATGGCAGATGTTAAAAAATTGAATTTGTGTATGCAACCAGAATCAAAAAATTACTTTGATAAACTCCACTGGATTAAAAAATATGTAGCTCCTACGCTGAAAATATTAAGGGAAGTTGATAATCGTCGAGGAACTGCAGAACTAGAAAATATTATTGAAAATGCTGAACTGAACAAACACCATATGCAATTGTTAGAAGATTGTTTGCAACAAATTGATATGTATGAACAAAGTGGAATTATGCTTTAAATCCTTTAATTAATTATTATTTCGACACATTTTGTGTCATATGTGAGTAGCTCCTTAGAGCGTTTTACGAGAGTCAACGCCTTAGCGTTGCGGTTTCATGAAATAAATAGTAAAGAATCTTGAAGGTGCACAAATTTAAAAAAATGGAGGGGTTATAAGTGGAAAAAGAAACGTCATTAGTTAATTTAGTTGACCAAGGGAAAGTAAGAGTTGAAGCGTATTATTTTGATGTTGCTACAGGGAGCTTTATTGGGAATGGGCGTGATATGAATACCGATATCGTTGAAAATTACCATTTAAACAAGTTGTTGAGTGAAAAGGAAAATGAGTCTTAATCCTTAAATTCAAAGAGGGGAAGGAGTGATTATGATCCATGCGCTTAAAACAGAAAGTTGCTATTTTTGGGCAGTTAGGAACAAAATTAAAACTTTTGAAATTCGAGTTAATGATAGAAATTACCAAGTGAATGACTGTTTGTTACTGAAAGAAATTGATGAAAATAACAACTTTACTGGTCAAAAAATCTTAGTAAAAATTACTTATATCTGTGATTATTTGCAACAAGAAAATATTTTAGTATTGGGAATACTTTAGGAGGGAGACAATGAGTAAATTAGATGAACGTTTGGAAAAGTTGGGCTTTCAAAAAATTGTGACAACGAGCACTATTTTGGCTAATGGCTGTGTTTCATATAAGCCAACTCCTTTGGTTTATGAAATGGCATTATCACCTGTTACCTGTTTATTTATTGAAGGGAAGAAAGAAAAAGGATATTCTACCTATGTTTTTGATTTTTATAAGGTGAGCTATTTTACAAAGCCCAATGATGGGAAAAAGGAAGGGAGCAATATTAAAGTATATGGAAAAAATTTACAGCCTTCAAAGCTGTTGCTTGATATTGAAAATTATTTAAAACAATTAAAGAGGTGAGTGTAAGCGATTCTGAATTTCAAAACTATTATACTAACTGGTTCTTTAGGTTGGTTCACCATAATATGTGTTGCTATTAGCATTGTATCAGTATTTAGATTCTTAGAATTAAGTGAAACAAAGGAATATAAAATTAAAGAAAAAATAGCAAGGTTACAAGGGCAAATTTATTTATTAAGTATGTTTCTTTTTTTTATTATTGGGTTAGCGGGATTTGTTATTTTAGATAATCTATTTGTATTAGTTGAACTATTTGCTAAATAGGAAAATGGGAGGTAATAAGAAATGTTCGATTTATTTGTAGGATTTTTAAGTTTATTTATATTTGTTGGTGTATTGAATTTTATCAGTCAAACGTTTGCCAATTGGCGAACAAGAAAGAAGTTAGAAAAGTTTCTTGAAAATGAGTTAGAACTTGTTTTTGAAGGTTTCTTAACTCGGATTGATGAACTCGAAAAAGCTTTGGAAGGAGGTGAGAAGGAATGAATTTTATTCAAAACATGTTTAATGATTTAGTTGGAAATGCGAAATTTGCCATTTTTGGCGCAATCGTTATTGCGGGTGTTTATTTCGGGTTTAAGCGTAAATGGTTAGAATTAGGTGGAGCGGTAGCCGCTTTACTAGTTGCTGTTGGGTTTGTTTATGGATATGAGGAGTTAGCCAATAAAATGGCAGAACTATTTAAAAAATGGATGGCATAGAAAGGGGATAAAAAATGAATATCAAAGTATTTACCAAGGTATGGAATGTTGAAAAATTGGTTTATAGAATTAATGATATTAACTTGCCCTTTGTTGTTTCCACTTCTCAAATCAAGTATTTTATCACGTCATTCATGTTTTTTTTAATTTTTGGAAAGTTACCAATTATTTCATTGGTTTCAAATTCAGTATTTAATAAAATAGGGCTATCAGTTTTGATAGCTCTTGGTTTGTCGAAACTTAAATTTGATGGGAAAAGCCCAATCTCATTTTTAAAGTCAGTCATAACTTACTTTAATCGTGGGAGGCTAACAACAAAGGGAAAAAAAGTGAAGGTTCAAAAGTACACATTTAACAAAACGATTACTGTAGTAAGGAGGTTAGATCATGTTTCCGATTGAATATATTGAGGATAATTTAGTATTTAACAAAAAGAAAGAATGTTACGCTTATTATGAGTTTGAAGCTTATAATTACAATTTCTTGAGCTTGGATAAAAAGAAATCTATTTTTAGAGATTTAAAACGATTGGTTGCCCAAAATCATGAAGGCAACATTCATTTTCTTTATATAACTTCTGAGGAAAGCGTACGTGCTACTCAAGAAAAATCTAAAAAGGAAATACGGTCTAAATATGAATTAAAAGAATATGCCGAAGCGCACATGGATGAAATTACCGAAGTATTAGTAAATACAGTCGGAGAAAATGAGTCTAAGGTACGCTTTTTTTGTGGCTTTAAATTAAGTGTAAACAAAGAAGCCATGTCGACAGAAAATTATATTGATGAACTTAAAAAGAGCTTTAAAGAGTTCTTTAGAGGGGCAAATGAAAAGCTGACTGGTGACTATAAGGTTTTTGATGTAGAAGAAGTTGAACGTTTTAAACAAATTGAGAATATGCTTAAAATTAGAATAGCCAATAAATTTTCTTTTAGGCGACTGACAAGAAAAGATTTTGGTTACATTATTGAGCATAATTTTGGTCTTGAAGGCGTTCCATATGAAGAATACGACTACACTCTTGATACGGAAATAAAAGACAAGTCAATTGTTTATAAAGCGTATGATGTATTAAAAATTACGGATGCGGGTATTGATGAAAAACCAAGATACATTAAATTATCACAACAAGAAAATGAGCAATATGTTTCATTGTTATGCCTTAGTGAAATCATTGGAGAAAGCCAATTTCCAGATAATGAAATTCTTTATTTACAGCAAGAAGTCTTTAATTTTCCTGTTGATGTGAGCGAACAAATTGAGGCGATTAACAATCGAAAAGCTTTGTCTACCGTTCGGAATAAAAAGAAAGATTTAGAGGATTTAGAGAATAACGCTCATAGTTCGGGAAGCCAAGGAACGAACCAATTAAATGAGGCATTAGAACAAGCTGATGAATTAGAAGCCATTCTGGATGATACAAAAGAATCTATGTATAAATTGAGTTTTGTTATTCGAGTGAGTGCTAGCACTAAAGAAGAATTAGAACGGCGTGTTGTGAATGTTAGAGATTTTTATTATGATTATGGATTAATTTTACAACGCCCATTCGGTGACCAACTAGGCTTATTACATGAATTTATTCCATCGTCTACTCGCTATTTAAATGATTATGTTCAATATGCAACATCTGATTTTATCGCAAGTTTAGGTTTTGGGGCAAGTCGCTTTATTGGGGAAGAAATTGGTATGCCGATAGGGTTTGATGTTCAAACAGGGCAAATTGTCCGTATCTTACCATGGGCGGCGGCTCAAAATAGAGAAGGTTTGGCAACTAATGCTTTAGCTAAGGCATTTTTAGGCTCATTGGGAGGCGGTAAATCATTTTCATTTAATTTGATTACCTTTTTAAGTGTCCTTTTTGGAGCTGAGGCATTCATACTTGATCCTAAAGCAGAACGTGGTATTTGGAAAGAACGAATCCCTTGGTTATCACCATATATTAATGTTATTAATTTTACTAGTGAGGATGAAAATAAAGGAATATTAGACCCATTACTAGTTATTGAGGACAAGAAGAGCGCTAAAAAATTAGCACTGGATGTTTTAACTTTCTTAACTGGTGTCAATATACGAGATAGTGAACGTTATCCCGCATTAGAGGAACATGTTTCTCTAGCCTCTGAAATGAATGGGGGCTTGCTAACTGTTATTGATGAATTAAGAAAAACAAATACACCAGTAACGATTGAATTAGCAAATCATATTTTTAGTTTTTCAAAAAGTTCATTTGCTCAATTGATTTTTAGTGATGGAAAAAATTACCAAAGTATTGATTTAGATAATCCGCTTAATTTCTTTCAAATTGAAGAATTAACTCTACCCGATTCACAAACTAGTATTAATGAATATACACCAAGTGAGTTATTAAGTGTGGCAATGATGTTAATTTTCTCTAATTTGGGATTAAGTTTTATTCGAAAAGATAACTCAATATTTAAAATTGTTGGTTTCGAAGAAGCTTGGGCACAAATGCAATTTACTCAAGGGAAAATTGTTGTAGGCAAAACAATTCGTGAAGGACGTGCCAAAAATAGCGCCTCCGATATCATTACACAAAATACAGATGATTTAACGGATGAAAAAATTAAAAATAATATCGGCATGAAGTTTGCCTTTAGGTCAACGGATAGTATCGAAATTGAAAAGACATTAAACTTTTTCGGTTTAGATTTCAATGAAGATAATTCCGAGGTTATTTCTAGTCTTGATAATGGCCAATGTTTATTCCAAGATGTTAGCGGTCGGGTATCTGTGGTTCAATTTGATTCCATGAGTGATGAGCTAGACCATGCTTTTGATACTCGTCCTAAAATGGAAGAAGTCCATGAGGAGGGGGAAAATGAAACGAATTAAAAAAGTCTTGAAAGTGCTTAGTATTTTTCTAGGCACTCTTTTTCTAGTGTGCTTTATTATCGGTTTATTTCCAGTTACTAGAGCATATGCAACTGGTTGGATTATAGAAGCTAATGACGTTGTAGCAGAATTTACAAAACACCCTATCATGAATTATTCACTGGATTTTTATGTTGATACAAGTTGGCAGTGGTTACCATGGAAATGGGATGACGGCATTATGTCTGCAGTCTATTACATGTTGTATTTATTGGCTAATATGTTTTGGATGTTAAACGCACTAATGAGTTATTTTGTTGGGTATATTGTGGAACAAGCTTTTACATTAGATTTTGTTTCTACTACTATCAGCCAACTATCAAAAAATATTCAGACCATTGCGGGAATTGATAGCGGCGGGCTAAAAAGTGAAGGGCTATTCCCTATGCTGTTGCCTTTTGGGATTGTTATAACAGGTGCTTATATTGCGTATATGGGTGTTTACAAAAGAAAATTATCTACAGCATTAAGTAAAGCTTTAACGTTTCTGCTAGTAACTATTTTTAGTATGGGATTTGTAGCTTATTCAAACAATTATTTGACCAAGATTAATGGTTTTTCAACTGAATTTAACACGGAAATTTTAAACATTGGAAACAAAATATCAGCGGGTGAAGACGAAACTGAGCTTGCTCCAGAAGTTCGGTTAAGAGATACATTATTTAAAATTCAAGTAACTCAACCTTATACGATTCTACAATATGGTGATTCAACGGTAGACAATGAGCGATTAGAGAAAATTTTAAGTGTTGACCCACTTTCTAATGATGATAGTCGGGCTAAAGCGGTAGAAAATGAGGTTAAAGAAGGCAATACAAACATGGGCTTTCAAAATGCGGGTAACCGTTTAGGAATGACGTTAATGATTTTGGTTATTAATCTCACGATCTCATTTGTCGTTTTATCATTAGTCGCTTTGAAATTATTTGCAGATGTTATGTTTATTGTATATGCCACATTTTTACCTGTTGCGTTAGCATTTGGCATGTTTCCAGGTACAGAAAGAATTGTACAAATGGGATTCATGAAAATGTTCAATGCCTTATTAAATAAGTCGGGGATTACGCTTATTTTAACAGTAGCGTGCTCTATCTCTCAATTGCTTTATAACACGACTGTAAATAAAGGGTTTATGTTGATGGCATTTGTTCAAATTGTTGTATGGATTGGAATTAAATATAAATCCAATGAACTATTAGGCTATATGTCCTTAAATAACAATGACAGTAAACAAGTAAGCCAAGGCTTAGGGCAAACAGCTAGAAAAGTAACGAGAACGATTGGTGCTAATACTAGGCGAGTCCGTCATAATCGGATGTTAGGAGCTTTAACTAAAGGGGAAAATAGAAATACTGCTAATACTAATGGCGATTCTGTCTCACCTAGTAAAGGTAGTAATAATCCTATGAAAAATAATGTAGGTAGGAGAAATGCTGAAAAGACTAATGAACAAGACCTAAAACGTAAACCGACTAGTTATAAACCTAGAAATGAAGCGGAGCGTGTAGGGACTAAATTAGGAAGAATAGCCTCCATTAAAGACAATGTAGGTAAGAAATTTGACAGTGTTAAAGATGGGGTGAAAAATGCGCCTGTAAATGGAAAATATGCAGTAAACCGCATGAAATCAACGGCAAAACAAACCGTTAATAGTGTTCGTACTGGTGCAGATATGGAAAAATTAACTGCTCGAAAACAACGAGTAAAAGCTAGAAAAGAAAGAAGTCAGCAAGTAAGCGCAAAATCTCGTGAAATGCGTGTGGGTGTATTAAACCGTAAACAAGAAATTATGACTCAAAGAATGCACCCAACTCAAAGGGTTACTCCGAGTGGGGTTATTCAAAAAAGCGCTCAAGTTTCAAGTGGCTTGAAACGTGATAGATTAGCGAAAATTTCACCTAAAGAAAAAAGAATAACCTCAAGAAATAGAGGGAAAACAGGAGGGAGATAGAACCAATGAAAAAAGCGATTAAATTTAAAATAATGATGGGACTAGCTCCTATTGTAAGTATTTTATTAATTATCGTAATGATGACCTCAACGCTTGGAGGTGGAAAAAAAGAAACAACTAATTCGGGTAACACTACAGTTGTAGGATTGTCGCCCGAAGTTCTTTCTTATAAACCGCTTGTTGAAAAATATTGCAAACTCGAAAATATTCAGGATAAAGTGAATATTATTCTAGCAATTATGATGCAAGAAAGCGGTGGACGTGTTCCCGATGTCATGCAAAGCTCAGAAAGTTTAGGCTTACCAGTCAATACGTTACAACCAGAGGCTTCAATTGCGCAAGGAGTAAAATACTTTGCGAGTCTTTTAAAAGGGACTGAGGATGAAGATACCGCTATCCAAAGCTATAACTATGGTGGTGGATTCATTAGTTGGTTGACTGATAAAGGTGGAAAGTATTCTAAAGAGTTAGCGGTTCGGTTTAGTGATGAAATGGCAATCAAACAAGGATGGAATGCCTATGGCGATAAAGAGTATGTGCCCCATGTTAGACGTTATTTAGGAGTAGCTTTAGATTCAGAGTTTGCTAAAAAAGTAATGGCGGAAGCTGTGAAGTATGAGGGATTACCTTATACATTTGGTGGCGTTCCTCCTAGTGCTTTCGATTGTTCTAGCTTAACGCAATGGTGCTATGGTGTAGCGGGTGTCTCGTTGCCACGTACGGCACAAATGCAATATGATTCTATGACTATTGTGACAAGTGCCACCGAAGCACAAGAAGGCGATTTAGTATTCTTTAAAAACACCTATGCAACAAGTGATTTTATTACACATGTAGGAATTTATTTAGGAAATGGAAAAATGTTTCATGCGGGCGATCCAATTGGTTACGCCGATATTACTAGTGAGTTTTGGCAAAGTCATTTAGTTGGATTTGGTCGAGCACAATAAGAAGGGGATGAAGGAATTGAAAAAAGATAAAGTGAAAGTAAAACACGTAACACCAAAAAAGAATAGAAAGCTCATTTTAATTAGTATGTGGGTACTGGTTGGTGGAAGTGTTCTTTTTGGAGTGTTTAACAATATGCGCTCTGAACGTCAAATTATTACGGAAAAAACAGAAGTCGTTAGAGAATTGGATAGTAATTATCTAGGCATGAATAGCTTTGTAACTAATTTTGCTAAAGTATATTACTCGTGGGATACCACAAACGAGAGCAAAGAAAAACGAAAGGAAAGCTTAAAATCCTTTATGAGTGAGGATTTAGTAAATTTGAACGGTGATAATTTAAGAGAAGTGAAAGAAAAATCGAGCGTTTCTAATGTTCAAATTTATTCAGTTACGCCAATTGAAGGGGAAAAAAATCAATATACGGTCTTTTATACAGTGGAGCAAGTTGTTAATTCTGTTACTGCAGTAAATGCGTATACAGTTGATTTATATAATGATGGCGTTAGTTTTGTGATTACCAAAAACCCGACATTTGTAGCGACTCCCAAAACGTCTAGCTTTGTTAAAAAGCATGATAAAACAAGTGATGTGATTGAGGATTCAAAAACGTTACAATCCTTTTTAGAAACGTTCTTTAAGATTTATCCAACAGCGACACAAAAAGAGCTAGTTTACTATACAACAGATAAGAGTGTAAAAGCGATTAATAAAAAGTATACACTGGTATCTGTTAATAATGTGGTCATAAAGAAAGTAAAAGATAGCTACCATGTTCATTTTTATGTCGCTTATATGGATGAATTTTCAAAGATGCAAGTTATCAACGAATATAATGCTGTAATTGTTAAAAAAGAAGGTAATTTTGTAATCGAGGAGTTGAAATAAAATGATGAAAAAGATCATAACTGCAGTAGCGGCTATTCTTTTATTAAGTGGATATTTTTTGGTAAATTCCTATACTAAGAAGTTGGATGAGAAAGAACTAAAAATCGAGACTTTGAAAAAAGAGGTTGCAAAATTAACGCTTGAAAATAATAATCAAGAATCATCAGTTGAAGAATCAAAAGAAATTACAATAGGAGAAAAGGCTGTGAATGAAGATTTTGAAAACTTCATAACTGACTTTATTAATGGTATGTATGATTATAATTCTAATGCAGAACGCAATGAGAATATCAAAACCTTAGTGACAACTGATTATTATGATTTATTAAAACAGTACGATTCAAGCACTACAAGTATAAGTAAGCTAAAGGACGTATACTTTTATAAACTAACTAACGAGAGTCAAGCTATAGTACGTGTGAAATACACGTATGCGATTGGTGAAGCTAAACCGAATGAATTTGATCTATTGGTAACTTTGAAAGTTGCAAAAGATTCTAGTGGTGGCTATCAAGTTGAAACGCAACAAAATGAGAGTATTCAATATCAAACACAACAAAAAGTTTGGTAAACAATGTTATACAGTAAAAAAGGTAAACTATCCTAATGATAGATTATCTTTTTTTTTAGTTATTTAGTATGGTATAATTAGTAAGGAGCAAAAATGGTAAATTGAACATAAAAATTAAAATAAGTAATTGGAAGATTTATATGTTAAAATTGTAACTTTTGAATAGTTGCCAAAACTACAGAAAACATATTGATAATAGGGCATTTGTTAGTATGTTTAAAAGTAAAAAGAAAAGTATAGATATCAATTAGTATATAATAGTTTGTGATGAGGAGGTTTTATTATGATGGATGTACTAAATAATATCTTAACGTTTACAGGTATTATAGGCTCGATTTACGGCGTTGGATCATGGTTATATTATCATAAAATAACATTCTATTTAAAATTAAACAAAATTCTATCTTTTAGAAGAGAAATCAATTTTGATTTAATGACATCTTTTGAAAAAAATCAAACATTGGATTTTAAAAAGATTGAAGAGATTTTTAAAGAAAATGGGTACCAATATCAAAAGGTTCAAAATCTTAAAAATAGTAAGATATACAATTTAGGTAGTTTTTTATTTGAAATAAAACAAATAGATTCTATTGAAGAAGATGATAAAAATGTGAGTATGGGAGTAATAAATGCAGCAGTAACTTATAAAACAGCTTTAAAAATTATTTCCGATTATGAAAAAATCGCAAAATCAATATTTGTAAATGAAAATATTTTGTCTGCTGAAACGCAATCTTCTTTGACTTTGAAATATGGTAAAAATAATCCTTTTATGGGGAGGAACTTAGCAAATTTAGAAAAAAATTCTATAAAGTATTTTTCTTGCCAAGTGAGTTTTAATGAAATTATAGGGAATGATGATCCGACTACAGAAGGTAATGATGTCTTTATCTATAAAGAATCTATTAATTACACAACAAATGATTTGCCCAGTTTAGTTAATATAGCAAAAATTTGTTTTAATACGTATAAATAAAAGGAGACTAATAAAATGCAAGCAATATCAGTTTTTGAAATAACAAGCCAAGAAAATTTTGAAAGAGTGAATTTGATTAATAAAGAAACTAGTGAAAAGCGAGAGTTAAATGGAACTGAAGAAACCTTTAAGACGGAAATGTTTGTAAATGAAACTATTTCTCAGTACACTAGGCTTGCTTTTGCTATGGATGAAGAATTTAAATTAAAAGGAAAGGTTTTTAATCAAGATATAACAGGAGTGGTGATTAAAAATACTTACGATGGTTATTTTAACAATATTGATGGAACTCTAATTTTATTTGCAAATAGGTCAAGTGCAGATTTTATAAGTCAATTCGTATCAGAAGAATTTAATTTGAATTATACTAAAAAAATATTTGATTTAGAGACTATAATGCGCGAATCCTCTGATGTAAGGAAGACACAGTTTAAAAATGTAAGAATTCAAACCTTGAGTGGTAGTTCCTTAAATGGAAATAGGGTAAATCAAACTGAATTATACGATTTACTTAATCAAAATGGAGAATTATCTCAAATCGCAGTCACATATCCAATTAATAATGTGGATGTTAGTTTTTCTATATCTACTAATGGTGCTATTGTATTATTTTCTACCATGGAAAATATTGATATATTAACATTAATAGAAGAGTTATTTTTATTTTAAAATTAGCCTTATTTCTTTCTAACAGAATTAATAAATGTACGAATTTCTAGGGTTTTGATATGAAAAAGTCACTAAGAAAACACTAAATCAATCTTAAATTAGACATTTTTATCTGTTAAATAAAGTGTAAATCATTGTTTAAAAACAGTTTTAACTAGTGCAAGTGAGGCTTAACAGAACTCAAAATCCTGTGCCCGCAAGGGCGTGCCGGTTCGACCCCGGCCGCCGGTATACTAGTAGTATCAACGTTTCTAACGATTCGTTGGTACTTTTTTTTGCGTTTTCGAAAATAAAAGTCTCCAAAAAGTCTCCATTTTAGAAATACATAGATTAGAATAGGTCATCTAAAGGGTCACTTACAGTTTTTTATTTGTTAGGATATAGGTGAGAGTACGTTTCTATTGTAGTCGTTATACTAGAGTGTCCTTAACGTTCTTTAATAGTATCGTATCTTTCTCTACCATTGCTTAAATCAATCAGCATAGCTACATGAGAGTGCCTAAAATCGTGTTCGAGGATCCTTGGTGATCAATCTCTGATGTTGATTGGAGCATTGAGCGTTTATGGGCTAGTTACTATATATGATATACTAAAACCAACCTATTAGAGAAGTTAGAAATACTTGTTGGAGGTAATTATGTATAATTCAAAAGTTATAGTTGTTAGTGGTATCACAGCTGGTGGAAAGACATCGCTTGTTAAAGAATTAATTGAGAACGTAGATAATGCTTGTGCTCTTTCATTTGATGACTATAGCATTGATGCATTGCCATCTGCGCCCCCTATGGAGTTACTTTTAGAAGATTTTAAGACAGCCGTTAATCAGTATGATATTACTCAGTTAATGGATGATTTTTTTTAACTACTAAGAAACGTGTTTTTGAATTTGTTTTTATCGATTTCCCATTTGGATATGAACATGATAGTTTAAAACCCTATATTGATACAGTTATCTATGTGAAAACACCATTAGATGTGTCTTTTGCTCGACAGGTTATTAGAGACTATTCGGATAGAGACAAGGAAGAGATTATAAACTGGTCAAAGACGTATCTTAACTATGCACGTCCTATATTTTTAGAACATGAGAAGATAGTTTCTTCAAATGCTGATTACATCTTAGACGGAACAATTAGTATGACTGAACAAGTTAACCAACTAAGATATGACGATGTGATTTAATAGTTTAGTTCAAAGAGCTAAACTATTAAATCTATCAGGTAAATGTTAAAAAATAAAACTCTATGATTTTTTTTGATAGTTTTCATTCGCATCATGAATGTCTACCATGTTCAATTAATATTGAATTTCTTGATCATATACCAGCAGAAAATAACTATTTAATCATTATAATTTATTTATAGATATGTGTTATTATAGTAGTATTAAAAATAATAATATGGAAAATTTAAAGCGAACTGATGTACCGTATCATTGGGCAGATGATTTATTTGCTAGTCGAGGTTAAGTACTGAAAGTGAGGAATAGTTATGGATAAAGTAGATAAGGTCAAAGAAAATATTCATGAACTGTATAATAATTTAATTAAACGCTCAGGCTCTGCTTCGAGTTTATTAGATATTACAGATGTGTTATTACAAGTATATATTAAAATTGATACTACAGAAAATCCAGAAGCACTTGTTAATCGTTTAGTAAATTACATTTATAGTGTAGGACTTAAAGGACGTATAAAATTATCACCTGTAGAAGAGAATTTATTAAGTGAATTAGGTGTATTTGCTCAAAGAGCTGGTTTAAATGGTTTATATAGAGCTGGTTTTTCAGATAAATCGCAATTTTATAGTTATTTCGATAAAAATCAAATGCCTAGACACTAAAATGAACTATTTCATGTGGTTTTTTTATTAGCAAAAAGGAAAGGCGTAAAAAAACTGCACATGTTTCTATCTATTTCCTATTATTAAAAATAAGTAACTCACGTTTTGTGTTTACATCAATTTTTTTAGTGTATATAATATAAAAGAATATATAATAAAATAGAGGTGTAAAGATGAATAAAATAAAAAAGTTTTATAGTATTTCAATGCTAGTTGTTTTGATTTTTTCTATTTTGGGAAGTTTCCAGTTTGTTAGTGCTGATAACACAAAAACAATGGAGAATAAGCAAGTTATTTCAGATATTGTTACGAATATTAATATGACAAGAAATGATGGTAGTGATATAGGAACTATTGATCAATGGACAGATATTTTAGTTACAATTGACTTTACTCTTCCTAATAATAAAATTAGTGCAGGAGATACGACAACTATTTCATTACCTAAAGAATTAGAATTACAAAATGATAGTATATTTGAAGTTAAGGATGATGCTGGAAATGTAGTGGCAACAGCTTATGCAAATCAAGATGATAAGACTGTGAAGTTAATCTATACAGATTATGCTGAAAAAAATTCTAATATTAGCGGTAAATTATGGTTCAGTGTTCAGGTTGATTCTTATACCATCACAGAAACAGGGAAAATCCCTTTAGAATTTGATATTGATGGTCAAACAATTATCAAAGAAATAGAGTATGAAAAAGGGACTGGTGATCAGGATGAGGTTCTGTACAAATCAGGTGTATTTGATCCAAATGGAGATCCCCAAGTAATCAACTACAGCTTACGAGTTAATGTCTCTTCAAAAGATTTAACAGATGTTGTTGTTAGTGATTTATTAGGGCAACAAGATATCTTGATTAATCAGGATTCAATCAAAATTCAAGAGATTGATTACACTTGGAATAATGTTGATGAAGATTGGAATATGGTACCAAATAGTTTACGCGATGTGACTGATGCATTTAGTAATAAAATTACAATGAGTAATGGAAATAAAGGTTTTTCTATCGGACTTGGTAATATTAATCGCCCATATCTGATTACTTATGATGGTATTATTGGGCATATTCCGGCTCAAGGAGAGAGTTTTGACAATAAAGCGGTAATAACTGCTAATGAAATTGAAACGACTACCAGTGAGAAGAATTTTGTTTATTCAGATGAGGGCGGAAGTGCAGCAGGAAATACCTATCAAATTCACTTAATTAAACAAGATAAAGAGAATGCAACTTTGTTAAATGGAGCTGAATTCGACGTTATTAGAGTTTCTACTAATCGAAAAGTTGGAACTATTGCAACCGTAAATGGTGAAGGACAAATTAAGGGGTTACTTCAAGACAGTTATCAATTAATCGAAACAAAAGCTCCGGTTGGTTATACTTTAGATCCAACACCGATTCTTGTAACTCCAGCAGATTTTAAAGAGTCAAATAGCTTATTCGTTGCGACAATTACCGCTACAAATGAAAAAGAAAAAACTGAAATTAGCGGAATAAAAATGTGGGATGATTTTAATAATAAATACAACACTCGACCTGAAAGTATTACAGTGATTCTTCTTCAAAATGGTCAAATGTTTGAGAAGCAAGAAGTAAAAGCTGATGATCAAGGTAAATGGACTTTTAATTTCACTAATTTGCCTAAGTCCGATACAAATGGCGTAGCTTATACTTATACGTTAGACGAAGTTGAAGTTGCTAAATACAAAAAAAGTATCGATAACACAACCATTACAAATACATTAACTGAGCTACCTGAGAATCCAGTTATTCCGGTTGTTCCCGAGGAACCAAGTCGTCCAGAACTACCGAGCAAACCCGTTGCTCCTCAAGCTAAAACTGAATCTTTTCCAAAAACTGGAGAAGAAGAAACAGTGTTTGCTATGTTACTAGGCTTATTATTTGTAACTGGTGCAGCCTTTTCATTCATAAAAAAACTTAATTAACACAATCGTTCATTTTTAGACGAAAAAAAACATCCAAATTGAATTTGGATGTTTTTTTTCGTTTAATTTAACAGTTATACCAGGGGTATAACATGGAAAAATTTTTTTAACTATACTAAAGACATCACTTCAGTATCGGATACGCGATACAGTAGAGAAAGGAGGATTGGATGAAAACAATCTATATCTTATTAACACGTTCCAACACCTATATATCAAAGTTGATTCAGTTAGTTACCACAGATGATTATACCCATGTCTCTCTTGCTTTTGATGAAGAATTATCAGAATGTTTTAGTTTTGGCCGTAAAAATCCATACTTTGCTTTACCTGCAGGGCTTATTCAAGAAAATTTAACAAATTGTTTTTTTAATTATCATAAAGATACTCCTTGTACTTTATATGAGTTAAAAGTTTCAGAATCTGTCTTTATGCAAGCGAGAAGAGAAGTACAACAAATGGTTATTGAGAAAAAGCAGTATCGCTATAACATTATTGGTTTAGTCTGCTACAAGCTTTCAATTCTTTATCAACGAGAAAAGTATTATTTTTGTTCTCAATTTGTAGCTGAAATTTTAGAAAAAAGTCAGGCAGTTATTTTGCCAAAACCAGCAGAATTAATTAGACCAATTGATTGTATCAGTTTGATACCAGGTAATTGTGTATTTACTGGGAAAATTAGTGAATTAGTTGCGAGTGTTAATTCACAGGTTAGGGCAAGTTAAGAGTAGCTCTTAAAACAACAGTATACTATCCGAGAAAGGAGTAAGTATGGAATTTAATGAAAATTTGCCAATCTATTTACAAATTATCAGTTATGTAGAAGAACAAATTTTAACCAATCATTGGTCGACGGAAAAAAAAGTTCCTTCTGTTAGAGAGTTAGCGAAAGAGTTGCAAGTAAATCCTGGAACTGTACAAAAAGCATATGCTAATTTAGAACAAAGAAAAATTTTGATCACTATGCGCGGTATCGGTAAACAAGTAACTACGGATCAACAAATTATTAAGACTTTAAGAGAAAGTCGACTGGAAGAAAGTTTAAGACTATTTTGTGATGAAATGAAACAGTTAAATATGGAAAAGAAAATAGTTATCGAAAAAATAATAGGACGACAATGGTAAGCAAATAAAGCAAAAAGAAAGAGGTGCAACCTAAGTGACATTATCAATCCGTTCTGTAACAAAAAATTATGGACTAAATAAGCCTATTCTATTTGATAGTAATTTTACAGTAGACAAAGGGAGTGTTATTGGGATTTTGGGAAGAAATGGTATCGGTAAATCAACGCTGCTTCGTAGTTTAGCTCAAATGGAACCTATTCAAAAGGGGGAGATTCTTTGGGAGGGAAATTGGCTAACCAAAGCAGATGTTTCATTTGTCAATTTATCCGATTATTATTATAAACAGAAAACACTTGAAACAGTCTTAAACGAATTTCAATTATTATTTAAAGATTTTGATATCAAAAAAACTAAACAATTAGTAGCAGATTTTGGGATTTCATTAGCTGAAAAAGTGACTCAGCTTTCTAATGGAATGCGTCAAAAATTTGAAATTGCTCTAACACTTGGGAGAACGGTTCATATCTTTTTATTTGACGAACCATTTTCTCATTTAGATTATTCATCTAGAAACGAGATTAAACAAATGATTCAAGACAGTGTATCTGAAAAAAATATGATTCTTTTTACAACAAATATTTTAGAAAATATGGATATGTTAATGTCTGATGTTTTAATTTTTACGAATCAGTATCAAATTGCTAGTTACAATTTAGAGGAGATAAGAGAAGTGAACAATCAATCACTTAAACAATTGTACATGGAGGTGACGCAATGAAGTCTTTAAGTAAATTTTATTTTACTCAAACGAAAGAAATCTTTTTCAAGTCAGTGTTAGCTGTCATACTAATTAATCTTTTAAGGGGTGTTCTACTCTATTTGTATGATGATAGTTGGTTCACTTTCAATAATGGCTCACGTTTACCGATACTCGTTGTTAGTATTTGTTCTATCGTTATTTTATGGTCGTTAAATCGAATGGATACTTCAGATGAAACTAGAACACCAGCCTCCTTTTTTAAAGCAGAGGAGAGTCAAAAGATGTTAGTTAGATTTCTTGTTAGTTATGCTGAAATTGCGATTTTAGTCATACTTGAGGGAGTATTTATGATTATCTATCATAATATGGTGATTGATCTAGTTCGCATCTTCCTCTTTTTTCCTTTATTGGCATGCTATTGTATTGCTTTTGTTAGCTATTTTATTTTATTGAAACAGTTTATAAAAAATAGTAATTCCACCAATCAGGTCCTAACTATTTGTTATTATAGTAGCGCATTATTTTTTGTTTTTATTGGTAACGGCTTCAGTCGAAGATATTTTTCAGCCATTGATTCCCTACCATTTTTTACTGATATTCATTTTTATTTATCTTCATTCTTGTTTAATGTGAGTATCTGTTCTGGAATCATTTGGTTGTATTTACAAAAAAATAATAAGCTTAACAATAGAGGATGAGGTTAGTCTGGCGAGTAAAGTCTCGATTATTATTAAATATAAGTAAGTTTAAGAATCTATTGAAATTAGGAGGAATAAAATGTTAAAGAAAAAGAGTACACGGATTATTTTAATTGTTTTGCTAGGGGCCTTAGTTATAGCGGGAGGAGGTCTAGCTTATTACCGGTTATCTCGTATTCAAGGTACAGTTGAAACCTCAATTATTAATGAAAAATTAGCAAATAAAGAAGTTCCCAAAGTAGTCGTTTTTACACAGGATCGTACATTTAAAAATGAAGTGATGAAGAAAATTACGAATGATATAAAGAAAAAGGATGTCTATCTTGAAATTCAACCAATTGAAGAGATTACGGATGAACTTAGTGAATGGGATAAGGTCGTGATTTTTACGACAATTCAGTCTAGTGAGCCACCTGAAAATGTTTTGCCGATTATCACTAAATATAAAGAGGATAAGCGCGTGGGAGTTTTCTTAACAGCTGAATCTGGCGAATGGGCCCACCAACCGGATGATGTTGAGGCATTTTCAGCAGCATCAAGAAACTTAGATAATGTAGATGAGTTTACTAAGAAGATATTAGATTTTATTAACGAGTAAGTACTTTAGGTTTAAAATGAACAAGAGAGGGGCTTATACCTCTCTTGGTTTATCTATTAGTTAATAATAAAAGGTGCTGTTTTTGTTAGTAGAAAACCTGTTTCATGTAATTTTCTTAAGCAAATTGAAACTCTTGATTGAGAGGTGCGACAAAATCGAGCTACTATTTGTTGCGTGATTTCTCTAGGTATTTCTAGATGACTAGTCTCATTCGGTACACTAATAAAATCACTTAAATAGAGAAGAGTAGTTTTCACTCGTTCAACCGGTGGTAAGCTTAAGAAGTTGAAAAAATAATAATGCCGTTGAAAAATATCAGCAAAATTAGTTAATAACAATTTATAGAGTTCAGGTTTTTGATTGAGAGCATTGAGCAAGAAGTCTTTTTTTATTTTGACTATTTCTGCACTGGAACTGATTACCTTGATAGCATGATTTTTAGTTGGAAAACTAGAAAAACTGTCCAAACCAAAAAAATCATTTTCAAAAATAAAGGCTGAAATATAGTTATTGCTATCTTCGAGAATTTCGACAGAAGCGAGACCATTTGTTAATAAATAAAGATACTCAGATTTTTCGTATCTTGTAATAATGTACTCATCTTGAGTTAACGCTAATTGTTGACAATTTAGGGTGCTTGATTCAAAAGAATTGAGATAATCTATAATGCTCCTATTATTTTTAAAATGCTCCAATGGTTAAGTCCTCCCACATTAAATAATTTACTATAGGTATTATAGCATACATAAAGAATACTTACTTTATCGTAGCACGTCTTGTTTTATCCTTACAAAATAAGATAAATATGATATGCTTATCTATAGAAATAAGTGCAGTTAACTAAAAAGAGTGGTGTGAAGAATGTATTATCCAATTCAAATTCCTTATATATTAAGTCCGATTTTTAAAGAACATGTTTCATTTGAAGAAGAAATAATCCCAGAATTTGAAGACTTTGTTATTTGTTTTTGGGAAACAAAATCGATTTCTGATTCAAAAGAAGTTGCAAATAATATCATAATCCCAGATGGTTGTATTGATTTAATTGTAGATTATCAAACACAACAAATAGGTTTTTCCGGTATGAGTCAAACAGATTTTCATTATGAGATTATCAATCCGGCTAATTTTATTGGAGCACGGCTTAAGCCTGGTGCTTTTTATCAATTAACGGGAATTCCAGCAACTGAAGCCATGGATAATTTTTTACCATTATCAATAGTTGATCCAACAGTGAATTATGATGATTTTTTTCAATTAGATCCAACAGCTGGAAAATCAGTTTTAAAAAAACTGATAGAGGAACTAAGTGGGGAACAAAAACCTGGGGACTTTATCCAATTATTTGATGAACTATTTGAAGCGGATAGTGTCATAACTGTGAATGAGTTGGCAGTTAATATGGCTAAGAGCACGCGGCAGACCCAACGTTTATTTTTAAAACATTATGGATTAACGCCAAAGATGATTTTAAGTGTCATTCGGTTTCAGCGGTCTTTGGAAATTTTATTAGATATAGGCGGTTCGAATAGAAAACCAGCGGATATTGATTGTTTAGGCTACTATGATCAACCGCATTTAATTAAAGAAATTAAGAAGAATATTGGAATCACACCTGTAGAATTGCTAAAGAATTATCAAAAAGATTAACAGATGAATATAAGTGACTAAACTTAGTTGATGAATATAGATTTTTTATGGAAGTAATAGGAGACGCTTAAACAAAATAAAGGGACTCCTAAAAATAGGATATGGGAACTATAGCTTGATTTGTAGCCTGTATTCCCGGATAGTCGTAACTAGGTCGGATAAAACCTTGATATAAAAGCATTTCTCCCTAGTTATGCGTTTAACACATAACTAGGTGAATCGAACCTCAAAATACTGTCCAAACCTTGATTTGACGGGTTTTGCATTTGTTCCTAGTTAGGTGTCTCCGGGAATCCAGGTTGTAGAGCTTTCTAAAAAATGATAACTTAGTAATAATGCTGATTTTTGCTAGACTTTTCTATCCAAATAAATTAGGATGGATAAATACACTTTTTGTTTAGCTAAGGAGGAGTTGCTGGTATGATTGCTTATTTAATCAATCGTTTTGAACGAAAACATACAGGATCAAAGGAAGCTTTGCGACCTAAGTTAGGTGCATTTGCTGGAAGAATTGGTCTTTTATCTAATTTAGTCCTATTTTTAGCTAAATTTGTAATTGGTTTACTTTCTGGTAGTGTGTCTATTATGGCAGATGCCATCAATAATTTATCCGATACAATTTCATCAATCTTAACATTAGTTGGCTTTTATATTTCTGGGAAACCAGCCGACGCGGAACATCCTTATGGTCATGAGCGTTTTGAATATATTAGTGGAATGTTGGTATCAATATTGATTACATTTGTTGGTTTTCAGTTTTTAATAACATCTATTGAACGCATTCGAAATCCACAAAGTGTGACGGTTACTTGGTTAGTTTTAATTATTTTATTAGTTTCAATTGGAATAAAAATTTGGCAAGGGCTTTTTTATCAAAAAGTAGCAAAGAAGATTGATTCAGATGCTTTAGTTGCTTCAGCTAAGGATAGTTTAAATGATGTATTTACAACGGTAACTGTTTTAGTTTCAGCAATGGTTGAAGGTTTAACGGGTTTAAAAATTGATGGGTACGTTGGTTTAGCTATTGCTATCTATATTATTTATAGTGGGTACAAAATGATTATGGGCTTTGTTAATGAATTAATGGGAATGCGACCTGCTGAAGAAGAGATCAATCAAATAAAAGAACGTTTATCTGCAGTCGATAATATTATTGGCTATCATGATTTATTGATTCATAATTATGGTCCTAATAAAACCTTTGCTTCAGTTCATATCGAAATTGATGATACTTGGAATTTAAGAAAAGCGCATGAAAAAACAGATTTAATTGAACGAGAATTTAAAAAAGAACTTGGAATTGAATTAGTTTGCCACGTTGATCCAGTTAGTATTCATGATCAGGAACAAAATCGAATTCATTTGCTTTTGAAAGAAATTATTAATGGTATTGATGATACTTTGAAAATGCATGATTTGCAAATTGAAAAAGAAAAAAATGAAGCTGGGATTATGCATTTTGATATCGTGATTCCAAAAGGCTTTGGATTGGATGATCAAGAATTAACTCAAAAAATTCAACTAGCTGTAACTCGTAAAATTGGTGATTATCAAGTTCAAATTACCTTCGATCATGTTTATTTACTCGTCTAATTAAGGCTAATTAAAATAGGTTAAATGCTCCGATAGTGAGTATTTAACCTATTTTTTTAGTGATTTTGTTGTGTAAATAAAGTCTTTTTTAAAATAAAAGAATAGTGTTGACACATGAGTGTTCGTTCATGTATAATAGGTTTATCAGATGAACAAGCACTCATATATACAATCGAAGAAAGCCCGATTGTTTGTTCCACTAAAATTCTAACTTTACTATATTAAATAAAAAATGAGCACGAACGAGAGGATGAGAGAATATGGAAGCGAGCAAAGAAAAGGTACACAATCATGAACACGAGCATGAAAATGGTGGAGGACATAATCATAGTCATGGAGATAGTAAATCAGCAGTCATTTTATTTTTTGCTGGATTAACAGCTTTTATAGTTGCATTATTTTTAACCGATAGTAGTTTGCTACAAACTATTCTTTTTATTAGTGCCATGCTATTATCGGGCTACCATATTATGCTAGAAGGTATTACAGATACAATTGAAGCCACAAAAAGAAAAAGAAAATTTTCACCTAATGTGCATATATTAATGACAGTAGCAGCAATTGGAGCTACTATTATTGGCAATTATGAAGAAGGTGCACTTTTAATTATTATTTTTGCAGCTGCTCATTTTATGGAAGAATATGCAGAAGGACGTAGTAAAAGAGAAATAACTAATTTGCTTAAAATGAATCCGACTGAAGCCCGTTTAATTGAAGCAGACGGTAGCGTTAAAGTTGTTGATGTTTCGGTTCTAAAAATTGGAGATAAATTACAAGTTTTAAATGGAGATCAAATTGCGACTGATGGTGTGATTTTATCAGGCGTGACATCAATTGATGAATCGTCTATTAATGGAGAAAGTATTCCTAGAGAAAAGACAGTCGGTGATGAAGTTTTTGGTAGTACAATTAATGGAAATGGTACTTTTACAATGGAGGTGACCAAAGATAGCAGTGATACATTGTTTGCTAAAATTTTACAATTGGTCAATCAATCCCAATCAAATCTATCTAAAACAGCAACTAAAATTCAAAAAATTGAACCTTACTATGTCATTGCCGTTTTAATTATTGTCCCAATTTTTATTCTTTTAGGACCAAGTATTTTTAATTGGACTTGGAATGAAAGTTTTTATAGAGGAATGGTATTCTTAATATCTGCATCTCCTTGTGCTTTGGCAGCAAGTGCTGTACCAGCAACATTATCTGGTATTTCTAACTTAGCTAAACGTGGAGTATTATTCAAAGGTGGATCTTATCTGGCTAACTTAGCAGGAATTAAGGCTGTAGCATTTGATAAAACAGGAACATTAACTAAAGGGAAACCTTCTGTAACTGATTTTTATTTTGATGAAATCGATGAAGCTACGACTGAACAAAACTATATTGATTTAATTGTTGCAATGGAAAAAACAGCTAATCATCCTTTAGCTAATGCAATTTTAGGAAAATTCGAGGCAAAAGAAAGCATAGAGCTTGAAGTTGAAAATGAAATTGGTAAAGGTCTTGTGGCTCAGTATAATGGTGCTGTTTACCAAATTGGAAAACCAACTGTTTTCAAAAATGTTAGTTCAAAAATTGAAAATCATAATGAACAATACTCCAAAGATGGCAAAACGGTCGTTTATTTTGCTAAAGATAATCAAGTTATAGGCTTGATTGCGATGATGGATGTTCCCAATGCAAATGCAATTGAAGTGATTAGTTATTTGAAATCACAAAATATTCATACAATGATGATTACTGGAGATTCAGAAGTGACAGGCCAAGCAGTTGGTCGCCAATTAGGAATTGATGAGGTCATTGGTAATGTCTTACCAGAAAATAAAGCTCAAGTAATTAAAGATCAACAAGCTCGTTATGGTACAGTGGCAATGCTAGGTGATGGAGTTAATGATGCTCCTGCCCTTGTAACAGCAGATATAGGTGTGGCTATGGGAGATGGAACTGATATTGCCATTGATGTGGCAGATGCGGTCTTAATGCAAAATGATTTAACTAAGTTTAGTTATGCACATAAAGTTTCTAAACGTCTTGATCGGGTTGTTTGGCAAAATATTATTTTCTCAATGTTGATTGTGGCTATCCTTGTTACATTGAATGTTCTAGGGAAAATGGATATCACAATCGGAGTCATTGCTCATGAAGGAAGTACTTTAATTGTTATCTTGAATGGTTTACGTTTGTTATTACCTTCAAAATAAGATATTCAAAAATAGAACTTAAGAAGCAATTCTTAAGTTCTATTTTTTTATTGCAGACAATACGCGTTTCTGTTATTATTACAGTGTATTGCTCATTGTTTAACAAAGATATGGAGATAGTTTGTTGAACGAAATGAAGAGCATAAATAAATGGAGGTAGTTATGAGAAAAAAAGGGTTGAAAGTTTTATTTTTAATGATGGCATTGGCATTGATTATTGTTGGTTGTGGCACAAAAGAAAATGCTAAAGAAGAAAATGCAAAAAAAGAGTCAAGTAAAAATGAATCTTCTGAAGTCACAACAGGTGCATCAGAAGGTAGTAGTTATACACCATTAGCAGAATTAAAAGATTCTTATGATATCGTGATCGTTGGTTCTGGTGGTGCTGGAATGTCAGCAGCACTTGAAGCAAAAGAAAAAGGTTTGAATCCAGTTATTTTTGAAAAAATGGCTGTCGTTGGTGGAAATACACTAAAATCTTCTTCTGGAATGAATGCATCTGAGACTAAATTTCAAAAAGAAGAAGGTATTTCTGATAGTAATGACTTATTTTATGAAGAGACTTTAGCAGGTGGTCATGGAACGAATGACCCAGAAATGTTGCGCTTTTTCGTAGATCATTCAGCGGATGCCATTGATTGGTTAGACTCTATGGGTATTCGTTTAAACAATCTTACGATTACTGGTGGGATGAAAGAAAAACGGACACATCGACCAGAAGATGGTTCAGCTGTTGGACAATATTTGGTTAATGGTTTAATAAAAAATGTTCAAGAAAAAGATATTCCAGTCTTTGTAAATGCAGATGTGAAAGAAATTACGGAGAAAGATGATCAAGTAAATGGTGTGAAAGTACAATTTGATCATAAGGAAGATAAAACAATCAAGGCAGATGCGGTTGTAGTGACAACTGGTGGATTTGGTGCAAATATGGAAATGATTTCTGAAACCAATCCAGAACTTAAAGACTATGTGACAACCAATCAGATTGGTAGTACAGGTGATGGCATTAAAATGATAGAAAAACTTGGTGGATATACAGTTGATATGAAAGAAATTCAAATTCACCCAACAGTTCAACAAGAAAAATCTTATTTAATTGGTGAGGTTGTTCGTGGTGAAGGCGCAATTTTAGTTTCTTCAACTGGCGAACGTTTTGTTAATGAACTAGACACGCGTGACGCTGTTTCAAGTGCAGTTAATCAAACACCAGATAAATTTGCTTATTTAATTTTTGATTCAGGAGTCAAAGAAAGAGCGAAAGCTATTGAACAATATGAAAAATTAGGCTTTGTTGTTGAAGGTCAAACATTAGCTGAGTTAGCAAAAGAAATTAACGTACCGGATACAGCATTAGAAGCGACTGTGGGTAAGTGGAATGAAGATGTAGCTGCTAAATCAGATACTGCTTTTAATCGCACAACGGGGATGGAACATGATTTATCAAAAGGTCCTTATTACGCAATTAAAATTGCTCCAGGTATTCATTATACAATGGGAGGCATTAAAGTAAATCCTGAAACAGAGGTACTAACCAAAGAAGGTACATCGATTAAAGGTCTTTATGCAGCTGGTGAATTAACTGGTGGATTGCACGGAGAGAATCGAATTGGCGGTAATTCAGTCGCTGAAATTATTATTTTCGGACGTCAAGCAGGTATTAAATCTGCTGAGTTTGTTCATTCGCTGAAATAAATATCAAACAAAAATCTAGTCAAAAAGGATTGATAGTCCTTTATTGGCTAGATTTTTTGATAGGTTGAAATTTATTTTTCCTCGTTACTTGTTTCAGAATGTCTTAATAGATAAAGTTCTAGAACTTTAGTACACTTAGAGGAGCAAGTGAATCAAGTTGAAGGGTGGAAGCTTAATTGAAAGTAGTGATTGCGATTGATTCAATGAAAGGTTCTTTAACAAGTAGTGAAGCAAATCAGATTGTGGCAACTGTATTTAAAGCAGCTGGTTATGAAGTTGAGCAAGTAGCAATTGCAGATGGCGGTGAAGGGACCGTTGAAGCCTATTTAACCAATCAAGAGGGCGAATGGATTGAAGTGGAAACGCTAGACCCTCTGGGTGAAATCTGCAAAAGTTTTTATGGCTGGTATCCGGGAAAAAAGGAAGCTGTTATTGAAGTTGCTGCTAGTTCTGGACTTGGACTTATCCAAAATAGAAAACACAATCATCCTAGTCAAACAAGTAGTTTTGGAACAGGTCAGTTGATTTTGTCAGCAATGGATAAAGGGGCAAAATCAATTGTGATTGGTTTAGGTGGAAGTGGAACTATTGATGGTGGGATTGGAATTTTAAAAGCTTTGGGTGTCGAATTTTTTGATGAAAATGGGCTAGAATTAGCAGGTATAGGTAATGATTTAGCAAAAATTAAACGAATTGATAGGAATAAAATGGACCAACGTTTGAAAACGATTGAGATTACTGTGGCTTCAGATGTCAGCAATCCCCTAACTGGTTCTGAAGGTGCGGTTGCTATTTTTGGGGAACAAAAAGGATTAAGGTCTTCTGAATTAGCAAGTTATGATCAAGCAATGGCCAATTTTCTTAAAATAGCCACAGGTAATTCTATCTCTAGTTTAGGGGATGGTGCGGCAGGTGGTATGGGCTTTGCACTACGTCACTTTCTGAACGCTAAAGTAATCCCAGGCTTTACTTTAATCGCTGCTGAAAATGAGTTAGCAGCTAAAATTAAGATAGCTGATTTGGTGATTACTGGCGAAGGCCAGATTGATCAACAAAGTTTATATGGCAAAGTTCCGGTAGCAATTGCTAAATTAGCAAAAAAAAACAATATCCCTGTGATTGCCTTTGTTGGATCGATTAAGGGGGATATGACTGAAGCTTATCAAGCCGGTATTTCTGAAATTATTCCAATTGTTCAATCTGTTTCTACTTTAGAAAATGCGTTAAAGAATGCTTCTGAAAATCTAGAAAAAAGTGTGAAACAGACAGTTAAGTTGTTGCATTTATTTAATTAATCTAGTGTCATTTTTATCTATCTCTTGACTTGTTCCATTAGAAAGTTTATATTAACTAAAAGTGGTAGTTACCAGTTTTAGGAGCTACACGATTAAACTATAGGAGCGATAGTCATGATAAATAAAAATAGTTCAGTACCACTATACGATCAATTGGTCGATATTTTAGTCAATGAAATTAATACAAAGCTAAAAACGAATGAAAAAATGATGTCCGAAAGAGAAATTTGCCAAAAATATGATGTTAGCCGTACGACAGTAAGATTAGCTTTATCTGAATTAGAAAATATGGGCTATATTTATAAACGTCATGGCAAGGGAACCTTTGTAGCGGCGTTAAGTCAAGGAAAGCAAAATTTAATGGATAACTATAGCTTCACTGACCAAATGCGCGAAAGTGGAAAAGCGCCTCAAACAAAAGTCCTTTTTTTTAAAATTGTATTAAGCAATCAGTATATCAGCGATAAAATGGGCATTGATTTAGGAACGGAAGTCTATCGATTGAAACGTTTACGGTTAGCTGATGGTATTCCAATGATGGTTGAAACGAGTTATATTCCAGTCAAAGAGTTTCAAGGATTAGAAGAAAGTCGAATTGCTAAGAAACCCTTGTATGAGATTTTTAAAGAAGATTACAATGAATTGGTTAAGGTCGCAGATGAAGAATTTTCGGCTAGTTTATTAACGGATAAAGAGGCACTCTTATTAGAAAGTGAAGATGATGGAGCGTGTTTAAGGCTAAAAAGAACAAGTTACAATAAAGCTAATATTGTGATTGAATTTACGTTAAGTACGGCTCGCAGCGATCAATTTGTATACAAAGTTCGTCATATTCAACAATGAAAAATAAAAAGTTTGTTTACTTCTAGCCTAGTAGGAGTAAGCAAACTTTTTATTTTTGAGCTTATAAGTGATTATTTATAAATTTTACTTGACTTTTTAATCTAAGAACAGTATATTTTAGTTAACTGGTAGTTACCAGTAGTAACCAGTTGTTTTTATTGTTAAATAAATGACTAGAAAGGAGCGAATGGAATGATTGGAATGATCTTATGTGGGCATGGTAATTTTGCGTCTGGCATGTATTCCGCCATTAAACTAATTGCTGGTGAACAAGAGGATTTTGCAACCGTTGATTTTAGTGCTGGAATGAGTTCCGAAGAGTTAAAAGAACAGCTTTTAGTTCAAATTGCTAAAACAGAAAACGGTAATGGTGTTGTGATTTTTACAGATATACCCGGTGGAACCCCTTTTAATCAAGCTGTTTTATTATCAACTGAAAATGAAAGCGTTAAAATTGTGTCTGGAACAAATTTGCCATTATTGCTTGAAAGTTCTTTTAAGCGAGACCTCAGTTTAACAGAATTTGTCTCTCAGGCATTAAAATCTGGAGCTGAAGGATTGAAAACATTTAAAATTAAAGAAACTGAACCGATAAGAGAAGATAGTTTTGGCATTTAATGATGAAAAGGAGCTGAGCCAAATGTATGAACTGACAACTGAGGAACTAACACAATTAGGTGCTGTGATTACAGCCAATGAAATTAAGCAACAACCTGAACTATGGCAAGAAGCTTTTGAAAATTATCGAAGTAAAGAGAATGAAATCAATCGTTTTCTAACTGATTTAAGTAATCAGTTTAAAAAAATGCGTATTATTTTTACTGGAGCAGGAACATCAGCTTATGTAGGAGATACTGTCTTGCCTTATTTAAAAGGGCAGTTAAATGGAAAAAAATGGGATTTAATGAGTATTCCAACAACAGATTTAGTGTCTAACCCAGAGGCTTTTTTTGCTAATGAAATACCAACATTATTAGTTTCCTTTGCTAGAAGTGGCAATAGTCCAGAAAGTCTTGCCGCAGTATCATTAGGGAAACAGCTAGTAAAAGATTTTTATCAAGTAACGATTACATGTGCTTTTGATGGGAAATTAGCCAATCAGGCAGAAGGAGATGCAAAAAATTTACTTTTATTGATGCCTAAAAAAGCGAATGATAAAGGCTTTGCTATGACAGGTAGCTACTCATGTATGACTTTAACAGCTTTACTGGTTTTCGATTTAACTTCACTTTCCCAAAAAGCTAAATGGATTGAACAGCTTAAAGTCATGGGAGAAGATGTCTTACAACGTTCCACTGAAATTCAAAAAATAATTGATTTAGATTTTAATCGGGTCATTTATTTAGGGTCAGGAAGCTTAGCAGGTATGACTCGTGAAGCGCAATTGAAGATTCTTGAATTGACAGCTGGCCAGATTGCTACGGTATTTGATTCATCATTGGGATTTCGCCATGGTCCAAAATCGTTTGTTAATGAGCAAACACTAGTTTTTGTTTTCACCTCAAATGACCCTTATACAAGACAATATGATCTCGATATTTTAAATGAATTAAAGCAAGATCAAATTGCTTGTTATGTTAGTGGTTTGTCTGTTGCTGGAGAAACCAATTTTGGTGGGAATAATTTTACTTTTTTAGGAAATGGCAAGGATATACCAGATGCTTATCTAGTCTTGCCCTATATTATTTTTGCTCAAACAATTGCTGTTCTATCTGCAATTAAAGTTGGCAATCAACCAGATACACCTTCACCAACTGGAACCGTTAATCGTGTGGTCAAAGGTGTAGAGATTTATCCTTACCAAGTAGATTAACTATATAAAGTTAAGGAGGAGAAAAAATGACTAAACCAAATATTTTATTAACTAGAATTGATAATCGACTTGTTCATGGGCAAGTCGGGATGACATGGACCAACACGTTAGGTGCAAATTTAGTTGTAGTAGCAAATGATGAAGTAGCAACAGATTCAGTTCAGCAAAATTTAATGGATATGGTTTTACCAGAAACGGTCCAGATTCGTTTCTTTACCCTAGAAAAAACAATTCGAATTATTGGTAAAGCTGCGCCGCATCAAAAAATTTTACTTGTAGTTAAAACACCAGAAGATGCATTGACTTTAGTTGAAGGCGGGGTTCCGATTGAGTTCTTAAATATTGGAAATCTACATTTTTCAGAAGGGAAACAACAATTGTCTTCGACGGTTTCAGTTGATAAAAATGATGTAGAAACATTTAGAAAATTAAATCAGTTAGGTGTCAAAATGGAAGTTAAAGGGATCCCTAGTGAGAGAGGTCAAGATTTAATGAATTTACTGAAAGAAGCGACATTTTAAATTTTTTATTGAGGCTAGTTCTTATGAGCCAGTCCTTCGGAAAAAAGATGAAATTTCGAGGTGGCAAGAAGCGCCACATCAAATTTCCCTATTTTTCTTCCAGGCCTAACCGGCTCAACAAACTTTTTATTTAGGCCAGTTCTTATGAGCCAACTCTTCGAAAAGAAGAAAAAATTCCCCCAAAGTAAAAAGATACTTTGTGCGTATTCTTCTATCTTTTTGTCAGAGCTAAACGGCTCAACAAACTTTTTATCCGAGGAGGAAAAAAAATGCTAACACAGGCATTGTTAATTGGTATTTGGGCAGGAATTGCTGGAATTGATTTATTTAATGGATTGACACATATTCATAGACCTTTAGTAACTGGAGCGGTTGTTGGACTTATTCTAGGTGATTTTAAAACAGGTTTAATGGCTGGTGCTACACTGGAATTGGTTTGGGCTGGTATGGTTCCCCTTGCTGGTGCTCAACCGCCAAATGTTGTTATTGGTGGAATAATTGGAACCGCTTTTGCTATTTTAACGAAACAAGATCCTAAGGTTGCTGTTGGAATTGCTGTACCATTTGCAGTTGCAGCACAAGGTTGTGTGACATTATTGTTCACAGCATATTCTCCAGTCATGCATAAAATGGATGACTATGCAGCTAAGGCAGACACGAAGTCTATTGATCGCCTAACCTATATGGGACCACTTATTCTCTTTGTTTTCTACTTCATTATTTCTTTTTTACCCATTTACTTTGGTGCAGATCAAGCTGGAAAAATTGTGGAACTTTTACCAACATGGCTCATTGGTGGTTTAGGTGTTGCCGGAGGAATCATGCCGGCTGTCGGATTTGCTATGCTGCTGAAGATCATGTTCAAATGGACATATGCTCCATTTTTTGCAATCGGTTTCGTAGCTGCAGCATATGGTAAACTTCCAATTTTAGCTATTGCGATTATCGGGATTTCGTTTGCAGCCTATGATTATTTTATCGGCAATAAATCAGATGGAGAAAGTGGCAACCACAAAATTAAGGTATTGAATGATGAAGAGGAGGACTATAGCAATGGCATCTAATGAAAGCATCGAAAAGGTTGATTTAATTAGTAATGACTACAAAGACCCAACTGTCACTAAGGTGATTACCAAAAAAGATTTAAATAAAATGGTTTGGCGTTCGCTATTGTTGCAAGCTTCGTTTAACTATGAGCGGATGCAAGGTGGGGGCTGGACCTACAGTCTGATTCCTGGGTTAAAGAAAATTCATAAAAATGAAGAAGATTTATCCTCTTCGTTGCTCGATCATATGCAATTTTTTAATACCCATCCTTTTTTAGTTACCTTTATTCAAGGCATTATTTTAGCGATGGAAGAAAATAAAGAAAAACGTGATACGATTCGTGGGATTAAGGTCGCGATGATGGGTCCCTTAGGTGGAATTGGAGATGCTTTATTCTGGCTCACTTTATTGCCGATTACCGCTGGAATTGGGGCGGCTTTATCAAGTGATGGAAATCCCGTTGGACCTATTTTATTTTTAGTCGTTTTTAATGTGGTTCATTTTGGCTTACTGTTTTTCTTAATGCACTATGGTTATAATACTGGAACAAAAGCGATTGCTTCTTTAAAAGAGGGGACTAAAAAGATTTCGAGAGCTGCATCAATCGTTGGGTTAACGGTCATTGGTGCATTGGTTGCAACCTATATTAATTTTAATTTAGGCTTAACGATTCACGCGGGCGAAATCAAAGTTAATTTACAAGAAGGTGTCATTGATCAAATTATGCCAAAATTATTGCCTTTACTTTATACATTCTTTTGTTATTGGATGTTAAAAAAAGGCAAATCGCCTTTATTATTAATCGGCATTACTGTAATTGTTGGTGTTTTAGGTAGTTTTATTGGTTTATTTTAAGAATTAATTAGTGAAAATTAAGGGATGAGACAAATGGATAAAGTAATTTATGCAGAAAGATTCTTTTTAGCCAGTGGCATGACTGGATCGGGTTATCTAAAGATAAATGAAAGTAAATTTGGTGAATTTTCTAAAGAATTGCCTAAAGGGGAATATCAGTTACTTGATTATGCAACAAGTTGGATTGCTCCTGGATTAGTGGATACACATATTCATGGCTTACTTAGGCATGATGTTATGGATAATGATTTTGCTGGAATTAAGGCTATTTCAACGGGGCTCCTTGCTTGTGGGGTGACTTCATTTTTACCAACGACATTAACTGATTCAACAGAGCGATTGGATAAAGTCGTAGAAACAATTGGAAAACACCACAGGGAAGTTGCTGGTGCTAGAATTCAAGGGATTTTCTTGGAAGGTCCCTTTTTTACAGAAAAACATAAAGGTGCCCAAAATACAGCTTATTTTTCAGATCCTTTAATTGAAAAATTGGAAAAATGGCAACAATTATCAGGTGGGCTAATCAAGAAAATTGCACTTGCTCCTGAACGAAAAGGTAGTGCTGAATTTATTCAATATGCGACTAGTAAAGGGATTAAAGTAGCATTAGCGCATAGTGATGCCAGTTACGAAGAGGCTAAAAATGCAGTTGACCACGGGGCGTCAATTTTTGTGCACACCTATAATGGGATGAGCCCGTTAAACCATCGAGAGCCAGGAATGGTTGGAGCAGCGCTAACACTAAAAGGTGTATTTAATGAATTAATTTGTGATGGACAACATGTTCATCCGGTGGCTGCGAAAATCTTAATGGATGTTCGAAGTCGAGAAGAAGTGGTATTAATCACTGATTGTATGCGAGCGGGTAGCATGCCTGATGGTTCTTATACGCTAGGAGAATTTCCAGTAGAAGTTAAGCAAGGTGCAGCTCGTTTAAAAAATGGTAGTTTAGCTGGCAGTGTGCTCCAGTTGAAAGATGCCATAAAAAATGTTGTAGACTGGGGAATTGCAACACCGCTAGAGGCGATTCGAATGGCTAGTGCTATTCCTGCTGAAAGTGTTGGTATCGCGGATAAATGTGGGGAAATAGTGCCTGATGCTCCTGCTGATTTTATTGTATTATCAAAAACATTAGAATTAGAAGCGACTTATTTAGCGGGGGAATTGCGCTATCAGAGCGATGATTTGAAAGGAAGAGCATAAATGATTTTAGCAGTAACAATGAATCCTTCAGTTGATATTTCTTATCAGCTAAGTGATTTTCAATTAAATGACGTCAATCGTTGTGATGAAATAAGTAAAACCGCTGGTGGAAAAGGATTAAATGTTGCGCGAGTGGTCAAATTAATGCAAGGAAATGTCTTAGCAACAGGAATAATTGGTGGAACGCTTGGGAACTTTATTACACAAGAGTTAACTAAAAGTAAGATTCCCCATGATTTTTCGAAGACTGAAAAAGAGTCGCGAAATTGCATTGCTTTGTTACATGCAGGTCAACAAACTGAGATTTTGGAAGCAGGCCCTACCTTAACGGAGGCAGAAGGTGAAGCTTTTTTGAACAAATTCACTGAGTTATTAGAAAAAGTGAAGCTTGTTACGGTTTCAGGGAGTTTACCAAAGGGCTTATCTGCTAGTTTTTATCAACAGATGCTAGATATTGCAAATAAAAAAGGTGTCCCAATTGTGATGGATTGTTCGGGTTCTACTTTAGAAACTGTGCTGCAAAATCAGGCAAAACCGTTGTTGATTAAACCTAATTTAACTGAATTGAGCCAACTAGAAGGCCAGCTATTTTCTGAGAAGGATTACACTCAGCTAAAAGCGATTTTACAACAGGAGCGCTATCAAGGAATTGATTGGATTGTTGTTTCATTGGGGAAAGATGGGGCCTTCGTAAAATATAAGGAACAATTTTATCAAGTAAAGATACCCAAAATTGACGTTGTCAATCCAGTTGGTTCAGGTGATGCAACAGTTGCTGGATTGGCAGTTGCTCTGGCTGAAAATAAATCGGTAGAAGATACCTTGAAAACAGCAATGACAGCAGGAATACTGAATACACTAGAAAATAAAACCGGCTGGATTGATTTAGCTTATTTTGATGATTATTATAAAAAAATAAAAGTTGAAAACTATTAAACAAATGTAAAGGAGTTTATTTAAATGAAAATACTATCTAAAAACAAGCGTGAAGCCTTGGAACGATTATCAGATTCAAATGGAATCATTGGAGCTTTAGCTATTGATCAACGTGGTTCATTAAAGAAAATGATTGAAAAGGATAGCCCAAAAGAATTAGGTGATGCAGGGATTATTCAATTTAAAGAGTTAGTTTCAGAGGAACTAACGCCTTATGCTACAGCCATTTTATTAGATCCAGAATACGGTTTACCTGCTGCTAAAGTGCGAAATAGCGATGCTGGCTTATTATTAGCTTACGAAAAAACAGGTTACGATGCAAATGAAGTTGGCCGCTTACCTGATTTATTGCCAGAGTGGTCTGTAAAGCGTTTAAAAGAAAATGGCGCCGATGCAATTAAATTTCTATTGTACTATGATGTAGATGAGGACCCGAAAATTAACCAGTTAAAACATGTTTTCATGGAAAGAGTTGGAGCTGAATGTTTAGCTGAAGATATTCCTTTCTTCTTAGAGTTAGTCTCATATGATGCTGATAATTCAGATGTTACCAGTGCTGAATATGCAAAGATTAAGCCCCACAAAGTCATTGAAATGATGAAAGAGTTTTCTAAAGAAAATTACTGTGTGGATGTTTTGAAGATGGAAGTTCCAGTTAATATGAGTTTTGTTGAAGGTTATGGAGCGCAAGATGAAGCGCCTGTTTATACACAGGAAGAGGCTGCTGCTTATTTTAGAGAACAAAGTGCAGCAACACATTTACCTTTTATCTTTTTAAGTGCCGGAGTTAGTGCGGAATTATTTCAAGAAACATTAGTATTTGCAAAGCGGGCAGGATCAAATTTTAATGGCGTATTATGTGGACGAGCTACTTGGAAAAATGGTGTAGCCCCTTATTCAAAATTGGGTGAAGATGCGGCTAGAGAATGGTTGAAAACTGAAGGTAAGAAAAACAGTCAGGAACTAATGACAGTTCTAAAAGAAACAGCCCAACCATGGTTCACTAAAATAAAATAAAAATGGAGCAATCGAAGCTGTGAAAGTTATTTTACAGCTCTTTTTGTTGCATAAAAATAGGAGGGTTTTAATAAAATGTAGCTATTTTACTATTAATGGAGAGGATGATTTGTTATGATTAGAAATGAAATGGAGTTGTAGGGATGAGTTCAAATAAACAAAGAAAAAAAGATGCCAAGAATTTAAAAGAAAACACAGTTATTGCGAGAGGCACTAAACGATGTGTTGAATGTGGCGAACCTGTAACAGATCCACGCAAAGGAACCGTTTGTGATGTGTGTTGGAAGCGTAAAGGTTAATCTGAAAATTAAATAGGTCAAAGATTTCTCCTTTTTGAACATTCTATGTAATGTCACAAAGAGGTTTTTTTGTGTGGTTTTAATTTGTCTGTCGGTAGTAGATAGCGTGAAATAGTGGGGAGACCGATAGATTTTCCTGTTTTAAGGTATGATAGAGGTAGCTTTTGAAGGGTAGCGGTTTTAATCTAAGTACTATAAAACTAGTATTCCTAAGATAGGAATTAAAGCGTAAATTTTTAATTTAAACTCCTATAGACTCAAAAAATAAAGCCAAGACTACATACGATAAAGTAGAAGCCTTGGCTTTATTTGCTTTTAAAAATTATCTTCTATTTGCGATACTGGTGATCAACATACCTAAAATAACTAAAATCATTCCAATCAAGGATAGTCCTTGTGGAAAGGGGCCATTTAAAATGATAACCTCCCCTAATATAGTGAAAATCATTGCTCCTGCTTGTGTGGATTCAACAGCAGCTAAAAGGGCCATATTGCTTTTAGCCAAATCTGTGGCGACAAAAAATAATATTGTTGCGATTACTCCAGAGAAAATAGCTAGTAATAAAATCTGTAAAAATTGTGGAGCTGTTGGAAGTCCAGTTTGTTGGTAGCCGAATAGCGCTAAAAGCAATGCTACAGGAATACTGCTTAAAGCCATTCCTAATGTTCTTTGAAAAGTATCAAGTTTTCCCTGACAAACTTCCATCATTTTACGATTGCCTAATGGGTATAAAAAAGCGGCGACAACGACAGGAATAAATCCAAATAAAAAGTCTGAAAAAGTTAATTGATTGGCCTCTTTAACTTGCATTAAAATGACGCCTAGGAGAATAATTAATGAGAATCCTAAGCTTTTAAAAGGAATTTTTTGTCTGATTTTTTTTGTACTGCCGTTTGTATTAATCGATACATAAAATAATGGTGATAGTAAGGCTCCAGCTAAAATCGTAATTTGCCAAGTTCCAGATGTTAACCAAGAAGGGCTATATGCTGAAGCAAAACTCAATAGGGAATAAAAACCAACGCCACCACAGGTACCCCAAAGTAGCCAAGTTCCAATGTTCTTTTGCATTTCAGCTAGTAGTTCTTTTAGACCTTTACGACCAATAACCAGTAGTAGTAGAAACGGAATTGCAAATAAAAAGCGTAATGAAGCTGTCCAAGCCCAACTAGTTCCTCCTGTACTCATCACACGATTAATGATAAAAGTAGCAGAAAAAAAGAACGAAGCTAAGATTCCAACTAAAATTGCACGCATAAATAGTTCCTCTTTTCATAAAAAAATTTTTCAACTTTGTCATCTTACTTTATAAAATGAAATAAGTCAATTATAATATGTGATTTAATCTGAAAAGTATAGTATAATATATTTAAAGAGGTGTTTTGATGACAAACCAATTAAATGAAAATGACCAAATGGTTCTATCTTTAGCGGGGAATCTTAAGCGTTTAAGAAAAGCCAATAAACTTAGCTTAGAGGGTTTGGCAGATCAAACAGGTGTGAGTAAATTAACGATTAATAAAATAGAACAAGGAAAAACGAATCCAACCATTGGGGTCTTATGGAAAATTGCCAATGGACTTGGTGTGACATTGATGGAACTTTTAGAAAGTGAAGAGGTTGTTCTTTTACGAGGAGATGAAAATTTCACTATTTTTTCAGATGATAATCAGTGGGCACTTGCTCCATTAGTGACTAACTTAAATAAAAGTGAGACATTTAGAGCAAGGTTAGCTCCAACAAGCATGTATACACCAGAATCGCATCCAAATGGCTCGAAAGAAGTGATTACGGTGTTAGAAGGTGAATTAACTTTAATCGTCGGGGGAACCACATATTTATTAAAAAAATCTGATACGATACGCTTTGCAGCTAATCTCCCACATGTTTATCAAAATAATTCAGATCAACCTGTTGAATTACATTTGACGATGACTTCAGATTATTGATTGCTGAAATGAAAAATTAGTCTTTTATCTTTGGATAACGAATATGATATAATAATACTGTTACATTATCCAGAATAAAAGAGGTGAAAGTATGACTCAGCTTTTAGGTGTGCGGATTGCTAATTTACGCAAGCAAAAAAAGCTATCAACTAAAAAATTGGCAACTGGGATTATTTCGATTTCTTATTTATCCAATATTGAAACGTGTAAGAAGATTCCTAGCCTTGAGACATTATTATTTTTAGCGGATCGTTTAAATGTTTCTCATCAACAGCTAGTTTTTGAAGAGGTTGGAAATTCAGACTTGGAAACACTTTTTATTGATCTTTTTAATTGTTTGGTGCGCAATCAAATGCTAGAAGCTAAGCAAAAATTAGATGAGATAGAGCATAACTATTCTATTCAAATGGAAAGCCCCATAGCTGAAATAAGTTATTACTTATTAGTCTGTATTTATCAACTAAAGTCTTGGCAATTTAACGAAGCCCAAGAAATTCGTGAGTTGTTTATTCATTCTTTTGCCAAATTGATTGATAAGAGTTTTTTACCTATTGAGTTACAACGGTACTATTATTTCTATGAAGGCTTGCGCTTAAATTTAGCAACCAGCTATTTAGAGTCAATAAATAGCTATCAAAAATACTTAGCTTTAGAACATTCAGATGCAAAGATGAATGTAATGGTCGAAGGTTATATTGCGTTGAATTATATTTGTTTAAGTCAATATGAGAGTGCTTTAAAATTAATTGATTCTGCATTAGATAAAACTAAAAAACTTCCACTTAATCAGCAAGGTAATAAGATTCAATTACTCTATTTTAAAGGTTTTGTTTATTATTTTATTCAGTTTTATGACCATGCGGTAACAAGTCTAGAAGCGGCTTTAATTAGTTTAGAGGACTACCCAGAAATGGAAGCTGAGTCTGAAAAAGAAACCTATTTAGATGCATTTTATTTTAGTTTAATTGCAAAACTTCAATCAAATCGTCCTATTTTAAAGAATGAATATTTACCAATAGCTGAGTTATTTGTTTTATTTTCAGAAAAAGGTGAGCTAGAAAAAGCTGAATTGTTGTTGGCGACTTTGAATGTGCTAGAAGCAAGGCCACAAGAAATGGATTACTTTATCCAATTTGGTTCGGCTTTGTGTGCTATACATGCTGGCAATGAGAAAGCATATGTTGAACAAATTACCCAATTACTGAAAGTAATTCATCTATCTAATGATGATAGTTTTATTCAAAAGGTTAAAAAACAGGCTAGTAGTTATTTTGCTAAGCAACAAAAGTATAAAAAATCCTATGAAATCTTAAAGTAAAAAACAGCTAAGATAAGCTGTTTTTTATTATTTTTGAGAATGATTTTTTAGCCATGATTCAGCAAAATCAACGGCTTTTTTTTGATTGAATAATTTTACTTTGCTATTGCCGACCGTTCCGTTAATGCACTTGTTTTCTGCTTCAAAATCTGTACCAATTGTTAGAAAATTGTCAGTAAATAATTCAATATCAGTATATTCGGTCCAAATTGTTTTGTCATTTTCAAGAATAGGAGCACCATATTTAATCGGTTTTACATCTGATTGACGATATTCAGCTAAATGAAACGAAGTATTATTTTCATAATTTACGCCTAGAAGTAAGATTTTTGCATCAGAAAATTGATAAATTTTCCCTAAAGGAGAGCACTCACCTAATCCATAGTTTAAAGAGTGATTCGCTAATATATCCGCCGCATGTTGTCCCCATCCGCTAAAAGAAACTTGTGGATGGCTACTACGAGAAACCTCAGGAAAAGAACGAAATGCTTCAGCAATAGCTCCCATACTCCGTGTTGGTGTATATTTGGGATGATAACCAGGCATAGTATCACGAATCGTTTGCCACCAACTTTCTGGTACTGGTGGATTGCCCCATCCTGAAGGGTCAGATAAATCGCCAGAATGAGCGGGCATAATCAAGGTGCCATTTTCACCAAGAACCTCAAATAGAGCTAAAATTACAGCAATAGCTCCACCTGAAATCCAGCCTATTGAACTTAGAGAGGAATGAACAGTTAGAATATCTCCTTTTTTTATACCTAAGTTCTTGAAATCAGTAACTAAGGAATCTTTTGTTATCGGGTGTGCTAGTTTTTGGATAGTATCTAATTCAGTCATTTTCTTTCCTTTCTTTTATCAAATTAAAATGCGCTAAAAGCGGAAAATCAGGCTTTTAGCGCATCATTCTTACTAGTTATTTGAACTTAAATCCATGCCATTTGAAGCAATGACTTGTTTGTACCAGTCAAAAGATTTTTTCTTGTAACGGTTTAAAGTTCCTTGACCATTATCATCTAAATCGACATAAATAAAACCGTAACGTTTTGCCATTTCACCAGTAGAAGCACTAACTAAATCAATACAGCCCCATGGTGTGTAAGCAAATAAATCAACTCCATCAAGTTCAACAGCTTTTTCCATTTCTGAGATATGTTTTTGTAAATAAGCAATTCGATAGTCGTCAGCAACATAAAAATCTGCATCTGGTTGATCGACAGCTCCTAAGCCATTTTCAGAAATATAAAGTGGAACTCCATAGCGACCGTATAAGTCACATAATGCAATCCGCAAACCGACTGGATCAATTTCCCAGCCCCATTCACTAGCTTCTAAGAATGGATTTTTGACTCCACCAAAGAAATTTCCTTCGGTAGTAGCATCTTGTGGTTCGATAGAGTTTGTAGCAGACATATAGTAACTAAATGAAAGATAATCTACGGTATGATTTTTAATCACTTCTAAATCACCTTCTGCGATATCTAGCGTGATATTGTTTTGTTCGAAGAATTTTAGCGCATAACTTGGATAGGCGCCACGAACTTGAACATCATTACAGAAATAGTTAAACATGCGATTTTTTTCAACGGTTGACATCACAGTATCTGGGTTTGAATCAATGCTATACATAGTTGCATAAATGCTCATACAGCCAACTTGAAGATCAGGATTGAGTTCGTGAGCAATTTTTACAGCTTTAGCGCTAGCCACAAATTGATTATGCAAAGCTTGGAAATTATTTTGTAAGGATTCATTGCGCATGGCTAAAGTAAAGAAAGAGCCCATTACACCAGTATTAATTTCGTTAAATGTCATCCAATATTTTACTTTGCTGTGGAAACGTTCTAAGATAGTTCGTGCATATTTTTCAAATAAAGTAATCAGTTCACGGTTTTTCCAACCGCCATAAGCTTTTACTAAGTTTAAAGGTGTTTCATAATGTGAAATAGTAATGGTTGGCTCAATATTGTATTTGAGACACTCATCAATTACGTTTTCATAATAAGCTAAACCCGCTTCATTTGGCGTCGCGTCGTCGCCATTTGGGAAAATACGTGCCCAAGAAATTGACATGCGAAAAGTTTTAAAACCCATTTCAGCAAATAGAGCAATATCTTCTTTGTAGCGATGATAAAAATCAATTCCTAAGTGATTCGGGTAGCTGTATTTAGTTTCATCGATTTCTAAGGGATAATCTTCAGAAGCTAGTAAAGCTCTACGTTCTTTTCCACCTGGCGAAACATCGGCAATGGTTAAACCTTTACCATCTTCTAAATAAGCGCCTTCAAATTGGTTGGCAGCGGTTGCACCACCCCGTAGAAAGTCATCTCTAAAAATACTTTTTTTCGTCATTTTCTTGCTCCTCTCTTGTATCAGCGTTTTATTATTTAATTACACAAGTTCATTATACCTGTTTTAGGTCAGAAATCCCACCTTTTCAAGAGATATTTTTATAATAAAATCATGCTATTCTTTGATGGGAAATCCCCCAGTATGGATGAAACGACTTCGTATTGGTATACTGATAGTGAGTTGATCTTTGAATAGTTATGGGGGAGAGCAAATGGAGCCAAAAAACGATCGTGCTATCAAGCAAGAAATTCACAAGCTTGCAAAAAATGCAGATCATCAATTATTAGCTATTTGGGCAGCAGAATGTGCAGAGAGAGTTTTGCCTATTTTTAATGAGAATTATCAAGAGGATAGTCGGCCTAGCGAGGCTATTCGAGCAAATCGAAATTGGATTAAAGGTAAATGTACGGTAAGTGAAGCTAGAGCAGCAGCTTTTGCAGCACATGCAGCTGCGCGAGATGCAGTAGAGGATAATTGTTGTTATGCGGCAAGATCAGCAGGTCACACGGCTGCAACTGTTCATGTAGCAACTCACGCAGTCTATGCTTCAGATTACGCTGCTAAAGCGAATCCAACCGAAAGAATCTGGGATTATCAGCGCTTAGTTGAATTACTACAAGAGGAGATCGTTTAGATTGCTTAATCTAATTAATTTATTTCACCTAAATATAAAGGCAATTCCATCTGATTATAGGAATTGCCCTTATACTATCTATTTTAATTTATTTTCAGCAACACGAAAAAGAACGATTTCACGAACAAGCTCATAGGGGATGGGTTTATCAAAAGGAAATTGAATGGCGCCTTTTGACGTTTTATAGTCTTTTAAAGCTTCCTCAAAGGCTATAATCGCACTTGGTGTAGGATAAAAGCCAATATGTTTTTTCTGAGCAGCAAAATGAACTAAGTTGCCATTTAAGACAAAGGTAGGCATTTGATAACTGATTTTTTCACTACTTTCTGGAGCAGCTTCTTTTATGACTTTTCTAAGTTTTTTTAAGATTAATTGAATGTCTAGCGGAAATTGTGAAATATAGGCATCGATTGATTCGATTTTATCTTGACTTGGATTCATTTGAAAACCACCTTTTCAGATTAAATAACTTAAGAACAGTATACTATAAAATACATTTATTTGCTCTTTATTAGCTGTTCTAGTCAGATAAATTTATGGGATAGTTATTGACCTAAGGTAGAATTCCTTTATAATAAATAGGAAGAGCTTTTTAGCTTGTTAAACTAAATCAATTATTAAAAGACAGGGGAGATCAAGCATGGAAGAAAGCAATAAGATCGTTCAACCTGAAATTGTTCAGCGTGTTATGAATAAGTTACCAGAAGCAGATATCGTTGCAAAATTATCTGATTTTATCAAAGTTTTAGGAGATGGAACTCGGATTAAAATTATTTGGATTTTAGAGGAAAATGAGATGTGTGTCAATGATTTAGCAGTGGCTTTAAATATGTCACAATCGGCTGTATCTCATCAATTAAAAACTTTAAAAACAGCTAATGTAGTTAAATCGAAAAGAGAAGGAAAAAACATTTTTTATTCTCTATCCGATGATCACGTTAAAGATATTTTCTTAAAAACATTGGAACATATCCAAGAATAATAGGTTTTTAGTATAATTATAAAAAAACACCACGAGGACTTTTTAGTCTTAGTGGTGTTTTTTTTTAGGCTGATTTTCTCATAAAAGATACTATGTAATATGGATTTATTTGTATTTCATACTATTTAGATTAAAACTAGTTCGTAAAAATAATACGGATATGACTAAATTAGAGAGCTGAGTTTTTTAATCTAATCTTCTCAGGGAAAGTTTGCTGAGTATAAGGGGTAGTGTACCAACATTTATTAATGAAAAACTATCTAAAAGGTAGCTTAAATTCAGCAGATAGTCCGAAATATCCTTAGGGCTAAAGACCCATGACGTTGGTATCCTTGAATGGTAAACTAGCTTTATCAGATAATTATACGAGGAGAGATTGAGATGGGAGAGACACGTTCGGTTGTAATGACAATTTTATCTATAATTGGTTTTTTTGTAGTATTGGGGATTGCTATTAAGTTTTTGGGCTTGGCTTTAATTGTAGGATTTAAGTTTTTATTACCATTAGCTTTGGTTATTTTGTTGATTCAGGGTATTAGTAAAAAAACGAAAAATGCTTAATTAAATAACGAAGGGAAAACGAGTGAGAAGATTTTGTTTTCCTTTTTTTATTTTGTTAAATATTTAAAACCATGTTTTTAGTTAGTTTTTTGTGTTATACTTACTTGTGAAGAATTTATAAAAAGTTTTTTAGTTTAAAAAATAACGTTTTTAGTTAAATGTTTTGGGCTATTAAATGAACTATTTAAAGATTAATTTAGTCGAAGAGGAGTATTTATTTATCTATGTTTAGGTTCGATTTAATTGTTAATAAAAGCAACTATTTTAACTATTTTTAAATTTTTCTATTTAGCTTAGTTCTTATGAGCCACCTCCTCGAGAAAAAAATAAAAATTCGAGAGGACAAAAGCGTCCTATCAATTTTTCCTATTTTCTTGCCAAGGCCAGCTTCTATGAGTTAGCCTCTCGGAAGAAAGATGAAATTTCGAGGTGACAAAAAACGTCACATCAAATTTCCCTATTCTTCAGTCGAGCCTGAGCGAACTCAACGAGCTTTTGATGGAGTTAAACCGGCTCAACGAACTTTTTATAGGCTAGTTCTTATGAGCTACCTCCTCGAGAAAAAGATAAAAATTCGAGAGGACAAAAAGCGTCCTATCAATTTTTCCTATTTTCTTGCCGGAGCTAACCAACTCAACGAACTTTTTATATATAGGGGGAAGAAAATGCAAAAAGATTACAGAACATTGGAGTATCGTCAGTTTGAAGAATTAAAAAACAGGGTAAAGTTAATTGATTTTTATTGGATGCGTTACAAGAGTCAACATCCTCAAAAGGATTATAGTGAAGAGGTATTGGATCATATTGAAGTGATTGAAGATTTTATTTATAAGAAGCGTTATGAGGAGCTAAGGCTAGTTAAAATAAATTTTCGCAGAACAAAGGTAAAGCTACCAGAAAAAAATTATCAAAAATTAAAACAATATAGTGAACTATCCAATCTATTGCAAAACTCTTTAAAATAAATCACAAACTACTTAAGCAAAAGCTTAAGTAGTTTTTTAGTATAACCTGAAAATAAAATGAGAAATAGTTAGGGATAGATAGTGAAAAAATAATAGAAAGGGTGTTGTGTTTCTTTGTATACAACGTTTATCTACAATGATAAATTCACAAAGTAATCATTTTTTTTAGCAAGAAGTTAAATTTATGTGTTATAATGGCTATAAATAAAAAGGATGTGAATAGTTTTGAATACATTGTTAAAAGATAAAAAAATTGTCATTATGGGTGTTGTAAATAAAGCGAGTATCGCTTGGGGTTGTGCTAAAGCAATGAATGATTGTGGAGCGACTGTTATTTATACGTACCAAAATGATCGTGTGAAAAAACAGCTTGAGAAACTAGTGGGAACAGAAGCAAACCTCGTTGAATGTGATGTAGCTACTGATGAACAAGTTGAAGAGGCTTTCAATCAAATTCATAAAACATATGGTACGATAGATGGTTTGGTCCATTCAATTGCATTTGCTCGTAAAGAAGAACTTGGTGGAAATGTTTTTGATTCTACTAGAGAAGGTTTTGCAATTGCTCACGATATTAGCTCTTATTCTTTATTATTAGTTTCTCGTTACGCAAGTAAAATCATGAATCCAGGTGGAAGCATTATTACAATGACTTATATTGGTTCTGAGCGCGCAATCGCCAATTATAATATTATGGGCTTGGCAAAAGCTTCATTAGAAGCAGCTGTCCGTTACTTGGCTTTAGATTTAGCAAAACAAGACATCCGTGTGAATGCTATTTCATCAGGAGCAATTAAAACACTAGCAGCTTCAGGTATTAAAGGCTTCAACGCTTTGTTAGATGAGCAAGCAGCCAGAACACCTTCAGGTAAGCAAGTTACAACTGAAGAAGTTGGAAATACAGCAGCATTCCTAATGAGTGATATGTCTCGAGGAATTGTTGGAGAAATTATTTATGTAGATAAAGGAACTCACATGACTTAAAAAGTCAAAAAAAAGCGATTTGGTTAATTTAACCAAATCGCTTTTTTTAATCTTTTTCTAAAGGTTCACTTTTTTTAAATTTCAAAGCAAATGCACCTAAGAAAATACCTAGATAATAAGTGAAAATACGCCATAAGATCAGAGCAATCACTAGTTTTTCCTGATTTGCAATGAAACCACCAAAAAGTAAAGTAAAACTATACTCAGCACCCCCGGCACCCCCAGGAATTGGAAACATAGAGACAATCAGAACAATAAAGGCATGTAAACTAATAATTGTTAGAATACTAATATGACTGACACCTAAACTGAGTAATATAAAGTAAGGGACAATAAAATAGAAAAATAATTGAATTAGAGTTAGTAGACTGATTTCAAGTAGAAGTTTTTTCTCATTACGAATATAAACACTTTCTTCATAAAAAGCATCTATTTTTTCAACTAATCCTTCTTCCCAACGGGCAATTGTTTCTTGATCTTTAAATCTTTTTAGGCCTTTTAAAATCCAATGAATAATTGATTTTAGCCAGTTTGCTTTAAATGTAATCAATAGCAGAACAATTATTACGACTATATGAATTAATAAGCCAAATATAATTAACCCAGCTAGCTGACTAATTTGACTACTTAATGCTTGATAGCCAAATAGAACACAAATACCAAAAACAACAACAATCATACCTTGATAAACTACAAATTTCATCAATAATACAGAGCTTCCAACACCAATATCGACACCAGTTTTATTTAATGCTACTAATTGTGCTGGTTGTCCACCAGTAGAAAATGGTGTAATTGCGTTGAAAAAATCTTCAATTAAGGATACACGATAGGCATTGCTAAATTTATAACTTTTATAACGTCTACGCAGTAAACTTTGTATTATTTTCGCTTTGAATCCCCAATATACTAACATTGAGAGAAAAGCAACTAAAATCCAACCCCAATTTAGCTGTTGAAGCTCTCTCCAAACTTCGGTAAAAGATAACTTGCGAAATTCCCAAATAAAGATACCTACACCAATAGCTAAAACAATACCTAAAAAATATCTATTTTTTTTACTCATACAACATCTCCTTCAGCAGGCTCTTAGCCGAATAAAAAACTAAGAAACTTTGGCTATACAAGAGTATAGCTTGAGCCTTATAAGTATACCATTTTTTTTGTTGTTAGTTTAGTATTGTTTCTAATTATTAAAGTTTAGTTTATAGCTCTGAATGGATGAAAAGTATTCATTTTCAAAAAATTCTTAGCATAGTCCCTTTTTTTAAATTTTTTGAAGCTGTTATTTTTACCATTTTTTTTAAAAGTTATCTCATATGATTGCTTAATAACCTAATTAAAGCTAAAATAAACTATTTCTTTTTTATAAAATTAAGAAATTTGAAAATAGTTGTTATTGTAATGTCTAACGATAGTTTCAAAATAAAGTAGAAATACATTTTTCGTAATATTTTAATGTTATTTATTTTTTTTAGAAAATATTTTCTATTGAAATAATCCTTTTAATTTTTTGTTCAAAAAACAGAAAATATTTAAAAAGAAATGAGATTGGTATTAGGTATACTATTTGTAGGCCTGGAATAAATAAATGGAGTTAAGAGCATAACTTAACTGCTAATGGTTTACTATAGAAAGGAAGGGTTGATACCATTTGAATGTATTTTTAGAAAGAATTTCTTTAAGAAAGATGTATTTGTTGTCTTTGCTTGATTCTGAAAAGCGTGGGTTTTCAATTAAAGAATTAGAACAAAAATTAGGTCATAATAGTAAAACAATTACTAAAATGGTTCAATCATTAAAGATTGAGTTAGCACCTTGGCAAAATAGTATTACCCTAGTCACGAATAATGATCGAACATTATCTCTCAAAAAAAAAGCCAGTTTTTCTTTGGAAACAATCAATCTGTATTATTTAAAGGAGTCCTTTATATTCAAAGCATGTGATGCAATTTTTAATGAAGAATTTATTGATATTGCTACTTTTTCTAGTGCGAATTATATTAGTTACAGTACATTGTATGGCAGATTAAATGAAATTAAACCATTATTAGAACACTATTCAATTGAATTTAAAGCGAATAATATGGCTTCTTTTGAAGGAGAAGAAAAACAGATTCGTTACTTCTTTTATCATTTCTATTGGAGTACACATTGGGGTATGGAGTGGCCTTTTCAAAAAATTGATAAGAACCAGTTTTGTGAAATAATAAAACGAATTGAAGGATTACGAAAAACAACTACTTTATATATTTCAGAGCAAGAATCAATTGCATTTTGGTTAGGCGTTATAACGACTCGAATTAACCTCGGGCATACTATTGAGCAGGTGGGGTTATACAATTCAATTATTGATGACAATAGTGCATTTACTTATTTTAAAAATGCTTTATTAGAAGAGTTTAAGCAGTTATTTCCTACTATAAGTGAATCAGATTTACTAAACGAAATTCAATTTTTATATGTTGTTATGTATTCGAATGATTATTTTGAAATGGATGATCCTCAGATTAGTGAAACGTTAATTTTTTCACAAAATCGTAATGGTGAAATTTTTGGAGCAACCAATCATTGGTTAAAAGTTTGCAGTGATTTTTTTGAGGTATCTTTATCTGCTGCTGAATACGGAGCAATTTATGCTAATTTGATTCATTTACATGCGGAGATAGCCTTTTTTAAAGGAAATATTTCGGTTTTTTTTAATGACTATTTAGAAGTTAGTCATATAAAAGATGAAACCAATGATTTTTATGACTCACTAATGGATTTTTTCTACCAAAAACTAATTGAAAATAAAAAATACAAGAAAATTTTTATAAATAAAGAACGTTTGTTACCTAGATATAAAATGATTGCACGTAAATTCATTAACATTGATAGTCAAAAAAATAGCATTAAAGTTCACTTGATTTCAGTCTACGGGAACAAAAAATTAGCGTATTTACAAAACTTAATCAATCGATCAAATGAGGAACATCTAGAATTTTCTGAGGATTACAACAATGTTGATTTAATTGTTTCTGATCGCCTTTATGCAGGAATCAGCCAATTAAATACGCCTATGATTATTTGGGGCGAAGAGCCTGATGAAAATGATTTAGCTGAAGTAAACAAGGTCATCAAAAAAATATCATTTGATAAGATGCATAAGAAACTAGTAAAGTATACTCATTTTCCAGCCATTTAATGGTTGGTTTTTTTATTTAAGATTTCATTTCATTTTATTTGAATACGCCTTTTAGGAATTAAATAAAAGAGTACTAGTAATCTAAAATTAAAAAGTATAATTTTAACTGTTTTAGTTATTTTATGAAAAATATGAATTTAAAAAAAAAAAAAATGAGTGTCTATAGTCTAGAATAGGGTTTGTGAGCTTTCTTTAACCAGTGGGTAGTTGTTTTATGAGAAGGCAGAATCGGTCTATTTATTTTATTCTCGCTAAACAACTTATTCATTATAGAAGAAGGAGTCACTTTTTATAATAAGTAGGTGTGGAGCTACATTAAGGAGGAGGTATAATGATACGTTATAAAAAGAGAATACTAGTGTTGACTATTGCGATTTTTTTATCCATAGGTCTGGGTATTGGTGCTGTCAATCAATTCATTAGTAGCTCTGGTGGTCGGGTGGAGGCAGATTCAGGAGTAAAATTGGTAGCTGACAAAAAAGAACTGACTTTGGGAACCGCTGCTGTTTTGACGATTAAAAGGGAATTTAGAGATGAAAGTAAAACAGATAATCTTCTTTCAGTTAAGTTACCAGAGGGCATCACTTTTTCAGAGTCTAAGACGAAAGAGTTAAATGACGAAAAAGGGGTGAAATCGATTGCATGGAATGCTGAAAAACAGCAAATTGAAGTTTCGCTTATAGAGACAAAGGATGAAGTGAACATCCAACTTTCTATTATAGGGAATAAGGTTGGTAATTATCAATTAAATGCTGAATTATCTGGTGAGCAATCAAATGTAATTGATTTAGCTGTGATCGAGAATCAAATTGATTTTGCTAAACAGGGAACAGATGAATCAGAGTCTTTACTGGATAATGATTTATTACTGAATCAAATTACGCCCTTTATAGCAACTGGATATACAGATATTCATCAATATCCAGGAATTAAGGTCATCCCAAAAACAGAATCAACATCAACGGCTCCTTATGTGATACCTGGGAAAAATTCTTTTGTCATGCAACTCTCTGAAGGCACAACTTATACAGCTGTGGGTGAAGGAATTTATGATAACACAGACAATAAGTATAAAGGCTCTTTAAGAGGGTATGTTTTTGAAGATAGCTCAAAATTAACGAACCCAACAGCTCCAAGATATATACTTGCTACAAAAGTAGGTATTTATAAAGGGAATTGGATTGATGTAAGAGTTGTCGTGGATGAAGTGCGGGTTCGAAGGAAGAATTTTAACAATCAAAACCCAAATGAAAATGGCCTGTCGGAGTCAGCTGAGTTTGGTGTGGCAACGGTCACTTACGAAGATCGAGGTATAAATTATCCGGAATCTTATAGTTCAACTAAATATGGTGATTATTTCATGGCAGTTGGAACACTAAAAAACTCTAGTAATGATGATTATTATAGTTACCATTATGAATTTTATGACAATCAAACAGGAACTAAGTTAAATGATATCTCGGGAATGTGGAATTTTCAACGACAAAATAAATTCAAACAAACCGATATTCGAAATGATGCTAAGCACATGTCCTCTATTTTTGCGTCGGATGCAGCAGCAAAACCGTCGACAGTTACCTATAAAACAGAACCAATTCAAGCTGGTTTTGATCGTTTTTTTGGTGATGCAGGTAGTGTTGCGACGGAAGATACCTATTTAACAACGTTGTTTGACAATATTGCAGATTATCCAATTGGTATGACTGCACAAGGAAATACGAGTGAGACTTCTACAGCTAATGGAATGATATTAATGTATAATCAAACGCCTTTAGCGCGGATTTATCCATCTAATCCAGAAGTGATTGGTGAAAGAACAACAGATAATCCAATGAGAATGAAGTATCAAATCTTACAAAATATTCCAGCTCAAAAGAGTGCCTATTATTCAACTGACTTTCAGATCAGTTCTGAACTTCCAGTCGAATATGATTTTGATTTAAGTACAGTTAAGGTTCAGAATGTTTTGGATAATACTGAAATTACGGATCAATTTACGGCTAGTTATGATGGAAGTAATAAGAATAAACTGATTTTAAAAGCTGTGAATCCATTAGATGATGCATTTAACAATAAAATGTATCGGATTTTAGTTGAGGCTCTACCGAATGAAAAATTTGATCTTAATGAATATAAGAATAAAGTTGGACATCGAGAAAAACAATATGATTTAGATACAAGTTATATTCAAGTTCCTTTAACAGCAAAAAATACGTTTAATACCGGGAATGTTTTATTAGGAACGGTTACCCAAGCGGCAGAAGTTGAAACTGATCCTACTAAAGATAAAGCAATTTCGTATATGCTTTATCGCGGAATACCAGATGCTGATCCATTAGATGGGAAAAAAGTTGCGATTGGAGCAGATTGGGACAAGCTAGATCCAGTTGATTTTATTGTTCCAGGAACTTTAAGAACAGATACTGGTTCACCGAATGACGAACCAATTAAAATTACGGGTTTTTATAATACGCCTGATACTTCTAAAAAAGGCGAGGCTGATGTTTGGGTTGTGATTGAAACAGCCCAAGGCGTAGAAGCTAAAATAAAAGTGAAAATTTTAATTGAAAATGGGGATCCAATTCCTGATGTTCAAATTCAGGAAATGATCAAAAATAACACACAAAGTTTAGATTTTTCAACAAATCAAACAGCGCATATTCAAGATGAACTAACTTTCCAAGGAAAAATTACGAAGGCAGTTGAAGGCTCAATTTGGAATAAAGCTATTATTTCAATAACAGTGCCAGAAGGTGTTGAACTTCCTACTGTTTCTAGTGTCAAGTTAAGTGATGGAACAAGTGAAATCCCTGCAACTATTACAATTGACGGACGGAAAATTACTGCGAAGTTAACAAACTCAGTTACAGCAACAGAAGCGATGTATTTAAAATTCGATACAAAAGTTCTAGATGCAGCACTTGGCCAAAGTTACACATCAACAACGGAGGCAACAGGGGAAGATAGCAATCAAGATCCTGTAACTAGCTCTAGTTCGGCTAATTTGGCTGTGCTTGACTATAGCGATCCAATGATTACTTTTGAACCTAAAGTAGAAAAGAAAATAACAGGTGGAGATTGGGAAGAAAATAAAAATGTTAAACCTGGTAATGCAGTTCGATTTACGATTCAAAGCTCGTTGAAAAATGCATATACTGTTTGGAAAAATCAAAAAATCGTTGTAGATCTACCAGAAGGTTTGGACTCTATTGTGTTGTCAACTAGTGTGACAATTGTTCGTCCTGGGAAACCAGATGTTGAGTTGACGAATGGCGGATTAACAAAGTTTGAAAAAATAGGGAATCAAATTATTTTTGAAACAACTGATCCTCAATATCAATTTACTGAAATGGATAGCCGAATTCGTTTTAATTATACCGCTAATGTCATGGTTGAAGCAGTGACGAAATCACCGTTGGAAACACTTGTACACATGAGTGGATTAAATTCACGTAATGAAGCAGTAGGTTTGCCAAATCAATTAATTTCATTAGATGTAACGGAGGGAATCCTTGATTTCTCAGCTACAGATCAAGTTGATTTTAAAACCAATGATTTAATCAGTACTGGAACTGTTATTCATGATCCAAAAGCCGATTTTGTAGTGAACATTACGGATAGTCGTGGAATTGCAAATGCGCCATGGTCGATTAATGCAGAAGTATCAAAAGAATTTAAAAATGGTGATCGACTATTAAATGGCAATCTATTTTTTGTGGATCAAGCAGGTAATTCCTTGCCTTTAAGCAAAGGTGCTGCCCAACCAATCATACAAAACGATAGTTCTTTAACGAGTCAACAAATTGTTTGGAAAAATAATGAAGGAAAAGGTTTATTTTTAAAGCAACGTGCAGGTATGAATGTATCAGGTAGCTATAGTGGTGAAATTACTTGGACTTTAAGTGTAGGACCTTAATAAAAGGAGGAATTAAAATAATGTCAATTAAATTTAACTCTCTTCTTTCAAAAGGTGTTCTATTTCTGGGGTTGTTAGCACTGGTAGGGTTCTTGAGTGGCTCAGCTGGAAAGCAAGCAATGGCAAGTGAGATGGAATCTACAGTTGGAATAGAGTTTACAGGTGAAGGTACTAAAATAAAATTACCAGATACAGGGGGAGACAAAATAGATGTAGAAGTACCAAATAGTGGCACTTCTACAGGGGACAATTATTTACCACAAACTGGTGAAAGTAAAAGCTATTATCAGTGGTTTTTATTTGGTCTTTTAATGGTCGTTATAGCTTTATATCGTTTAATAAAAAGTCGGAAAATGAATATCAAAAATTTAAATGCAACAAAATTTAGTCTTTTTGGATTACTGTTACTCCTCTTACTGTCTCCAAGACAAGTTGAAGCGGTTGATGGTGGTCAGATGAAAACTGAAGGTGATGTAGGTTTCCGGAAAAATACAGATATTACTCCTCCGGTAGACCCGCTTAATCCAGATAAACCTCTAGAACCATTTAAACCACCTACTGCAGGACCATTAAGCTTAAATTATGTTTCTGATATACAATTTGGTTCTTATGATTTAGCAGATTCAGAAACTATTTTTTACGCGTCTTTGGATACCATCAAGTACGCTGATTCTTCAAAACAACGTTTTAAACGACCTAATTTTGTGGAATTAACAGATAATAGGGGATTGAATACTGGTTGGCGATTAACTGTTAAACAAAATGGACAGTTAAAAAATGCGGATGGAGCAGAATTAAATGGTGCAAAATTAGCGTTTAACAATACTTCTATCGTCTCTTTGGATGAAATTACTGCAACACCGACTGGATTTACAAAGGATGCAGTCCTATTAAATGATAATCAAAATGTGTTAGTCATGGCTGCTGAAAATGGAACCGGTATGGGGAGCTGGAGTGTTAATTTCGGACAAGACGATACTGAAGGTGAAAGAAGCATTTCTTTAACTGTTCCAAAAGATTCCGTTAAAGAAAAAGGTCATTATACAACTAGCTTAACTTGGACCCTAAGCGATTCAATTTAGTAACTGAATGATTCAATCCAAGCAATTAGATTGAACAGTTAAAATAAACCAGATTTTATACTAGGAGGAAGAAAAATGAAATTAAAACAAGTACGAAAAATCGGATTAATCTCAGCAGTGAGTGCATTAACACTGTTTTCATCAGCACTACCAGCTTTTGCGGTTGATAAATCGGTGACTACTCAAGGGGATGTTGGCTTTGAGAAAGATGAATCAGGAACAACCGATCCTTTAGATCCAGAAAAACCTGATCCGTTAGAACCTTTTGTCCCAGTTGATCCGCCAACGCCAACAACTGGTGCGCTACGCTTAGATGTGACTCCATTCTTTCATTTTGGCACAAATAATAAAATTGTAGCAACGAAACAAAATTATTATGCATTATTTGCAAGAGGAGTAAAATTTGGTGAAACAGAAGAATCGGATGTTCCTAACTATTTGCAAGTTACAGATGCGCGCGGTGGAAATAAAGGCTTCAAAGTTTCTGTTAAAACGAATGGAACCTTTACTTCTGGAACAGACAAAATAGAAAATACTAAAATAACATTGAAAAATTTTAGTGTGAATTCTGGTAGTGAGATTAAAGATTCTACAGTATTTCCAACAGTTTCAGCAACTCCAATTGTGATTAGTGATAATCAAGCACATGATTTATTAAGTGCAGCAGTAGGACAAGGATATGGGATTTGGACAATGCCAATGGGAAGTTCTACAGAAAAAACTTCAGGTAAAGGTAAGGATGGTACAGATACTGAAGGAACTGTTGATGCAACTAAAGAGGGACGCAATCCTGCTGTCCAATTAACCATTCCAGCTGGCCAAGTTATTAAAGATAATACGGCTACACCTTATGTAACAGATTTAAACTGGACTATTTCAGATAGCATATAATTTATTAGGAGGATTTTGAAAAATGAAAAAACAAATTTTAGCAACAGCATTATTAAGTGGGTTAATTTTAGTTACTTTTGTACCAGCAGCATCAGCTTTAGATAAAACAGCTGATACTAAGGGATCTGTCCAATTTGAAAAAGTTGGAGAAAATGAAGTTGGTGAAGTAGTTAAGCCAGATACAGAAGACAAACCAGAAAATATTATTGTTCCAGAAGGCGGAGGCAATACAACCGGTCCTTTGAGATTGCAACATGTTCCAGATATTAAATTTGGTACAGTTACTTTTAAAACTGGGAATACAAAACATCAAGCAATTCTTGAGAACTATACAAAGGACGGTGTAGCTGGAGATCAAGCAATTCCTCAGTTTGTTCAAGTAACTGATGAGCGTGGTGATGACACAGGTACTTGGAAAGTTACTGTTTCAGGAACAACCTTTAAAGAAAAAGTCGCTGGTGGCGGACCTGCAACGGTTCCAGAATTAGTGAATACTAAAATCGTAGTGAAGCAACAAAAATTCTTTAATACGGTGACAGACTATGCAACTCCTGTAGTTAGTGCAGAAACACTTGTATCTGGATTTACTGGAACAGAATTAACTATTCCAACAAATGGAACGGATTCTGTTTTAGTTATGCAAACAAAAGCAGGAAAATCAACAAATGGTTCGAAAACTTCGGTAGTCTTTAATTCTGACTATACAGACGCTTCATCCTATGTTGTTGGAGAAAAAAATGCTGGAATTATTTTAGATAAAGCAAATGGGGATAATATTGTTGTTGATAAAGCCTATGAAAGTGATTTGACTTGGACTTTAAGTGATTCAATTTAAAGTCTATTAAAATAAAAGGAGAAAATAAAATGAAATTAACTAAAGTAGCAGTTATCGCATTAGTTTCAACTGTTGGACTGTCTGGCTTAGCCGCAACAGCTAATGCTGCCGTTAATGAAAGTGTACCAACAAAAGGAAAAGTAGAATTTAAAGCACCAACGAATCCAACCGGTCCTGTAGTCAAGCCAGATACAGAGGACACAGAAATTGAAACAGAGGGTGGACATACTACAGGGACGTTGAGAATTGAGCATGCACCCCACATTAATTTTGGTAAAGTCATTTATCGTGCTGGGAATCAAACCTTCCAAGCGAATAATGAGAGTTACACGTACACTAGTGGAGCCGTTACTGAAACTCAATATATTCCTAATTTTTTACAAGTAACAGACGAACGAGGTATTGAAGCAGAATGGGCAGTCACAGTTTCATCAACAGTGCTTACAGCTAGTGCAACGGATAAACTTGATAATACAAAAATTGTACTAAAAGAACAAAAACTAACCAATAATGTTTTTGATTATGTAGTCCCAGCATCTACTTCAGATCGGATTACAGGTTTTTCTGGATCAGCCATTGAGATTCCAACGGATGGTACTAATAGTGTAGAAATTTTAAAAACAAAAGCTGGAAAATCAACAAACGGGTCAAAATCTTCAATTGTCTTTAATTCAGCTTATACAGAGAGCACAAATTATGTTGCTCCACAAGATCCAGCAAATGAAACAGATGCTCCAATCGGGAAAAACTCAGGAATTACTTTGGTAAAACCACAGTCAGATTCTGTTAACGTCGGAAAAGTTTATCAAGCAGATTTAGTCTGGACAATATCTAGCGCTATATAGGAACAATGAAATAAAAAAATAAAACTAAATTAAAGGATGGGAAAAAATGAAAAAAAACAAATTTGCATTAGTTGGGTTATGTACAATCGCTTTATCGTTAGCAACAGGAGTATCAACTGTTATTGCTACGGAGACAAATCAAGCAGATGGAGTCATTATTGCCAAGGAGGAAGCACCAGCTACAGTTGATGCTACCGCACCAGTTGCTCCTGAACCAATCAGTGCTGCCGTTACATTTGCTGCACCAGTAAATTATACAAACGTTAGCACAATTGCTGAATTTAAAGCTGCATTATTAGATGTAAAAGTTACGGCTATTAAAGTAACGAAAAGTATCAAATTTACAGGAAATATTACAAATATTCCTAATAGAGATGTTGTTATCGATGGTAGTGCTGATACCGGTGTTGTAATTGATTCAAATATCTATTCAATCTACGGCAAACAAAACACGAAAGGCACAAATGTTTTTGCTGTTCAAAATGCAACAATTACAGGGGATGCTGGTAGTGGGCGTTTCTTTACTGGTGGATCAGGTAATGGACCTTCAAGTTATGGTTGGGATGTAAATGCAAAAGGAGTTACCTATACAGGCGCTCGTTTTGTACACCTATCAGAAGGAACATTGGTTTTTGAAGGAACAAATAAAATTGATACAGGCGCTGAAAATGCTTGGGTTCATGATTTAGTTTTCAAAAAAGGCACTGTTTATAATGGAACATCTGCTAGTAAAGGTCAATTTTCTGCCTTTTACTTTAACGGAGCTTTAATTAAAGGAAAAGCAACAGGTAAAGTTACAATTGAAGACAATGCAACCATTAATGTGAAAATCTCACCTAATGATGACAAAAATTATTACTACCCAGTATTCTACGACAAGGTATACCAAGTGAATGTTGGGAATGGAGTTGCATTTAATGTAGATGCAGCAGGTGTGGCTTTCCAATTTATTCCACGAGCTGATTTCCCTGAAGAACCTTCATTGAACATCTCTGGTGGTTCATCACTTAACTTTAATGGACGTGGCGGCGGAAGCTACGCGACTATGAAAATACAACAATACGGTACAAACATCAATTTAGATGAAGGTGCTGAATTAATTGTAACTGGTAATGCTAAGCACGGCGTTATTGAGAGTGTCTATAACTATGTAGATTTTAATTTAAATGCAGCTACTAATTTTGAAGTAACAAACAAATTAGCCAATGCACCATTGTTTAATAGCTCAAAAACTGAAATTAAAGGGGTCAACTTAAGTGAAGTTCTAACTTGGACAAAAACTGGCGGTGATTATAGTCGTGCTCCAGAAACTGCATTTGGTGACTTAAGATTGTTTAATACAAGTATTACTAAAAATACAAATGGTGAAGTTCAATCAACAAGTGCTTCAGCAGTTAGCGATTTCCAAATTGCAAATTATGGGAAAGTTAAATTCCAAGGTGGCGGAAATTAAGTATCAAAATCAAAGTGTAGTTAATGTAGTTTAGTGAAAATAAGTAAGAAATGAACGAGGCTATGGGCAATAATCAAGCCTCGTTCATATTCTATCAGGTTTGCTCTTTTGAGCCAACTCCTTGAGAAAAAAATTCGAGATGGCAAAAAATATCCTATCAATTTTTCTATTTTCTTGACGGAGTTAAATGGCTCAACGAGCTTTTGATCTAAGAGGAGGAAATAAAATGACCAAAAATAAAGTTGCCTTAGTTGGATTAGCAAGTATTGTTTTATCACTAGTAGGAGGGACAAATTTAGCATCTGCAGCATCAGTTCCAACCAAATCGGATGTGATTTTTGAAGAAGATAAGGACCCTAATACTATTGGTGAAATTATTAGACCAGGTACACCATCTGAAGTTATTGAGCCAGATGAAGGCGGACATACTACTGGTTCGTTAAGAATTAATCATGTGCCGAATATTCATTTTGGAAATCAAAAAATTTCAACAGCAAGTAAAGAGTACAACGCAATTGTTGAAGGATATAAAAAAGACGGTGTAGCTAATTACATTCCGAACTTTGTTCAAGTCGCAGATGCTCGTGGAAGTATGACAGCAAAATGGAAATTGAGTGTTGTCGGAACTATTTTCAGCCCAACAGTTAAAACGGATAGTCCTAAATTAACAAATACGCACATTACATTAAACCAAGAAAAAATTACAAATAATGTCTATGATGAATTAACTCCAAACACAACATTAGATCGAGTAGCTGGTTTTGGAACAACTGCAGTTAAGATTAATACAGATGGAACATCAGGAATTGATATTTTAAATGTAAAAGCCAATCAAAATACAAATTCAACTATTACATCTTCTGTTTTTAATGCAAATTATACAAAAGATGCAACCTATACAGCAGACCAAGAAAATACTGGGATTAGTTTACATGTTCCAGCTAGTGATATAAAAGTTGACGGTGAAACGTATGAAGCTAACTTAATTTGGACGCTAGCAGATGTCATTTAATTAGTTACTTACAACATAAATCTAGTCACTTGATAAATAAATTCGGGCGATTTGGATTGCCCGAATTTTTGAGTGTTTAGGTTAGAAGAATATACTTAGTTTGCATAAAAGAGGTTTAATGCAGATCTTAGTAGAAAAATCTGATTTTTCTTAATACATTAAATAGAATAGTTACTTATCTGAAGGAGCGAATGCAAGATGAAAAGAGCAAAATTTTATTTTATAATCTGTTTAATTACGAGTTTTATAAGTAATTATTCCTTACTAAAGGTAGAGGCTGCGGATAATGATTCTGTACCTGTTTCTGCTAGAGTTGTACTACCAGAAAATCAGTTTAATAAAGAGGCGTCTTATTTTTATTTGAAAATGACACCTAATCAAGAACAAGATTTAGAAGTAGTATTGAGTAATACCTCAGATACAGTACAAAAAGTTGAAGTTAGCTTAGCAGCGGGAATAACAAATGACAATGGAATTATTGATTATCCTGATGGTCAAAAAAAGTTTGATGCTAGTTTAAAGTATCCATTTTCAAAATTAGCTTCAACTGAAAAAAATGTTACTATTGATCCGAAGAGTGATAAATCAGTCATGATAAAAGTTAAAATGCCTGCAGAGGAATTTGATGGTTTGATTATTGGCGGAATCAATATTCGATTGAATCAAGCTGATGACACAAAAAAAGAATCTGAAGGTGGCATGCAAATTAAAAATATTATTCGTTATAATTTTGGTGTTGTTCTAGTTGAAAATGAAACTGTTATTGTACCAGAGATGAAAATGAACAAAGCTTTTCCTAGTCAAGTTATGGGTGTTAATACTGTTAAGGCCAATTTATCCAATACGGAACCTGGAATTATTGACGGCCTAGAAGTAGTGGCAAAAGTAACAAAAAAAGGGAGCAAAGAAGTATTATATGAGGCAACAAAACAAGGTTTAAGGATGGCACCAAATTCAACATTTGATTTTGGTGTTAGTATGGATAATAAAGCATACCAAGCAGGAGACTATACGATGTCAGTTGTGGCAAAAGCTGAAAATCCAGATAAAGAATGGTCATGGAATAAAGACTTCACAGTGGATCGTGAAACGGCTCAAAAATTAAATGCTAAAGCAGCAGATTTGGAAAAAGATTATAGCATGTACTGGATTGTTGGCGGAATTGTAATTGGTATTTTGTTAGTAGTTGTGATTTTATGTATTATATTCTATCGCAAGAAAAAGAAAAAAGCTGAAGCCGAACGACGTAAACGCCAAGCCCAAAAAAGAAAACGAAAAAAAGCACCAACGAATAGACCCAATAAAAAACGTCCAATAGCTGGAGAAATATCTACTAAACGTTCAGAAAAAAATAAAAAATAAGTATGTGAAAGGCTAAGAATTTCTTAGTCTTTTTTAGATAAAGAGGAGGATAGAAATGCAAAGCAGTAATAAAGCACAATTAGAGCAGAAAATGATCTATGATGTTCGATTTATAGCAGAAAGAAAAGTTTCTTTAAATATAAAAGAAGAAGTTGAAATTCATAAAACATTAATTTTACCAAGTGAATTAAGTCATGAAAAATTAAAACAGATTATTCAAACTCGTTTTATAAATGTTAAATCAGTCAGTTGCATAAATGATTTTGGAAAAGGAATATATCTAGAAGAGTGAACAAGTCAGAAAGTCAATCATTAAACTTGCTGATTTTTGAGATAAGAATCTAGGTACAATTAGTTATGGAGATCTAAGTCAATTAAAATAGAGAAGTTTCGATTATGAATCTTCTCTATTTTTAACGCAAAAAAAAATCCATCTCACTCAACCTAAAGGTTAAAAGTAGATGAAAGGCTAGTAAAAACTCCCGTAAAGTGATACAATGGGGAAGTTGATATTTATTTTAAATTATAGTTATAATAAGTATATACATACTCTATACTTTAATTATAGCTAATTTTATGTGAGTTGTCAACTATTAAAAACATGGGGGTTTTTGAATGGAAAAGAATACCGATGAGTTTAACTATGAACAAGAGAGAGTAGACTGGACAGTCGCTCAAATGGTTAAACGTGAGGCCATTTTGACTAGCTCTGTGGAAAATGTTCGGGAAGAAGCTCAAGCAATTCGTTCGAATTTTTGGAAAGATGTGACAGTTAATGTTAGCGAACCAGATGATGTAATTGAAACAGAAGTCAGTATTCGCCAACAAGAATTACTATTGCAGGAACGAGAATTAAACTATAAACATGTTGAAAAACAACTAAAAGCTATTAGTAAATTGAAAGATGCACCTTATTTTGCAAGAATTGATATTCGTGAAGGTGAAGAACCAATTGAAGAGATTTATATTGGGATTGCTTCGTTTATGAGTGATGATGATCAATTTTTGGTGTATGATTGGCGTGCTCCAATTTCAAGTGCCTATTATGATGGTGCACTAGGCGCTGTGAATTATTTAACGCCTGATGGGGTTCAAACGGTTGATGTTTCTTTAAAACGTCAATTTTTAATCAAAGCTGCAGAAATTGAAGCCATGTTTGACACAAGTGAAACGATTGGCGATGAAATGTTGCAAGATATCTTAGGGAATCAATCAAATACACAAATGAAAAGTATTGTTTCTACTATCCAGCAAGAACAAAATAAAATTATTCGTGATACAACTAGCCAATTGTTATTTGTTCAAGGAGCAGCTGGAAGTGGTAAAACTTCTGCTATTTTACAACGAATTGCTTATCTATTATACCATTTTAGAAATGGGTTAGATTCTAATCAAATGTTGATTTTTTCACCTAATAAATTATTTAATCATTACATTTCCAACGTATTGCCAGAGTTGGGTGAAAAAAATATGATTCAAACTACATTTTTAGATTTTGCTCAATCACGTATTTCTGGTTTGAAAGTAGAAAGTTTATTTGAGCAATTTGAAAACAAAAAGAACCAAAAGCGTCAAGCTATTATGAATTTAAAAGAAGAGCCAATTTTTTTCAAGGCTTTGGATCGGTATGCTGAATATGTCTCTAAAGGCGGTATGATTTTTAAAGAAGTGAAGCTTAAACAAGAAGTATTATTTTCAAAAAAAGAAATTAGTACTATCTTTTATTCTTTCCCTGAGCATTATATATTGGCACAACGCTTTACTTATACAACGGAAGAACTTTTAAAGCGTTTGAAACCAATTATAAAAAAAGAGAGCAAAAAAGATTGGGTTGAAGACTATTTAGAATTATTAAGCGAAGAAGAGTATAAAGCTTTAATGAATAATCAAAAATTTACTAGTTTTAAAGAAGAAAAAGAGTTTTTAGCGAATAAAGTTGTTACGAAACAATTTAAAAAAGTTCGTAAAGCTTTAAATAAAAAAAGCTATTTCCACTATAAAGCACAGTACGCAAATTTCTTAAAAGTGGTTCCTAAATTAATTAAGATTGAAAATTATGGTGTAAGCTTAGCAGAATGGCAAGCTGAGGAAGCCTTTGTTATTAAACAACTTAATCGAAAACAAATAATGATGGAAGATACGGTTCCTTATTTGTATTTACAAGATTTGATTGTAGGCAAGGAAACGATGCGCACGATTAAGTTTGTTTTTATTGATGAAATTCAAGATTACTCAGCACAACAAATTCGTTATCTGAAATCCTTATTTCCTAATAGTCGCTTCACAATGTTGGGGGATTTAAACCAAGCAATCTTTAAGAATAAACAAAAAGAAAAAACGCTATTAGATAGTATTAAACCTTTGTTTGACGAAGATAAAATTAGCCAAATTGATTTAACTAAAACCTACCGTTCAACAGCTGATATTACAAATTTCACCAAAGGAATTTTATTGGACTCTCAAATGATAGAAGCTTTTGATCGAAAAGGAGAATTGCCACAAATTGTTGTACGATCCTCTTATAAAGAGATAATAGCTGAAATTACTCAGGTTTTGAAAAAAACAAATGATGTCTCAACTTTAACAGCAATTATCGGCAAGACTAAAAAAGAGTGTGAAGAGGCATATGCAGCTTTAAAAGATTATTTTGATTTGACTTTAATTAGTAAAGAAAATCAAAAATTAGCAGATGGTTTGATTATCTTACCTTCGTATCTAGCTAAAGGATTGGAATTTGATACTGTTATTGTCTTAGATGCTTCTGCGAATAACTATCAATTAGAGTCTGAAAGAACGCTATTATATACGATTTGTTCACGAGCAATGCATCGTTTAATTGTGACAAGTCATGGCGCAATTTCTCCATTATTAGCTGATATTCCTAGCGATTTGTATCAACTAACTTAAAAAACACCTTCACAGTCTAGATAGCTGTGAAGGTGTTTTTTGATTTAATTATAGACTTGATAAGTGATAACATTGCTATTTTTGCGTTTAAATTCATGATTTAAAAAATCGAGGTAAGTTCCTGGTGTTAAAATACCATTTATAGTTAATAAATCAATGCCTGATGGTCCTAGAATTGTATCAGCAAGCAAAACGCAATTTGTTGTTAAAACAAAATAATGTTTAAAAGGGCCTTTTTTAAATTTATACAGCTGGCAATGTGTTGCTTTGTAGAGACAGCTTGCATAATCAAGATATTCGTTTTCGACAATACTGTTAGGATTTTCTTTTTCCGCTAATTCTAAATGAGATTTCCAAGAATAGCAGTCTTCTTTCAGTTTTTTTATTTCTTGGCGAATGCCAGCACGCTGCTGCTCATTTAGCTGGATTCCGAAACCGAAAAGCGTTTTTTTATTATGTTCGATACAAAATGGAATGTAACTTTCTTTGTTCGTCGAGATTAAAACACCTTCGCCTCGCGTGTCAAAGAGACGATAAGAATCCTCATCATAATTTCCGTAAGAAATAATTTCACCTTCAAAACATAAATCCATATGACCGATTGATCCAAAACTTTTTTCAGTTACATGAATAAAAATTTCTAAATCAGGGACTACAGTTGCTTCTTTCTTAGAGGAAGTCATTTCATTTGTTTTTGAGGCAATTGATTCTGGTTTTAAAAGGGCATTTGTTTCTTTTAAAACAGCTCTGGGAATAAAAGCTTCAATAAAAACGGGTAAGGTAAAACGAATTTTTCGTTTTAAGCGATTCTTTGTTTCGGGTGATATGAAGGCTTGAATCGTAAAGAATAAATTAGAAATACCATAAAAAATAAAATAAAGGCCAATAATAATTAATATCTGATTAAGAGTCAACCGTGGCGAGAAAAACAAAAGAATACCAATAATTACTTGACTCAAACCACCTAAAAGCAGATTTAAACGATTAGGTAATTGGTTGTCTCTGTATGTTTGATAATTGACTAAAAGGGCTGCTCCTTTTAGTGCAATATAGCCTCCGAAAGCAACAGCCAATAAATAAAACGGGATGTCTGAAAAGAAGAAAATAGCAGCTAGTATCAAATCAAAACTAGTATTTAATAAAGTTTCTTTTCCCGATTTTTTTTTCTGAATAAATTGCGTAACATGTGATAGACCATCAAATAGTAGAATCCCCACTATGAAAAATTTAAAAGGTAAGAAAAGACTCACATTTTCTGCGATGATGATCGAACCTACTAAGAGTAAAAGTAAACCAGAAGTAAATAAATACAATTGGTTTAGACGCATGACTGACATAAATTATCCCTCACTTTATTATCTATATACTATACTTTTTTGAAGAGCGAGTGTCTTCAACTATAAAAAGAACTTCACTACTCATTGAGTAGCAAAGAAAATAAGGGCAAATTCAATTTAATTATCTATAAAATTTTACAATTTTTAACCCACGAGGTGCTTTGTATTGATATTCTGCTATAACTGTTTGATAAAATTCAAATACATGTTTTCCAAAAGCTTCAGAAGAAATATCGTAAAGCAATTGAGTCCGTTTTTTTTCTAAATCTGCTAAATCTTTGGGTTTATCAAGTTCAGCTAAAATGGTGCTAGCTAAATCTTCATCCTGAACAAATAATTTTCCGAAATCCCCATTGCCGATTAAACTTTCTGTATACTCATTTTGTTTGGCAATAATATTTGTTCCACAAGCTAAAGATTCAATATAGGTCAGTCCTTGCGATTCAGACTCAGATGCACTAACGAATAAGTCAGCCATAGCATAATAAGCAGGAACTTCTTGGCGTTTTTTTTCACCAACAAAAATGACATGATCTGTAATGTCTAAACGAGTAGCTAAGGCTTTCAATTCAGCGCATTGTGGTCCTTTTCCAACAATCACTAGTTGTAAATTTGGCTTGGCTTGAAGTAGTTCAGGCATAGCTAGTAAAAGGGCTGTAATATTTTTTTCTTGCGAAAGTCTACTTAACGAAAGTAAAACAGGTGTATCGGTCGAAATCCCTAATTCTTGCCTAATATTAACTTTTGTAGTCAAGTTGAAATCCTCTAGTACGACACCTGTTGGAATAATTTTGATTGGTCGAACGACATCGTAATCACGCAATTGTTTTAAAACACGCTCACTAGGAGCAATTAAACCATTCGTTTGATTACAAAAATATCTAGCTAAAATTTTTACATGGTAAGGCTTAACAATTTTGCCTTTAGCAATATAATGTAAGTAATCTTCATACATTGTATGGTAGGTATGAATACAAGGGATTTTTAAATGGTTAGCAACTTGTTTACCTGTTAACCCTAAGCTAAATTCTGTTTGAGTATGAATTAAGTCTAAATTTAATTCTTTTGCTTTTTTTACAGCGCTATGAGAGCCGCTAATTGCAATTCTACGATCTTTAAATGAAAAGAAAGGAATGCTAGCTAAGCGAATAATATTTTCTTCATTTTTATCTGCGTTGGGATCTGTTGTAGTGAAAATAGTGACATTGTGTCCTTGCTGTTCTAATTCATCTTTTAAGGTTTTAATTGATGTTGCTACACCACTAACTTGTGGCAAATACGTGTCGGTAAATAAACCGATATTCATTTCAAGCACTCCTTTACCTCTTTACCAGCTCGATTGAACTCTTTTTTCAAGCCTATCCAATACTAGCATTTTATGGTTATAGGTATTATACCATTTTGTATGATTACAAGTCTATTTACTACCCACTTAAATTTAAGAAAAACGATAGTCAGTTTGACATGCTAGATAAGGATTTCATTATATCTACAAGAAAAACTTAAAATGCATAAATTTATATGTTATGATAAGTATCTGTGGAAAATTTGGTGTAGTTTTATTTCGTTAAAATTACCTATTATTAAAAGGGGTATTAAAATGAGTGAGGTTTCAAAAGAAAAATTAGAAAAAGTTATGCAACCGATACTAGATTGGCAAACAGAATTTGAGCAAACAAAAGAGTATGCTCAATTACTAGATGCAACGAAAGAAATCAGTGGTAGTATCATTTATACATTTGCAAAAGTTCAGTATACAGAATTTTCGAGAGATGCTAAAAAATGGACTGCTGGTTCATTGGAAGAGGTCTTAGTTGATTATTTCCCAGCTGAATTTATTTTAGCGGCAGATGATTTTAAACAAATTGAACAAGTTTTAGAAGCATATTTCACATTTTTGGAAATGACCAATAAAATAAAAAATGCGCCAACCTTGTTAAAAAGAGTGAAAAAGGTCGCACCAGAAATGATTGAGCGTGCTGCCAATCCAGTTAATTGGTCACCAGCTAAGAAAGCAGAGATGGAAGCTGTCATCAAAACAAGTCAACCAGAAGCTCCGACTGCTAAAGCACCTGTTAGAAGAATGGCAAATAGAAGGCCTGCACCTCCTGTGAAACAACAACCCGTTCTATCTACTAAAATTGGGCGTAATCAACCTTGTCCATGTGGTAGTGGTAAGAAATATAAAAAATGTTGTGGGGCTTAATAATAAAAAATCTCGATAAAAGCAGAAAGTTGCTTTTATCGAGATTTTTATTTAGTCAAGTAATTGAATTCCGATGCCAATCAAGCCAGGTCCAGTATGAACGCCTAAAGCGGGTCCAACTGGTCCTTCAAAAATTGCTTCAGCTTGTGGGAATAATTGTTTTAATTTCGCTTTGATTTCTTTTGCTTCTTCTTTTGCGGCACCATCAACAATAGCTAAATTGAATCGTTGGTGAGAACCGATAAATTTAGTTGCTAGTTCAACAGCTTTTTCAAGATTTTTTTTGCGGCCACGAACTTTAGCAACTGTATAATAAACGCCATCTTCATTACAAGAAATAATCGGACGTAGATTAAGGGCGCTACCTAAAATAGAAGAAACTAATCCAATTCGTCCACCTTTTTGCAGATATAAAAGAGTATCTACACAAAAGAAGACCTTAGATTTAGCAACATTCGCAGTTAAAGTTGTTTTAATGGTGTTCCAATCTGCCCCAGAAGCAATTAATTGTCCTGCTTGAATACCTTGCATCCCACTGCCAATTCCAATGTTTTTAGTATCTACAACAAAAACATCTAAACCTGAATAGTCTTCAGCAATCAAACGTACAAGGTTATTTGTTCCACTTAAACCACTTGAAATGGTGACTACAACAACTTTTGTGTAGCCTTCATTTTTTATTTTATCAAAAATAGTTGTAATTTCTTGCCCATCAGGTAAAGAAGTTGTTGGAATTTCTGTGTCTAAGTGCGCATAAACTTTTTCAGCATTAATATCAACCTTATCTGTATAAACCCGATCTTTATAAATAATTTTTAAGGGAATCACAAACATTCCATATTTTTCAATCATATCATCTGGAACATCTGTACAAGAATCAACAAGTAATGCTATTTTATCTGTTGTCATTAATTATTCCTCCGCCTCTTTTTTAGTTGAAATTTTTTCTTTACCTAATGCAATTGTTTTTTCTGTAATTAATTTTGTTGCAAAAGAAAGAGTAGCTAGTTTTACTGCTAGAAAATCAATTGGTATTTGCTCCTCTAAAATTGGGATGCTTTTTGTACCCGTCACTTGGGCTGCAACCACATATAATGATTTCTCTTGTTCATCACAAAATAGATTGAAAGCTTCATTAATACCTACAACAGAAGCTTGAAATAAGATACCATCCTTGATTTCTTGGATAGTAAAAACTTGTTTTAAAATAGAAATTGCAATTAAAAAAGCAATATGTTTTCGCGTATATCTTTTTTTTACAGGTGCAGGAATTAAACCTAGTTTTACATAGTTATTAATCATCGCTGCTGTAATAATTTTTTGATCTTCGTGAATCATTAAGGGTGATAGATATTTTTCAATCATGGTTAGAACTTGATCCATATATAAATCAATATCCGGTAATAGATTCCATCGTGGTAGTTGGAATTTCTCAAGTCCCTGACCCCATAATTCTAGTTCTTTTTCCATCGTATTCAATTTAATTTTCACCTGCTTTATTAGTTATGAAAATAGTTTAACATGATTTTATATATTCTTCAACCTAGTTATCGAAATTAGATTGAATATAAAAAATATCTAGCTACACATGAGCAACTAGATACATTTTTTAGAAGTAAATTAATTAAGCTTTGTTTTAGCTCGAGTCGCTAAAGAAGACAACTTTTGATTTGAATCAGTAAGCCAGTCACCATGCCCACAAGCGATTAGACTTGGTTGAAAAGTTAGTATTTTTTCAGTTGATTGAATGGCCATTTTTGGTTCCCAAGTAGCTTTTCCTGGAAAAGGGAATAGTGGACGAATATCCCCAGCAATTGCAGGTCCACCTCGAGTTTGAAGTAAATCTCCGACAACTAAATATCCATGACGCTGATCAAAAATTGAAATAGATCCCAATGTATGCCCAGGAGTTTCAATAATTAATAGACTGTTAATCCTATCACCATCTTCTAAAAATCCAGTTGGTTTCACAGCTAAAGGTGTTAAGTCAGGATAGTTTGAATAGGTATGAGAGTTAGATGGATTTAGTTGTTCTTGTAAAATAGACCATTCTTGTTTTCCAATTAAAATTTCTGCATCGGGAAAAGCTGCGTTGATTTTAGTAAGACTTCCAACATGATCTATATGAGCGTGAGTTAGAATGATTTTTGTTAAAGGCAAGCCTATGTTATTAATAGTGTTCAGAATCCCTTTAGCGCTGCGATTAAGCCCTGTATCAATTAAAGTTAATTCTTGGTTTTCAGCAATTAAAAAACAGTTTATCGGAAAGAGAACAGGCATATCAGTTAGTTGCCAAAAATCTTTTTTTTCAAGTATTTTCATTAAAGTTCAATCCCTTCAGTTTGTTTAATTTGTTCGAAAATAGTTTCAATAAATTGATCTATTTCAGGTTTCTTTTGTAAGTAAGAAGAAGAATCATCACTACTAGGCAAACTAGATAAAAGCTGGACGATTTCTTGGTAGTGTTTAATAGTATCTTCAAGATATTCTATTTTTTCGCTGAGTATTTTTTTAGATGTTTGATTACATTCAGGTGTAGGAGGTTTGGAAAATAAACTTGTCATAGTTGCAATTTCAGTTAATGAAAAGTGAGCATATTTCATCACAGAAACATATTTTAATTCAGTTATTTGTTCAGGAGTATAAGAACGGTATCCGTTTGCTAAACGTTCAGGTTTTATGATACCTTTCTTCTCATAGTAGCGAAGAGCCTCTTGACTGATTCCAACCTCAGTTGCAGTTGCCTTAATTCTTTTTCCCATTATAATGCACCCCCATAAAAAGTTTGTTGAGCCGATTAGCTCTGGCAAGAAAATAGGAAATGGGAGAGATGACGCTTTTTGTCATTTTTCCCATTCATATTTTTCTCGAAGAGTTGGCCCAAAAAAACTAGCCTTGATAAAAAGTTTATTGAGCCGATTCAGTATCGAATAACATAAGTTTAACATTAAAGTATGCTTTAGGGTCAAGTATAAAAAATAAGTTGCATTTAGTATAGTTAAATTGAGTAAAATTAGGCATTGGTAAGTTCTATTAGTTGTTGAATAAAGGAAAAATTCGTATACTAGTTTTAAGCTTTATTATTTGTTAGAAGAGCGCTAGTGAAAGGTAGTGAGGCAAATGTTTCCAGTACTCGAAGGAACACTTATTTTGATTGCTTTAGTAATTGCCTCAAATATATTGAGCCATTACTTAATTGCCATTCCAACAGCGTTGCTTCAAGTTGGTTTGGGCTTACTTGTTGCATTGGTTTTTAATGTCAAAATTGAATTAGATACTGAGTGGTTCATGCTTTTATTTGTGGCTCCGTTGTTATATAACGATGGGCGTCATTATCCAAAAAAAGATTTATGGAAGTTACGAATTCCTATTTTAGCAAATTCTATTTTACTGGTTTTTCTCACGACGGTTATCGGTGGATTTACGATGTACTGGGTGATGAATGGAAAAATTCCACTGGCTGCAGCCTTTGCATTAGCGGCTATTCTATCTCCGACAGATCCTGTAGCGGTAAATGGGATTGCCCAACAAGTAAAGCTACCAGTAGGTGTCTTACGTCTGGTAAGGGGGGAAAGTTTAGTAAATGATGCTAGCGGATTAATTGCATTTAAGTATGCAATTGCAGCAACTGTCACAGGTTATTTTTCTTTGACAGCTGCGATTTCTGATTTTTTTTATATGGCAATAATGGGGTTGCTTATGGGAATTCTATTAGCTTGGCTGATTATTGGTTTAAAAGAATGGCTAAGTATTCAAGGGATTAAAGATGTTATTCTCCATACCCTAATTCAAATTTTGATTCCCTTCTTAATTTTTATTATTGTTGAAGAGTGGTTACATGCATCTGGAGTAATAGCTGTTGTAGCTGCTGGTGTTGTTGCGAATAATCATCGCAAAGCAAATGAAAGCCGAATGGCTGAGGTTCAAATTGTTACTGAAAGAACCTGGGATGTGATTATTTATTTATTAAATGGAATTATGTTTTTAATCTTGGGAATTGAACTCCCTTTTGCAATGGGAACAGCATTGGAAAATTCAATCAATGGAAATAACTATCAACTGTTTGGTTATGTTATTTTACTATGGTTCATTATTTTAATTATCCGAGTATTATGGACCTATAGCTATATGTGGTTTGATTATTCCTTTGGTAAATTTAAACGAGAAACAGTACCAAGTTTTAAAATCGCACTAATGTCAGGGTTAACTGGAGTACGTGGTGCTGTGACAATGGCAGGTATACTCTCAATTCCTTATCTTTTAAATACTGGTTTTGCTTTTCCAGGAAGATCCTCTATTCTCTTTATAGCTTCAGGTGTGATTGTATTTACGCTAGTTGCAGCAACTATTTCTTTGCCTTTATTAACTAAATCGAAACGGCGATTTGAAACATCAGGTGATGATTTTGTTGATTTTTTGGAGCCAATAACGGATGGTGATGAAGTCACAGATTTTGAGGAAGCCAAAGCACGTATTCGTATTATGAATACAGCAATCAGTATTATTGAACAAGAAAGTCAGCCCCAAAATCGGATGGCTGCCTATGATTTATTACACGAGTACGACCATTTGATTAGACGGATGCAAATGGAATATAATAGTAAAGAAACGATTGTTCAATTCTTAAAGGATGAAGCAGACATTCGTATTATTGGAATCAATGCAGAAATAATGCAAACAGAAAAAATGATTATTAATCAATCTGTTTCAACTAAAACTGGACATCTGTATATTCAACAACTTAATCGTCGGAAACGCGGGTTGAGAAATTTATGGGTGGCACGCTTTAATCGATTGGTAGTCGTTGGAAAAAGAGTTTATCGTCAATTAATTAAAGAGAATTTGCCAATAAATAAAAGAGAAGTTTATAGACAAGAACATCAAGAAAAGCTAAATTTAGAAAGAGAAACAGCTAAGTTGGCTATTCGAACATTGTCTGCTCATATGAAGCAAAATCAACAAAAAGAAATTCCGATAGATAAAACTATTGCTTATCACCTGATAGTTGAATATCGAAATAAAATCGAACGAATCAAGCGTTTTGGACAAGACTATCAAGCAGAGTACGAGGAACAACTACAAGAATTACGATTAAAAGCTTTAAATGCTGAACGTGGCGATATTCAAAAATTATATGAGAACGGGGATATATCTGTGAATTTAGCGATTCAATTACGACGTTTTGTCAATTATCGTGAAAGTTCGATTATGGAATTAGGTGATGAGGATGATTAAAATAAGCCTATTTTCGCAAAAGCTCGTAAGTATCCTAAATTAAAGCTAATTTCAAAATTAAATAGAAATTTAATAGTTAAAGCGTATAATAGAAAGAGAGAGAAAACGGTGGATTTAATTTTAAAAACTAAGGTATTGAAAAGCTAGTTCTTCGAGAAAAAGATAAATGGTAAAATAGCAAAAAGCGCCACATGAAATTTCCTTATTTTTCTGCCAGGCCTAACCGGCTCAACAAACTTTTTATCAAGGCTAGTTCTTATGAGCCAACTCTTCGGAAAAAAGATGAAATTTCGAGGTGGCAAAAAACGCCACATCAAATTTCCCTATTTTTCTGCCAGAGCTAATCGGCTCAACAAACTTTTTATTTAAAGGAGACAATTGAAATGTTGAAAAAAATATGGCTTGCACCAATTCGCTTCTATCAAAAGTTTATTTCACCGATGTTGCCTCCTAGATGCCGGTATTATCCAACTTGTTCGACTTATGCACTGACAGCAATCGAAAAGCATGGCATTATTAAGGGTACAATTATGGGAACATCACGTATATTACGTTGTCATCCGTTTGTAAAAGGCGGTCTTGATTATGTACCGACAACTTTTTCACTAAAGCGCAACCCTGGTGAGGAGTGCCATCATGATCACTAATCTAACTCAAGATAATTTTCAGACAGAAATCTCAAATGGTCTAACATTAGTTGATTTTTGGGGAGAATGGTGTAGTGGTTGTCAACGTTTGTCGGCTGTTTTGACAAGTGTTGCGCCACTTTTTTCTGACAATCAAATCAAAATGGCTAAACTTAATGTCAATCAAAATAAACAAATAGCCGAAGCCTACCAAATTATGAGTATTCCAACAATGGTTTTATTTAAAAATGGAGAACCTATCGAAAAAATTACAGGCTATCTCCCACGCGAAGTTTTAATTGATTACCTAAATAATCGGACTAGTCAACCTTCAGATTAACTTCTGAAGGTTTTTTTATTCTAAGACAAAGGATGTTTAGTAAAACAAAAAAACATGCTATTAACGAAAAAATTAGTTTTTTTTCATAAAACCTTAATTAAATTCTAAGGTAATGTGCTATACTAGAAAAAATAAAAACAACTAATTCTAGGAGGAATAGACGAATATGAAAGCAGTATTAACAGTAATTGGAAAAGATAATGTTGGGATTATTGCCGGAGTGAGCAAGGAATTGGCAGCATTGACTATTAATATTTTGGATGTTTCACAAACCATTATGGAAGGAAATTTTACTATGATGATGATGTGTGATCTTAGTGAAACAACCACTGAATTTGATCAAGTTAAAGAAACTCTAAAAGCAACAGGCGATAAATTAAAAGTAAAAATTAGCATTCAACGTGAAGAACTATTTTCAACAATGCACAGTTTATAAAATTAAAAGGAGGTGGAACAGTGAATGAAAAGTGAACAAATTAGCGAAACAATTCGTATGATTGATGAAGAAAATTTAGATATTCGGACGATTACAATGGGAATTTCCTTGTTGGATTGTGCAGACTCAGATGGTGAAGTAGCTAGGGAAAAAATTTATACGAAAATTACAACTATGGCTAAGGATTTAGTTAAAGTTGGAGAGCAAATTGAATCTGAATATGGTATTCCAATCATTAATAAGCGTATTTCAGTTACACCGATTGCAATTGTTGCTGGAGCCTCTGCTGATAAAGATTATGTCGCTTTTGCTAAAACCCTTGATGCAGCGGCAAAAGCTGTCGGAGTAAATTTTATTGGTGGTTTCTCTGCATTGGTTCAAAAAGGATATACAAAGGGCGATCAAATTCTGATACAGTCAATCCCAGAAGCGCTAGCCAATACAGAAAGTGTTTGTGCATCTGTTAATGTAGGCTCAACTAGGGCGGGAATTAATATGGATGCTGTTCGTGACATGGGCGAAGTAGTTAAGAAAACAGCTGAATTGACGGCTGAAACTAGTGGTTTAGGTTGCGCGAAATTAGTTATTTTTGCCAATGCTGTTGAAGACAATCCTTTTATGGCTGGTGCATTTCATGGAGTTGGAGAAGCTGACTGTGTAATTAATGTTGGGATTAGTGGGCCAGGGGTTGTTAAACGAGCAATTGAAAAAGTTAAAGGTCAGCCCTTAGATGTTGTAGCAGAAACAGTTAAAAAAACAGCTTTCAAAATTACACGAATGGGTCAATTGGTTGGGCGAGTGGCATCTGAACGTTTAGGGATTCCATTTGGAATTGTTGATTTGTCCTTAGCTCCCACTCCAGCTATTGGAGATTCCGTTGCTTATATTTTAGAAGAGATGGGTTTGGAAATGGTCGGAACACACGGAACGACAGCAGCACTAGCTTTATTAAATGATGCCGTTAAAAAAGGTGGTGTCATGGCTTGTGAGCATGTGGGTGGTTTATCGGGTGCATTTATTCCAGTCTCTGAGGACGCGGGTATGATTGCAGCAGTCCAAGCAGGCGTACTGAATTTAGAAAAGTTAGAAGCAATGACAGCAATTTGTTCTGTTGGTTTAGATATGATTGCCGTTCCAGGTGATACTCCAGCAACAACGCTAGCTGCCATGATTGCTGATGAAGCAGCAATTGGTGTGATTAATAACAAAACAACTGCAGTTAGGGTGATACCTGCTTTTGGTACAAAAGTTGGTGATTTAGTAGAATTTGGTGGTTTATTGGGGAGAGCACCTGTTATGCCAGTTAATGCTAAATCTTCAGCCGCATTTATTGAACGTGGTGGGAGAATTCCCGCACCTATTCATTCCTTTAAAAATTAATAGGATTGAGACAAGTAAATATATTTATGTGTACTAAAATTTATTAAACTAGTAAAACGATTGGAAATTACATTTTTCAATCGTTTTTTTTGATATAAAAATAAAATTGTTCTAGCATAATTTCTTGAAAAGTGCTAAACTAAATAAAAGAGTTACTTACTTTTAATTAGTTTTTTTGAATGACGACTTTTATTTTTTAAAATAGAGTGAATGTCAAATGATAATAATTACAGTTATTCATAAAATAAGACGAAAACCATCAAATAAAGTCTTTTTTTGAAAAAAATTGTGAACAAAAGACTTGATTTATAAATGTTTTAACAAGAAATGTCGAAAAAGTGACAGAAATATGTCGAAAAGGGTAGATATTTATTATTAGATGATTTATAATGGTAGATGTAGACAAGCAATACACATTAGCAAAAATATACTCTCGGAAACAAACCGAGACAAAGGAGCGAATAAAATATGGTCACATTATATACTTCACCAAGTTGTACTTCTTGTAGAAAAGCACGTGCATGGTTAGAGGAGCATAACATCCCTTACAAAGAGCGTAACATTTTCTCACAACCTTTAAACATTCCTGAAATCAAAGCGATTTTGCGTATGACAGAAGATGGCACAGAAGAAATCATTTCAACCCGTTCAAAAGTATTCCAAGAACTCGAAGTTGACTTAGAAGATATGCCATTACAAGATTTATTTGATCTAGTTCAAAAAAATCCTGGTTTATTACGCAGACCAATTATGCTAGATGAAAAAAGATTGCAAGTAGGATATAACGAAGATGAAATTCGCCGTTTCTTACCAAGAGAAGTTCGTGCGTTAGAGTTACAACAAGCACAACTATTAGTTAGTTACTAACCTAAAAAAAATGTAGATACTCTTTTTGGCTAAAATGGTCAAAAAGAGTTTTTTTATTTATTAGCCAAATCCTCGGAAAAAATGAATGGTAAATTTAATCTATTTTTAATGATAAGATTGTTAATAGCTGAACTTTTGAATGAATTGTAGCATTTAGCTTTACTTTTTGCTTATTTGCTTTAAAATGGTGGTATATAGATTCTAACTAATTGTAGGTTGGAAGAAGAAATGAGGTGTAGGATCATGGAAATGGAGCATATTAATGAGAACACAATTCGTGTGTTAATTGAAAATGCTGATTTGGAAGAACGTGGCATAACTTTTCTAGATTTACTGGGAAACCATAAGCAAATAGAAAGCTTTTTTTATAGTATATTAGAGGAAGTTGATGTGGACGAACAATTCCATGAATCTGATGCAATTACTTTTCAGGTATTACCTAATGGCAATGGCTTAGAATTGTTCATAAGTAAAGGCGGCGGTTTAAATGAGCAATTTGACTTATCTGAGCTACCTGAAAATTCAACCCCAGAAGATTTTACCGAATTTGTTAAAAAGCAAATTTTGAATAGTTCAAACGAGCTAGATGAAATTGATTCTTATTTACAAGACCCAGAGTTATTGACTTCGGAAGTGATTTTAAAATTAAATCAATTTGAAGATATGATTTCACTGGCTAATATGATGTATCTTGACAATGCTGTTTCGAATCTTTATTCATATCAGGGATCATACTTTTTACAACTTGTATTTTTTGTAGAAGAGATGACAGAAACAAGTGTTGAAGATGAGATTGCTATTGCTTTGGAATTTACAGAAGAAACCCAAATCACGGCAGATGTATTAGGGGAATATGGTAAATTAATCATGGAAAAAAGTGCATTAGAATTAACAAGACATTACTTTAAATAGTATAGAAATCTTTAAAATAAGAATGGTGTTAAGCTAGTTTTTCTAGTTTAGCACCATTTTTAAATACATACTTAGAATCTGAATAGAGACTGAAATAAACTACTTAGTAGATTATTTCAGTTTTTTTATCAAATAAATCAGTTTTTCAGCAAAAAAAAGCGCTTTTTACGAATACTAATAAGTGCTAAGAGAGGAGTTTTTTCATGCTAATTGCTTTAAACGATCAAAATAAACATGTTTTAGCACATGAAGAAGGAAAAGAAAATAAAGTACATTATCTTTGTCCAGTTTGTAAGGGAAGCGTTTGTTTAAAAAAAGGAGAAATAAAACTTCCACATTTTGCTCATTTACAAAGTGAAAAGTGTCAAGTTTTTTCAGAAGGAGAAACAGAAGAACACTTAATTGGTAAAAGAGTGTTATATAACTGGTTTATTCAGCAAGGAATTCCTTGTCAATTGGAAGCGCACATTCCTTCTTTAAAACAACGTCCAGATTTGGTTATTTGGTTGTCATCAGATCAACCTTGTGCGATTGAATTTCAATGTAGTCCTTTATCTATCAAGCGTTTGAAAGAAAGAACAAAAGGATATAATAATGCAGGCTATACTGTATACTGGATTCTAGGAAACGCTTTTTTTCCTAAAAAAAGTTTTACAGCGAGTCAGCGTGCTTTTTTTACTTATCGTCAAGATTTAGGCTTTCAATTGTATTATTTAGATACGCTAAAAAAAGAACTCCTCTGTTTGGTTCATATTATGGAAGAAGAACCAGCTAAAAAATTAAGCTATCAAATTATCTATTTTAGTTTGCTTAAACCTAAAAATTCCGTCAGTAAACTAATAGGAATTTTAAACAATTTAAAAAAAGGGCAACAATTAAATACAAATGAAAAAGGAGCACAACATTTACTTTATTGTCATTTTCATCTAAATCAGAACCGATTTTATGGCACAACTGAGATGAAAAAATTTCAACACTATTTATATGAACAAGGCGAATCCCTTGTGACTATTCCGAAAGAGATTTATTTTCCTTTTTATAAAAATAGTGGAATAAAAACCAGTTCATACTATTGGCGGTACCTAATTATTGAATGGCTAGCTCTTAAAGGTGAAGGGGCTGTTTTTTTAGAATCACAGTATAAAGATTTTCTTCTTAAACTAATAAACGAACAAAAAATTGAACTTCATCAACTGGCTCAAATTTCAACTGAAACGATTATATCTATATGTAAGGCTTATCTATCTACATTGAAGACGTTTGGATTAATTGAAAAAGTAGGAAATCAGCAATGGCTTATTTTAAAAAAGCCTTATTTTTATAAAAATGAAAATGAAAAAATGACGGCTTTTAAGCAGTATCAAAATTGAGAAATATAGCAAACATTAAAGCATTCTTTAACTAATTATTTGCAGTTTTTTTATTTTATCTTAATTGAAAACAAAATTTCTTTTTTTTTAATCAATCTATGTTAAGATTAGAAAGTGATGAAAATTTAAGGAGGATTAAAAATGGCAGAAACAAAAAAATTACCTACGAGAGCAGAAGTACCTGAAGAGCTAACTTGGGATTTAGAAGTTATTTTTAAATCAGATGCTGAATTTAATCAAAGCTATCAAGAGTTGGAAGAAAAATTAACAAAAGTTGATTCGGTTAAAGGTAAAATCGGTCAAAGTTCAGAAGATTTATTAAAAGGAATCGATTATTTGTTAGATATTTCCAATCAACTTGAAACCATTTATGTCTACGCGCATTTAAAAAATGATCAAGATACGACAAATTCAGAGTATCAAGCAATGTATGATCGTGCGAATAATTTAGCAACAAAATCTAGTGAGGCAATTTCTTGGTTTGAACCAGAAGTTTTAGAAATTCCAGAAGAAACGCTTGCTAAATTTTTCGAAGAAAATAAAAAACTCGACATCTATCGTCACTTTATTGATCAAATGACAAGTTCAAGAGCTCATATTCTTTCAGCAAATGAAGAAGCACTCTTGGCTGGTGCAGGAGAAATTTTTGGAGCATCAAGTCGAACTTTTAGCGTCTTAAATAATGCAGATATTCAATTTCCTGTTATTAAGGATGAAGAAGGAAATGATATTCAATTAACCCACGGTGTATATGGACAATTAATGGAAAGTACTAATCGTGAAGTGCGTGAGGCTGCTTTTAAAAATCTGTATAAAACCTATGAGGGATTAAAAAATACGTTTGCAAGCACATTATCAGCTCATGTAAAATATCATAACTATAACGCAGATGTGCATCACTATTCATCAGCAAGAGCTAAAGCTCTAGCAGCAAACCATATCCCAGAAGCTGTTTATGATACATTATTAGAGGTAGTGACAGAAAACTTACCATTGTTACATCGTTATGTAGCATTACGGAAAGAACTGCTAGATGTTGAAGAGTTGCACATGTATGATTTGTATACGCCTATAACTGGTGAAGCAACGGTTAGTTACACTTATGAAGAAGCTAAAGCAGAAACATTAAAAGCCTTGGCACCTTTAGGCGAAGAATATTTAAGTATTGTTGAAGAGGCATTTGAAAATCGATGGGTCGATGTAGTTGAAAATAGTGGGAAACGCAGTGGTGCATATTCATCAGGTGCTTATGAAACAAATCCTTATATTTTAATGAACTGGAATGATACGCTAAATCAATTGTTTACCCTAGTTCACGAGATGGGACATAGTGTTCATAGTTATTATACACGGAAAAATCAACCGTACGTTTACGGAGATTATTCAATCTTCTTAGCTGAAATTGCATCAACGACGAATGAAAACCTATTGACTGAATATTTACTTGAAACACAAACGGATCCTAAAATTAGAGCCTATGTATTAAATCATTATTTAGATGGTTTTAAAGGAACCATTTTCCGTCAAACACAATTTGCCGAATTTGAACATTTTATTCATGAAAAAGCTGCAGCAGGAATTCCTTTAACAACAGAATTTATGTCTGATTATTACGGGAAATTAAATGCTCGTTACTACGGACCTGACGTAGTTGAAGATCCTGAAATCGCGATTGAATGGACTAGAATTCCGCATTTTTACTACAATTACTATGTTTATCAATATGCAACTGGATTTTCGGCAGCATCAGCATTAGCGGCTAAAATTTTAGCTGGTGAAGAACATGCCTTAGAGCATTATTTAGACTATTTAAAATCAGGAAGTAGTAATTTCCCAATTGAAGTCATGAAAAAAGCCGGTGTTGATATGACCGAAAAGGCTTATATTACCGATGCCATGCATGTTTTTGAGGCACGTTTAAATGAATTTGAAGCTTTGATTGCAGAGTTGAAAGCATAAAAAAGATATCTTTTTGAGTAGTAACTTTGTACTAAAATAAAATCGACTGAAGACAATTGTCTTCAGTCGATTTTATTTTAAAGTACACGTAGATTTTTTTTTTGCAAAGGAGTATGTTCTGTTTGAATAAACATTTTTTTATGGTTTTCTTTTAAAGATGATTTAGGATTACATAATTTTTTTAGTAAATCAACAGAGATACAGTCTTCAACTAATAAGCCGTAATCATCGTTTTGGTTATCAAAAACAACCATAGAAGGATTACTCTCAATTTGCATTTCACGAGCAATTCGTTGATCTTCTTCATAAGAAGCCTTAGCAAAATCAGAATTTTTGTCCTCAATAAACATTTCAACATCTAAGTTTACTTTTTCAGCAACTTGAATTAACAAGTTTTCTGAAAAAAGTGAATTATCTTCGATTAGTTCAGACTGCAATTGCATTAAATAAGCTCGACCTTTTTTCTTCCCTTGCATCAAAGCAGCTTTATATGCCAATGAAGCCTGGTAAGTGGACGTGCAAATTTGATTCCGAAAAGCGAGATTTTTTTCTGGAAGGTTGTGAAATTGCATATACTTAGTTACAGTTTGAAAATTATGAAATGGAATAAAGCGAAAATGAACCTTTTGTTCAAGTCCCTCAACAAAAGAAAGGACTTCTTTCTCTGAAGTGTAACATTTAGAGCCAATTGGGTTAACAAAAAGGTAAATTTCAATAATTCTTTTAAAATTTGAGTTTGAATGAGTAGTATCATTTGGTTTTGCCAACATAGTTATCTTCACCTTAGTTATATATTTTTTGTAAAAAGTAAGTTAAATTTAATGGTTAATTCTTTTGACACTCTTACTTTATCAAAAAAAGAGAAAAAAAAGTATTAAAAAGCCTTGACATTGATAAAAGCTAATTATTACTTGTAACAAATTTGCCACAATTCTATTTTTATTGAGATAAATGGAGCTTTATTTCTTGAAAGTGGCATCAATCATTCGTGCTATTTTGTTCTTAGCGGGACGAAGAGGGATCTGATGTTTTTCTAGAAAATTGTCAAAATGAATTTTTCCAATTGAATAATCAGGAACCTCAAATTCTAATTCATAATCAACTTCATTGCCATAATAACTTTTATCTAGCACGAAAAGACCTTGAGATGTTTGTCTTTCAAAGCGAGTCGTTTTTAATGTGCCTAATAAGCGAAGTTGCTCTGGGGAAATGTTTAACGATTTTAATTTAGCTCCCACAGCACCGTCTGCTTTGATTTTCCCTTCAGAAATCAATTTTTCTGCTTCTATTAAAGATAGAGAATCAGTTGTTTCTAGTAAGTGATTTTCAAAAGGGGTTTTTAATGTCAACTCAGCAGAATCAGGCAATAGACGGATTCGCAAGCCAGCATGTAATTTTTTTAAGTCCCAATCAGGAGTATCAAAATAACTGTTTATTTGCGTAAATAATTCATTTTCAGTGGCGTTAAAAGAGTATAAAAGTGTTTGATACTCTTTTTCAGTTAAAAGATTTTTAAATTCAATTTCAATTTCTTCAGTCATTATAATAGACCCTCACTTTCTTGTTCTTCTCATCTTACCATAATTTTCTCGAATAATCGGATTTCTATCTGCATTTTCTTGGCTACGTATGTTAAAATAGTTCTGTATGCTTATTCAATGTATGAGTGAGTAATGATTTTCAAAAGATAAATAAAGAAGGTATGCATAATGATTGAAAATTGGGATGATTTTTTTGCACCATATACACAAGCTGTAGATGAACTAAAAATTAAACTTAAAGGCATCCGTAAGCAATTTAGGCAAGAAAGTCAACACAGTCCTATTGAATTTGTGACCGGTCGTGTAAAACCTAAAGATAGTATTCTAGCTAAAGCTCAATTGCGCTCGATTCCGATTAATCGAGTTGAGCAAGATATGCAAGATATTGCTGGATTAAGAATTATGTGTCAATTTGTAGATGATATTCATGCTGTTGTAGCTTTGTTGAGAAGTAGGCACGATTTTAGAATTGTCGAAGAACGTGATTACATTACAAACAATAAGGAAAGTGGATACCGTTCGTATCATATTGTTTTAGAATACCCTGTTCAATTGATTCATGGTGAAAAAAAAATTCTCATGGAAATTCAAATTAGAACGTTATCAATGAATTTTTGGGCAACGATTGAACACTCATTAAATTATAAGTATCAAGGAGAGTTTCCTGAAGATATTAATATTAGATTACAACGAGCTGCTGAAGCTGCTTTTCAGTTGGATGAAGAAATGTCAAAAATCAGAGTAGAAATTCAAGAAGCTCAACAACTTTTTTCTCATAATAAAGGCTACCAAGATCCTAAAAATAAAAAATCCTCAAGCTAAGAAAAAATTAACAGAGTAAATCTAAGTGAACGCAATGAAATTTTTATTCACAAAGGAGAGAGTGACTGTGAAAATAGCAATTATTTACAATAATAATAAAAAATCAGTTACTTTAGCTGAGGAGTTGCGCAAGCTTTGTCAAAAAAATCAGTTAGTTATTGATGAAAAAAAACCGAATGTTGTAATTACAATTGGAGGCGATGGTACGCTCTTGTCCGCTTTTCATCGCTACGCCCACTTGTTAGACGAAGTCCGATTTGTTGGCGTTCATACAGGACATTTAGGTTTTTATACAGATTGGCGCGATTATGAGTTGGAAGAGTTAGTTGCCAGTTTGGTCACTGATGAAGGTGAAAGTGTTAGTTATCCTTTATTAGATGTTGAGGTTTGCTACCAAAACCAACCTGAAAAAGCACGGTTTGTCGCATTAAACGAATCTACCTTAAAGCGGGTTGGTGGAACTATGGTTTGTGATGTCTACATTAAAGATGAGTTGTTTGAACGGTTTCGAGGAGATGGGATTTGTGTTTCAACTCCAACAGGTTCAACAGCGTATAATAAATCGGTAGGTGGGGCTGTCATTCATCCTCGACTTGAGGCGATTCAGTTGACTGAAATCGCCTCAATTAATAACCGTGTTTTTCGAACGTTAAGTTCACCTTTGATTGTCGCTCGCGATGAGTGGATTAAATTAAAACCAGCTACTGAAGAAGGCTTTATTTTAACTATTGATCAGTTAACCTCAGCAGAAAAAAATATTATTGAAATTAATTACCGCATTGCCAAAGAACGGATCCATTTTGCGCGTTATCGTCATACGCATTTTTGGAGTCGTGTGGAAGATGCATTTATTGGAGCGAAGAAAAATCATGGAGTTTAGTTGGATTTATCAAGAAACAGAGTCACATCAAGTCAAACAATTTTTAAGAACAAAAGGCGTTTCGCGAGGCTTATTGGCAAAAGTTAAATTTCAAGGTGGAAAAATTGAGGTAAATGGTCAAATTCAGAATGCTATTCACTATTTAGCTTTTGGTGATCAGGTGACGATTACTGTTCCAGATGAAAAAGGTTACGAGACAACAGTTCCTGTGGAAAATCCAATTGAAATTGTTTACGAAGATCAGCATCTTTTAATTGTTAATAAACCCGCTGGTGTTGTATCTATTCCGTCTCAATTGTATCCTGAACAAACAATGGCTAATCGTGTAAAAGGATATTATTGTCGTCAAAATTATGCGGATCAAGTAGTGCATATTGTCACTCGATTAGACCGTGACACGACTGGGTTGATGCTTTTTGCTAAGCATGGTTTTGCTCATGCACTTATGGATGTCCTTTTACGAGAAAATAGACTAACGAAACGCTACGTAGCTTTAGTTACTGGCTCTATTTCAGGTTCAGAACATCAAAAAATCGAGCTCCCAATCGGTCGTACTCCAGATTCTATTATTACTCGTATGGTCAAACCAGAAGGAAAATATGCGTTAACGGAATTCTGGATAAAAAATAGATTTCCATTAGCAACTTTAGTGGATATTCGCTTGCATACTGGGCGAACGCACCAAATTAGGGTTCATTTTGCACATTTAGGTCATCCTTTAATAGGAGATGATTTGTATGGAGGTAGTCATAATCAGTGGATTAAGCGTCAAGCTTTACATTGCCAAGAACTAGAATTTGTGCATCCTTTTACTCAAGAAAATATGCATATTAAGGCTCCTTATCCAACAGATATACGTCAGTGGTTAGATGCTGAAAAAGAACTAGTATAGCTAGCCGTGAGGGAAAGGGGATAATCAATTGAATGAAGCGCAATTAGAAATCGAAAAACAAATGGAGTTACTAAAAGAACTCTTGAATCAAGGAAATATAACTGAATTTCGAGAAGAATTTCTAGCAACCCATACCTATGAACAGGGACAATTTTATCTAGGTTTAACAAAAGAAGAGCGTCAAAAAATGTACCATTTCTTGTCTCCAAATGAGATGGGTGACATGTTTGAGATTATTGAAGAAGATGAAGAATCTGTTGAAATCTATTTAGAAGAGATGGATCTTCAATATGCAGCTGATATGTTAGGCGCGATGTACGCCGATAATGCTGTTGATATTTTAAAACAGCTAGAAAAACAACAAATAAAAGAGTATTTGGCTTTAATGGATGAAGAAAGTGCCAATGAAATTAAAGAACTTCTGCATTATAAAGATGAAACTGCTGGGGCGATTATGACGACTGAATTCGTTTCAATTGTAGCGAATCAGACGGTTCGTTCAGCCATGGCTATTTTAAAGAGCAAGGCACCCGAAGCAGAGACAATTTATTATGTATATGTTGTCGATACAGATGATACATTGGTTGGCGTTATTTCTTTACGTGATTTGATTATTAATGAAGATGATGCCTTAATTTCCGACTTAATGAGTGAACGACCTGTTTTTGTTACAGTAGATGATGATCAAAATGACGTTGCAAAAACGATTCGGGATTATGACTTTTTAGCTGTGCCCGTTGTTGACGATGGGGATCATTTATTGGGAATTATTACCGTTGATGATATTATTGATGTTATTGATGATGAGGCAACAAGTGATTATTCAGGTTTAGCCGGGGTTGATGTTGATGAAACAACTGAAAATCCTTTTATCGCTGCTTCAAAACGTTTGCCTTGGTTAATTACGCTATTATTTTTAGGTATGAGTACAACTTCTCTAATTAGTCGCTATGAAGTGATGGTTAGTGATGCAAGTATTTTAGCCGTTTTTATTTCATTAATTACAGGAACTGCAGGAAATGCAGGGACTCAATCTTTAGCCGTTGCTGTTCGTAAATTAGCAACTAAAGAAGATGGGCAAACGAACTTTGGTAAAATGATTTTAAGTGAAATTATGACTGGTTTAGTTACAGGATTGGTTACAGGAGTAACAATCTTTTTTGTGGTAGGGATATGGAAACACAACTTTATCTTAGGTTTTGTAATTGGAATGGCGATGCTATGTGCAATTACTGTAGCAAATTTAGCCGGCAGTTTGATTCCAATTTTGATGGATCGCTTAGGCTTCGATCCAGCTGTAGCCAGCGGACCATTTATAACAACATTGAGTGATTTAACGAGTGTTTTAATTTATTTTAATATTGCGGGACTCTTTATGTCTTATTTTATTGGTACAAACTGATTGAAACTAGAGTATAAGTAGAGGGGCTGAGGCTTAGTCGCCTTGGTCTTTTTTATGTGTTGGCTATATAAATTTTAAACATTTATTCGGCTAGTTTTTGTGAGCCAGTCCTTCAGAAAAAAGATAAATTCACCAAAAAGTAAAGAGCCACTTTTCCTGGAATTTCCTATTTTTCTGCCAGGCCTAGACGGCTCACCAAACTTTTTATTCGGCTAGTTCTTGTGAGCCAACCCTTCGAAAAAAAGATAAATTCCCCAAAAAGTAAAGAGCTACTTTTCCTGGAATTTCCTATTTTTCTGCCAGGGCTAGACGGCTCACCAAACTTTTTATTCGGCTAGTTCTTGTGAGCCAACCCTTCGGAAAAAAGATAAATTCCCCAAAAAGTAAAGAGCTACTTTTCCTGGAATTTCCTATTTTTCTGCCAGGGCTAGACGGCTCACCAAACTTTTTATTAAGGAGTGATGATGTGGCACAAAAGAAGAGAAAGAAACGCACAAAACAAAAGCAACTAAATCAAAGATATTTAGTTATTTTTAGTGTCATGTTATTTTGTTTTTTTATTGGTAAAATGGTTGGTCAAAATGAAAACTCACTAACGGATATAACCAAAGATATCTCAGAGCAGATTGACAGTGTTTTTAATTCTAATACTCAGAAAAAAACAAAAACAGATGCTAAAATAACTCCGGAACAAACAGAAAATTTAACTTTTCGTTTTTTAGATGTTGGTCAAGGGGATGCAACATTGATTCAAAGTGAAGATGGAACGACGATTTTAATTGATACAGGTCGTTATGATGATAAAAATAAACGCATTATTGAGTATCTAAATACCTATATTGGGGTAGGTGGGAAAATTGATTTGCTGATTTTTACCCATAATGACTCAGATCATATTGGTCATGGTGATTTAGTTATGGATTATTTTGATGTGAAGGAAGTTTGGCTAAATGGACATGATTCTACTACTAAAGTATATGAAAAATTATTAGATTCTATTGCTGCTAAAGATAGTCTTTATGAAGAGCCAAAAAGTGGCGAGGTTAGAAAAATAGGTCCCTTTTCAATAGAAGTGCTGAATCCCACGGAAGAAAGTAAAAGCAATCAAAATGATGATTCAATCGTTACTAGGATTTCAACGAGTAATTTTAGTAGCATGTTTACTGGTGATGCTGCTTCACGGGTGGAAAAAGAAATGTTGGCCAAAAATATTCCTCTAGAATCAACTTTATTACATGTTGGGCATCATGGCTCAAAAGAAAGTAACAGTCCTGAATGGTTGGCTGCAGTGAATCCTAAAATTGCCATTTATTCAGCGGGAATCAATAATAGTTATCACCATCCAAGTAGTGAGACAATTGAGCGCTTAAAAAGTCTGAATATTCCTTTTTATGGGACAGATAAGAGTGGTACAATTACTGTATCAGTAGCTAAGGATGGGACTTATTCAGTGAAAACAGAGGAGTGAGTGACATGAAAATGGTACTAGAAGAAATTGAGGGAAATATAGCACGTTTAATTCCAGATTCAGGAGCAGCGCCTTTTTACCTTGAAATCAAGTATTTACCAGAAAAGTGTCAGTTAGGCGATGTCTTAAATGTTTATTATCAAAAGGAAAATAATCAAACAAGGCGTTTGATTGAGAAAATTCCTAATGAAGGAGAACAACGTTTAGCTTTAATGAAAGCCAAACGTGAAGCTTTATTAAAAAGGAAACAAAAAAACTAAACAATTTTGTTTAGTTTTTTTGTTTGCGCATCATATGATGTGGAATATTTGCTTCCATAAATCCATCCCCATCAACTGTGTAACCTAATTTTTCATAAAAACCGATAGCGTGATCTTGAGCACCTAAAACCAAATTTGCAACATCATTTTCAATCGCATATCGTTCGATTTCTTGCATTAATTTTTCACCTAAATGTTGTCCTCGATAGGTTGATAAAACAGCTACACGTTGTACTTTATAGGTGTCATTTTGAATTCGATTGAGTCTGGCTGCAGCAACGGGTTCGCCATTTAAATAACCAGTAACATGCTCAGTTGATGATTCTAACGCATCAATTTCAATTGCTGCGTCAACACCTTGTCCTACAATGAAAACCTCTTTGCGAACAGCTAAAGCATCATGATAGGTAGTTGAAGTTAAATCAGTTGTCCATATAAAATTCATAAAATTATCCCCCAAATTAAGAATCGATTAACTAAAGATTAGGGTAGCATAATTTTAAACATTAAGCTATAAAAATAACGAATTTTTCCATTGAAAAAAAATCTATGTTTTATTGCTTTAAAAAAAAGAATTTACAAGGTATACTAAATATACAAATAAAAAGATAGGAGCTAAAATAATGTCCAAAAGCACCATTGAGTTCGTATCAGATTTAACAAATATTGCTTCACCAACCGGCAATACCTATGAAATTATCGCCTATCTTAAAAATATACTAGAGGGGTTCGGATATAGTCCACAGAAAAATCGTAAAGGTTCATTGATGGTTACCGTTAAAGGCCATAATCATGAGGAACAAAGATTTGTGACAGCTCATGTAGATACATTAGGAGCGATGGTTCGAGGCATCAAACCTGATGGTCGCCTTAAACTTGATTTAATCGGTGGTTTTCGTTTTAATGCTATAGAGGGCGAATATTGTACTATTCAAACAAGTACTGGAAAAACGTATACGGGAACAATTCTAATGCATCAAACCAGTGTTCATGTCTATAAAGATGCTGGAACAGCAGAAAGAAATCAAGAAAATATGGAAATTAGAATTGATGAGAAAGTAACAACTGCTGAAGAAACAGCTGCATTAGGGATTCAAGTAGGCGACTTTATTAGCTTTAATCCAAGAACGGAAATAACAGCGAGCGGTTTTATTAAATCTCGTCATTTAGATGATAAAATTAGCGTAGCAGTATTAATAAAGTTTTTAGAAAAAATAAAGAATGAAAAGATTGAATTACCTTATACCACTCATTTTTTTATTTCAACAAATGAGGAGATTGGATACGGGGGCAATTCTAATATTTCCTCAAAAGTTGTTGATTATTTGGCAGTTGATATGGGTGCAATGGGAGATGATCAGCAAACAGATGAGTACACTGTTTCTATTTGTGTAAAAGATGGAAGTGGTCCGTATCATTATCATCTAAGAAAACAATTAACGGAGTTATGTGAAACCAATGGAATTCCTTATAAATTAGATATTTATCCATTTTATGCCAGCGATGCTTCGGCAGCGATGCGTGCAGGAGCTGATGTTCGCCATGCGTTGATTGGAGCTGGAGTTGAATCCAGCCATGCTTATGAACGTAGCCATGTTGAATCTATTCAAGCAACAGAGCAATTAGTTGAAGCCTATTTGTTAAGCGAGTTATGTGAGTAATGAAATTAAGGCTACAATATCAGGCTAGTTATACTTGCAAACTACTCGAAAAAAAGGCAAAATCCTAAAAAGTAAAGAGACTCTTTTATTGGAATTTCCTATTTTTCTGACGTGGCTAAAACTGCGAGTTCAAGATACTATTTTAGAAGGAGTTGTTTGATTAACATGGAAGTTTTCAAAAAATCAAAATTGATGTTTTGGAGCGTATGGCTATTAGTCATTGCTGTTTTTATTTTTATGTGCACGAAAATCGATTTTTTATTTGCACCAGTAGGAACGTTTATCTCAACTATTTTTGCCCCATTAGTGATTGCCGGTTTTTTCTTTTATATGCTTAATCCAGTGATTAATCTGCTAGGTAAATTCAATGTGAAGCGTAAATACGCGATTGGCATTGTGTTTTTATTGTTAATAGGTGCTATTATCTTTTTAGCAGTGACAGTTATTCCTAATTTAGTTGAACAAATTAGTGAATTAATGAATAGTTTACCGACTTATTTAAAAGAATTAGAAAAAATGTCAAATGATATTTTTAATCAACAATGGTTGAAAGAATTAGGGATAGAGGACAAGTTTAAAAGTTCAGACATTTCGATTGGTGCGATTGCTACAAATGTTTTTAGTGGCGTAACCAAAAGTTTAGGTTCTATCATTGGTGCAGTAACAAATACTACTTTAGTTGTTTTGACCGTACCAGTTGTTCTTTTTTATATGTTTAAAGACGGGCATAAATTTGGACCTTCAGCAACAAAGTTTTTCCCAGAGGATTACCGTGGTAAAGTGTTGGAACTACTTGGACAAATGAGTAATACAATTGCTTCTTACATTAGTGGACAAGCGCTAGTTTGCTTGTTTGTAGGAACCTTTACCTTTATTGGCTATCTAATTATTGGCTTACCTTATGGCTTTTTACTTGGGTTTATTGCAGGAGTTACAAATATTATTCCTTTTATTGGACCATATATTGGAATGGCACCAGCCATTATTATTGGATTAACTGTGTCACCGTTACAAGCTATTTTAGTTTGTGTTGTGGTACTTGTTGTGCAACAGATTGATGGAAATCTAATTTCGCCAAATGTAATTGGTAAATCGTTAGCGATTCATCCGTTAACAATTATTACGATTCTATTAGTTGCTGGAAATATTGCTGGATTAATTGGGATGATATTAGGTGTACCATTCTATGCAGTAAGTAAAACAATTATTCTGTATATTCGCGATATACTAAAATTACGGAAAGATCATTTAGCAACTATTGGAAATTCTAGCGAGAATCAAGTAGGAAAATAAATGATTAAAAAATGATTAAATTTTCAAATGGTCTACTCAATCTGGTTTCACTAAGTTTTTTGATTTTTGACTAGTGAAGCTATAGTGAGTAGGCTTTTTTGATTTTAAAAGTTTGTGAAAAAAATAAAAAGACGATAACTATTTAAAAAAAGTTATCAAAACCATAGTTTAAATTATAGTAATTTTAAATCTCATGTGATATAGTTACTTTGTAGTAATGATTATTATTATCAATTAGATTGTCAGAAGATTAGTCTAATATATAGGGGGATTTTATTGATGAAAGTAGTAGTAGTAGGCTGTACCCATGCTGGAACAGCAGCAGTTAAAACCATTTTAACAGAACATCCAGAAGCAGAAGTGTTCGTTTTTGAGCGAAACGATAATGTTTCTTTCCTTTCGTGTGGTATTGCACTATATGTCGGTGGAGTTGTGAAAGATCCCGCAGGTTTGTTTTATTCAAATCCAGAAGAATTAGCTTCTATGGGCGCAAAAGTTAAAATGGAACACAATGTTAAAAATATTGATACAGAAAATAAAACTGTATTAGTTGAAGATATTAAGAGCGGAGAAGCCTTTGATGTAAGTTACGATAAATTAGTAATGACTACAGGATCTTGGCCAATAATTCCTCCAATTAAAGGAATTAAAAGTAAAAATGTTTTACTATGTAAAAACTATAACCAAGCAAACGAGATTATTAAAGAAGCTGAAAATGCTGAAAAAATCGTCATTGTTGGTGGAGGTTATATTGGAATCGAATTAGTGGAAGCTTTTGCGGAATCAGGCAAAAAAGTAACTCTAATTGATGGCTTAGATCGTATTTTAAATAAATATTTAGATAAAGAATTTACTGATATTCTAGAGCATGACTTACAAGAACGTGGCGTGACGTTAGCCTTAAATCAATCAGTTGAAGCTTTCGTACCAGATGCAAGTGGTGCAGTGAAATCTGTTAAAACACCAGTTGGTGAATATGATGCTGATTTAGTTATTTTATGTGTTGGATTTAAACCAAACACTGAATTGTTAACTGGAAAAGTAAAAATGTTGAGTAACGGTGCAATCGTTGTTGATGAGTATATGAGAACTAGCGATCCTTCAATTTTTGCAGCAGGAGACAGCTGTGCGGTGCATTATAATCCAAATGGCGGTTCTGCATACATTCCTTTAGCTACAAATGCTGTTCGAATGGGAAGTTTAGTTGGAAAAAATATTGTCAGTGAAAAAGTGAAATACCGTGGAACACAAGCAACATCTGGTTTGTATCTATTTGGTTTTAATATTGGATCAACAGGAGTTACTGTAAGCGGAGCTCATCACTTTGGCTTAAATGTTCGTTCGGTTATTGTTAAAGATAATTACCGTCCAGAATTCATGCCAACGACTGAAGAAGTCTTAATGCAGCTAGTTTATGAAGTAGGTACAAATCGAATTGTTGGTGGACAACTAATGTCTAAATATGACATTACTCAATCAGCGAACTCATTGTCATTATGTATTCAAAATAAAATGACAATTGAAGATTTAGCTTATGTTGATTTCTTCTTCCAACCACATTTTGATCGCCCTTGGAACTATCTAAATATCTTAGCACAAGCTGCTCTTGAACAAGAGCGCAAGCTAGCTAAGTAACAAAACGAAACTAGCCACTTCTAAAATGAAGTTGGCTATTTTTTTTTATAAAAAAATTTATTCTTTTGTCAAATTATGCTACAGTAGAAGAATAGGTTAGGCTAGCTCTTATGAGCCAACTCCTCGAGAAAAAGATAAAAATTCGAGAGGGCAAAAAGCGCCCTATCAATTTTTCCTATTTTCTTGCCGGAGCTAATCGGCTCAACGAGCTTTTTATTATAAGGAGGATTTAAAAAAGTGAAAAATAGTAAGAAGATTATGTCAGGTATTGGTGCATTAGTTGTTTTACTGATAGGGACTTTTTTTGTCGCAGAAAATCAGCAAATAACAGAACCTGCCAAAGATACTCAGAGAATAGCTATTGAATTGGAACGAGTTGTTGATGGGGATACCATTATTATGAAGGAAAACGGCGAACGAAAACGCATGCGCTTATTATTAATAGATACCCCTGAAAGCAATACAAATAAAACAGGAAAAACGCAACCTTTTGGTAAGGAAGCAAAAGAATTTCTAACGGATTATCTTAAAGGGAAAGAATTATCGATTGTTTATGATGAAAACCATGAAAAAGTGGATCAATATGATCGAACCTTAGCTTATTTGTATGCGAATGATCAGCTAGTGGAGGAAGTTTTATTAAAAGAAGGGCTGGCTCGTTTAGGCTACTATAATGAAAAAGAACTTTATTTTAATGAACTAAAACATTCTGAGTCCGAAGCAAAAAAAGCGAAGAAACACATTTGGTCATTAACAAATTATGTTGGAGAAAAAGGGTTTAAAGACAACCAATAAAAATAGCTCCCATATTATAGTAGGAACTTGAAATATAACAACAATACTTTATAAAATATTGTCAAGAACTAGTGAATATGCTATTATTAAATTCACTAATAAAAATTAAATTGAAAAGAATGAGGAGTGGATGTTTGAATGACCCCTGACCCTGAAAGTCAGTCGATTGTTGGACAATTGATTTTAATTTTAGCTTTAACGCTATTAAATGCTTTTTTTGCTTCGGCAGAAATTGCACTAGTTTCTCTTAATAAGGGAAGAATGGAAAGCCAAGCCAATGATGGAGATAGAAAAGCGCGCAGACTTGTAAAATTACTTGAAAACCCAAATGGATTTTTAGCAACAATCCAAGTTGGAATTACGTTAGCAGGTTTTTTCTCAAGTGCATCAGCAGCAACAAGTATTGCTACCAAATTACAACCAGTATTTGGAGATGTAAGCTGGGCGAAAGAAGTTTCAATTATTGTGGTGACGCTTATCTTGTCTTATGTAACGTTAGTATTCGGAGAATTGTATCCAAAAAGAATAGCCATGCAAAAAGCCGAAGAAGTTTCTAAGTTCAGTGTGGGCTTTATCTCAATCATTGAAAAACTAATGAAACCTTTTGTATTTTTGTTATCTTTTTCAACGGATGTATTGGTTAAATTAACACCAATGGAAATTGATGCAGAAGAAGAAAAATTAACACGAGAAGAAATGCGTTTTATGTTAGAAAGCGGTCAAAAGGACGGTATTCTTGAAGCTTCAGAAGTTCATATGTTAAATGGTGTCTTTTCATTAGACACGAAAATGGCACGAGAAATTATGGTACCTAGAACAGATACGTTTATGATCGATTTAGAAGATAGTTACGATGAAAATATTGATTTATTATTGGATTGTCGTTATTCGCGTGTACCAATATATGAAGAAGACAATATTATTGGGATTATCCATTTAAAAGATGTTTTGAAAGAAGCAAAACGTGTTGGTTTTGAACAAATAAACTTAAAAGAAATTTTGAATGCAGCTTTATTTGTACCTGAAACTATTTTTATTGATGATTTGCTTTTTGAATTGAAGAAAACGCAAAATCAAATGGCTATCTTGCTAGATGAATATGGCGGAGTAGTTGGTATTGTTACTTTAGAAGATTTAGTAGAGGAAATCGTTGGCGAAATTGAAGATGAGTATGACGAAATCTCTGATTTATATCAGAAAATTGACGAGTCGACTTATCTAGTCCAAGGTCGTATGCCGATTGATAAATTTAATGAACTCTTCCATCTAAATGTTGAAGGCAAAGATGTCGATACAATTGCTGGATATATGCTAACAGAATTAGGCACAATCCCTGAGAATAATGAAAACCTTTCATTAAAAGTTGATTCTGTTGAGTTAATTTCTAAAGAGGTAGAGAATACTCGTTTAATGAATATAGAGGTAAAAGTTCTAACAAGTTAATCAAGTATAGAGAAGACTGAATTCTATGAATAGTGGAGTTCAGTCTTTTACTGTCTTAAAGCCTGAGTAGTACAGTTTTGATTATCTGTGCTATGCTGGACTAGATAGCGTTTAGGTAGAATCTAAGGGTGCTATAAATGCAAAGCAGAACGAGAATAGGCACATTCCGATAAACTTTTAAAATAAGATTTAAAAAGACCTCTCAAAATGCTATAATAATTTAGATAATGATTTTTTTTAGTTGAGTTAAAACTAAAAACGAGGAAATTAGGTGGAGCTGTGTAGTTTACATGCCATTAATATAAATAATGAACTTAAAATTTAACCGAATGAGGACTGATACGAATGAAACAAACATTAAAAGAAGAAGTTGCTTCACGTAAGACGTTTGCAATTATTTCCCATCCAGATGCTGGGAAAACGACGATTACTGAGCAATTATTATTATTTGGTGGAGCAATTCGCCAAGCCGGAACAGTAAAAGGAAAAAAAAGTGGCAAATTTGCTAAATCGGATTGGATGGAAATTGAAAAACAACGTGGAATTTCTGTTACTAGTTCTGTGATGCAATTTGATTACCAAGGTAAGCGTGTAAATATTCTAGATACCCCAGGGCATGAGGATTTTTCTGAGGATACGTATCGAACTTTGATGGCTGTTGATAGTGCGGTCATGGTTATCGATAGTGCTAAAGGAATCGAGCCACAAACAAAGAAATTATTTAAGGTTTGTCGTATGCGTGGTATTCCCATTTTTACCTTTATTAATAAGTTAGATCGAGATGGTAAAGAACCGATTGATTTATTAGCTGAATTGGAAGAAGTCTTAGAAATTGATTCTTACCCAATGAACTGGCCAATTGGTATGGGAAAAGGCTTAATGGGACTTTATGATAACTACAATAAGCGTATTGAAATTCACCGTCCTGAACAACTTGGTGGCGAACGTTTTATTGAGTTAAATGCGGAAGGCCAAATTGAGGGAGATCACCCAATTAAAATTTCAAATGTCTATGATCAGGCTTTAGAAGACATTGAGCTTCTTAATGAAGCCGGCAATGAATTTTCAGAAGAACGAATTGCGAATGGCGAATTGACACCTGTCTTTTTTGGATCAGCTTTAACAAATTTTGGTGTACAAACCTTTTTAGACACCTATTTAAAATTTGCTCCAAGTCCAACTGCTCATAAAACAGACGATGGAGAAAAAATTAGTCCTTACACTGAAGAGTTTTCTGGATTTGTCTTTAAGATTCAAGCGAATATGGATCCGGCTCACCGTGATCGGATTGCTTTTCTAAGAATCTGTTCAGGCGAATTTGAGCGTGGTATGGATGTTACTTTGTCGCGTACAGCCCGCAAAATGAAATTGTCGAATTCTACTCAATTTATGGCAGAAAGTCGTGAAACAGTTCAACATGCAGTTGCTGGAGATATTATTGGGCTATATGATACAGGAAACTTCCAAATTGGAGACACTCTTTTCAGTGGAAAAATGAATGTATCCTATGAGAAATTGCCACAATTTACTCCAGAAATGTTTATGAAAGTTAGCGCGAAAAATGTCATGAAGCAAAAGTCTTTCCATAAAGGTATGAACCAACTTGTTCAAGAGGGTGCTATCCAATTGTATAAGACATACCACACAGAGGATTATATCTTAGGTGCAGTCGGACAACTTCAATTTGAAGTCTTCCAACACCGAATGTTAGGGGAATACAATGCTGAAGTTATTATGACGCCGATGGGTTCTAAAATTGCTCGTTGGATTAGACCAGAAGATTTAGATGAGAATATGTCATCTAGTCGTAATTTACTTGTAAGAGATCGTTATGATCAGCCTCTGTTCTTATTTGAAAATCAATTTGCAATGCGTTGGTTCCATGATAAGTACCCAGATATTGAATTGACAGCTTTACTATAAAATAAAAAAATAAAAGTTCCTTTTTATCGATTTTTGATAAAAAGGAACTTTTTTTATTTTAAGAAAAGAATATATAATTAACAGAAACTGAAAGTAGTTGTTCTTAAATATATACCTTGTTTTATTCAACAGTAAGCATTACAAATATAAAACGAATCAAATATTAACGACATAACCATTTTTCAATATATTTATATAAATGTTGATGTTCCGAATCAAAATGAAGATAGGTCATTTATTAGTGCGATTATGCAAATTAGAAGATACTTATATGGGAATTTAAACGAAAAAAATATTACGTAATTATGTTTCGGGATCATATAAACGATTAAATTTTAAAGGGATAATGAGCTTTTATCCTTTATATTCGCTAAAGGCAAAGGATTTGGTAAAATTTACGAAGGATACAAGAATTGGAAAATCTAATTTGGAAGTACCTAGTTTTTTGCGAATTTATCGAGCAATAGAAGAGAAAGTTGTTACATCTGGAATAGAGGCAAATATGCATCCTAAAACAAATTACTATAATTATTAATGTTTACATTAAAAATATGCTGAGATAATTTTTTTGAATAAGTAATAAAAAAATACCGTGACTTGCTTTTATTTACAGGCAAGTCACGGCATTTTATATTTAAAATAAATAGAATCAGAGCAAATGGAAAAAGCCTTTACGAATAGCTAGAAAATAGAGTTATGTTTAACTATTTGTAAATAATTTTTTCATTTGATCAGAAGCGCATGAGAAAATCAATCCGTTAGATTAACAGATATTTCAACTAAATTAGGCGCTTTCAAAATATCAACTTGATCAGGAGTCGTTTTCAAGACTTCAGTAATTGCATAGTTGATTTCATTATTTTTAATGTTTCGTAGCTTATTTGTTAGAACAACATCTTTGTGTGTAGCGGCGCCAGAAAATATGACTGTGGTTTGTCCTAAAGAATAGACTTTGATAAAAACAGCATCTGTATTGCCTAGCTGCTCAGCGACTAAAGATGAGTGGCTATTGGTTACATCAATTAATTTCATTTGTCATCACCTCTTCTAAATAAATATAGTACGTTTTTACATAAGTTTATTATATAATGAAAGTCAGACTTTATCAAAGAATATATCCTATTAAAATAAGATTGGCTGATTCTTTTCTAATTTCGTAAATATGATATGATAGGTTTCAAGGATTAATTTTTTTAGTAAAATTTGCCTTGCTAAATATAGCATGCTGAAAATTTAAAGTTAGAATACATGAAACAGAGGGATTAAAACATGCAGAAACTCAAAAAAATAATGCGTCAATTAGTGGGGCGCTTTTCTTCAATTCAAATGATTGTCATTTTTTATTTTATAGCTGTCGTGGTTGCGGCTATTTTGCTCTCGCTACCTATTTTTAGAATACCTGGCCAAGAACTTTCCTTTCTAGATTTGATGTTTACTGCAGTCAGCACAGTTAGTGTGACAGGTTTAACGACGATTGATTTAGGTTCAACCTATAATCGAGCAGGAGTCGGATTATTAATGGTCCTATTTCAGTTAGGTAGTTTAGGGATTATGATGATTTCAACATCTTTTTTTATTCTTTCAAAACGAAAAATCTCTTTAAAACAGCGGCAATTAATTATGGTGGATATGAATCAGCCTAATTTAAGTGGAATTGTTCGGCTAATTAGAAATGCTTTAGCTATTATTATTTGGTTTCAACTCATTGGTGGTTTGATTTTGAGTGTGTACTTTTATTACAATTACTATACTATTCATGATGCCTTATTTTATGGATTTTACACAGCTGTTTCCGCAGTAACTAATTCAGGGGCGGATATTACGGGTACCTCATTGATAGACTTTTCGCAAGATTATTTTATTCAAACGATTGTGATGTTTCTAATTGTAGTTGGTGGAATCGGTTTTCCCGTTTTGATTGAATTAAAGGCTTTTTTTAACTACAAGAAAAAGAAACACGATTTGCCTTTTCGTTTTTCTTTATTTGCTAAACTTTCTATGTGGGCGTTCTTAATTTTATTTGTTGTTGGTAGCGTCTTAATTTGGTTACTAGAATTTGATGACTTTTTTAAAGGAATGAATTTTACTGAAAGTGCGTTTTACTCCATGTTTTTCTCTGTTAGTACGCGTAATGCTGGCCTATTAACGACTCCTTTGGGTAATTTTAGTGATGGGACATTGTTACTTTTTGCAGCACTGATGTTTGTGGGAGCTAGTCCTAGTTCAGTCGGAGGGGGGATTCGAACGACTACTTTGGCTATTGTGGTTTTATATCTCTTTTCTTTTATTCGTAGTCGAGAAAATATTAATATATTCGGACGACGTATTCATAATGACGATGTAAAAAAATCAATTGTAGTTCTAAATCTTTCAATTGCGTTATGTTTTTTTAGTGTCTTAGTTTTAAGCGTCACAGAAAAACATAGTTTAGTTTCGTTAGTTGTTGAAGTTGCATCTGCTTTTGGAACGACAGGATTATCAATGGGTATTACACCAAGTTTATCTATTTTCGGAAAAATAATGATCATGATTTTAATGTTTATTGGTCGTGTTGGTATGCTCTATATGTTAATGTTACTTGTTCCGAAAGAAAAAAGAGATGCAAATTATTTGTATCCAACAGAAAAAATTATTATCGGTTAGCCAGATAGAAAAAGGGTCAGGACAATTTTTGTCCTGACCCTTTTTCAGCTTATTCGTCTTCTTTTTTAGTTAGAACAACTTCTTCAGAAACAACAGGTTCGTTGCTTTTCTCAGTTACGATTAAATCACCATTTGCATCTGTTGTTGCAGCTAATTCTTTAATCTCAGGATGATCAAGATAGAAATCAGCAATCTTATCTTCAATTTGTTCTTGAATCACACGACGTAATGGACGTGCCCCCATCTTAGGATCATAGCCCAATTCGACTAGTTTTTCTTTGGCTGCTTCATCAACGACAATTGAAATTCCTTGATCCACAAGCATATGATTAACATCAAGTAGTAACAAATCGACAATTTTAATCAAATGTGTTTTGTCTAGTTGATTAAATTCAACGATTGCATCAAAGCGATTGATGAATTCTGGTTTAAAGTAGTTAGTAAGTTGATCTAAAACAGAATTTTGTGTGGCATTATTGGTTGCACCAAATCCAACACTGGCTTCAACGTTACCTGTTCCAGCATTACTAGTCATAATAATGATGGTGTCTTTAAAGCTGACTGTTCTTCCTTGTGCATCTGTTAAACGTCCATCGTCTAAAATTTGAAGGAACATGTGCATGACATCAGGATGCGCTTTTTCAATTTCATCTAGTAAAACGATACTATATGGATTGCGGCGCACTTTTTCTGTTAACTGACCAGCTTCATCATAGCCTACATAACCTGGTGGTGAACCGATAAGTTTAGCGACACTGTGTTTTTCCATATACTCACTCATATCAAAACGAATGATGGAATCAGCAGTCCCAAATAGTTCAACAGCTAATTGCTTAGCCAATTCAGTTTTCCCAACTCCGGTAGGTCCTACAAATAGGAAAGATCCAATTGGGCGATTTTTCTTATTGAGACCGATTCGGCTACGACGAATGGCTTTGGAAACTTTTTCCACCGCTTCGTTTTGACCAATAACATGTTGTTGTAAATCTTCAGCTAAATTGCGCAACTGAGCTTGCTCTTTTTCTTTAATATCCCCGACTGGAATATTTGTTTTCATTTCGATAATTTGTTCCATATCTTTTTCAGTAACAATCGGTTTTTCAGTATCCGGTTGTTGTTGATCACGCATTGCAGCTAATTTAGCAGCTTGATCACGATAATAAGCGGCTTTTTCATAGTCTTCTTGTTGTAAGGCAGCTTGTTTTTGAGATGCTGCATCAGCAATTTTGTCTTCAATGATTTTTGGATCGACTGTTTGAATAGTCAAATTTTTCTTAGAACCAGCTTCATCAAGTAAATCGATGGCTTTATCAGGCAAGAAACGATCTTGAATGTAACGACTTGATAATGTTACTGCACTTTCAATCGCTGCATCTGTATACCCAACTTGATGGTAATCTTCATATTTCTTTTGAATTCCTTTTAGAATCGTAATCGTTTCTTCGGCGGTTGGTTCATCCACTCGAACAGGTTGCATACGTCTTTCTAGTGCTGCATCTTTTTCAATGGTCCGGTACTCTTTTAGAGTTGTTGCTCCTACCATTTGAAGTTCACCTCGAGCTAATGCTGGTTTTAACATATTGCCTGCATCCATACTACCTTCAGCGCTACCAGCGCCAACAATTTCATGAACTTCGTCAATAAATAAAATAATTTGTGGATTTTTCTTTAATTCATCCATCAGCTGTTGCATCCGTTCTTCAAATTGACCACGAATTCCTGTTCCTTGGACTAAACTAGCCACATCTAAACGTATAACCTCTTTATCCATCAGTTTTTGAGGAACATCGCCTTCAATGATTTTTTGAGCAAGACCTTCAACCACAGCTGTTTTACCAACACCGGGTTCTCCGATTAAAACAGGATTATTTTTAGTACGGCGATTTAAGATTTCAATCACACGTTTAATTTCATTATCTCGTCCAATAACTGGATCAATAGCTCCGTTTTTTGCCATATCCGTTAAATTTGTACCGTATTCGGCTAATAATCCACCTTGACGACCATTAGGGCGTTTTCCGCCTCCGCCTGATTGAGTTGGAGGAATCATTTGTGGATTAGGTTGACCTTGTGGCGATTGGCCAGCTTGGAAAGCTTTAAATAATTCGTCTAAGCCACCTAGACCAAAAGGATCAGGAGTATTATTTGAGCGATTCATTTTTAAGTCACCTCGTTCTTTAGCTGCTTTTAATTCTTGATAGCAATTTTGACATAAATCTATCTGGCCTCTTTGGCCGTTCATACTTGTATATAAATGAATTGTGGCATCGTGTTGATTACAGTTTTGACATAACATAAAAAGTCACAACCTTTCAGTAGTTTAATTAACCATGTAATGAAAGTCAGTTTTTTTTGTTGACCAATACTGACCTTACTGATTAATATTATACACTGACCTTTACTGACTTTCAAGTTCTTTGCTTAACTCTTTTACTTTTTCATTAAAATCTACTACACTAGAGATAACAAAATTAGGAAGTGGGCAAAAGATGAAAGAAAAGTTGGTAACTATTTTATTTAGTTTATTTATATTTTGGACTAGTATTGGACTGCTTTTTCAATTATTTTCATCAGACAATAGAACCTATTTCATTTTATATATCATAGGAATAATCATAATAGGAGGACTTTGTGTCAGTGGTTTCTTATTACTTGTGTACCCAACTTGGCTAGCTTTATTCATTATAAGTATTGTGATAGGAATTAATTTCGTGATTGAACGTTTCAGTCTTTTTAATTCACGAGTAGGCTTATTAGAAAGTTCTGCAGTACATGCAGATTCATTTTTCATAAGAGAAGCAACAATCTATTTACTTCCTTTTAATTTAGCTATTTTTTGGCTAATAAATATAGTTAGCTGTCATCTTTTATGGAAGCAAATTACGCGTTATATCCGCGGTTTGAAAAGTCAAGGTGTCATATATGTTGTGGGTGCAACTATGGCATCCATGAGTATTCATCGTTTATTAACCCCAAGTTTACTAAATCTTAAACGGTATAGTTGGTTCCAAGGAGAGTCTTTTATTTACGGAGAAGGGTCTTATCGTTTTTATTTCAACTGGCTACTTATTGTTGGGCTACTGCATTTATTTATTTGGTCCGTCCTTGTCCTTTCAGAAAATTGGAAACAAACAATTAGTGCTGAATATAGTTATCAAACGCTTAGTGTTTATAGCCTCATTGTATTTTGTACAATGATTGTTGGGTTTTATACATTAAATTGGTTGACAGTATTCCTCTATATCCTTTTTAATGGTTTCACCTATTTTCTTTTTACCCAGTCAAAAATGGGATACGAAATTGATTTAAATCAGTTAATGCCATCTTTTTTTAAGAAAAAATTGTTTTAACTATCAGGAAATTATGTTAATTTAATAGATTATATAGGAAGGAGACTTGCCCATGTCACATGAAGAAATGGAAAAACAAGTTACAGAATTAGTCGATGGTCAAATTCAAGAGTTGCTTGTGAAGAAAGAAGATTTTATGACTTTCAGAACAATTTGGTTAAGCCACCCTAGAAAAGATGAAATTATAGGGGAAGCAAAACTACATGGTGAAGTTGTTTATCGGTTGGTTCCAATAGAAAAATCGAATATGTAAGTAAAGAAAAGCAAAAAATAGTTGTAGAATGTTGCAAAAAATGTTAATCTGTAAAGATGAAAGGGTTATTTTTGATTCCTTATTTAAAAATCGTTATTTTAATAGGTTTTTAAGTCGGTTTTGAAGGTAATTCTAAAAAAAAAATACTTTTTTTGAGGGAGACTTATTATTATGGAAAAACGCGAATTTCATGTAGTAGCAGATACAGGGATCCATGCACGTCCAGCTACATTATTAGTGCAAACAGCAAGCAAATTCAATTCAGATATTAACTTAGAATACAAAGGTAAATCAGTAAACTTAAAATCAATCATGGGCGTTATGTCACTTGGTGTTGGCCAAGGTGCTGATGTTGTGATTACTGCTGAAGGTGCTGACGAAGCTGAAGCAATCGCTGGAATCGAAGAAACAATGAAGAAAGAAGGCTTAGCTGAATAATGGTTGAAATGTTAAAGGGGATTGCGGCTAGTGATGGCGTAGCTATTGCTAAAGTTTATATGCTGATCGAACCTGATTTATCATTCAACAAAATTACAGTTGAGGATTCTGCTTCAGAAAACGAACGTCTTGCAAATGCATTAAATAAAGCGAAACAAGAACTTGAACTGATTCGTCAAAAAGCTGCTGAAAGCTTAGGTGAAGAAGAAGCTCAGGTATTTGATGCACACTTAATGGTTCTTTCTGATCCAGAATTAATCGGGAGTATTGAAGGCAACATAAAAGATAATAAAGTGAACGCTGAAAGCGGCTTGAAAGAAGTTACGGACATGTTTATTAGCATGTTTGAAGGCATGGAAGATAATCCTTACATGCAAGAACGTGCAGCTGACATTAAAGATGTTACTAAACGCGTAATGAGCCATTTACTAGGCGTGAAGTTACCAAATCCTTCAATGATTGATGAAGAAGTTATCGTTGTGGCTCATGATTTAACACCAAGTGACACAGCACAATTAAATCGTCAATTTGTTAAAGCTTTTGTAACAGATATTGGTGGACGTACGTCACATTCTGCAATCATGGCTCGTTCTCTTGAAATTCCTGCAATTGTAGGAACAAAAGAAATTACAGCTAAGGTTAAAGAAAATGATTCAATCATCGTTGATGGTCTTGAAGGGGATGTTATCATCCACCCTGAAGCTAGTGACGTGACGAAGTATGAAGAAAAAGCAACTGCTTTCGCAGCTCAAAAAGCTGAGTGGGACAAGTTGAAAAATGAAAAAACATTAACTGCTGATGGTAAACACATTGAGTTAGCTGCTAATATTGGAACTCCAAAAGATTTAGTTGGAGTGAAAAATAATGGTGGTGAAGCTGTTGGACTATATCGTACTGAATTCCTTTACATGGATTCACCAGATTTCCCAACAGAAGAAGCTCAATTTGAAGCATACAAGGCAGTTCTTGAAGGTATGGAAGGCAAAGCAGTTGTCGTTCGGACTATGGATATTGGTGGAGATAAAGAGTTACCTTATTTAACTTTACCACATGAAATGAATCCTTTCTTAGGCTACCGCGCAATCCGTATTTGTTTAGCACAACCTGATATGTTCAGAACTCAATTGCGCGCATTATTACGTGCTTCTGTTTTCGGTCAATTACGTATCATGTTCCCAATGATTGCAACACTTGGCGAATTCCGTCAAGCTAAGTCAATGTTACTTGAAGAAAAAGCTAAATTAGTTAGTGAAGGTGTTGAAGTTTCTAATGATATCGAAGTGGGTATCATGATTGAAATTCCAGCTGCAGCCGTTATTGCTGATAAATTTGCTAAGGAAGTTGATTTCTTTAGTATCGGAACAAATGACTTGATTCAATATACAATGGCAGCGGATCGTATGAACGAACGCGTTTCATATTTATACCAACCTTACAACCCATCAATTTTACGTTTAATTAAAAATGTTATTGATGCTTCTCATAAAGAAGGTAAATGGACTGGTATGTGTGGTGAAATGGCTGGAGATCAAACGGCTGTACCATTATTAATGGGTCTTGGTTTAGATGAGTTTTCTATGAGTGCTTCAAGTATTTTAAAAACTCGTAGCTTAATGAAACGTTTAGACACAACTAAGATGGCAGAATTAGCAGATAAAGCAATCAATGATTGTGATACAGCTGAAGAAGTCGTTGCACTAGTTGAATCTTACACTAAATAAGCAAAGTCAAAATGGTTATAGGTGGTCATCACTTATAGCCATTTTTTTATGTAAAATAGGATTATTTACTCATTTTTTCTTTCAATAGTCGTTAAGAAATCGTGAATAATTAGGCTAATAAATGAAAAGATACATAATTTATGTTAGTCTATAAGTAGAGTAAATGCCTTTATTTTGACATACACTAAACGAATTCTTTTATGGAAAAATAGGCTAGTCCTACCAAAAAATAGGACTTTAGATAAAAAAGAAATACAACCTTAGATGGATACGAAATAAACGAGATACCTATACAATAGTAGTATAAAGTTGTATTGAAAAATCAGTTTAGTTGGTTCAATCAAGTTGTTTGCAAACCTATTAAGTAGATTAAAGAGTAAAAAGGAGGGTGTATCATGAATATTGGACTATTTACAGATACGTATTTTCCACAAGTTAGTGGAGTGGCAACGTCAATCAAAACCTTGAAGGAAGAGTTGGAGCATAAAGGGCATCAAGTGACTATATTTACCACTACCGACCCTAATGCGGAAGAAGATGAACCAACTATTATACGCTTAACAAGTATTCCTTTTTTATCATTTAAAGATCGTCGAATTGCAGTTAGTGGAGCATATGTAGCCTTAAGAAAAGCTAAAAAATTAAATTTAGATATTATTCATACTCATACAGAATTTAGCGTAGGCTTTACAGGGAAATACGTGGCAAATCAATTAGACATTCCACTTGTTCATACGTATCACACAATGTATGAAGATTATTTACATTATATTGCAAAAGGCAAAATTTTACGTCCCAATCATGTTAAGCTGTTATCACGTTATTTTTGTAATCAAACCGTTGGTGTGATTGCTCCAAGTGAACGTGTTTTAAATCAATTAGCTGATTATGGTGTAACCGAAAGTATTGAGGTCATTCCTACAGGAGTAAAATTACAGAAATTTGAAAGGCTTGAGAATCGGAATATCCGAACAGAATTAGGTTTGACTCAAGAAGACAAAGTGATATTGTCACTAAGTCGTTTGTCTAAGGAGAAAAATACTGAAGCTATTTTACTGGCAATGCCTGAAATCATAAAAAATGAGCCCAATGCTAAATTAATTATTGTTGGAAAAGGTCCTCAGCGTCCAACATTAGACGCTCTTGCTGCAGAATTAGAAATCGAAGAATATGTGCAATTTTTAGGCGAGAAACCTAGTGAAGAAGTGGCAGGTTATTACCAAATGGCTGATTTATTTGTTAGTGCCTCTGAATCAGAATCGCAAGGCTTAACCTATATTGAAGCACTCGCTAGTGGAACAAGTATTATCGCTAAGGATAATGCCTATACCCGTGGCTTAGTTGGCGCTAATGAGTTTGGAGCACTTTTTAACCAAGATGAAGAACTAGCTGAAACAATTATCAGCACATTAGCAACCTTAAATGATCAAAAAAATAATGAATGGAAGCGACAAGAACTGTTGTATGATATTTCAGCAACAGCTTTTGGTGAACGTGTGCTTCAGTTTTATGAAGATAGTAATCGAAAATACCAAGTTGAAACTGCGACACATTTAAATGTCGCAAAATAAGAAATAGGACGTGAGACAATGATTAAAGTCAATATGTTTTCTTCGGCGGATAAAGTCAAAGGGCAAGGGGTTGGAAGTGCCTATTTAGAATTAATTAGATTGCTCCAAGAGCAAGCTAGGGATGAGATTGAGATGACGATTAATCGCTATCAAAAAACACAACTTAGTCACTATCATACAATTGATCCACTATTCTATTTAACGACTTTTTTTAGAAAACGTTTTGGTCGTCGCATTGGTTATGTTCATTTTGTTCCCAATACTTTAAAAGAAAGTATTAAAATACCCAAATTTGCTGAAAAGATTCTGGATTGGTATGTTGTTTCATTTTATAAACGAATGGATCATTTAGTTGTCGTAAATCCTAGTTTTATTCCTGAATTAGTTGCGCTAGGAATTGATGAAGCGAATATAACGTATATTCCTAACTTTGTTGCTCAATCGACTTTTTATGCCTATTCTCCAAATGAGATTGTAGAATTACGCAAAGAAGAAGGTTTAGCAGATGATAAATTTGTTGTTTTTGGAGCAGGTCAAGTTCAAGAGCGTAAAGGTGTTTTTGATTTTGCAACTTTGGCTGAAGAAATGCCAGATGTTCAGTTTATCTGGGCTGGTGGTTTTTCTTTTGGAAAAATTACTGACGGGTATGAACGTTATAAAAAATTAATGGATCATCCTCCAGAAAACTTAAAGTTTGTTGGGATTATTGACCGAAAAAAAATGGTAGACTATTATAATTTAGCCAATGTATTTTTATTGCCATCATATAATGAATTATTTCCTATGTGTATTTTAGAAGCTTTTGGAACAGAAACGCCAGTCTTGTTAAGAGACTTACCTTTATACAAACCTGTTATTGATGGTTATTATGCGGCTTGTGAAGATCGCCAAGCAATGGCTGCAGAAATTAGAAAATTAAAAGACAATCAAGAAGATTATCAAAAATTAAAAGAACGAGCTATTGCTGGAAATGCAGCCTATTCAGAGGAGCGCTTGACGACTATTTGGATTCGTTTTTATCAGGAACAAGCTCTTAAAGGAGAAAATAAATGGATAGAAGGAACAAATGGGCTTTAGGAGCAATTCTTGTTGTCGGACTCGCTATTTTTGCCTGGGAATTTAGAAAACTTTCTTTTGCTCAAGTTTATCAAGAACTACTTCAATTGAATTGGTTTTGGTTACTTGCGGCCTTGGGATGTATGCTGATTCACTGGGGAATTGAGGCTAAAATTATTCAAGGTCTCTTGCAACGAAGGAATTCAAATTATAGTTTTATCAATGCCTATCGAATTCCTTTAATTGAACATTTATTTAATGCGATTACGCCTTTTTCAAGTGGCGGGCAACCTGCACAATTAATGGCCTTGAAGAAAACCGGTGTCGATTTTGGCGTTGGAAGCTCTGTGCTCTTGATGAAATTTGTTGTTTATCAAGGGATGATTGTTTTAAATTTTGTTTGTTGTGTCTTTTTTGGTTATCAAGCATTAAGTGCTGAATTATCTAAATTATCAACCTTTGTATTTATTGGCTTAGCAGTTAATCTAGGTGTGATTACTATTTTACTTTTAATTACATTTAAAGCTAGTTGGTTAAAAAAAGTGATTCATTGGGTGATCGGTTGGTTGAGTCGATTTATTTCTTCAGATAAGCTTGGAAAATTTGAAATTTCTTTATTAGAAAAAGTGGATACTTTTTATGAGGAAAGTTTATATATTCGGAGTCAACGTTCTCTATTGATTAAAACCAGTATTTTAACCTTCATTCAGCTCGTCTTTTACTTTGTTGTTCCGTACTTTATTTTAAGAAGTTTAGGATTAACGGATATTAGTATTTTGACAATTATTAGTTTACATGCTTTTATCATTTTAATTGTCTCGCTATTTCCAATTCCGGGCGGAGCTGGGGGAGCCGAATATAGTTTTACTTTGTTATTTGGAAGTTTTATCCTTAGTCCTGAAAAGCTAATTATTGCACTTATACTTTGGCGTTTGATCACTCATTATACAGGGATTTTTATGGGTGTTGTGGCTTTAGGTATAAAAGATACGAAGATAGCTGTTGCAAAAGTACGAACCTAAAAAATACCACTGGATCCAATTGGATTCAGTGGTATTTTTTTATAAATTGACCTATACTTAATGGTAGAGGATTAAGAGAGGATGGGTTGCATGAGTAAACAAAAGATTGGTTTTATTGGCGTAGGGGTTATGGGGGCGTCTATTGTCAAACATTTATTAAAAGACGGATATGAAGTAAATATTTATAACCGAACTAAGAGCAAAGCAGATGAGGTTGTTAGTCTTGGGGCAATTTGGCAAGATACACCGAAGGCAGTGACTATAGAAAGTGATATTGTTTTTACGATTGTTGGCTATCCTAAAGACGTTGAGGAAGTCTACTATAGTGAAGATGGAATTTTTGCTGGAGCGACTAGTGAGAAGATTTTAGTTGATATGACTACTAGCACGCCTTCATTAGCACAAAAAATCTTTGCTACAGGTAGAGAAAGAAAAATTGAGGTTCTAGATGCTCCAGTCTCAGGAGGCGATCTAGGGGCTAAAAACGGCACTTTAACGATTATGGTAGGCGGCACGAAAGAGGCTTATCAAATCGTTGAACCTATTTTCAATGTATTTTCTGGAAAAGTTAAGCTACAAGGGGCAGCTGGAAGCGGACAGCATACTAAAATGGCTAATCAAATTATGATAGCTGGTACAATGGTGGGCATGTCTGAATTACTAGTTTATGCAAATGCTGCTGGCTTAGAATTGGAAAGTGTCTTGGATACTGTTGGTGGAGGAAGTGCCCAAAACTGGTCTTTAACAAATTATGCGCCTAGAATTTTAAGAGAAGATTTCACTGCTGGTTTTTTTGTGAAACATTTTGTCAAAGATTTAAAGATTGCATTAGCTGAAGCTGAAAAAATGGATATTCAATTACCAGGTACAAGCTTAGCAAAAGAATTATATGAAAAATTGGAAAATCAAGGTCATGGCAACGATGGAACACAAGCCTTAATTAAATTATGGTGGCCTGCTGGCGTTCAACCAAAAAGAAACTAAGGGAATTTAAAAAGCCGTTTACACCATATGATACTTGGTGTAAACGGCTTTTGCTTATGCCTTAGTTAAGGAGTTGACTTATTTGTTGCCATATAGGCTGTTAAGCGCTCCATTGCCAGTTCTAATTTTTCCATGCTTGCAGCGTAGCTTAAACGGACAAAGCCTTCACCAGCGGCTCCAAATGCAGATCCAGGAATAATAGCTAGTTTGTTCTTTTCAGCTAAATCCACACAGAAGTTCATACTATTTTGAGTATAGCCATCTGGAATTTTAGCGAAAATATAAAATGCACCATTTGGTCTGGCAATTTCGAAGCCCAGATTTTTCATTTTTTCATAAAGGAAATCACGGCGTTTCATGTATTCAATTTTCATTGGTAAAGCATCATCCGCTCCAGCAGTTAAAGCAGCAATCGCAGCTTTTTGAGCCATAGTAGTTGCGCTAGTAACCAGGTATTGATGGACTTTAACAATTTGACCAATTAGCTCTTGTGGAGCTAAGATAAAACCAATTCTCCAACCAGTCATGGCATGGGATTTTGAAAGTCCATTAATTAGAATGGTTTGGTCTCTAGCAAATTCAGCAATTGAAACATGCGTTTCTCCGTAGGTTAACTCACTATAAATTTCATCACTGATCACAAAAATACTATATTTTTTAACAGCATCTGCAATTGCTTTCACTTCTTCACGGTTGTATGTCACTCCGGTTGGGTTGCTGGGATAATTTAGAATGATCGCTTTAACCTGGTCCCCGTGTTCAAGCATTGCTGCTTCAATCATTTCTGGAGTTAAAACAAAGCCATTAGACGTAGTGTCTATATAGATAGGCTCAGCTCGAGCTAGCGTAATCAATGGTTCATACCCAGGGTAAATTGGTGTTGGAACAATAATTTTATCTCCTGGATTTAAAACAGCCAAAAGACTTGCTGAAAGAGCTTCAGTAGCTCCGACAGTGACCAAAATTTCATTTTCAGGGGCAAAAGAAACCTGATATTTTTTTTGCATAAAAGTAGCGACAGCTTTACGTAATTCTAAATCACCAGCCATGCCAGTATAATGGGAGTCATTGTTTTCAATTGCAGAGATACCAGCTAATTTTACATGTTCTGGTGTGTTGAAGTCTGGTTCACCTAAGGTTAGTTTCAGCATGTCTTCAATTACAGAGACTCTTTCGTCAAATCTACGAATATCTGAAACCTCGATTTTATAGGTTTGTTGATTAAATTTTTCTGATAATACTGTCATTCATAGTTCCCCCTATTCCTTAACTCTTACTCTAATTTAAGCTATTTTACCATAAAATGAAAAGCAAGTATCCTATTTCTGTTGAAAATAAGCAAATAATCTTTTTTCACTAACTGAGTATAGACGAGGTTAACTACTAAGCTAACTCAAAATAGTCCGCTTTTTGAAAGGGTATGTAGTTTTATTGAGACAATGATTTATTCAATTAAATTAAACTATACAATGCTCACTGAACGTTGTATAATGAATTCGGTTATTTTATTATGAAAAAAGATTTGCTAGAAAGCTGTGTTAAATTCTTTTTTTTTAATGAGAATGGAGTTTGATTAATGCGTTTTACAATAAAATCTGTTAGAATAATAAAGAGTCAAGTTTGAAAGGGGCACAAAACAATGAAATCTTCCCAATTAGTGGCTATTATCCACAGATTAGAAGCAATGCAAGAAAATACGGACAGTGAAGTTCAAGTTCGTCGATTTGAAAAAGAAGGTCAAGAACGTTGCTTAATTAGCTATGATCCTAAAGCAGAAACTTATGAATTAGAGGAAGTATCAGATCATTCAGTTTATCAATTTGATGACATTGATCTAATTGCAATTGAAATTTACGAATTGTTACAAGATTAATAATGATGGGAAGAGGCAAATGCGTCTTTCCTTTTTTTGTACAGTCAAATGCAGTTAGAATACTAAAACAAAAAACTGTTTGTTTTTTTATGAATAAAAAATGTCAGAAATTGGGCTCTTTTTTTTATATTTTTAATTTAGACTGGTGGAAAGGTAGATAATTCGGTATACTAGTTTACAATAGTTGATTAAAAACACATGAAAGTTCAATGTGTTTTATTTTATAATTACAAGTTGAAATTAAATAAGACAACAAGATTTCTGAAGCAAAATTGAAGAAATATGAAATGAAACTGTGTGAAGGAGGAGCTTAAGCGTATGAAAAAACAAATTCAAGTAGGTATATTAGGTTTTGGAACAGTAGGTAGTGGTGTGATTCGCATTTTAAAAGATCATAATGAAAAAATTGGTCAAGTAACAGGTGAAGAAATTTCGATAAAAAAGGTCTTAGTCCGAAATATTGAAAAAAATCGAGGATTAATTTCTGAAGGGATCGAATTAACGACAAATGCAGATGACATTTTAAATGATTCTGAAATTGCAGTTGTATTAGAAGTGATGGGAAGTATAGATGTTGCTAAAGAGTATATTAGTCGAGCATTAAAAGCTGGAAAACATGTTGTCACAGCCAATAAGGATTTAATTGCTTTACATGGCAAGGAATTAGTGGCTTTAGCTAAAGAAAATCAATGTGACCTTTATTATGAAGCAAGTGTTGCTGGAGGAATTCCCATTTTAAGAACAATTGTGGATAGTCTAGCTTCAGATAATATCAAAAAAGTTTTGGGTATTGTAAATGGAACAACTAATTTTATGTTGACTAAAATGACAGCTGAAAATAAATCGTATGAAGAGGTTCTAAAAGAGGCTCAAGATTTAGGTTTTGCTGAGAGCGATCCTACAAATGATGTCGATGGGATTGATGCTGCTCGTAAGATGGTTATTTTAACACGGTTAGCTTTTGGGATGCATGTTGATTTAGACCAAATCGAAACTCGAGGAATCCGTCATGTGAAATCAATTGACATTGAGACTGCTAAACAATTGGGTTATAAAATCAAGTTAATTGGTTCAGCTGAAGAGGCCAATGGCAGTGTTGTTGTTGATGTAGGGCCTGTATTGGTTCCACAAGATCATCCTCTAGCAGGGGTGCATAATGAGAATAATGCAGTAGTTGTTCAAGGAGCAGCTGTAGGTGAAACGATGTTTTATGGTCCAGGAGCAGGAGAATTGCCAACGGCAACGAGTGTCGTAAGTGATTTGATTACTGTAGCTAAAAATATTCGTTTAGGTACAACGGGAAATGTATTTAACTCTTATCAGTTAGAGACTAAATTGACTCCAGATGAAGAAGTTTATGCAAAATATTATTTAGCAATTGAAATGTTAGACAAAACGGGATTATTTTTAGAATTAACTAAGATTTTTGCAGCGAGTGATGTTGGATTTGATAAGATTATCCAAGAACCGCAAGCTAGTCAAACATCTAAAGTCGTTATTATTACCCATAAAATGAATAAGAAACAACAAAAAGAAATTTTAAAACAAGTGGAACAAGCGAAAGATATGGACTTGTTAGTTCATTTTAAAGTAATGGAAGGCTAAGTAAGTTTTTTCATACGAGCCAACTATTCGGAAAAAGATAAATTCCCAAAAAAGAAAATAGATATTTTTTGAGAATTTCCTAAAACTTTTTATTAAGAGGTGATCGATGTGTTACGGATTAAAGTTCCTGGGACAACGGCTAATTTAGGTCCTGGGTTTGATTCTTGTGGGTTAGCTTTACAACTTTACTTAACTTTAGAGGTGGGAGCGGAACAAGATAGTTGGGAAGTGGAACATCAATTAGGTTCGGGAATTCCAACCGATTCTAAAAATGTGATTGTCATGACTGCTCTATCTTTAGCCCCAGATTTAGCGCCTAGAAAATTAAAAATGACTTCTGATGTACCATCAACAAGAGGTCTAGGTAGTAGTTCGGCTGCTATAGTTGCTGGGATTGAATTAGCGAATCAATTAGCTGATTTACAATTAACTGCTGCTAAAAAAGTTGAAATAGCTACCTTGATTGAAGGTCATCCAGATAATGTTGCACCCGCTATTTTAGGTGATTTTGTAGTTGCAACAAAAATAAATCAAGATGTCTTCGCTGTTAAACATACTTTTCCTGAAACTGGGATTATCGCTTTTATTCCTCAAAAGGAATTGTTAACTAGCGAAAGCCGAACAGTCTTACCGAGTGAATTGAGTTACTCTGAAGCTGTCAAAGCCAGCTCAATTGCCAATGTAATGATTGCGTCTGTTTTAGAAGGAAATTTATTTTTAGCTGGTCAAATGATGGAACAAGATTTATGGCATGAAATTTATCGAAAAAAATTGATTCCTCATTTGGAAAAAATTCGAGAGATTAGTCAAGAAAATGGCGCTTATGGTACCTTTTTAAGTGGAGCAGGACCAACAGTTTTAGTATTGGTTCCTAAAGATAAATTAAAACTTCTCATGAGCTTGCTGAAAGAAGTAGACAATGAAGCAAAGATTGAAGCCTTTGATATTGACCGCTTTGGTGTCCAAATCAGTCATCAGTAACTAGTATGTTAGACTCAGACCATTTTAGGTCTGAGTTTTTTTCGTTGTAAGTGTCTATTTTATTAAAACTTTCTTAAGTTGTATTAATTCTCTATTGTTTATATTGTATCTTTTTTCAAATGGTAGTAGGATTAGTTAGCAAAAAGTATTGAAAAAAAGTTTTATGGAGGCAAGTCAGTATGAAAGAAAAACGAAAAAATATGACGATTATGTCACGGATACTAAATAAACGAATGGGTTTCTTTTTAGTTGCAGTTCTATTATTTTGGTTAAAAACGTACGTAGTCTATAAAACTAAATTTTCATTAGGCGTTTCAGGGAGTTTTCAGCAAGTTTTACTTTTCGTAAATCCGATTAGTTTTACATTGTTACTTTTTGGGATTTCTTTATTCTCAAATGGTCGAAAATCTTATATTGTGCTTTTAGTAACTGATTTCATTATGACACTTTGGCTGTTTGCTAATGTGGTTTACTATCGTGAGTTCTCAGATTTTATGACTATTAACATTATTAAAAGTGCGTCAGCTGTCTCAGGGAATATGGATTCAAGTTTTAAAAGCTTAGTACATATTTCGGATTTCTTTGTTTTCCTTGATTTGCTGCTATTAGCAAGTCTATTGATTTTTAAAATTGTTAAAATTGATCAAACAGTGATAAAGAAAAGAGTGGCCTTTTCAGTAACGGCTATAGCAATGGCTTTATTTGCTACAAATTTAAGTCTAGCTGAGATGGATCGTCCTCAATTATTAACTCGAACTTTTGACCGCAATTATATTATTAAATATTTAGGCTTAAATGCCTACACTGTCTATGATGGAATCAAAACGGCCCAAGCAAACGCAACTAAGGCGAACGCAGATGGCAGTCAGATGGATGAGGTCAAAGAATACATTCAATCAAAACAACTCACACCAAATGTTGATTATTTTGGAAAAGCTGCTGGAAAAAATGTATTTGTGATTCATTTAGAAAGTTTTCAACAGTTTATGATTGATTATAAATCAAATGGCGTAGAAGTTACACCTACGTTGAATGAGTTTTATCATGATTCAAACACCGTTTCTTTTGATAATTTTTTCCATCAAGTAGGGCAAGGAAAAACAAGTGATGCTGAAATGATGTTAGAAAATTCGTTATATGGTCTTTCAGAAGGTTCGGCAATGGTTTCTAATGGAACTGAAAATACTTTTCAAGCTGCACCCGCTATTTTAAACCAAAAAGGCTACACAACTGCAGCTTTTCATGGTGATGTAGCTAGTTTTTGGAATCGGGATAATACCTATAAATCGTGGGGATATAATTATTTCTTTGATTCTAGTTATTATCCAAAAGGTAAGGATTATGATTTAGGCTATGGATTGAAAGATAAAATATTTCTAAGCCAATCTGCCAAATATTTAGAGCAACTGCCACAACCTTTTTATGCGAAAATGATTACGGTAACCAATCATTATCCATATCCGTTAGATGAAGCAAATGCAACTATTCCTAAAACAACAACGGGGGATAGTACTGTTGATGGGTATGTACAAACAGCACGTTATTTAGATGAAGCAATTAAGGAATTTTTAGCATATTTAAAAGATTCAGGATTGTATGATGATAGTTTGATTTTAATGTATGGTGACCATTATGGAATCTCCAGTAATCATGGAAATGCAGTTAGTCAATTATTAGGGACCAAAGAATATACTGATTTTGATGATGCAATGTTTCAAAAAGTTCCATTTATGATCCATGCTCCAGGTTTAAAAGGGGGTATCAATCATACCTATGGTGGAGAAATTGATGTCTTGCCAACCTTACTTCATTTACTTGGAGAACAAACAACAGATTATATTCAATTTGGTAGTGATTTATTAGCTACTGATAATCAACAAATAGTACCATTTAGAAATGGCGATTTTGTTTCCAAAAATTTTACAAAAGTTCATGGTACTATTTATAACACAGCAACTGGTGAGGAAATAACTGATTTAACAGAGGAGCAAAAAGTTATTTTTGATCAAGAAAAACAACATGTAGAAAAAGAATTAGCTTTATCAGATCGAGTAATAACTGGGGATCTATTGCGTTTTTATACCCCGAAAGGTTTTAATGTCGTAGATAAAGAAAAATATAGCTATACGTTTAAAAGTGGTATAAAACAATTAGAAGAAGCTGCAAAAGAAGTGAAGAGTAAAACATTATTACAAGAACATAACAATCAGTCAACGGTTAATCTTTATCAAACGGATGCCCCTGAACTGAAATAGCATGCGCAAAAAAAGGTAGGCACTCTCAGTGCTTACCTTTTTTTATTAGACAATTAATTTTGGCAACCTGCACAAAAAAAGAAGATTAATACTGAAGATAAGTGAAAACGATTGAAAAAATAATTAATTTCGTTATACTTTAAGAAAGCGTTTTCTGAATATGGGTTTATTAAAGAAGCGGATAAGGAGGATGGGGAAAACATATGGAAATAACTGGTGAAGAAATAAAAAAATATGTTCAAAAAATAAAAAATCAAGAAGTTGATCGAGTATCTGCTTTATGCTGGCTAATCGCTAATTATCGTGTGCTATGTCTCCATGATTTATCTCTAATCGCTGCATTAATTGATCGACCTGAGATTCATTATTCGTTAGAAGTAGAAAAATATTCAACCTTTTTAAATTCATTAGACTAATTTTAAAAATAAAAAACAGACACTTTTTTTGTTATCTGTTTTATGAAAATAGGTATAATTATCCAAACACTGTATAAGATAAGTTGTTTGGATGGTTATTTTTTTGTTATTTTTTCTAAAATGACCTATTTTAATGGGAAAAATAGAAAAGAAAATTACTTGTTTTTAGCATATGATAATAGATATATATGCACTCGTGTTTACGCTAAGCATAGTTCGCGAGGTGTGATTCTTAAAAGAATTGTGAGGAGTTTTTTATGCGAAAATGGAAACGAGTTCTATTTTTTTTACTAATAATACAATTTATAAATCTGTCCATGAAATCAGTTGATGCTCAAGCTGAAAATAGTGAAACCCATAAAGTTCAAAAAGGGGAAACAGTTTGGCGGATTGCTAAGAGTTATGGAATAACTATTGCTGAATTAAAAGAATGGAATGATATGGAATCAGATACAGTTTATGCAGGCCAAATAATAAAAGTGAAAAATCCAACATTAACTGCTAAGGAACTACCTAAAACAGGTCCAGTTATTCTTGAAAATCAAATGGAGTATATAGTGCAGCCTGGTGAAACTCTTTGGCGGATTGCAACGCGTAATCAAATGACGGTAGATGAAATCAAAAGCTGGAACCAGTTATCATCAGACAAAATTAAGGATGGTCAGATATTAAAGATAAAAAAACAAGCGGGAATTCCACCTGTTGTCAAAAATAAAGTGATTGCTCTAACCTTTGATGATGGACCTAGCGCGAGTGTGACACCTAGAGTTTTAGATATCTTAAAAAAACAAGATGTAAAGGCTACTTTTTTTGTTACGGGTCAAAGTGCTAAAGCCAATCCGGAATTGATTAGACGTGAAATTTCAGAGGGACATGAGATTGGGAATCATACCTTATCTCACCCTAAATTAACATCACTCTCGATAGAGGAAGCCCAATATCAAGTTTCCGCAACAAATGAAATTATTCAAAATATCGCTAATTATCAAATTAAATTATTACGTCCGCCTTATGGATTGATTGATGATAAATTAATCGCAGTCTACCAGATGCCAATTATAGAATGGTCAGTTGATACAGAAGATTGGAAATCTAAAAATGCGGATATGATTTATCAAGAAGTTATGCGTAGTTCAACGTCGGGAGCGATTGTGCTAATGCACGACATCCATCCGACGACAGCAGATGCATTAGAAACTACAATCATTTCTTTGAAAAAACAGGGTTATAGTTTTGTCTCGATAAGTGACTTATATGGTGGAGTTTTAAGTGGTGAGAAACAATATTATCAAGCGAGTGATGTTCGTTAGTAGTTCAATTTGAAAATGCGATTTTCCAGCAAAGGAAAACCGCATTTTTTATTTTACAGTGTGCCAACTATTTTGGTACCATGGATTTCATTAACACCTAGTTCTTGTGCGATAAAATCAGCATTTTCATTTGTAATTCCGCCACCAGGTAAAATAATAATACGCTTATCAGCGTATGCAACTAGTTCTTTTAATCGAGGTAGGGTGCTCTCAATAGCCAAGTGACTAGGTCCTCCATGGGTTAGGATACGCTCAACACCTTGCTCTACTAACCAATCAATAGCAGCAAATTGTTTATCTGCTGGAATTTCATCAAAAGCCATGTGAAATGTTACTTGTAAACCACTTGCTTCATCTAATAAATCTGTAATGGCGTCTTCGTCAATCCAATTATCTGCTGTTAAACAACCGATTACAACACCATCCACGCCTAACTTTTTGGCTTCCATTAAATCTGTTTTCATAATTTTAAGCTCGGTATCATGAAAAATAAAATTTCCGCCTCGAGGTCGAATAATCGCCATGACAGGGACATGCTTTTCTCCACAATAATGAATGGTCTCTTCCATTACGCCCGTACTTACTGTTGTGCCTCCAACAGTTAAATTATCACATAATTCAACACGATTTGCTCCGCGAGACAATGCTTCTGGAATCAAGGTGAAATTTTCAACACAGACTTCTTTTAATAACAAAACAATCACTCTCCAATATAAAGATAGCTCATTATAACATAGATAAGATTTTGACTGCTGAAAAAAACAGATTTAATCTGTTATAATACGAACAGAGGAGGGAGTAAATATGAAAAAAGAATTAATCTTATACAAAAAAGTGAACTTAATCGAAAACAGACCATTGCTTCAATTGTTAAGTCGTCTCTCCTTGATTATTTTTTTGCTATTATTATTAGTTCCAGTAGGCTATATTGCGATGAATGACTCTGTTTTAAAAAATGAGTTAAGCTTTTTGGATTTCAACGCTGAAACTAGTTTGGTTAGAATTATTTTGCTTCTTAGTGAGAAATTAATCAGTATTATTTTGCTATTTTTTATTTCTCTAGTTCTTCATGAAGCGATACATGGGCTTTTTTTTAAAGTCTTTGGTGCCAAAAAAGTGACTTTTGGTTTTAAAAGAGGTATGGCCTATGCTGAAGCCTCAGGGAGTTATTTTCGAGCTTGGCAATTTAAAGTGATTGCTCTGAGCCCATTTGTAGGACTGTCTTTACTTTATTTTATTCTTGCCCAATATATTCCCATTAGTGCATTCCTGTTATTTGCTCTACATACATCGGGGTGTGTAGGTGATTTTTATTTTATCTATCTGCTTATTAAATTCAAAGAAATTGACTGGATTGAAGATACAGAAACAGGAATCAATTTATATAAAAAAAATTAGTCAATTTTTAAATACAATTGTTACATTTTGAAAAATATGGAAATAGACTATTCGTGAATAAAACTTAACAAAAGTTTAATGTAAAGAATCCGTCTTAATTGGTTGAACCGACAGCCGTTGTTAGTTATAATAAGACAAGTAAATATAAGGACACGAGAATTTATACCGAGAAATGAAGGAAAAGAGGAACCAATGTATGTGTGGATTTGTAGGGTGTATTCATGGGAGCGATTTAAATGACCATGACCTAGATTATGAAAAGAAAATTAAAGAAATGAATAAATTAATTGTTCATCGCGGACCAGATGATGAAGGTTTCTTTTTTGACGACCATATTAGTTTTGGCTTTAGACGCTTAAGTATTATTGACGTTGAAAAAGGACACCAACCTCTTTCTTATGAAAATGAACGCTATTGGATTGTTTTTAATGGTGAAGTATACAATTATATTGAACTACGTGATGAGTTAATTGCTGATGGATTGACGTTTGAAACAGACAGCGATACAGAAGTAATCATCGCGACTTATGCAAAATACAAAGAAAAAACAGCAGAACGTTTACGTGGCATGTTCGGATTTGTAATTTGGGATAAAGTTGAAAAATCGGTTTATGGGGCTAGAGACCATTTTGGAATCAAACCTTTCCATTACGCAGAAGAAGATGGAAATATCTATTTTGCTTCTGAGAAAAAATCAATTTATGAAATTTTGAAAAAGAAAGAAATCAATCCAGTTGCTTTGCAAAATTATTTAACATTCCAATTTGTACCAGATCCTGAAACATTAACAGAAAATATTCACCGTTTACCACCAGGTCATTATTTTACAAAACCATTAAATGGGGAAATGGAAATTACACGCTATTGGGAAGCTACTTTTGCTCCAATTCAAAAATCAGAGGATGAATTTGCTAAGGCAATTAAAGATGTCCTGTATGATTCAGTTGAAAAACATATGCGTAGTGATGTGACGGTAGGTTCCTTTTTATCTGGTGGTGTTGACTCATCAATTATCGTTGCAATTGCTAGAGAATTCAATCCTAAAATTAAAACTATTTCAGTTGGATTTGAACGTGAAGGCTACAGTGAAATTGATGTGGCTAAAGAAACGGCTGATCGTTTAAATGTTGAAAATATTAGCGAGATTATTACCGCACAACAATTTATGGATGAGTTTCCACGATTTGTTTGGCATATGGATGACCCACTAGCCGATCCGGCAGCTGTACCACAATTTTTCTTAGCCGAGATTGCTCGTAAACATGTTAAAGTTGCACTTTCTGGTGAAGGTGCAGATGAAGTTTTTGGTGGTTATACGATTTATAATGAGCCAAATTCATTAAAACGCATTGATAGTTTACCAAGTGGATTGAAAAAAGGGTTAAATCAATTAGCTAAAATTATGCCAGAAGGAATGCGTGGTAAAAGTTTTATCCAACGTGGAACAACTCCGATGGAACAACGATATGTCGGAAATGCTAAAATTTTTGAAGAGGCTGAAAAGAAAAAATTAATGGTAAATTATTTAGCTGGTCATCCTTACCAAAATGTTACCAAACCTTTTTATGATCGTTCAAAAGGCTATGATCCAATCGATCGGATGCAGTATATTGATATTCATACTTGGCTAAATGGTGATTTACTATTAAATGCAGATCGAACAACAATGGCGGCTTCACTAGAACTACGCACACCATTTTTAGATAAGGAAGTCTTTAAAGTGGCTCGCGAATTGCCTTCGGATATTCGAATTGCAAATGGAACAACTAAATATATTTTACGTAAAGCGGCTGAAAGTTTTGTGCCAGATAATGTTTTATATCGTAAAAAACTAGGTTTCCCAGTTCCGATTCGCCACTGGTTAAAAGATGAGATGAATAGTTGGGTGAAAGGCATTATTGCTGACTCTCAAACAGATCATTTAATCAATAAAAGTTACGTTCTAGGACTTTTAGAAGATCACTGTGCTGGAAAACTTGATAATTCACGTAAAATTTGGACAGTAATCACATTTATGGTGTGGCATAAGTTATATGTTGAGACAGGTGAGCAATTTTTAGTTTTACCAAATAGCAAAGCTGTGATTCAATAGACTGATAAATTTGATGAGAAGTACTTAAGTATACCTACTTAAAGTACTTCTTTTAAATAGAAGGATGGTTCCTAAACATGAAAATTTTAGTACAAAAATTTGGTGGTACATCAGTAAAAGATGATGAAAGCCGAGCAGCAGCAGAGAAACATATTGTTCAAGCCGTTAAAGACGGATATAAAGTAATTGTAGTCGTATCTGCAATTGGGCGTTTAGGCGATCCATATGCTACTGATTCTTTGTTGTCGTTAATTGATGGTGATGAAACTCAATTAGATTTACGTGAAAAAGATTTACTTTTATCTGTGGGAGAAACAATTTCGGCAACAGTCTTTACAAATCAGCTGAAAAAAAATGGTTTGCCTGCCGCGGCTTTAACTGGGCAAGATGCTGGGATTATTACAAATGATGATTTCAGTAACGCCAAAGTTTTGAGAGTTGAAACAGAACCTATTTTTGAATTTTTCAAAAAAGTAGATGTTGTGGTTGTAACTGGTTTTCAGGGTGTTACAGAAACGGGCCATATAACTACGATAGGTCGTGGTGGAAGTGACACTACAGCTGCATTGTTAGGTAAAGCTTTTAAAGCTGAGCGCATTGATATTTTCACAGATGTATCAGGGATGATGACAGCTGATCCTCGGTTAGTAGAACAAGCAAAGTTTTTAGAGGTTGTAAGTTATCAAGAAGTCAGTAATATGGCTCATGAAGGAGCAAAGGTTATTCATCCACGAGCAGTTGAATTGGCAATGCAAGCTACAATCCCATTGCGAATTCGTTCCACTTATTTGCCTGTTACAGATCTTGGAACCTTGGTAACTCACTCAGAGTTGCAGGTAGGTCATTATCGTTTGGTGACAGGAATTGCTCATGTATCTAATCTAGTTCAATTTACTATTGAAACTACGAAACAATCGCCAGAAACTATTTTTAGTTTGTTAGCAAATGCAGGTATAAGTGTTGATTTCATTAATATTTTTCCACATCAAGTGGTATTTACATTAGTGAAACATGAAGCTGAGTTGGCAAAAATTATTTTCAGTGAAAACAACATAGCTATTTCTACATTGGAAGATTGTGCGAAAGTAGCTGTTGTTGGTGCGGGGATTACAGGCGTACCAGGTGTTACAGCTAAAATAGTAACTTCATTAGCGGCAGAAGATATAGCTATATTACAATCAGCAGATAGTTATACTACAATTTGGATTTTAGTATCTGGTGAAAACTTACAAAACGCTGTTTGTACATTACATGATGTCTTTTTATAAAAGTTCTCCATCTCTAATTTAGTGTTTTAGAGATGGTATTTTTTGTTTTAGCCTATAGACGGATGAAAAGTTACTGCTTTAGATGTAGGACAGCAGTAATCCACTATGTTACTATAGGTATATAAAGTTAATGAAAAGGGGAGAGCGACATGAGACAAACAAATTCAATTTGGATATATATATTAGCAGCAGTCGGGTTTATTATGGTATTTGGTTTTCTTGCAGCAGCATTTAGTGCGATTCTATTTTTAATTATTAAAATTTTAGTACCAATCGCTTTAGTCGTTTGGTTGATTAATTTTATTAGTCGTCAAGTGAATGATCGAAATCGTCGTTAATTTAATGGAAAAGGAAAGTGGGATTAGAGAGGCCAGTGCCTTTTTAATCTTTTTTTCTACAAGGTCTAAATAGCTAAGCGAGTTTTTTTATCAGGCTAGCTCTTATGAGCCAACTCTTCGAGAAAAAGATGAAATTTCGACGTGACAAAAAATGTCATATCAAATTCCCCTATTTTCTTGTCGGAGCTGAACGGGCTCAACGATCTTTTTTTCAGATAAATTCAGAATAAATTTAAAAAATAGATGAATAATGGTATACTTATTGATGGGTTTAAGCATGATTATTTTTAAGAAACAGCTTTTCAAATAAGATAGCTGATGGATATGGGAGGTAATAGGAATGGACAAGAAAGAATTGCAATTATTAAAAAATTTAACAGATGCAAAAGGTGTACCTGGTAATGAAGGACAAGTGCGTGATGTTTTTGTAAAATATGCTGAAAAGAACGCAGATAAAGTTTTTTATGACGGTTTAGGTAGTGTGATTGCCAAACAAGTTGGAGACAAAGAAGGTCCTAAAGTTTTATTTGCAGGTCATTTAGATGAAGTTGGTTTTATGGTTACTGGAATTACAGAAGAAGGTTTTCTTAAATTCCAAACATTAGGTGGCTGGTGGTCGCAAGTCATGTTAGCTCAACAAGTTGAGATTACGACTGGAAAAAACAAAGTCATACATGGTGTAATTGGCTGTAAACCACCTCATGTATTGACAGTAGAAGTTCGCAATAAAGCGTACGATATCCAAGATATGTTTATTGATATTGGTGCAACATCTAAGGATGAAGCGATGGAGTGGGGAGTTAAACCTGGTGATATGGTGACTCCATATATTGAATTTAAACGATTAAACGATTCAAAATTCCTTTTAGCTAAGGCTTGGGATAATAGAATCGGTTTAGCTGTAACTTTAAGAGTCTTAGAAAATCTAAAAGCTAGCGGACACCCAAATATTGCTTTTGGAGCAGGTAATGTTCAAGAAGAAGTTGGATTACGTGGTGCTAAAACAGCAACTTATTTGGTAGATCCAGATATTGCTTTTGCTTTAGATACAGGGACAGCTGGAGATACACCAGGTATGACAGCTAAAGAAGCAGATTCAAAACTAGGTCAAGGTCCACAAATTATTATCTATGATGCATCTATGGTGGCTCATAAAGAACTTCGTGATTTTGTCGTTTCTGTTGCGGAAGAGTTAGACATTCCATTCCAGTATACTGTTATTGCTAGAGGCGGAACAGATGCAGGAAGTCAACATGTTACGAGAAATGGAATGCCAGCATTAGCTATTACAGTTGCGACGCGCTATTTACATTCCCATACTTCAGTGATTCATGAAGATGACTATTTAAATACAGTGAAGTTAGTAACAGAAGTTGTCAAACGTTTGGATCGTAAGACAGTTGAAAAAATTAAATTTGGTTAAAAGGAGGATAAATATGCGTAGTAGTGATTATCGAGCAGCAGCTAGAAAAAGTTTAGAAGGGCAATGGGGAACTTTTGCATTGTTAATGTTAAGTTCTGGAATTTTATCTATGCTCGTTGCAGGAGGAATTGGTTCGATTTTTGGAAGCGACAATTCATTTGTTTCAACCTTAACTGAATTGTTGCTAACCTTTGCTTTTGGTTATGGTATTTTTTATGCAAGTTTATATGCAGTCAGAGGCGGAAAAGCCGAAGTGGGTATGATTTTTAGTATATTTAATGGTGGACGCTACTTACCATTACTACTAGTAAACTTAGTTGAATGGTTAGTAGGACTTATTTCTAGTTTTGTCTTAGCTTTACCTTTTATTGGTATTTTAGGATTTGGTGTTATTTCAACTATGTTGTTAACAGGTGGAAGTGGCAATTTAGTTTCAAGCGTGGTTGGTTTTGGAGGTTTTAGTGCGATTGCTCTATTAACTTTACTTTTTGTAGTGATTATTGCTGGTGTTGGTACATTAGTAGATGGTTATTTTCAAATAGTAGTTCTGATTCGTTTGGATTTTCCAGAAATGAAACTTGGTGATGTATTTAGCTATGCATTTACACTATTAAAAGGTCGTTTATGGGATTTGTTTGTGTTGCAACTCTCATTTATAGGTTGGTACCTTTTAGGAATATTCGTCATTCCATTATTGTGGATTGTACCTTATAAAATTGTTGCGATTTCAGAATTTTATGATGTTGCTAAAGAAAACAATGAACTAAAAGAATTGATTTAAAAAGTAAAAAAGACAGATTTGATGATGGAAGTCGTCAAATCTGTCTTTTTTTATCTGAAAAATTGTGCTATTTGTTAACGTAATTGGAAGATATCCGCATAAGTAATATCAGAAGAGCGGGTTTGATGATCGGTAATGTAAGGTACCAAAGGTCTGAAATGTGCAGATTTGGTCCATTTGTTGAAATAGCTATCATCTTTCCAAAAAGTGAGGATAACATAAGCGACTTTTTTTTCTGAGCGCAGTAAATACAAAGCTTCTAGACCTGGCTGAGCATCTAAATCTTCTTTAATGCGATCAAATTGTAGAAGGAAACTTTTTTCATTTTCTGGAGCTAGTCCAATATGTTCAAAGACAGCAATCCCATCATGAGGTTTCAATCCATATTGAAATCGATTCTCGTAACCAAAAGGAGCATTAAAAACAGAGGCAGCATTGCTTTCATCTAGCAGTAAATAAATATCACTAGCAGTTGTTTTTTGCATTAAAGTAAAATTATGCATAGGGTGCTCATCGTGTAAGTATTTTGTTAAATAAGGGCGGGTACCAGTGGTTGTGTAAACGTATAAACTCATAATAATTCAATTCCTCCTAATAAAATATGTTGAGAGCTGACCTTGACAAAAAGATAGGAAAATACACACACAAAGCATCTTTTTACTTTGAGGGATTGTATCTTCTTTTCAAAGGGCTGAAGCTCGAAACTAACCTAATATAATATGTTGAGAACTTTAATGATACATTCTAATTTAGTATACACCTTCTTTTCAGATAAGTGTATCAAAATCCTAAAGGAGAGACTAAAAAATAACTGAAAACTGAAAAATCTAATGTTATCCATAATTTTATATTAAATGTTATCCCTCATGCTTGAATAAAATTAGTCTTTTAAATTTCCATTCATAGCTTAAATATGCCTGTAAATAGTTAGATTTAATAAAAAGAATCACAAAAATAGAAAAGGTAGTTTCTTTTTTTTGAGATAACAAGTAAAATGAACATAAGAGAGTTGATAATGGAGGTGGAACTTGGATGGAGCGAGCAAAAAAAAGAATTGCGATTGTTGGTGGTGGAATCACAGGTTTAACAGCTGCTTATGAAATAAAAAAATTTATTGAAAAAGAACAGTTACCTTTTGAATTGATTCTATTAGAAGGTTCTACTAGAGTAGGTGGGAAAATACATACCCTTCAAATTGGTACCCGTTTTTTTGATACGGGAGCAGAATCTATTGATGTAAGATATTCTGGTGCCATGACTTTAATCAAAGAATTAGGATTGGAAGAAGAATTAGTTTATAGTTCTGGCGACAAGCCAGATGTTTATTTTTATAATCAGTTGCACCAATTAACCTATCCAACTTATAAAGGGATTCCTATCCACCGTACCGATATTTGGAAAAATAAATTATTGACGTTCCATGGCAAACTGGCAAGTTACAAAGATTTGGTTGTTCCTAAAACAAAAATAGAAGAAGATTTGACGGTCAGTAGCTTTTTAAAGCGTCGTCTTGGAGAAGAGCAGGTTGAACATGTAGTTGAGCCTTTCTTTTCTAAGATATATGCAGGGGATTTAGATGAAATGGGCGTTAGAAGTTCTAATGAATTTATTTATGATGTCGAGCAAAATCATCGACGTCTATCTAAAGGGCTAAGCAATTATCCTGAATTTTTTGATGGTGATGGAAATTATGTCACTTTTGAAAAGGGATTAGAAGTCTTGCCGAAAAAATTAGCTGAAACAATTGAACCCCATATCCAATATGGGAAAAAAGTTTTTGAAATCAGTAAAGGTCAAGAAGGAACGTATGTTATCGATATCAATCGAAAAGAACAAATGCGTGCTGGAGCTGTGATTGTTGCAACACCTGCAACTGAATACTCCCGCTTATTTAAGGACGAGAAACTTACTTCTTTTTTCAATAAAACTGTGACTACCTCAATCGGATTTATTTTATTAAGCTTTCCCAAAGGTGCAATTAAAAATGAACCTAAAGGTTTTGGTTTTGTAACACCGCGTCGAAATGACTCTCATGTTACCTCGGTCATTCTATTAGATAAAAAATGGCCAACATTAAAGCAAAATGATGAAGAAGTATTGATTGGAGCTAATTTTGGTAGGCGTGGGGAAGAATCGTTAGTTTCTTTGAGCAATTTAGAGATTGAAGAATACATTCTAAAGGATTTAAACCAAATCTTGGGCATCGAAGTTCCTCCGAATTACTCGAAAATTGCTAGGTGGCCGAATGCAATCCCACAATATACGATTCATCACGAAGAGCGTAAGCAAAAGCTAGTAGCTATTTTACGTGCTGATTTTCCCGGGATTTATATTGGTGGAAATGGTTTTGGCGGCTTTGGAATTAATCAATGTGTCGCACAAGCAAATCGAATTTCTAAAGCGACGATTGAGTATATGAAAAAACAAAATTGTATTTAGACTGCGTATATGATCTGAAATTTGCTGTTAAATAAAATGTTCTAAAAAAAAGAAGCTTTTTTATTTTATTTTTAGTGGTAGTGGTGTATGGTAAATGCATAGTGAAAAATTAAGAAAGGGCTGATTAATGTGAAATTAACCATTTTAGGCTATTGGGGCGGTTATCCAATTAATAATGAGGGAACGAGTTCTTATTTAGTTGAATCGGAGGGTTATCGTTTATTAATTGATGCAGGGAGCGCTTCTTTAATCTCGTTAGAAAATCACTTGGATCCACTTGAACTAGATGCTGTTATCCTTTCTCATTATCATCACGATCATGTGGCTGACATTGGAGTATTGCAATTTATGCGCTTGTTAAAACGGAAAAATAATGGTGAGGATCGCGCTTCTTTATTACCTATTCATGCTCACACAGAAAACGCAGCCGGATTTGCTGCGTTGACTTTAGAACGTGTTAGTGAGGGCGTGGCCTACAAAGAGACAGACAAGTTGAATATTGGTCCATTTGAAATTACTTTTATGCGGACTCTCCATCCAGTCCCTTGTTTTGCGATGCGGATTAAAGAAGTCAAAACAGGAAAAGTTTTGGTTTATACGGCGGATTCTGGATTTCTCCCTGATTTTGTACCTTTTAGTGAGAAAGCAGATCTTCTTTTAGCTGACACTAATTTTTTTGAAGGTATGGAGAATCACCAAGTGCATATGACTTCTCTTGAAGTCGCACGAATTGCCAAAAAAGCTGAAGTTAAAACCTTAGTCTTAACTCATTTACCACAAATTGGAGACTTGGAATTATTAAAAGCTCAAGCGATTAACCATGCAGAGGGAATTGAGGTTTTACTAGCTAAAAAAGACTTAGTAATCGATTTATAAATTTGAAAAGAGGATGACTATATGTATTTTGTAAATAATAATGAAATCACAGATCCACGAATTAACTTAGCAATTGAAACTTTTTTATTGAAAAATTTAACGTTAGATGAACCAATTTTACTTTTTTACATTAACGAGCCTTCCATTATTATCGGACGTAACCAAAACACAATTGAAGAGATTAATATCGATTATGTTGAAGAAAAAAAGATTCACGTTGTGCGCCGCTTATCTGGGGGAGGAGCAGTTTACCATGATTTTGGTAACCTATCTTTTAGTTTTATTATGCCGGATGATGGCAATTCTTTCCGTGACTTTGCTAAATTTACAGAACCTGTAATTGCTTCACTTCACAAAATGGGCGTTGAAGGAGCTGAATTAAAAGGTCGTAACGATTTAGTGATTGATGATAAAAAGTTCTCAGGAAATGCGATGTATGCGACTAGTGGTCGGATGTTTGCTCACGGAACAATTATGTTTGATAGTGATATAGAAGCCGTTGTGGGTGCATTAAAAGTACGTAAAGATAAGATTGAGTCTAAAGGAATTAAATCGATTCGTAGTCGAGTAACTAATATTAAACCGTTTTTAAGTGATGCTTATCAGTATATTTCAATTAAGGAATTTCGCGATCAATTATTATTGAGTATTTTTAATGTGGCAGATCGAAGTCAAGTGAAAGAGTATCATTTAACTGAAAGTGATTGGGAAAAAATTCATGAAATTTCTGCTGAATATTATGGAAATTGGGATTGGAACTATGGAAAATCACCTAAGTTTGAATTGAATCGTCGTCAGCGTTTCCCAATTGGGTCAGTTGAATTTAAGATGAATGTTGAAAAAGGCTATATTAAAGATGTTCGAATCTTTGGTGATTTCTTTGGCCTAGGAGAAATTTCAGATGTTGAGAAACGTTTAGAAGGAATCAAATATGACCGTTCAGAAATTGAAAAAGCTTTAGAAGACGTTGATGTGCAGAACTATTTTGGAAACATTGAAAAAGAAGATCTTTTAAATCTAATCTACTAATACTAATAAGAAAACCTGAAATCACAATGGATTTCAGGTTTTCTTATTTATTTTTAGCGTTTTCGGCCTAGGCCAACTGCATTTTGCATTTTTTTCAAGGTTTTATTTGCGACTGCATTGGCGTGTTTTGCACCAGCATCTAAAATCTCATCCAGTTCATCTGATTTTAGAAGGGCGTAGTAGCGTTCTTGAATTGGCTCCATAACGGCTATGACAGCTTCTGCTAAATCTTCTTTAAACTTTCCGTATCCTACACCTTCGTAACGAGGTGTGATACTTTCAATTGTTTCGCCTGAAAAGGCAGAGTAAATTGTTAGTAGATTAGAAATACCTGGTTTGTTTTCAACATCAAATTCGATGACACCACTTGAATCGGTAACAGCACTTTTAATTTTCTTACGAATACTAGCAGGATCATCTAACATAGAAATGAACCCTTTTTGATTGTCGTCAGATTTACTCATTTTTTTAGTGGGTTCTTGTAAACTCATGATTCGACCACCAAATTTTGGAATCTTGACTTCTGGTAGTGTTAAAACTTGGTTGCCATTTCCGTATTTATTGTTAAAACGATCTACGAAGTCACGTGTCAGCTCTAAATGCTGCTTTTGATCTTCTCCAACAGGCACAAAATTACTTTGATAGAGAATAATATCTGCAACCATCAAAGGTGGGTAAGTCAGCAGACCTGCGCTTACACCTGCACGATTTGATTTAGCAGATTTATCTTTAAATTGCGTCATGCGTTCCAATTCTCCCAAAGAGATGTTACATTGAACAATCCATGCTGCCTGAGTGTGTGCTGGAACTTCAGATTGGATAAAAATAGTTGATTTAGCAGGATCCAAGCCAACGGCTAAGTAGAGTGCTGTTAAACCGCGAATTTGCTCTCTAAGTTTAATGCGATCCTGTGGGACAGTGATTGCATGTTCATCTACAATACAGTAGTAGCAATCGTAATTCTCTTGTAGTGCAATAAATTGTTTCATGGCGCCAATATAATTGCCGATTGTTGGAATTCCACTAGGTTGAATTCCAGAAAAAATTGTTTCCATATCAAAAACTCCCTTACTTAATTAATAAATTATCTTGAAACTAAATAGGCTCAATCTATCATGTTGTCTTTTTAGACAAAGCTACTTCATTATTATACGTGAAATTTTATAAATAGTAACCAAAAAGAGTGATTAAACTAAAAATTAGTAAAACGGCACCCGCTACTAAGGGGGAGCGATAACCTTTACCAACAGCTTTTGATAGAGGCTCGATTTCAGCATCAGATGTATTTCGTTTTAAGGCTTGAGCGCTTTTTTTTAGGCTATAGTTAAAAAAATCAAAAACTCCAGAAGATAGTGTATACCAAAAAATTCCAATAATTAATAAAATTCCAGCAGCTATAAAGCTTAAATTTGATGTTTCTAAAAAAGTGACTTTTTGAAATTTGATGACTTGCCAGAGGAAAACAACGGAAAGTGGCAATATAATTAGAAAAGATACAATTTTTTTAGGTTTCATGTTATATTTCTCCTTTCAACAAGACTATTGTGCTGAATTTAATTTACCTCAAATTAAATTCAATTACAATAATATCTAGTACAATGAGAAAAAAATGAGAAATTTTAGGCGGAATTTGAAGATTTTATGGCTGTTTTTTAATAATTATGAAAAAAAAGTTAATAATTAGTAAAAAACTTTTGCTTTATTCGTCTTAACGAGCTATTCTATATAGTATATTCATTTTTAAGAAAATGATTAAAATTTATCATGGAGGTGCTTGTATCGATGAAAAACTATGCTAAGTTTTTGGGAAAGCGAATCTTTTTTATGTTAATCACGCTTTTACTAATAGCATCGATTACATTTTTTTTACTGAAGCTTTTACCAGGTACGCCATACAGTAACCAGGAAAAACTATCGCAAGAACAAATTTATATTATGAATGAAAAGTATGGTCTCAATAAACCCGTGATCGAGCAATATTGGGTCTATATAACGGGGTTATTGAAAGGTGATTTAGGAACTTCTTTCCAATTCAACAATACACCTGTATCTACTTTACTTTCAGCAAGAGTCGGACCCTCGCTCCAGCTAGGTCTGCAGGCGGTTATTCTAGGGACATTTTTAGGAATAATCTTAGGGGTTATCGCCGCAATGAATCAAAATACGTGGATTGATACTTCGGCTACATTTGCCGCAATATTAGGTCGCTCTATTCCTAACTTTGTTTTTGCCGTGTTGTTACAATTAATTTTCGGCGTGTATTTAAAATGGTTCCCAATTGCTATGTGGAAAGACGGCTTTGCTTCATCGGTTTTACCGACAATCGCATTGGCCATTTCGCCGCTAGCAGATTCAGCACGTTTTATTCGAACTGAAATGGTCGAAGTTTTAAGTAGTGATTATATTGAATTAGCTCGTGCCAAAGGTCTAGCTCGTTGGGTTGTTTCCTTTAAGCATGGAGTTCGTAATGCATTAATTCCTTTAGTAACATTATTAGGACCAATGGCTGTTGGTTTAATGACAGGTTCATTAGTAGTTGAAAATATTTTCTCAATTCCTGGAATCGGAGAACAATTTGTTAAATCAATCATGACCAATGACTATCCAACTATTATGGGTGTAACAATGTTGTACTCTGCAATGCTTGTAGCCATTATTTTATTAGTTGATATTCTATATGGAATCATCGATCCAAGAATTCGTGTAGCGGGAGGGAGCAATTAATGAGTAATTTAAACGAAGAATTAAAAAATTTGTCTCCTGAAATGTTTGAACCGGCACAGGATTCAGGATTAGTAGATAGAGAAAAAATTGCTGCACCTTCTTTAAACTTCTTCCAAGATTCTTGGCGTCGTCTGAAGAAAAATAAAGCAGCTGTAATCTGTTTGTTTATTTTAATCTTTATGATTAGTGCAAGTATTGCTGCACCACTAATTTCACCACATGATCCAAATAAACAAACTGTTGCCTATGCTAATTTACCTCCACGTATTAAAGGAGTAAATATTAATGGCTTAAATGGAACTGCTAAAATTGGAAATACAGATAAAAGAGTTGATAAATACGCTCAGAAAAATGTTCCTGACGATGTGAATTACATTTTTGGAACAGACGGTTTAGGACGTGATTTATTTTCACGGATCTTAGCTGGAATGCGCGTGTCACTTTTAATTGCTTTAATTGCTGCCTTTTTTGATTTAACTATTGGAGTTTCTTACGGATTGATTTCAGGTATGAGCGGTGGTCGTGTCGACAACTTTATGCAACGTATCTTAGAAATTATTGGTGGGATTCCTAACTTGGTTGTCTTAATTTTAATGCTTCTAGTATTACAACCAGGTATTTTATCAATTGGTATTGCTTTGGCGATTACTGGTTGGATTACGATGGCGCGTGTTGTGCGGGCTCAGACACTAAAATTAAAAAATCAAGAGTATATTCTTGCTGCAAAAACACTAGGTGAATCCAATTTAAAAATTGCAATTAAACACCTAATTCCAAACCTTTCTGGAGTAATCATTATCAATACGATGTTTACGATCCCAGCAGCTATTTTCTTTGAAGCCTTCTTAAGTTTCATTGGAATCGGAATCCCAGCTCCACAAGCATCACTTGGTACACTTTTAAGTGATGGGTATAAAACTTTCCGTTTCTTACCACATTTGATGTGGTACCCAGCTGCGGTTATGTGTATTTTAATGATTTCATTTAACTTATTAGCTGACGGTTTACGCGATGCGTTTGATCCAAAAATGAAAGATTAGCGAGGTAGATATGAATGAGCAATATATTAGAAGTTAAAGACTTAACCATTACATTTGACACCTTTGCTGGAACTGTTCAGGCAATTCGTGGTGTTAGTTTTGATTTGAAAAAAGGTGAAACATTAGCTATTGTGGGTGAATCAGGCTCAGGTAAATCAGTAACGAGTCGTAGTATCATGCGTTTATTAGCTAAGAATGCCAATGTTGAAAAAGGCGAAATTTTATTTAACGGGAAAGATATCAATAAAAGAACTGAAAAAGAGATGCAAGGGATTCGCGGAAAAGAAATCGCAATGATCTTTCAAGATCCAATGACTTCTTTAAATCCAACGATGACAATCGGTAAACAAATTGCTGAACCGATTATTAAACATCAAAAAGTCAGTAAAAAAGAAGCTTTAGAAAGAGCTCTTGAGTTATTAAAACTTGTAGGTTTACCTGATCCAGAGCGTCGTATGAAACAATATCCTCATCAATTTTCTGGTGGTCAACGCCAACGGATTGTTATTGCTATTGCTTTGGCATGTAACCCAGAAGTTTTGATTGCAGATGAGCCAACGACGGCACTTGATGTAACGATTCAAGCTCAAATTTTAGATTTGATGAAACAATTACAAAAGAAAATTGCAACATCGATTATTTTTATCACACATGATTTAGGTGTAGTAGCGAATGTAGCTGATCGTGTAGCGGTTATGTATGCTGGTAAAATTGTCGAAGTTGGAACGGTTGATGAGATTTTTTATAATCCTCAACATCCATACACTTGGGGCCTGATTAGTTCAATGCCGACTTTAGATATTAAAGGGAAGTCATTGTACGCTATTCCAGGAACACCACCAGATTTATTAGATCCACCAAAAGGCGATGCATTTGCACCTCGGAATGAATTTGCTATGAAAATTGATACAGAGTTAGAACCACCTTTCTTTAAAGTATCAGATACGCATTATGCAGCAACGTGGTTGCTTCATCCAGATGCTCCTTCTGTAACGCCGCCAGGCGAGATTAGAGCACGTCGTGAGTTATTCGCTAAGGATGCAACGAATACAGCCTCAGAGGCCACTTTTGAGCCCATTAATGATGCAGATGCAGGTAAGGGGGTCAAACTAGATGACAAGTAAAGAAAAAATTCTTCAAGTAAAAGGTTTAAAACAATTTTTTAACGTAGGTCAATCAAATGAAGTTCAAGCAGTTAATGATATTAGCTTTGATGTTTTTAAAGGGGAAACTTTTGGATTAGTTGGTGAGTCTGGTTGTGGAAAGTCAACAACTGGTCGTGCCATCATCCGTTTATATGATCCAACATCTGGTGAAATTATTTTCCAAGATAAAGAAGTTCATGATATCAAAGGTAAAAAAGATATGTTGAGTTTTAGACGTGATATGCAAATGATCTTCCAAGATCCGTATGCATCATTAAATCCTAAAATGAAAGTTCGCGATCTGATTGCTGAAGGTATTGACATTCATGGCTTAGCAGAATCTACGGCTGATCGTAATAAACAAGTTGATGAATTGCTAAAAACAGTTGGGTTAAATCCTGACCATTCAACACGTTATCCGCATGAGTTCTCTGGTGGACAACGTCAACGGATTGGGATTGCTCGTGCATTAGCTGTGCAACCTAAATTCATCATCTGTGATGAGCCAATTTCAGCTTTAGATGTATCGATTCAAGCGCAGGTTGTTAACTTGTTGATGGAATTACAAAAAGAAAAAGGCTTGACGTATTTATTTATTGCCCATGATTTATCAATGGTTAAATATATTAGTGATCGTATCGGTGTAATGTATTACGGTCGTCTAGTAGAATTGGCACCAGCTGATGAAGTTTACAATAATCCGTTACATCCATATACTGAAAGTTTGTTATCTGCTGTACCATTACCAGATCCTAACTATGAGCGTAGCCGTATCCGGATTCCGTATCAACCAAGAGAAGCAACTGGAGCAGAAGAAAAGCTAAGAGAAATTACTCCTGGACATTTTGTTTATTGTACAGAAGCAGATATTCCAGCTTTACAAGCGAAAGCTGCTAGTTATAAAAAGTAAAAAAGATAGGCTGTTGGACTTAGTCCCAGCCTATTTTTTTTGTTTAAAATATATAGATTTTATGTAGTAACGATTTGAAAAAATTTCTCCATATTTTCTCCATAATTTACTTGTAAAGTATGAGGTAGCAACAAACTTAAATAAAGGTTGCAAGAAAAAAATGGGAGGAAATTAAAATGAATCACTGTGTCAATCAGATGGGGAATAGTAATGTTGGGGAAGTAGGTGGCTTTACGGAAAGATTAGGTCATTCGTTTGGGATGGGGATGTTTTCATCAAGCATTATCGATTTTCTTTTACTCATATTGCTTATTTTTGTTGTAGTTAAAGTAGTCCAAGGAATCCGCTCAAAAGATTAAAAGCAAAAAATAATCATACGTAAAGGATTTATCTTGAGAAATGTTTGGTATAATGATATGAGTTAGCCGTGGAATTAAATTTGTTAGTAGAAAATAGTTTGAGAAGCTGATGTCCTATTTTCTTGCCGGAACTAACCGACTCAACCAAACTTTTTAATTTAGGAGTAAATGGGAAATGAAAATATTAATTGTCGATGATGAACCTAAAATATTAGATGTGATTGAAGCTTATTTAGTTGTGAATGGGCATCTGGTTTATCGAGCAGAAACGGGTTCTCAAGCACTGGAAAAGTATCGTGTAGTTGGTCCAGATTTAATTATTTTAGACTGGATGTTGCCAGATAGTAGCGGTATGGAGGTTTGTCAGGAAATTCGCTTGGAATCTTCTGTGCCGATTATCATGCTCACAGCGAAAGCTGGTGAAAAAAATATTATCTCTGGGTTGAAAATGGGGGCAGACGATTATGTGGTAAAACCGTTCAGTCCAAAAGAATTAGTTATGAGAGTAGAAACAGTGCTAAGGCGGACGGGTTATCAAGCGAAAACGCAGAAAATTAAGTTTAATGATGGCAAATTAGTGATAGATGTATTGGGCAAACAAGTTTTTCAAAGCAATCAGCTAGTTTGTCTAACTGGAACTGAGTTCGACTTGTTACAGATTTTTGCTGAATCTCCAGAACAAATTTTTTCAAGAGAGCAATTAATAGAACACGTTAAAGGGATTGAATTTGATGGGATGGATCGAGTGATTGATTCACATATTAAAAATTTGCGTCAAAAAATTGAAGATAATCCCAAAAAACCTGAATTTATTTTAACTGTTCATGGTAGAGGCTATCGCTTTGGAGGAAAAAAATGATTCGTACAATAAAAGGGCATTTTATTTCTTCGTTTATTTTAATTGCTTGTTTAATTATTGGAGCGATTAGTTTGACGACCTTAATTTTAGTTAATCGGCATTTTGACCGCTATATTGTTGAACGACAAGAAGATCGTTTGGCTGAAATCAAACATTCTTTGGAGTTCAGTTTTGTCAATGAGGAAGGGAATTGGGACCTAGCTGAGATTGAAAAAATTGGGGAGTCTGCACTAGATTCAGGTATTGATATTACAGTTTACAGTAATGAAAATGAACGAATCTGGCAAACGACGAAACAATCTATGGGACATATGAGAATGAATGGGAAACATCATAAAATGATGAACCAAGAAAATCAAAATAAAGACTTGGAGTATGTTGAAAAAAATGTTGTACTAAAGGATGGCAAACAAGCAATCGGTCAAGTGCAGTTTGGGTATTATGGACCATTGACCTATAGTGATCATGATGTGGCTTTTATCTCAGCAATGCGTAGAAGTTTAATCTTAATTGCCATTTTTGCTTTGACTTTTTCTTTATTTTTTGCGACTTGGGTTGCACGAAAATTAAGTCTGCCATTAATTCAGGTTAATCGTTTTACACAAGCAATTGCAAAAGGTCATTACAATGAAAAAACACCACCAAAATCCTCAACTAAAGAGGTGAATGAGTTAATTATTTCTGTCCAGGATTTATCTAATCAGTTGGAGCAACAAGAGGAATTGAGAAATCGGCTATCTAGTGATATTTCTCATGAAATTAGAACGCCTTTAACGACTTTAAAGGGACATATAGAAGCAATGTTAGATGGTGTCTGGGAGCCAACGCCAGAACGTTTAAAAAGTTGCTATGAAGAAGTTAACCGCTTAAGTCGATTGATTGGCGATATTGATAAGATTACAGCATTGGAAGCGCAACAAGAAGTTGTTCGGAAATCAAGGTTTGATCTTTATCAGTTAGCCCAAACAGTTGCATTGACTTTTGAGCCTTTAATCTTTCAAAAGGGCATTCAGTTTGAATTAACTGGTGAAAAAACGTTTATTGATGCCGATCAAGATAAAATTAGTCAAATTATTTTGAACCTATTAAGCAACGCACTTAAATTTACTGAATCGGGTGGTAAGATTCAAGTGAAGGTTAAAATAAAAGATCAATTTGCTGTTTTAATGGTAGAGGACTCTGGTTGTGGTATTGATTCTACTGACTTGGAACATATCTTTGACCGCTTTTATATGGCAGACGACTCTAGAAAACAGAATAACGAAGGGCAAGGAATTGGGCTAGCTATTGTAAAAAGCATTGTTAAAGCTCATGATGGAACAGTTAGTGTTAGTAGCTCGGTAAACTTAGGAACAAGGTTTATAATTCAATTGCCATTGGCAAATACTAAATAAAATGTACTTATAACGAATGAGTTTGGTGCGTACTTAGAGGTTGGAACGAATGTTCACAACCTCTTTTTGTTGGTTATAGTCATTTTAACAGCTATATTTTGTCCTATCTTTCTTATAATTTGTGACTATCTCTCTAAATCGTAACAAGCTAGAATATAGATGTAAGAAGAAAACGTTTTCTTTGAGAGGAGGAGTTCAATTTTGAAAGGTAAAACAAAGAAAAAGACTTTGTGGAAAGACTTTATGAAAAATAAAGCCTTTTTATTAATGGCGTTACCTGGAGCAATTTGGTTAGTGTTATTTTTCTACATTCCAGTACTAGGAAACGTTGTGGCATTTAAAGACTTTCAGTATTCAGATGGAGGTTTCTTTAAAAGTTTAAGTCAAAGTCCTTGGGTAGGATTTGAAAATTTTAAGTTTTTATTTAGTTCATCAAACGCATACTTAATTACGCGGAACACAGTTTTGTATAATGTTGGATTTATTTTAATCAACTTACTCTTTGCAATTGTTTTTGCAGTTATTTTAAGTGAGATTCGTTCGAAAAAAATGATTAAAGTGTATCAAACATCTATGCTATTACCTTATTTTATTTCATGGGTTATCATCAGTTATTTTGTGTATGCATTCTTAAGCCCAGATAAAGGTTTGCTAAATGCAATTATTACTGGCAATGGTGGAGAAGCAATTAACTGGTACAATGAACCAAGGTTCTGGCCATTTATTTTACTATTCTTAGGGGTTTGGAAGGGAATTGGTTATAACAGTATCATTTACTTTGCAAGCATCATGGGAATTGATCCAACTTATTATGAAGCTGCAATGGTCGATGGAGCAACTAAGTGGCAACAGATTAAAAACGTTACGATCCCACAGTTGGTTCCACTAATTACGATTTTATCTATTTTAGCAGTAGGAAATATTTTTAAAGCGGATTTTGGGTTGTTCTACCAAATTCCAAGAAATTCAGGTGCACTATATGAAGTTACTTCTGTTTTAGATACGTATATCTACAATGGATTAACAAGTAGTGGAGACATTGGAATGGCGTCAGCAGCAGGCTTATATCAATCTGTTGTAGGATGTATTCTCGTAGTAGGAGCCAATTTATTTGTTCGTAGATTTGATGAAGAATCAGCTTTATTCTAAAAGAAAGGAATCAATCAAATGAAAAAAAAGAAAGTGACACAATTAACGGTTAGAACTTTTGGGAAAAAAGCTGATTTTCTATTCAATCTCTTAGTTGGAATATTTGCCTTTTCGTGTGTTTTTCCCTTTATTTTCGTCATTATCATTTCGTTGACGAGTGAAACATCGTTAGTAACTAATGGCTATGCACTTATTCCTCAAGAATGGAGTTTTGATGGCTATCGTTATTTGGCAGAAATGAAAGATCAGATTTTACAAGCGTTGTTTATCACTGTGTTTGTAACGGTTGTTGGAACATTAATCAATGTTACCTTTACATCAACTTATGCTTACGCAATTTCAAGACCTTCATTTAAATATCGTCGTTTCTTCACTATTTTTGCATTAATCACAATGTTGTTTAGTCCAGGGATGGTTCCTAACTACATTGTTATGACAAACATGCTTCAATTAAAAGATACGGTATGGGCGTTAATATTACCAATGGCATTAAGTCCCTTTAATATTATTGTAATGCGAACGTTCTTTAAACGGTCAGTTCCAGATGCCATTATTGAATCAGCAAAAATTGATGGTGCTAGTGAATTAAGAGTTTTTTTACAGATTGTTTTACCGCTAGCTGTTCCTGGGATTGCGACAATCAGTCTATTTGCAGCTTTAGGGTATTGGAATGATTGGTTTAACGCTTTACTTTATATTCAAAGTGACAATTTAATCCCATTACAGTATTTATTGATGAAAATTCAATCAAACATTGAATATATGACACAAAATGCTGGTATGAGTGCTCAATTATCAGGTGGAGCAGCAGCAATTCCAAAAGAAGCAACACGTATGGCAATGGTGGTTATTTCAACTTTACCAATTGCATGTAGTTATCCATTCTTCCAAAGATACTTTGTTAGTGGATTAACAATTGGTGGAGTTAAAGAATAAAAAAATAAACTGGAGGTTTCAAAATGAAGAAAAGCTGGAAAAAGTTAGCAGTTGGTAGTGCGTTAGGATTAATACTTGCTGGAAGTTTGGCTGGATGTTCAGGTTTGAAAGGTGATGCAACAAAGAAAAAAGAAGGCGCAAGCGATTCAGGTGCACCGACTTTATTAATGTACCAAATCGGTGATAAACCTGATAATTATGATGAATTAATGAAAGTAGCAAATAAAAAAATTGAAGCTGAGACTGGAGTTCAATTGAATTTACAGTATATCGGTTGGGGTGATTACGAAAAGAAAATGTCCGTTATCACGTCTTCAGGTGAGAACTATGATATCGCTTTAGCTAATAATTATGTCACAAATGCTCAAAAAGGTGCGTATGCTGATTTAACAGATTTAGCTCCTAAATTAGCTAAAGATGCTTATGATATGTTAGATCCAGCTTATATTAAAGGAAATTTAATTGATGGTAAGCTATATGCTTTCCCAGTTAACGCCAATGTGTTTGCTGAACAAGTTCTAACGTTTAATAAACAATTTTTAGATAAATACAATTTAGATATTTCAAATGTGAAATCTTATCAAGATATTGGAGAATTATTAAAAGTTGTTAAAGAAAAAGAACCAACAGTTACACCTTTAGCTGCTGGACAAGGATTTAAAGTGGAATCAAATATGGACTATCCAATTACAAATGGAATGCCATTTGCGATTGATTTATTAGGTGATGATTCAAAAATTATTAACCAGTATGACAATGACCGTATGAAAACTAATTTAAAAACAATGCATGAATACTACCAAGCTGGTTATATTGCTCAAGATGCAGCAACAAGTAATACAGATCATCCATTAGAAGGTAAAACGTGGTTCATTCGTCAAGAAACACAAGGACCGTACGACTACGGCGATACAATTTTAACAACTGCAGCAGGTCAACCTTTAGTATCAAAACCTGTTACATTACCAATCAAAACAACAGGAGCTGCACAAATGGCTAATTTTGTTGTTTCAAGTAACTCGAAAAATAAAGAAAAAGCAGTTGAAGTTTTAGGACTTATCAATTCTAATCCTGAATTATTAAATGGGTTAGTCTACGGTATTGAAGGCGAGGCATGGGAAAAAGTTGGGGACAATCAAGTTAAATTATTAGATGGCTACCAACCAAAAACACATATGTCTGCATGGAATACAGGAAACAATAAAATTATTTATGTGCAAGATTCAATCACTGAGGACCAAATCGCTGAGCGTGATAAAAAAATCGGTGAAGCAGAACAATCTCCAATTTTAGGTTTTAACTTCAATACAGAATCAGTGAAATCAGAGATTACAAATATTGCCAATGTAATGAATCAATATATTGATGGTTTAAATACTGGTACATTAGATCCTGATAAAGCAATTCCTGAAATGAATGCGAAGTTAGAAAAAGCAGGACTTGATAAAGTTCAAACTGAAATGCAAAAGCAATATGATGCATTCCGAAAAGAATAAACGCACGTTTATCAATGTCTGTTAGATTGAGGTATAAAAGAGGTTAAGAATTTTTATTCTTGCCTCTTTACATAGCTTTGTATTATGCAAAGCAAGCAGTTGGAGGAGGATTTTTATGTTAGGAAAATATTTGGAAACTTTTTTCAATCGTTGTTATTTATTTATCAAACTAAGCTTAATTTTTTGGGGATTAAGTTTTACGGGTGGGCTAATTTTTGGTATTGGTCCAGCATTAGTAACAATCGCTAGTTTATTTCTAGAATATCGCTGGGAATACAAGCAAATGAACAAAGCCACATGGTGGAAAATCTATAAAGAGAACTTTAAAAAGAGTACTATTTTATTTTATATATTTGGTGCAATTAGTGTTTTCTTAGCTTATAATTTATACTTGTCCGTACAAATTACAGGGCTATTATTTTTAATGATTGATTTCCTAATTATTTTTGCTTTAGTTATTTTAAGTAGTGCTTTTTGGTTTGCAATATTGATCCAAAGTCAATATGATTGTTCTTTAAAAGACACGCTTAAATTAGCGGCCATTTTATCGTTTATGAGTTTTAAAAATACGTTGGTTTTAACAATTGGTGGAGTGGTATTGATTATGATAACGTATAAGTTTCCAGGTTTGATTTTATTTGGTAGCATCGGTTTTTGGATTATTTTTGTTGCCAATGTTTCTCAACCACTGTTTACCAAATTAGATGAACAATTGGTGAGTTTAGAAAGTTGATTATGTAGAAATAATCTTTTTTCTTCTGTTAAATTTAGGTGAATTAAAGGAGGAATAAGGTTGAAGCAAAAGAATTTAATTTATTCGTTATTAAAAGTATACTCGTTAGTGATGATTCTAGTCATCACTTCTTTTGCTGTTACGGTGAGTTATGCAACATTTGATCGAAATCGCAAGGATACTGCTAAAGTGACTCAGCAAACCGCCAGTCGTTTAGCTGATATTTTATCAGAAAATGAAAATAAAATTAATCGAATTGCAATTGAATTGACGAATAATCAAGAAAAAGTTGCTAATTTATTTGATTATTTTCAGTTGAGTTATAGTGACTATTTAAGTCAAAGTTTGAGCCGTGAAGGAATTGAAGGTGGGATCAGCAGCATTTATCTTCCCCAAAAAATTGCTAATCTTTATTATGCGGATGATAAAATTGAATCTATTGCGATTGATTTGAAAAACTATCAAGAAATTCTATATTCTAATGAGCAAAAGAAAATGGGGAGTAAGGAAAAGCGCATGCCGGATTTGAAGAATCAACTGACACTTTCGAAAACGTTGATGAATCCGAATACATCGGAACAAATTGGTACATTATATGTTACCTTTTCAAAGCAAGAATTAAATACAATTATTGATAATTCTGGTGCAAAGAATCAACTTCAAACATTTATTTTTTCAGATAGAATGAAACAGTTATATGCAAATAAAATTCCGAGTAATAACGGATTGCTCCAAGCTGAAATCGAAAAGGGGATTACTAAAAATTCTGAGATTGATTTTCTTAGCTTAAGTCAGCAGTATTATATTTATGGCTCGGAAACTGCAAGTGGTATGCAGGTTTTAACAGCAGTATCTAAAAAAAGTGTGGCTATTCAATCGTTTAATGCTATTTTTTTTATTTTATTAGGAAGTGCTTTAATTAATTTATTTTTGCTTTATTTTTTATATCGAATCTTCCGTAAATATGCTTATCAAGTTGAAGATATTGTTGCTTCTGTTAGTCAAGTTTCTAGTGGTAAGTTGGACTGGCGGATTACAACTGCAGACAAAGAAGCTGAATTAAAGGATATTTCAACGGGTATCAATCAAATGTTAGATGGAATTAATCAATATATTGAAGATATTTATACATTAGAGATTAAACAAAAAGATGCACATATGCGTGCGCTGCAATCACAAATTAATCCTCACTTTTTATACAATACGCTAGAGTATATTCGGATGTATGCTGTGAGTGAGGGGGCTGAAGAGCTAGCAGACGTTGTCTATACTTTTGCAACGTTGCTTCGAAATAATACATCTCAAGAAAAAACAACAACGCTTAAGAAGGAATTGGAGTTTTGTGAAAAATACGTTTACCTTTATCAAATGCGGTATCCAGGCAATATCGCCTATTCTTTTGCAATTGATTCAGCCATCGAGAATTTAGTTATTCCCAAATTTTCAATCCAACCACTAATTGAAAATTATTTTGTCCATGGTATTGATTATATGCGGATTGATAATGTCATCAGTGTTAAAGCGAATATTGAAGAAGATAAAATTACGATTCTCATTCGTGATAATGGAAAAGGAATGTCTTCAGAAAAAATTAAGGATTTGAACCAATCTTTAATGGAATCCCATAGTAAATTTGGAGGATCAATTGGGATTTTAAATGTTAATGAACGTTTGCGTTCTTACTTTGGGGAAAGTTATCGGATGTGTATTCAAGAAACACAAGCACACGGCGTTACCATTTCAATCTCATTTGAAAAAGAAAAGGAGGAAGTTTAGATGTATCGGATGTTGCTAGTTGATGATGAGTATATGATTTTAGCAGGATTACAAAAACTTATTCCTTGGCAAGAATTAGGGATAGAAATAGTTGGTACAGCAAAAAATGGTCAAGAAGCATTAGATTTTGTGAGAAACAATGTTGTAGATATTGTTATTTCTGATGTGACGATGCCTTTACTTTCAGGAATAGAATTTATTAGACAGGCTCAAAGCGAAGATATTTATTTTCATTTTTTAATTCTTTCAGGCTATCAAGAATTTGATTATGTCAAAGAAGGCTTACGAATGGGCGCTGACAACTATTTAATTAAACCTGTCGATAAAGTTGAATTAATTGAGACATTAGAGAAAATAATAAAAGAATTAAATAGTGAAGCAGAACAATTACAAACCCAGAGCGTTCTTTTTGATTATCTACTGCAAGGATGGACTCACGATGATATTGACTACATTGAGTTACGGAAAATGATTAAACGCTATGGTTATAGGCTGACAGATCGACCTTATACAGCTTTAATTATTGCCTATCCTATGGAAGCTGAAGAAGCACTAATCGAATTTATTGCTGACCAAAAGCAAGGGATGTACTATAAACAAAATGATGATCAGTCTTATACGGTTATTTTTGATGGATCAAAAGAAGAATTAAAAGCTTTTATAAAGGACTATCAGCAATTCAGTCAGTCTCTATTAGGTGATTTTTTAATTGGAGTAGGTGAGACTGTTAATGAAATAGTCGAGGTTGCTTCAAGTTATGAGCATGCTTTACATGCGCTTCAAATTCGTAATTTTTATCAAATAAAAGGATTGGAATTAACGAAGCAAATAGAAACAGGTATGATTCCGCAATTATCTTTTACAAAATTTAATCAAGCACTTTATATTCGTGATTTTGATACAATTCGTGAAGAAGTAGATATGATGTTGGAAAAGTTGCGTAAACACGGTGCTTTACCGGAGTATTCTCGTCAAATGATTTTTTTAATTTTTATGGATCTCTATCGCCAATTTGAAAACTTAGATGAATCTTTTTATCAAGTTAATTTTGAAAAAATTGCTACGGCTCAATCGTTTGAAGGATTAGAAAGTGTAATTGAAGAGACGTTGCTTGAAATTAAGCATGTGAAGAAAGAACGATCTTATAGCCAAAATACGCAGCATATGTTAGAAATTATTACAAAACGTTATTCAGAAGATCTTTCTTTGAAAGTAGTTGCGGATGAATTGTTTTTAAATGTGATGTATTTGGGCCAAATTTTTAAAAAAGAAACTCAGAAAAGTTTTTCCCAATATTTAAATCAATACCGAATTAAAAAAGCGCAAAATTTATTGGTCCAGTCTGATGGGAATATAAATGAAATTGCAATTGCTGTGGGATATACAAGTGCAGGATATTTTTATAAAAATTTCAAAAAAATATGTGGGATTTCACCAAAGGAATTTCGTGAACGATTTGAAAATAGTTATGACCCAATTGATAGTTAAGTGAATCGAAGTTTAATAGATTAAAAATACCCAGTAACTAAAATTCAGTTCATCTGAAAATTAATTAGTGGGTATTTACCTGTGTTTAATTAGTGAGCAGAATAGCCACCATCAATCACTAATTCAGCTCCATTTATAAAGGAAGCTTCATCAGAGGCTAAAAAAAGAATGGCATTTGCAACTTCTTCAGGTTTTCCAATTCGGCCTAAAGGAGTTGCTTGAATCAACTGTGCCATAGCATCTTTATATTCACTAACAGCAGCAGACATCGGTGTCTCAATGACTCCTGGATAAACAGAATTAACTCGAATATTGAAATAGCCTAGGTCAGCAGCAGCTGCCTTTGAAACAGCACGGATAGAACCTTTAGAACCTGTATAACCATTGATTCCTGCTCCTACTAAAGCTGTATAAGATGCCGTATTAACAATTGAGCCTTGACCAGCTTTTTTCATGTAGGGAACAACTGCTTTCATGCCGAGGAAGGGGCCAAGTGCATTTATTTTATGCTGTAATTCCCATTCTTCAACGGTTGTTGTCTCAAGGCCTTTATCAGAAGAGATGCCAGCATTATTTGCTAAGATGTCAATTTTACCAAATTGTTCAATTACTTCTTGAACAACCTGAGTCCACTCAGCTTCTGATGAAATGTCTAATTTTTTAGTGACAACATTTTCTTTCCCTTTCGCTTTATTTAAAGCCTCTTGGTTAATGTCGCAAACAACAACAGTTGCTCCTTCTGCAATGAAACAATCTGTAATTTTTTCTCCAATACCTGAAGTACCACCTGTTACAAGCGCTACTTTATTTTTTAGTCGATTCATATTGAACACCCTTTCATTTTAGAGAATGAATGCAGTGTAACATTAATAATAAAAAAAAGCGAGACTAACTTTTTTAGAATATTAATTAAATAAACCCAAAATAAAAATCCCATGGCAACTGTCAAATTAGACACGACCATGAGATCTTTATTTTTCCTTTAACTAAACTGCATCAATGCCACGTTCACCCGTTCGAATGCGCACACAATCTTCAAGTGCAGTTACAAATATTTTTCCGTCTCCTACGTCTCCAGTGCGACAAGTCTCGACAATGATATCAATTACTTGATCAACAGTTTCAGAAGCTACAACCAGCTTTATTTCGACTTTGGGAACCAAATTAATCATGACCTCATTGCCACGATAATATTCAGTCCAGCCTAATTGTTTGCCAAAGCCAAGAACTTGCGCAACGGTCATGCCTGAAATAGAGGCTTTAGTATACAAAGCTGTTTTTAAATCCTCTAACTTTTCTTGTCGAATAATTGCTTCAATTTTTTTCATTCTAATCCACCTTTCTTTTCTGTGTTTTTAAGAATCCATTCCCATAAAGGTTGGGTAAGCTGTTTCATCATGTTCAGCTAAATCTAAACCAAGGACTTCTTCTTTGTCTTCAACACGAAGAGGCATAAATTGTTTTAAAATTATGAGAATTAAACCAGTAGCAATTGCAGAAAAGGCGATTGTAATTACAATACTGATGATTTGTGCAACAAATAAGCGTGTTTCTCCATAAAATAAGCCATCCCATTGTGCTACACCATTAATCGATTTTTTAGCAAAAATTCCAGTTGCGATACCACCCCAAATACCACCTAATCCATGACAACCAAAAGCATCTAAGGAATCATCTAATCCCCATTTGTGTTTGAGCTTAGAAATGAAGAAGAAGCAGAGTGGACTAACGACTCCTCCAATTATAAAGGCGCTCCATAGTGGAACAAAACCCGCTCCGGGAGTAATTGCAACTAAACCTACGACAGCTCCGGTAATAGCGCCCATCACAGTTGGTTTTCCTTGGGTTACTTGTTCGACAAGCATCCAAGATAACATAGCGGTCGCAGCAGCTGTATTGGTTGTTAGTAGGGCGTGAACCGCTAAAGCATTGGCACCAAGTGCGCTGCCAGCGTTGAATCCGAACCAACCAAACCAAAGAAGTGAAGCTCCCAAAACAACAAATGGAATGTTGTGAGGGCGATAATTTAAACGCCCATAATCACGCCTTTTTCCTAAAAATAATGCCAAAACTAATCCAGTAATACCTGAGCTGATATGCACAACGTTTCCACCAGCAAAATCAACAGAGCCTAGCTCCGCTAAAAAGCCACCAGAACCCCAGACCATATGTGCCATTGGGTAATAAACAATAATTAACCAGATTGCAATAAAAACAAATAATGTTGAAAATTTCATTCTTTCTGCTACTGCACCATAAATTAAAGCAGGTGTAATAATCGAAAACATCATTTGAAAGCTAGCAAAAAGTGTTTCAGGAATTGTTTCAGAGTAAGTTGGATTTGGACTTCCAGTAACCCCATTAAAAAACAAATGATTGAGGCTCCCAATAAACCCGCCATGATCTTCGCCAAAGGCCAAACTATAACCAAAGGCAATCCACATTACGGAAGCTAGTCCGCAAACAAATAAAACGGACATCATGGTATTTAAGGTGTTTTTTCGTCTGACCATGCCTCCATAGAAAAAGGCTAGTCCGGGAGTCATTAAGAAAACTAATGCTCCACATAGTATAATAAATGCTGTATCTCCTGTATCAATCATCGAAACACCTCTTTTGTTTTATTTAGAAATAAAAACTTCTATTTTTGGAATTTTAGCATCTAAATTTAACGGAGTCTACAGTTATGTTAAAATTTAATGAGAAAGTTTTTTATAACTAACAGTCAAGGTGATGTTATATGACATTGATAGGTTTTTATTTAAAAAAATATCAGAGAAAGGTAACTAAATTATTTGTTTTAGGTAAAAGAAGTGTTTTTTTATTTTAACTAGTAAGGGTTTAAATCAAGTTGAATAAGTCTTTTTATTAGGGACAAAAGGGTGTTTTGAATAAAATCCGAATAATCCTTGTTTTATTTATCTTTTTATTCGTTTTTTCAATGTAAAATTCATGTAAAAAGGCGTAGAATCATTGATAAATTCTTAGACTTAACTTATAATAATTATGGACCTAAGAAGAAAATAATAGGTACTAATTCATGTGTTTTATAGGAGGAAGTTCAGTCAATGAAAAACTTTAAAAAGTTATTTCTAGTAGGTTTAGGTGTGTCTTTAGCTGTGACATTAGCAGCATGTGGTGGTGGAGAAAAAGCTAGTGAGAAAGATAAAGCTTATGTGCCCGAAAAATTAACCGTTCAATTTGTTCCTTCTCAAGCAGCAGAAACGCTTGAAGCAAAAGCAAAACCATTAGAAAAATTACTTTCTAAGGAATTAGGTATTCCTGTAGAAGTTAGTGTTTCAACTGACTATAATACAATTATTGAAGCAATGGATTCAAAACAGGTTGATGTTGGATTTTTACCTCCAAATGCTTATGTTTTAGCGCATGAACAAAGTGGTGCTAAAGTATTATTACAAGCACAACGATATGGTATTGAACAACCAGGTGGGAAAAAGACGGATGAATTAGTTGATTCATATAAATCAATGATTGTTGTAAAAAAAGGTAGCAAAATTAAAGAGCTAAAAGATTTAAAAGGGAAGAAAATTGCTACTCAAGATGTAACTTCTTCAGCAGGTTATGTTTGGCCAGCAGCAGAAATGAAAAAAGCGGGCGTTGATATTGAGAAAAGTGATATTACAACTGTACAAGTAAAAGGACATGATCAAGCAATCCTTTCTGTTTTAAATGGAGATGTAGATGCAGCATTTGTTTTTGAAGATGCTCGAAATAACGTTGTTAAAGATGTTCCGACTATTTTTGATGAAGTAGAGCCAATGTATACAACAGCTCCAATTCCTAATGATACTGTGACTGTTCGCGCAGATATGAGCGACGATTGGAATACAAAAATTCAAGATGCTTTTATCAATATTGGAAAATCAGAAGAGGGTAAGGCGATTATTTCAGCTATTTACACTCATGAAGGTTATGTGAAATCTAAAGATAGTAATTTTGATATTGTTAGAGAATATGCTAAAGAAGTTGGTCAATAAAATCTAATGAATGCATTTTTATAATAAAACTGGTTCGCTCTATAGGAGTGAGCCAGTTTTATTTTTTAGTAAGTTAGCTATTTTGCACCAGCTATTCTTTGTGAAAAAAACAACATGGAAAATAGTTTCCTAAATTTGCTTATTGGTTAGTAGAGAAGGATTGATTGATTTTTAGTTCTTACTAAAAGTTTGTGTAAAAAAAAGCCAAAGAGCAAAAATTATCTTGACTAATTGGCTAAGTAATAATAGAATATAATCAACACTTAACCAATAAATGGTTATATTATTTAATTATTTGGTTAAGTTTACGTTTTGTTTTTTTACAACTATTTGAAAGGGTTTACATTTAATCGTAAAAAATGGTTAGGAGGTAAGTAGTAAAAGCTCTAAAAGGTATGAAGTCTTATCAAATTATAAGAAAAAGGGGAAAATAGAATGAAAAAAATGTGGAAAGTTTTACTGATGTCGTTTACCTTATTTTTTTTGGTAGCTTGTGGAGCAGATTCGAGCTCGAATAAAGAAAAAACAATTGGTTATGCAATCAACAATTTGAATGATACATTTCAAACGTATATTTTAGAAGCGGCAAAAGAGACAGCAAAAGAAAATAAAATTGATATAAAAGTAGAAAATGCCAAAGAAGATTTAATTTCCCAACAAGATCAAGTGAACACATTAATTCAAAATGGGGTTTCAGCCTTAATTGTTGTTCCCGTAGATACTAGTGCAATGGGTCCGATTACGAAAGCCGCTCAAAATGCAGGCATTCCATTAGTTTATGTGAATCGCAATCCTTATGCTGGAAAAGAAAAAGAAATGCCAAAAGATGTGTACTATGTTGGATCAGATGAAATCACAGCTGGGATTATGCAGATGGATTATATTGGCGAACAATTAAATGGCGAAGGCGGTATTACTGTTTTAATGGGGATTCTTGGAAATGAGGGTGCTGTCCAACGAACAAAAGGGGTTAGTGATACGGCAGCTGGAAAATTCCCGAAAAATAAAATTTTAGCAAAAGAAACAGGCGAATGGCAAAGAGATAAAGCTCTAAGTATTGCTGAAAATTGGATTTCAACTTATGGCGATGATGTCAAAGCAATCATTGCGAATAATGATGAGATGGCATTAGGCGCTGTTCAAGCCGCCAAAAAAAATGGACGCAATGATATTTTAATTACGGGTATTGACGCTATTCCCGATGCTTTAGATGCAGTAGAGTCTGGTGATTTAGCTACAACAATCTTTCAAGATGCAAAAGGTCAAGGAGGTGGGGCTGTAGATACTATTTTAGCGGTATTTGATAATAAACCACCTAAAGAAGCAATTAAATACGTTCCATTTAAACTCGTAACACCTGAAAATGTAGCAGAATTTAAATGAGTCCAGATGACTAAATCTTGAGAAATTAGGTTGGTCATTAGTGGCAGATGGCTAGCCTATTGTTTCAAAATTTATAAGGAGTGAGAAAATGGAAGCGGATAATTATTTATTACGAGTTGAGGATATCGAAAAGGAATTTCCAGGAGTTAAAGCATTAAATGGTGTGCAACTAAAAATTGCTCCTGGTGAAGTTCACGCTTTACTAGGCGAAAATGGAGCTGGAAAATCGACTTTAATGAAATGCTTAATTGGCATGCATACCCCTTCAAAAGGTAAAATCTGGTTTGATGGACGCTATATTGAGAATTATACGATTACAGAAGCGTTGGAAATGGGTATCTCTATGATCCATCAAGAATTAAGCCCTGTTAGAGAGAAAAGTATTATGGAAAACATTTGGTTAGGAAGAGAACCTAAGAATAAATTTGGGTTAATTGATCATAAAAAAATGTATCAAATGACCCTAGATGTTTTAGATCGAATTCAAACTAAATTAGATCCAAAAATGCTAATCAAGAACTTAACTGTAGCGAAAATGCAAATGATTGAGTTAGCTAAGGCAATTTCATACAATGCTAAGTTAATTATTATGGATGAACCTACTTCCTCTTTAACGGAGAAAGAAACGTTACAGTTATATAAAATTATTCGGCAATTAAAAGCAGAAAATTGTAGTATTATTTATATTTCGCATAAACTAGACGAGATTCAAACCATATGTGATACCTTAACTGTTTTACGGGATGGACAATATGTGACAGATCGTTTGGTAAAGGATACAAGTACACAAGAAATGATTAACTTAATGGTTGGTAGAGATATTAATCAACTATTTCCTAAGCAAAAAACAGAGATTGGTAAAGTGAAATTTGAGATTCGTGATTTTTCGGATGGCAAACATTTTAATCATATTTCATTTGATGTTCGTGAAGGTGAAATACTAGGATTTGCTGGATTGGTTGGTGCTGGACGGTCTGAAGTGATGGAATCTTTATTTGGAGTTCGTTCGAGAATTTCAGGTGAAATCTATATGGATGGCAAGAAAGTCAGCATAAACAATGCAGGGGATGCTGTTAAAAACAAGTTAGCTTTTTTGACGGAGGATCGTAGAAAAACAGGGATTTTTCCAATGCTTTCAGTTGGATATAATATTGTTTCAAGTAGCATTGATTCGTTTAAAAATAAAATAGGTTTATTGGATAATAAACGTTTGGCGGATGAAGCTGAAAACTATATAGAAACTTTAAAAGTGAAAACGCCTTCTGCTAATGCAGCTATTATGAATTTAAGTGGTGGAAACCAACAAAAGGTACTAATTGCTAAGTGGTTACTAACAAAACCAGAAGTATTGATTTTAGATGAACCTACTCGTGGAATTGATGTTGGGGCAAAAGCTGAAATTCATCGAAATATTTCAACGATGGCTTATACCGGAAAATGCATTATTATGGTTTCGTCAGAGTTACCAGAAATTTTAGGGATGAGTGATCGAGTTGTGGTGATGCACGAGGGTAAAATCACAGGAATTTTAGAAAATAAAGACTTAACTCAAGAAGAAATTTTGGAATATGCTAGCGGAGAAAAAGATGATTTTCCAATCAAGTAGAAAAAGAAAAATTAAAGGGGCGAGAAGTGGATGGCACAACAACAGAATCATGAAATGAAAGAGCCTAATGTAGTTGATAGAAAAGGCAATCGGAAAGCCTTTATACAGAAATATCTTATTATTTTTGTTTTAATTGGAATGGTTATTATTTTGACGGGAGTCAATCCTAATTTTATTTCGTTTAACAATATTCTAAATTTACTAACACAAACGTCTATTTATGGTATTTTAGCTCTAGGATTATTTATTGTCTTAGTATCTAAGGGGATTGATTTATCTGTTGGTTCAACGTTGGCATTTGCTGGAATTGTTGCAGGTACCATTAGTCAAACCAAAGACGCGGTTGATAAAGTTTTCCCTCAATTGGGACAAGCGCCATTTATTGTGACTATTCTAATTGCAATTCTTATTGGTGCGCTGATTGGATTGATTAATGGCTCTTTGATTGCTTATACAGGAATTCCTCCATTTATTGCTACATTAGGGACTCAAATAGCAGTTAGGGGAGCGGCTTTGATGGTTTCAAAAGGGAAGCCAATTAGTAATATTAATCCAGCAATTGATTTTTTAGGAGATCGAATTTTTGGCTTCTTACCAGTTCCAGTCTTAATTTATGGCGTAATTATTTTCTTAATGTGGGTACTAATGAATTATACTTCTTTTGGGAAAAGTATTTATGCAATTGGTGGTAATGTTGAAGCAGCAGAGATTTCAGGAATAAATGTCAAAAGAAATCTTGTCTTAGTTTATGTAATATCAGGAGTATTAGCAGGGATTTCTTCTTTAATTTATATAGGTAGGACTGGTGGATCCATTCAACCAGCAGCTGGAACGATGTATGAAACGACAGCTATTGCAGCAGCAACAATTGGCGGAACAAGTCATAGTGGTGGAATTGGAACCGTTTGGGGAGTTGTAGTTGGAGCGCTTATTTTAGGAACATTAACAAATGGGTTTACGTTATTAGGAGTAGACGCATATGTACAACAAATTATTCAAGGTGGAATTATTATCGGAGCAGTTGTACTCGATATGCGCAAAAATAGACGGGTATAAAGTTGAATTGCATAAAAAAAGAACGAGGCCAGGATGCTTATCCGAACCTCGTTCTATCTTTGATTTATTCATTTTAGTTATAGTTCGCCGGTTAGGAATTGAGCTCGTCCAAATCCGAAACTCCAATCAGCTTGTTCATTAATCGTGATTGAAATCATAATATCTTCGGGTGCAATACCACAGCGATTAGTTAGTGCCTGTACTACTTTTTGATAAAAGTCCACTTTTTGTTTCTCTTTCCTTTGGCGGCTTGTGATTGAAAGAACGACTACGTTTTGGCTACGTTTAAAGCCTAACCCTGTATCTTCAATAATCATTTCATTTGCAGGATGTTGGTGTAGAATTTGGAAACGGTCATTTATTGGAATTTCAAAAGTTTCAACTAAAACTTCATGGATGGTATCCAATAGTAGTTTAATTTCACTATCAGTTCGTCCTTCAATTAAATCAATCTGGATTAATGGCATAAAAATCTCTCCTTTTAGGTTAATGGGTAGTATATTGGAATGTGATGCTGCTTACAAAAATGCTGATACTCATGGGGAAGCATGTTGGTTGTAATTAAGCCATCAATATTTGAAAGCTCTAAATAGGTTAAAAGCGTTGATTTATCGAATTTAGTTAGGTCAGCTAGTAGATAAAGTTGATTGGTTTTGGCCGAAATCCATTTCTTTATTTCGTATTCTAAGGGATCAGAATTTGTTAAGCCGTGGGCAATTGAGACGCCCGTTGCCGCCATAAAAGCTTTATTAATGTTGTAACGAGATAAAAATGTTTCTTCAGATAATTCAACAAAAGAACGAGTCCGCCGTTTAAAAGTGGTTCCAACTACAACCAAATTGATATTTGTCATGGTAGCGGCACTATTGATAATATCGAGATTATTTGTTAAGACTGTAAAGTGAATTGCTGGAGAAACTGAATCTAGCAAATGGCTCGTTGTTGTTCCAGAATCAATGAAAATTAAATCATTCTCTTCAATTAAGGATGCCGCCTTAGCAGCAATTAGTTCTTTTTGTAACTTATTTTCAATAGTTCTTGATTCAAATGGAATGAGTTGAGAGTTAGCTGCAATTACGCCTCCATAAACTTTTTCTAAAAGTCCTTCAGTTTCAAGATACTGAATATCACGCCGAATTGTATTTTTTGATACGTTAAAGTAAGTGCATAATTCATTGAGTGAAACATGCTTATGTTCTTGAATATACTCTTCAATTTTTTGAATTCTTTTCATTTTCATATGTTCTTGCATCCTCCCTTTATGCACATTAACTTTTACTAATAAGTATATCTAATATAGCATATACTCAAAAGTTAATCAACAAATAATCAGATTCGTTTTCTTGTGTTTGTTTATTTTAAAGAGTTTTGACTAATTATGTGCATTTTTTTTGGTTTTTTTGTTGGATAATAAAATAAAATATATTGACTATTGGTTAAGTTAAGGTTAATATATAACCAAGATATAACCAATTAGATAGTGAGGTAAATTTCAAATAAATCAGATTTAATTTGATTTATTGTGGAATCGCTTTCTTTTGGATTGAGAAAAACATGAGGAGGAATACGAATGGTTGAGGTTAGAAGATTAAAAAATTATATTAATGGGGAGTGGGTTAATAGCCAAACATCAAACTACGAAGATGTCTTGAACCCAGCAACAAAAGAAATTATTTGCCAAGTGCCTCTTTCAACAAAAGAAGATGTTGAGCTGGCAACGAAAGCAAGCTTGGCAGCATTTGAAAAATGGAAAAATGTAGCTGTTCCAAGGCGAGCTCGAATTTTATTTAAGTTTCAAGAATTGATTACTCGTAACAAACTAGAACTAGCACGTTTAATTACAATTGAAAATGGAAAAAATTTAAAAGAAGCTTTAGGAGAGGTACAACGTGGTATTGAGAATGTTGAATTTGCGGCTGGAGCCCCGAGTTTAATGATGGGGGATTCGTTAGCTTCTATTGCTACAGATGTAGAAGCAGCTAATTACCGTTATCCAGTTGGAGTTGTCGGTGGTATTACTCCATTTAATTTCCCAATGATGGTACCTTGCTGGATGTTCCCAATGGCAATTGCATGTGGAAATAGTTTTATTTTAAAACCCTCTGAACGAACACCATTACTCACAGAGAAACTAGTTGAGCTTTTCACTGAAGCTGGTTTACCTGCAGGTGTCTTCAATGTTATATACGGCGCTCATGATGTCGTAAATGGAATCTTAGAACACCCTGAAATTAAAGCGATTTCATTTGTTGGTTCAAAAACAGTTGGTCAATATATTTATCGCAAAGGGAGTGAACATTTAAAACGGGTTCAGTCATTAACTGGAGCTAAGAATCATACAATTGTATTAAATGACGCTGATTTGAAAGAAACTGTACCAGCTATTGTAGCAGCAGCATTTGGTTCAGCAGGTGAACGTTGTATGGCGGCAGCTGTAGTAACTGTTGAAGAAGGTATTGCGGATCAATTTATGGAGCAATTAGTTGCTGAAACGAAAAATATTAAAATTGGAAATGGATTAGAAGAAGAGGTTTTCCTTGGTCCCGTTATTCGTGAAGAGAATCAAAAAAGAACGTTTAAATATATCGAAACAGGGATTAAAGAAGGAGCAAAGTTAGTTACAGACGGACGTGAAAATGTGCCGACAGATGGTTACTTTGTAGGACCAACTATTTTTGATCAAGTGACAACCGAAATGACAATTTGGAAAGATGAACTATTTGCTCCAGTCTTATCAATTATACGAGTGAAAAATTTAAAAGAAGCCGTTGCGATTGCTAATCAATCAGAATTTGCTAATGGTGCATGCTTGTTTACAAATAATGCCGGAGCTATTCGTTATTTCCGCGAAAGAATTGATGCTGGGATGTTAGGTATCAATTTAGGAGTACCTGCTCCAATGGCCTTTTTCCCATTCTCAGGTTGGAAAGATTCGTTCTATGGAACATTACATGCAAATGGAAAAGACAGTGTTGATTTTTATACACGTAAAAAAGTTGTGACAGCTCGTTATCCGCAAGCTAGTTTTGAATGAAAATAGTTGCTAGTTCAACAAACTTTTTGCCGGAGCTAAACCGACTCAACAAACTTTTTATTAAAGGGGTCCCGAGCGCCTACGGGGAATTTGTATCGATAAGGAAATTACCTTTGATCTCACATGTTATTTTGAACAATAACGAATACTATCAGAATAATTCAAAAAAACCAGTTGGACAGTAACGGTATCTGTCCAACTGGTTTTTTTGAAGGCCTGTTTTTCATTACTTTTATAAAGGCTAGAGAGCAACTTCCCTCCACATTTTACCTTTGCTAATTACATTGGCTTTAGTGATTTTCCTAATACCTTTTATTGGATGATTCCCGTTTACCATAGCTTACTCTATTTCATTTTTCTCTAAGGTTGAATTAATCTTTCACTTTCATTAATCGTAAGCCATTTAACGTGACTAAAAGAGTCGCACCCATATCCGCCATAATTGCAATCCATAATGTTAACCACCCTGGAATGACTAGCAAAAGAGCAATCAGTTTGATGACCAAGGAAAATGTGATATTTTGCTTAATAATTTGGAGTGTTTTTCTACTCAACTTTACCGTGAAAGGTAATTTTTGTAAGTCGTCTCCCATTAAGGCAACATCAGCTGTTTCAATGGCTGTGTCAGTTCCTGCTCCGCCCATTGCAATTCCAACCGTGGCCGCTGCTAAGGCTGGCGCATCATTAATACCGTCTCCAACCATGGCTACTTTACCAAAGTTTATTTTCAACTGTTTAATGTAATCTAATTTATCTTGGGGCATTAACTCACCTTCTATTTCAGAAACACCTACCTGTTGGCCAATTGCTTGCGCTGTGGCTTGGTTATCGCCAGTCAACATAATAGTTTTTTCAATCCCCAGCTCATGAAGTCGTTTAATAACATGTTGACTGGATGACCTAACCTCGTCGGCAACTGCCACTATAGAAATCAGGTTCTGATTTGTTCCAAAAAGCATAGCAGTCTTCCCTTTAAGTTGTAAGTCACTCACTTGTCGATGAATGGAGTCAGTAAATTGCGATGTTAGTAATTCCTTAAATAAAACGGGACTTCCAACATAATAGGTGTTACCATCTACAGTTCCTCTAATCCCTTTTCCTGTGATGGATGTAAAATCGTTCACATTAATACTAGTTAAATCCATTTCTCTCGTTTCTCCATACTTAATAATGGCTGAAGCAAGGGGGTGTTGAGATAATTGTTCCAGTGCTGCCATGATGGTATAGTTTTTATTTTGTTGAATGTTTGTGGCTTCTGTTAGTTCAATATAATCAGTGACCACCGGCACACCTTTTGTCAAGGTACCAGTTTTATCGAACGCAATGGCTTTTAGCCCACCAATTTCTTCTAAATACACGCCACCTTTTACCAATACGCCATTTTTAGCTGCATTTCCAATGGAGGTGACGATGGCAACAGGAGTTGAAACAACTAAGGCGCAAGGACACCCAACCACTAATACAGATAACCCTTGATACACCCACGTTTCCCAGTTGCCGCCAAACAGCAATGGCGGTACTGTTGCAATCAGTGCGGCGATCACAATAATGGCTGGCGTATAATATTTAGCAAATGTATCAACAAAGGCTTGAGCTGGAGCACGTTCACCTTGTGCCTCCTCAACTAAGTGAATAATTTTTGAAATCGTGGTATCTTCTACTCGTTTTGTGACCGCAACTTCAAGCAATCCTTCTTCATTTAACGTTCCAGCAAAAACGGAATCATCGATGTTTTTTTCAACAGGGATAGATTCACCAGTAATCGCTGCTTGATTGACGGCTGAATAACCTTTCACAACGTGACCATCCATCGCAATTTTTTGACCAGGCTTTATAATCATAATGTCGCCAATTTGAATGTCATCTACATGAACCATTCTGTCGGTGCCCGAGCGTCTCACAAGTGCCTCTTTTGGCGCAATGTCCATTAGGGAACGAATAGATTGTCGTGCCTTATCCATCGAGTAACGTTCAAGTGCCTCGCTTACTGCGAATAGAATCACCACAATAGATCCTTCTGCCCATTCACCAATGAAAGCAGCTCCAATAATAGCTATTGTCATCAGTGTCTCCATTGTAAATTCAAACTTCAATAAATTTTTGAATCCTTCCTTAAAGAGAGAATAGCCTCCGATGAAAATCGCAAAAATAAATAGTGCCTTAGTAAGATAAAAGTCCTCCCCATTCATGATCTGTGACGCATAACCCACTGCAATAAATAAGCCAGAAAGCAATAATCGCCAATTTTTTCTAATAAACGATTGATGGTCAGTAAAATGCTCTGGATCAGTAAAGGATGCTTTCTCTGGAATGATTTTCAAGTGTTCAAATGCTCCAGCCTGTTCAACTTGTTGAATACTTGCTTCACCTGTTACCGTGATTTTTGATGCGCCAAAGTTTACAATAGCTTCTGTTACACCCTCAATTTCTTTTACGTTCCGTTCAAATTTGGCCGCGCAATTTGTACAGCTCAATCCATCTACTCTATAAACAGTCTTTTCTGCCATTAGACTCCCACTCCTTCAAAATTAAGTAATATGAGTTTTACCTGATCTCTAACCCTATCATTCGCAAGAGAATAATAAACAAGCTTTCCATCTTTTCGATAGTTCGCAAGCCCTTGCTTCTTTAAAAAGCGTAAATGGTGGGACGTAGCCGCAACTGTTGCTTCGACAATATTAGCTAGATCGCAGACACAAAGTTCACTTTCTGTCAGTAATGCATACACAATTTTAACCCTTGTTTCATCAGACAGAATTTTTAACACTTGACTGATAGTTGTAACTTCTACGGTTTCCAGCCCAGTCTTCACCCGTCTTACTTTTTCTTCATCAATACAAGTAATTTCGCAAATATCTACAGTCATACTCAGTTTCTCCCTTCAACACTCAAAGAGACGCTTGAATGTTTATAGGGGTGATTATACTCTGTTCCAAGTTGATAGTCAAGCGTTCGTTTGAATAATAATTAACGATTACAATCAGTACCTTAAACGGTCGTTTATGGCACTTTTTGAATTTGTCTGTTTTTCAATCGTTTAAGCCTTAAATCAGGTACCAAAACTCGTTCTTTTTTCAAAGTACCTATATGGTTATTCTTGATGAGTTATGGTACATTTAAGTCATTAATAGTAAGGGGGCTTCTTATGATTTTTGGCTATGCTCGAGTGAGTACAGAGGATCAAAATTTAAATTTGCAAATCGATGCACTCACCCAACACGGTATCGATAAACTATTCCAAGAAAAGGTGACAGGTTCAAAACGAGATCGTCCACAATTGGAAGACATGATAAGAGGGTTACGTGATGGTGACTCAGTGGTCATTTATAAACTCGATCGTATTTCACGTTCAACTAAACATTTGATAGAGCTTTCAGAAACCTTTGAAGAGCTTGGAGTTAATTTTATCTCTATTCAAGATAATGTGGATACATCTACTTCTATGGGAAGGTTCTTTTTCCGAGTCATGGCTAGTTTAGCAGAGTTGGAACGTGACATTACGATTGAAAGAACCAAATCAGGTCTTGAAGCAGCAAGAGCGCGTGGAAAAAAAGGAGGACGACCAAGTAAAGCCAGTCAATCAATTGAGTTGGCTTTGAAAATGTACGATAGTAAGCAATATTCAATCAAACAGATTCTTGAAGCCTCTAAATTAAGTAAAACAACTCTATACCGCTATCTTAATGGAAGGAAAAACTAATATATGGCACTAAAAAAAATTTTAACAACAGCGCAGCGGGAGCAACTTCTTTCTGTCGATCACTTATCTGAAGAAGATTTTCAAGCTTATTTCAGTTTCTCTGACTCTGATTTAGATATCATCAACCAACACAGAGGCGATATCAATAAGTTAGGGTTTGCCATTCAGCTCTGCTTGGCACGATACCCTGGATGTTCGTTGAGTAACTGGTCCATCCAATCAGACCGATTAATCTCTTATGTAAGGCGCCAATTACATCTTGACTCAATTGAACTGGCTTTATACGCCCATAGGAACACACGTGCCAATCACTTTAATGAGATATTGGAAACATTTAGGTATCAGCGTTTTGGAAGTGTCGACACACGCAATCAATTAATAGCATTTCTTATTAAGCTGGCATTAGAAAATGATGACTCTACCTATCTCATGAAAAAAACATTAGGCTTCCTCACTCAAAATCGAATTATTTTTCCATCTATAGCGACACTAGAAGACATTATCAGCCATTGTCGTGATAAGGCTGAAAGCACACTGTTTTCAATTCTTCTGGATTCATTAACAGAAACACAAATCGAGAAATTAGATGAGTTGTTTCTAGTATATAAAGAAACGAAGATGACTAAACTCGCCTGGTTAAAAGATATCCCTGGCAAAGCCAATCCAGAGAGTTTTATGACTATTTGCAAAAAAGTTGAGACGATTACGCTTCTTGAACTAGGAACAATCAATGTGTCGCATATTCACCGAAATAGATTTCTTCAGTTAGCACGATTAGGTGATAATTACGATGCCTATGACTTTTCTCGTTTTGAATTCGAAAAAAAGTATTCCTTACTCATTGCTTTTTTAGTGGATCATCATCAGTATCTGATCGATCAGCTCATTGAAATTAATGACCGGATTTTAGCGGGGATTAAACGAAAAGGGATGCACGATTCGCAAGAACTGTTGAAAGAGAAAGGGAAATTGGCGACTGAAAAATTAGAACATTATGCGTCTCTGATTGATGCACTTCATTTTGCAAAAGACAACGACAGTAATCCTTTTGACGAAATAGAACGAGTTATCCCCTGGCATGACTTAATCCAAGATGGAGAAGACGCTAAACGAATTACTGGTAAGAAAAATCACGGATATTTAGAAATGGTGAGAAATAAAGCCACTTACCTTAGAAGGTATACCCCAATGCTTTTAAAAACACTCTCGTTTAAAGCAACCTCATCTGCACAACCAATTCTTACAGCGCTTACTCAAATAAATGAGTTAAAAAACGACGGTAAACGGAAAATACCAGCAGACACATCCATTGAATTTGTGAGTAAAAAATGGGAAAGTCTTGTTCAACCTGAAGAAGGAAAAATAGACCGATCCTTCTACGAGTTGGTAGCGTTCACAGAATTAAAAAATAATATTAGATCAGGAAATATTTCGGTAGAAGGAAGCTTAGCCCATCGAAACATTGATGATTACTTAATCAGTTCCGATGCTTGCGTTAACTCATTCACTATTCCAGATACATTTGATGATTATTTGACTTCTAGGGGCGCAATATTGGACTCACAACTACAATATTATTCGAATTCTGGCAAAAGTTCAGCCAAAATGGTGCTAAAAAAATTGGAGAAAGTTACACCAGATGAAGCAGAGGAATATAGAAAAAAACTTTATTCAATGATTCCCAGAATAAGATTAAGTGACCTTTTAATAGAAGTGGATAGCTGGACTCAATTTACGCAAGAATTTATCCATGATTCAACTGGAAAGCCGCCAAATGAACGAGAAAAGAAAATTGTTTTTGCCACTTTATTAGGATTAGGAATGAATATTGGGCTTGAGAAAATGGCCCAATCCACCCCCGGAATTACTTATCCTCAATTGGCGAATACTAAACAATGGCGGTTTTATAAAGAAGCCTTAACCTGTACCCAATCTATTTTGGTTAATTTTCAATTAGGAATTCCTATAGCTGATTTTTGGGGAGAAGGTAAAACGAGTGCTTCCGATGGAATGCGTGTACCAGTAGGTGTATCCGCCATTAAGGCTGACGTGAATCCACATTATAAAAGCTTAGAGAAAGGCGCCACAATGATTCGGTCAATCAATGACAGAAATACCTCACATCATGTTGAAGTTGTTTCGACCAACACGAGAGAAGCGACTCATACATTAGATGGCTTGCTTTACCACGAAACAGATTTAGATATTGAAGAACATTTCACTGACACAAACGGATATACTGATCAAGTGTTTGGCATGACCGCTCTACTAGGATTTAATTTTGAACCCCGTATTAGGAATATAAAAAAGGCACAATTATTTTCTATAAAGCCAACTTCAGAATACCCTGATTTATTAGAGCTCATCAGTGGTAGGATCAATATAAAAACTATTGATGAAAGTTACGAAGAAATTAAACGAATCGCTTATTCCATTCAAACTGGTAAAGTCTCAAGTTCGCTAATTTTAGGAAAGCTAGGTTCTTACGCACGAAAAAATAAGGTAGCTACCGCTTTAAGAGAATTGGGACGGATTGAGAAGAGTATTTTCATGATAGATTATGTGACAGATGATAGCTTAAGACGTAAGATTACCCATGGTTTGAATAAAACGGAAGCCGTAAATGCTTTGGCAAGAGAACTATTTTTTGGTCGCCGAGGTAAATTCATGGAACGTGATATTCGTCGGCAACTTCAAAGTGCAAGTGCACTAAATGTTTTAATAAACGCTATTAGTATATGGAACGCCGTCTATTTACAAGAAGCCTATGATTATCTAGTGAAAACTGATCCAGAAGTAACCAACTATATGAGCCATATTTCTCCTATTAATTGGGAGCATATTACGTTTCTTGGCGAATACAAATTTGATTTGTTATCTATTCCCAAGAGGTTGAGAAAATTAAACATAGAAAAATAGAGAGTCGTCAAACGTTGCTACTAAGGGGATTTGTAATCCTTATCGATACAAATTCCCCGTAGGCGCTCGGGACCCCTATAAGTTCTTCTGAACAGTCATATCCTTCTACTTTCATCTGCTCCAATACTTTTTCAAGATACAGTGTATTCCAATAAATTACTGCATTTGTTACAACGCTTAAAGAGGTTAACTGCTCCTCCATTCCATCAATATAAGTTTGATATAATTTTCCATTTCTTCCGTAAAATATACTTCTGCAAAGTGCATGACGTAATTCACCCTTATTTAGCTGTTCAAGTATTTGACGAGCATAAATTTCATCTGAAAGATAGCGTAGTTGATGTTTGGTCTTATAAACCTTTCCATATTCTGTAATTGCTTTTCCAAGTGAAGTTGGTTGACCAGATCGTTGTAACGCTCGAGTTAGTTCAGTTGCATTGACTTTACCAGATTTCAGGGAACCTGCTACTCGAAGTATATCTTCCCAATGTTCTTCAATTAAATCAGTGTTAATTCGACTTTTAGTAACATCATTCAATAAACCATAATCAGCATTTTTTTCAATTCTCCATAGTTTGGTACCATGTTTATTCGCAATTCTAGGACTAAATTGAAAACCTAGTAGTCCAAATAATCCAAAAATAAGGTCACTATATCCAGCTGTATCTGTCATTATCTGAGTGGGCTGTAATCCGCTGGTTTGATTAAGAAGTCCCTCTAATAAGTAAAGAGAGTCTCTTAACGTGCCTGATACAACCATTCCATGGAAACCAATATAATGATCTGAAACAAAGTTATAGAAAGTGATTCCACGGCCTTTGCCAAAGTATTTTGGATTACTAGCAGAGTAAAGTGATCTTTGCGGTGTTATATACCGAATTCCATCTGCAGACGCCATTTCTCCATTTCCCCAAGCAAGAGCCAGTTCCAATTTCTTATGTGAATGAATAATTTTTTGATTAGCTGCAGTTAAGGTATCAATACGTAAGTATTGATGAGCTACATAGGTGAGCCTATCATACTTCAAACTATCAATATTATTTTTGGAAACTGGAGAAAATCCAATATTACATGATTCCGCTAACAATACTGCTAAAATACTAATATCTAACTGTTTCATTCTGGATTCTTTCTCATTTAAATGTTTAAAGGATTGAGTTAACCCAACTCGTTGGTTTACTTCCAATAATAAATCGGATAAATCAATGCTAGGCATGAGTTGGCGCACACGTGATTTAAACTCTTTTTCATTAGGCTGCTCATTTCCCTTTTTCAAATTTGAAACAACTACTTTTACTTCACCATTTATTTCTTCAAGCCTTGCCATATTAGATGCATCCCAATTTGATTGTGTTTCTATAAAAGATAGAGACAAATCTTCGCTTAATTTTTGTACAGCTAAGGTGCCTGAAGAAGGTAAGTCAAGTTGAGTAATCAAAACTTCCCGTTGCTCTATCCACGTAGAATCATCCAATAAATAGCTCATTGGGTCTGCATATTTTTCACTATTAGTAACAAATATGTCATGCTTTTTTAATCCTTGAAAGAGAAGTTCTAGCCCAGCAATTAACACGCACTGATTTACTGAAGTGGGATTTTCATGTATATAATATTGCCATTTTTTAGATAAACAGGGTTCAATATCATAAAAATGGTCTAGTGTTATTGGTTTTGGAAAAACTTCTTTTATCTTTTCCCAAACGACTAAGCTATCTGCCCCGTAATTGTTACCTTCAAAGTTAATGGATAAAAGAATAGAGGGGATGAACTTTTTAATTTTCCTGAATGCTTTGCGAAGTTCATTAATTGCAATGGGTTCTTGCTCGTTACGAACAATATCCTTAACTTGAAAAATGGCTGCATCCATTTCTTCTTTTTGAAATTTATCTGAAATAACTTTTCGAATTTCTTGGTTAGTAATGGATTCGTCAAATAAAAGTTCTACAATTTTTGATAACGTAAGAGCAGCTCGATCTAAATCTTTTATTGTTCTCATTCGATCTTTTATTTCTTTATTTTTTGCACGTCTAAAAATAGCATCTACATATTTTGATAGTGCTAAAAGTTGTTCGTCCATTGCTTTTTTCTGATGTTCATAAACAAATGCCACTAAATGAGCTATTTGGCGATTTAGTGGCATTCTTTGTATAGCTTGAGCTTTTGCTTTGAAAGCATAGCTGGCAAGTTTTTTTAATTTCCCTTCAGGAATTACAGAAAAGTCCCAGTTTTCTGTATGAAAAGATTGGAACATAATCAGTCTATTAAACCCACGAATAAGCTCCTTTTGACTTTCGTCAATCAAAGGGCTTCGTAAAATATCCATTTTAAGCGTTGCACCACGTATAGGCTCACCAACAAAATCAAATAATTCTAACAAACGTTCTACCTCTGATGTAGCAGGAATCTCAGAAAGTAATTTATAGAGTTGTTTTTCAGAAGAATCAATAATTTTAGATACAAAGCGTTCAAAAGTAGAAAAACCTGGTAAAATAATTTTTTCATCCAAACATTTTTTTAATAGCATATCAAAAAGCATATTATCCGTCTCAGTTGTATACCATGACCGATCAAGTAACCAATCAGATAAATATTTTTCTACTGCATTATCAGTAAATAGTACATAGTTATAGTAGTCTTGTATAAGTTTCATATGTTGCCAAATTGTTTGTTTACGTGTGTACCCATAAAATTCCTTGTAGTCAATATTTAGTTGCGCAGCTAAATGCTGAATGACCACTATTGGAAGTGTTTCAAAATCAGATGTAAAGCATCCGAGGAACCTGACGGTTCCTAGTTGAACTGCGAATCCTAATTTTGTGGACGATTTTTTCATTTTTGCAATAACCTCTTTATCAGAATCATTTAAATAAAAGTAGAGATTAAGTTGTTCTTTAGATGGCTCATTTATAAATTTCCCAAATCCTTCTTTGTGGTGTCCCTTCAATTGTTCAATTTCTACCATTTTAATCCCCCTGAGTGTTTACCAAAAACCAATGTTTTTGTAACCTCATATTTTTTGAAACTCGATACTGAATAACTAGCTTTTCTAAGTTACAAAAACTAGTTATAAATAAGTTTACAAGAAACACTTGCAAAAATATAGTTATTTACCGATAATAAAGTAAAAGAGCATCAGGAGGAATTATATGATAATAGGATACGCAAGAGTGTCAAAAGATGAGCAACATCTAGATCGACAATTAGATCAGTTAAAAAAATATGGAGTTGAAAAAATTATTAAAGAAAAATATACTGGAACAAAAAAGTCACGGCCAGGAATTGAAGAACTGTTAAAAATAATCCGGACAAATGATACAGTAGTTGTAGAAAGTATTTCTCGACTTGGTAGAAATACTTTGGATATATTGACTCTTCTTCAGCACTTAGAAAAAGAAAAGGTAGAATTCATTTCGTTGAAAGAAAATATGGATACTTCTACGCCTACCGGAAAAGCAATGCTCCAGATGATGAGTGTGATTGCTGAATTAGAGAGGAATTTATTAGCCGAGCGTGTAAAAGAAGGAATAACTGCAAGCAGGAGACGTGGCGTAAATATTGGAAGACCAAAAATTCCTCAAGAAAAATTGAATTTAGCAATGAGAATGTATGACAGTGGAGATTATTCGATTAAAGAAATTCTTGAATCTACCACTATTTCTCAAGGAACGCTTTATCGAGAAATAAATAAAATGAAATTGAAAAAAATAGAAGATATAAAAAACGAAAGCTAAGTTGTTAATCCAACCTAGCTTTCGTTTTTATACCGCAACTTTTCGTAAAGATGTTCCATTGACCCCTAGGAGTACAATGATTTTCTAGCTCCTTAAATTTATGCTCATAAAGCAATGCATCTAAAACAAATGATATTATCGTTAGCTACGCAACATCTAAAACTGTCTATCTCACTACTATTTTTGCAATTAAACTAAGAATAATATAGCAATTTTTCAAGTAACAGTGTGAAGAGTTAGCAGTTGATACTGTCCTTTGAAAAAGTTAAATATATTACCTGTTTTTTTGGGTTTACTTTTAAGTTTATAATTATTTATTTCTCACTTTTAGAATTATATTGATTAGCTACATTTTGAATGGACGTATCATTATATTTGTCAATGACTGATCTGGCTTTTTGTAGGAGAACTTGCTTACCTACTATTATAAATTCAATTTCATCTCCATTTTCAACATTAATTAATTGCTTTACTTTTAAAGGTATTGTTGAAATTGAACTGTTGCCAGACTGCCTAAGCTTATAAGTTTTTATAAATTTTTCGTTCATAATCATTCCTTTCAATATAAAATTCTACTTAAACAGACTTTATTATTATATACTATTTTATCTTTAATAACATAGCATTTATTGCTACAATGACTGTACTAAACGACATGAATATAGCGCCAATTGCAGGACTAAGAATGATACCTGCGAAGGAAAGTACCCCGGCAGCTAAAGGTATTGCAACAATGTTATAACCTGATCCCCACCATAAGTTTTGTATCATTTTTCTTGAAGTATTTTTTGCAAGGGTTAAAAAATGGAGAATGTCAGATGGGTTACTTTTTACAAGAATCACATCTGCAGAATCAATAGCTACATCTGTTCCAGCACCAATAGCTACGCCAATATCTGCTCTTACTAAACTAGGAGCATCATTAACACCATCCCCGACCATCATGACGATTAGACCTTTATTTTTATATTCTCTGACGATTTTTTCTTTGTCTTCCGGAAGGAGTTCCGCATGGACATCCTCGATGCCTAAATGATTAGCAACCACAGCTGCCGCTTGTCTATTATCTCCAGTTAACATCACTGGTTTAATACCTTGTTTTTTTAATGCTTCAATCATAGATTTAGCTTCTGGTTTAATTTGATCACCCTGCGCAACTATCCCAACATTCTTATTTTCAACTAAAAGAAAACTAACAGAGTTTCCTTTACTCGAAAGGTCGGAAAAGAGTTTTTTATCATAATCTAGGGCATGTCTATTTAAATAAGCAACACTTACAATTTTGACATCTTTAGTTAAAATTGTTCCTTCAATTCCTGTACCTGCAATTGTTGTAATGTCGGTAGCCAGGGGTGTATTTAAGTTTAGTTCTTTAAGTTTTTTCAAAACACCAATTGAAAGTGGATGACTCGAGTTTTTTTCTAAAGAACCCATATATTCAAGAATTTCAGTATCCGTATAGTCATCTGAAAATGATTTATAAGTAGATACTGAAAAGTTACCTTCAGTAAGAGTGCCTGTTTTGTCCATCATAATAACATCAACCTTTTTAGCTACTTCTAAGGCTTGTCTATTCTTAATTAGTAATCCATTTTGAGCTCCAAGCGAGGTGGAACGTGCTGTTACTAATGGAATAGCCAGTCCAAGTGCATGTGGACATGCAATAATCAGGACAGTAACCATTCGCTCTAAAGCAATATTCACATCACCAGTTAGGAGTATCCAGGTTGTAAAAGATAAAATCCCAACAATTAAAGCAACGTAAAATAGGAGTTTGGCTACCTTATCAGATAGCGATTCGACACTTGATTTTTCTTGTTGCGCACTACTTACTAAAGCCATTACTTGAGATAAATATCCTGATTCACCTGTTCCGGTAACTTTTATAGTAATTGTTCCAGAACCATTCACTGAACCACCAATAACTTTGTCATTTATATTTTTGGTAACGTCTTTTGCTTCACCAGTTACCATTGATTCATTGACGGTTGTTTTTCCAGAAATGAGTACTCCGTCAGTTGGGATTTTCTCACCAGCTTTTACCATCACTTTATCTCCAACATTGACATCTTGTAAAGCAACTTCTTTTGTATTTCCAGTGGCATCAAGCACGCTTGCTGTCCCTGGTAATAATTCTGCCATTTTTTGTAATGCATTTCCAGCGTTGCTTATAGCATTCATTTCAATCCAATGCCCAAGTAACATGATAAGAATCAACGTTGCTAGTTCCCAAAAAAAATCCATTACATGAACTTTATTTGTTAAAATATTATTTGCAATAAAAGCATACACGCTATAAATGTAAGCCACTGAAATACCTAATGAAATTAAGGTCATCATTGCTGGGCTTTTAGCTTCAAGCTCCATTTTAGCCCCTTTTAAAAAAGGCATTCCCCCATAGAAGTAAAGAATAGAGGCTAAAATAAGAACGACCCATTCAGAACCATTGAACTTAATTTGAAAAGGAAGTTTCCCCCCCATCATTGGTGAAAATAAGATAATTGGAATAGCTAAAAATAAAGAAACAAAAAATTTTTGTTTTAAATTCCCCATGTGCATTGAATGATCCATAGTTCCTGTTCCATGTTTCATCTCGCTATGATTCATGTGGCTGTGATTTGTTTTATCCCCCATATTAATTGCCTCCAGTATTGTTATAGTTGCATTTGATAAACAAAGTCTACAACTGTAAACGATTTTTGTCAAGAAATTTATCTTTTATCCTAATCATTTATAGGAACCATGAACAATCGAACATAGCTGTATTTTAATTTAAGAAATTCATAGGATCAAGCACATTTCCCATTCCACCATATAAAGAGGTTCGAATTTCAAAATGTAAATGAGCCCCAAAAGAAATTCCGGTGTTCCCGACTTTTCCAATGATTTGTCCTTGTTGAACACTATCTCCAACAGAAACAAGTAGTTCAGATTGGTGACCATACAGAGAATACATGCCATTGCTGTGCTTAATAATAGTTGCAATTCCATAACCAGAAACAGGCATACCATCATTCTGAGCAACAACAACCTCACCAGCCATAGATGCAGCAATAGGCGTTCCTTCAGGAGCACTAAAATCCACACCTTTATGAAATCCATTTGCATCTAAGCCTTCTCTAGCACCAAAAGGTGAAGAAATAGGTGCCTGTAGTGGATAGATATAACCCGAGCTTCCAACAGTTAGTGAAGGTGCTGGAGGTTCCGGAGTCTCACTAGCAGAAGCCATATTCGTCAAATCAACACTAGTCTTAGCTATTACAGGTTTATTAGTGTTAGCTTCTAGTTGAATTTTTTCATTTTCCTGATTAGAAATAAGAATAATTTTTTCATCTTCTGCGGTAGCTTGTTGTTGTGCTAAAGTGACTATCTTAGCTTCTTTTAAATTTTTTTGATTTTCTAATTTAACTTGTACTTCTTGCAATTCAGAAATTAATTTTTTTGATTTTTTTGATTCGCGCTTGTTTATTTTCTTGTAATTCGATTTTTCTTTATCTTTTTTTTGTTGCAGTACAATTTCTTTATTCGCAGAAATTAGTTTTGAAGATACTTCTATTCGTCCAATAAAGTCAGTAAATGATTCTGAATTCAAAATGAAATTTGTATAAGTCGAAGCATTACCTTCAATTTGAATCGTTTGGAGTTGGGAATTTAATTTTTCAGTTCTTTGAGTAATTTTATCTTGTAACTCATCGTTGCTTATTTTTAAAGTATTCATTTCAATTTGAATAAGTTTTATTTCCTCTAATAGTTGGTTACTTTTGTCTTCTTTTTTTTCGATTTCAGTAAGTAATTGCCCCAAGGCAACTTTCTCATTTTCAATTTCATTTTTTATAGAATTAATTTCTGTTGTGCTTTTGCTAATTTCTTCCTCATAATTTACTGCAAATGAAACTTGACTGTAAAATAAAGAGGATAAAGAAACAGAACCAATGATAATAGTTTTTAAAATTTTTTTCAAAATGAACCTCCTAGAAACAATTAATTTAATTTAGATTTAATTTTTTGTAATTCTTCGCTTAATTTTTCATTATGCTGTTTAAGCTGATCAAATTCATCTTTAGAAACATTATCTTTATTTTTTCCTCCATGTGTCATTCCAGACATCATAAAAATCATCATAATTGGACACACTAACAGTAAAAGCCATTGCATAAAAATCCTCCGTTCTTAATTTCATTTAATTTTTTGTTTTAATAAAGTTAACTCAGAATTCATTTTTTCATTTTGCTCTTTTAATGCTTCAAAATCAGATTTTGAAATCCCGTTATGATTAGAGTGGTCATGGGATGAACTGTGACCATGTTTCCCATGCATAAAAAACATCATAATTGGACAAATTAATAGTAGTAAAAACGGTAAAATAGAGACAATTAAATTCATATAAATTCCTCCTTAAAAGTTTGTATTTCAATAAAGCCATTTAATTGCTTTATCTGTTTTTATATTCTGTTTAAATAGTAAATTTCCCTACTCCAATAAGGTGCTTTTTTTTTCTTTTCTTGCAAGTCCAATCATTGCTACGGTAGATAAAATGATTAAGATCACAGAAATGAATTGAGCCATTCGAATAGTTGAAGTAAGCATTAAGCTATCTATACGTAATCCTTCGATAAAAAATCTGCCAATAGAATAGCCCATTAGATACATGAAAAAGAGTTGACCTTGGAAATGTTTTTTATTTCTAACAAGCAACAAAATTATTAAGATCAAACTATTCCAAAGCGATTCATATAAAAATGTGGGATGATGATATGCACCGTCAATGTACATTTGATTGATTATGAAATTAGGAAGATTTAAACTTTCCAAAAATGTTCTTGGTACGATACCACCAAAAGCTTCTTGATTCATAAAATTTCCCCAACGGCCAACTATTTGACCGACTAGTATTCCAGGTGCTACTAAATCTGCAAGTTTAAAAAAAGGAATATTTCTTTTTTTGAAAAAAAGTACCCTGTTATTATAGCGCCAATTAACCCTCCATGAATTGCTAAGCCACCTTCCCAGATTTTGAAAACATCCCAAAAATTAGTTGAATAATCTGACCATTCAAATAGAACATAATAGGTTCGAGCACTCAGGATAGCTATTGGAAAAGCAATCAGCAATAAATCAAGAATAGTATCATCGTTAATGTCTTCTTTTTCAGCTTGTTTTGCAACTAGTAAATATCCTAAAAAAGCCCCAGAAATCATGAAAATTGCATACCAATAAATTGTAATTGGTCCTATGGAAATAAAAATACGATTAAGTGGTTCCACTTAATTAGCCTCCTTAAAATTAAATTGACACACTTCCGAGTTTTGTAAAAACTAAAAATAATTTAACAGATAAAAACTATTTTTCTCTTTTACAGTGTAGTGAAAATATGAAAGTGCTTCTTTTAAATAATTTATCAAAGAAATATGGATTTTGTGTGTAGATTCAAAAAAAAAAACAAATTCATAGAATCTCCATAAGATACTAGTAAAATAAGTTTTAATAAGAGAGGATGATACTATGAAAAAATTAAGGACATATTTGGCTTTGCTTGTTATATTATTGGGTAATTTAAGTTTTTCAATTGCAGTAGCGATAAATTTTACACCACTTTTCAAATGGAGTTTAACAGATTTGTCTACTAGTGAATTATCTAGGGAAGTAATCATGAAAAATTATACTATATTACTTAACTATTTAAATAATCCTTGGATACAAAGATTAAATATGCCTAATTTTGAAAGTTCAGCGCAAGGATTATTTCATTTTAGTGAAGTTAAAAAATTATTTATGCTTAATTATAGTATCCTTGCTTTTTCACTGATTTTTGGTTTTTTTTTGATTCGGTATTTAAAAAAGAAAAACGAACTTTCAGCATTGATTAAATTGATGAGCTACACAATGTATGGTCCATTAATCGTTTTAATTTTATTATTAGTAAATTTTGATAGGATATTCATACTTTTTCACGAAGTTTTTTTTAATAATGAAGCGTGGATTTTTAATCCGTCAATTGATCCTATTATAAATGTACTGCCACAATCATTTTTTCTTGCCTGCTTTATTTTCGTGTTTATTTTATTCGAAGTGCAACTTATTCTAACTTATTTGTTATTAAAAAAGAATTTAAGGAGAAATTATGAAAAAAATCAGCCCGTTATTAATGTCTAAGTTCACTGAAGGGACATTCGGAATTGAAAGAGAAACATTAAGAGTAAAAAAAGATGGGGAACTTTCACTTTCATTGCACCCCTCTAAATTGAATATAAAAGGAATAGAAAAAGACTTTAGTGAAGCGCAACTTGAATTAGTAATACCTGTACAAAATAGCTTAAAAAAAACATATGCCTTAATGCTTGAAATGACACGTTATATTCATCAAAATTTGCCAGAAGACGAATATTTATGGCCATTTAGTATGCCTACCTTAAACAAAGAAGAGGTGATGGTTCCTATTGCTACCTATAGTGATTCAGATAAAATCCTTTACAGAGAATATTTAGCAAAAAAATATGGGAAGTCAAAACAGTTAATATGTGGTATTCATTATAATTTTGTTTTGATGATAGTTTATTGCGTATTTTATATGATGAAAGACAAGAAAAGTGTTCATTTAAAGAATTTAAAAACATGTTCTATTTAAAGTTAGCTAAAAATTTTCTACAAGATAAATGGTTAATTACTTATTTGTTTGGTGCTTCACCTGTGGGCGAAAAAAAAATATTTCCTTCTTATACTCCTGTTAGGAGTATAAGAAATAGTAGTTACGGTTATAGAAATCTAACGAGTCAAAAGGTATCTTTTGACTCATTAGATAGCTACGTAACCACATTGGAAGAGTTTATTGAAAAAAAGTACCTTTATGATGAGAGAGAATTTTATTCACCAATTCGTTTGAAAAATGGAAAAACGTTGGCTAGCTTAAGAGAAGATGGAATTGAATATATTGAAATTCGTATGATTGACATCAACCCATACAGTTCCTGTGGAATTGACTTAGATGATATGGAGTTCCTTTATTTATTTTTAATATATTTAGTTCACAAAAAAGAGACAGCCAGTCAAGCTGAAATATTAGAAGGACATGGAATGAATGAAGTAACTGCGCTTGAAGATCCTTTTTCAAAATCCACCTATTTTTATAAAGGGGTCTCTATTTTACAGGAAATGGAACAAATGGTTCTAAAATTGAAGTTACCGAATACCTATATACGGACCCTCAAGAAAATGCAAGAACGATTTTATTATCCAGAAACCACTTTAAGTGCTCAAATAATTAAAGATATGCAGAGTACAGGTTCATTTATGAATTTAGGAATCAAGATATCTCAACAATATAAAAATAGATACTTGACATGAAAAGTGCACAAGTGTACACTACAAGTGTAAATTCGTTTACACTTGTAGATGAAAGGGGAGGTAGGGATGGAAAATCACTGTGATCTTCAAATTACTGTAGCAGAATGGGAAGTAATGCGCGTTGTCTGGAGTTTAAGAACGGTCTCTAGTAAACAAGTTAGTTTGATTCTAACCAATAAAATGAATTGGAAACCAGCCACGACAAAAACATTAATTGGCAGATTAGTTCGTAAAGGAATTTTATCAACTAAAACTGATGGAAAAAGATTTATTTATGCTGCAACGATTAGTGAAGAAGAATGTATTAAATTTCAGGTTAATAAACTGTTATCTACTATATGCAACAAATCAATTGGAACAGCACTTGCTAATGCTATTACAGAATACGAATTGAGCAGTGATGATATTGTTTTGATTAAAAAATAATTGGAAAAAAAAATCCAATCAAAGATAGCATGTGAATGTGTTCCTGAAGAATGCGAATGTAGAAATCATTAGAAATAGAGGTGAATGTTGTGAAAAAAGAGGTATTTTTAATTGAAGGAATGACATGTGCCTCGTGTGCACAAACAATTGAAAAAGCTACAAAAAAATTAAAAGGTGTGGAGTTTTCTAGTGTAAATTTGACTACAGAAAAGTTAACTATCTCATTTGATGAAAACCAAGTATCTTTTACTGATATTAAAAAATCTGTAGATAATGCAGGCTATACAATCTCCACATCAAAAATAAAGGCTTCTTATTCTATAACGGGAATGACTTGTGCTTCATGCGCACAAACAATCGAAAAATATATAAACAAATTAGATGGAATTGTATCTGTTTCTGTAAATTTAGCAACAGAAAAAATGAGTGTTGACTATAATTCTAGTTTGTTATCAAATGAAATAATTATAGCAACTGTAAAAAATGCAGGTTACAGTGCAAAAAAAATAAATAGTGAAGAAAAAGTTAACGATACAAGTGAAATGAAAGAAAAAGAAATCAAATTAGTTTGGAAAAAATTTGTATGGTCAGCAATTTTCACTTTACCTGTTCTTTATTTGGCTGTGGCCATATGTTTGGATTTCCCTTACCGGAAATTCTCGATCCTATGAAAAAACCCGCAAATTTTTGCTATGACTCAGTTGATATTCACTATTCCTGTGATAGTACTTGGTAATAGTTATTACCGAATTGGCTTTAAAACCTTTAGTTCGGCTTCACCCGAATATGGATTCACTAATTGCGTTAGGGACTAGTGCTGCATTCTTATACGGTATATTTGCAACTATTATGATTGCTAAAGGAGATTATAGTTATACAAATGAACTTTATTTTGAGGCTGCAGCAGTGATTTTAACACTAATAACACTTGGAAAATATTTAGAATTACTTTCTAAAGGAAAAACATCTGAAGCAATTAAAAAGCTTATGGGATTAGCCCCAAAAACAGCCTTAATTATAAAAAATGGAATTGAAAAAATTATTCCTATCGAAGAAGTAGAAGTTTTGGTGACATATTAATTGTAAAACCAGTGGGATAAAATGCCGTTGATGGTGTTGTGATAGAG